>CAYNZY010000004.1:0-380 GCA_964401805.1 uncultured Rhodohalobacter sp.
GCTCGTACTTTCCGCTTTAGAAATTCGCTCACTTGAACACTCGACCGTCGAGTATTCTGTGGCAGGTTTAGGCTTTGTGGTAGTTCCACTCGACAGTCGAGGTATGCCCCTCGTCCGACGGCTCTACGGTAATCCAGACTATGAAAGTAAAAACTCTCAGCCGTCAGACGAGTATTCCTGATTAGTCCGTACTTTCCGGTTTAGAAATTCACTCACTTCAAGACTCGACCGTCGAGTATTCTGTGGTAGGGCCACTCGACAGTCGAGGTATGCACCTCGTCCGACGGCTCTACGCAAGATCAGGCTATGAAAGCAAAAAACTCTCAGCCGTCCCACGAGTATTCCTGATTAGCTCGTACTTTTCGGTTTAGAAATTCGCT
>CAYNZY010000004.1:390-83825 GCA_964401805.1 uncultured Rhodohalobacter sp.
CACTTGAACACTCGACCGTCGAGTATTCTGTGGTAGGCTTAGGTTTTGTGGTAGGGCCACTCGACAGTCGAGGGGACTACTTTTTTAGTATATACCTTCGTTTCTCATCAATGGTGAGCTGCCCTGTCTTTTTGTACAGCGAGTGATAGAAGTACATGATCGCCTTTTCCTGGTATGCTTTTCGTAAGATCAGTTTTTTGGCCTGATGGGCCTGAGCTGAATCCAGTACGGTTTGAGGATGGGATGGACGGTTCAAATGAAACTCGGTCGGAATTAGATCACCCATGAAGTAGGCGACTTTTTCTGAGTCTTCAATTCGCACAATAGCATGCCCCGGCGTATGACCTGCAGTTTTAATAATCTCTACGCCGGGAATGACGGTAAATTCATCCGTTTCAATAAATTTGATGCGATTTTCTGCAACGAGTTTATAGAGTTCATCCAATCGGTAGTCTGCTCCGATCAATTCCGGCTTCCGGTCAATTTGATTCAGAGCGTACTCCCACTCTTCCTTGTGAACATAATAGGTAGCATTAGGGAAGGTGATTTCAGTTTCAAAACTGTTATTCACAAACGTTGAACCCGCTGCGTGATCAAAATGGAGATGAGTGAGAATGACATGATGAATATCCTCAGGTCTGAGCCCGAATATTTTTAGATTCGTAACAGCATTGGATGTGTTTTCATACTTGCTGTTGTGATCAAGTCCCCAGCCGAGTCCGGGATCGACGACAATATTTTTATCACCGTTTGTTATCAGTAACGGGTCTATGCCTAAAGCGGAAGAGTATTTACCAAGATTTGGATCATCCATCGGGTTTTCGAGCCGTTTAGGATCCATCTTTTGAATGGTACCGTCTTCGAAAAGTTCAAAAAAACCTTCACTCAGCTGCTCAATCGTAAATGTCTCTTTTATCATGATGATACTATATTAAAAAAAAGAGAGTGCTTCCAGATCGACTCTGAAAGCACTCCAATATGATGATTTCATCGAAGATAGTGATGTTTTCAATTCATCCCGACAAAAATGTTGAGACTGTGATTTTTCAAATCAACGATGCAATAAATTTAAAAATGTCAGTTCACATCTACCTGAATTGGCAGCAACATCCAGTTGTGACCTTTTGGTTGATCCATCAGCTGACGAATAGTTTGTGTCTCTTCTAACACATCCTTTGGCATCCAGGATGTAAGCATAGCGTGCATTTGTGCATTTGCAGAACCAAATAATGATTCGAACAGATCCTCCGACTTTGGATAGGTATCGAGTCTGTATTCGTCAATTTTAGCCATATCAGCAGCAACTTCAATGGCTCTTTCCAAACCTCCAACTTCGTCTATCAATCCGGCTTCTCTTGCCGCCACACCGGTATATACTCGTCCCTGAGCTACTTCATGAGTTTCATCTCGGCTCATACCGCGAGCTTCAGACACACGGCTTAGGAAAGTTTCATACCCACTCTCCACATTCTGCTGAATGATTCGCCGTTCGGCCGGGGTAAAAGGCCGGGTTAGATTCAGTAAATCGGCATATTCGTGTGTTTTTATCGTCTCGTAATTGATTCCTATTTTATCAGAAATTAGTTCTTCGGCGTTAAACAAAAGATTGAAAATTCCGATAGAACCGGTAATCGTATTTTCACCCGCAAGTACACGATCTGCTCCCATAGCCATGTAATAACCGCCGGACGCAGCCACAGAACCCATTGAGGCTACAACCGGTTTTTCCTCAGAGGCTTGTTTGATATAGTGCCAGAGAAGATCGGAGCTGGTGGCGGAACCACCCGGGCTATTAATATAAATTACAATCGCCTTTACGTTATCGTCCTCAACAGCGCTGTCCAACTGTTTTTTCAACTTTTTAGGTGTGATACCGGCGGAGCCAAATGGTGAATCTACAAGATCCGGTAAAATCATTCCGCTGGAGTAAATTACGGCAATTCTGTCTGATGTCTCAGGTACATCAAGTCCGGCACTATTTGCCGTTACACGAGCATATCGACTAAAACCAACTGTATTCAGATCATCCTCCTCATCCAGCCCAATTCGCTGCTTGATGATACTTTCTACTTCATCTTCGTATGCATAGGCGTCAATCAAGCCGTTCTCAATTGCAAATTCAACTCGCTCTATGGGAGCCGAAGCTAAGAGTTCATTTACTTCTTCAGTCGATTTTCCAGTTCGAACTACAACAGCCTGAACAAAAGTATCGGTTGCCGAATTGAGTATGGCACGGGTCTGTTCAATACTTTCCGGAGAAGGAGACTCATTGATATAAGGCTCAACGGCAGATTTATATTTTCCGACTCTGAAAATTTCAGGCTCAATTCCAATTTTATCCAGCATCTCACCGTAGAAACTGAACTGAGCAACAAATCCATCAAATTCGAAATTTGTCACCGGTGGTGTAAATATACTGTCGGCCAGGGTTGCCAGATAGTAGGACTTCTCATTCATGCCAATATCATCAGTACTGAAATACAGTGGTTTTCCACTCTCTTTATACTCTTCGAAATAGCGATAGGCTGTCTCAAGGTTTGCCCACGATGCCAGTACCTGATTGGTTTTTACCCAGACGGCTTCAATATTGTCATCAGCGGAGGCTTTGCTGAGGTTCGATTTCAGATTCTGCAGAGACATTCTATTTCGTGCGCCAGGATTGAAAAGCTCCTCTATTGGGTCGTCGGCAACGCGAGCAGGTATATCTCCTGTAATGTTCATGGTCAGTACCGTATTGGAGCGAATATAAGGCTCGGGTTCTGACGAGCTGCTGACAAGTGTCGCAAAAAGGATGAGCATTAGAATCAATACTCCCAAAATGGTGCCTAAAATAGAGGCGAGAAAAGTTTTAAAAAATTGCATTATCTGGTGGTTTACTTATTATTTTTGAAAAACCTGAATGAGGTCACTTTTTATGTTGTTGAGTGAACTTACTAAATCTTAAAATTCAATCCACGTCTAACCCTTACGAAATATGAAAGAATTTGATGCACTGATTATCGGTTCCGGTCACAACGGATTAGTGACCGGAAGTTATCTGGCGAAAGCGGGCTACAAAGTAGGGGTTTTGGAACGAAGAGACACTATTGGTGGTGCTGTATGCACAGAGACAATGTTTCAGTCGGATGAAAATCCGAATGGTTTTCGGATGGATGTGGGCTCTTCGGTTCATATTATGATTCATCAAACCGGAATCATTGAAGAGCTGGAACTGACAAACTATGGATTGGAGTACATCGAGATGGATCCCTTTATGAGCTATCCTGTTCCTGACGGGAAAGGTGTAATTCATTTTCATAAGGACCTTGAGAAAACACTGGAGTCTATTTCAAAAGTAGCTCCTGAAGATGTGGAGAACTATCGAGAGTTTATCGATTTTTGGGGGCGAATCAACAAAGGAGTTCTGAAAGCTTTTATGGTACCGCCGACGGGGAAGAATATTTTTATGGAGATGGCAAAAGGACAGATCCGGGACGGTTCGATGTTTAAAAAAGGGGAACAGATGGATGGTCTGCAGAAAATTTTAGGCAGTTATGGTAGTGTGGTCGATAAAGCTTTTGAGAATCCGCACTTAAAAGCCGCTTTAACTTGGTTTGCTGCTCAATCCGGTCCACTGCCTGATCAATCTGCCACAGGTGATTTTGTAGGCTGGCAGTCGATGCTTCATCAGAGCGGAGCTAAGCATCCGAAGGGTGGCAGCGGCATGCTGACGCAGGCAATGAAGAATTTGATAGAAGCTCATGGCGGTGAGGTGATAGCAAATAGCCCGGTTCAAAAAATTGATATCCGCAACGGAAAAGCAGTGGGAGTTACCACAGAATCGGGTGATTACTATAAAGCGGATCAAATTGTGTCGAATGCTCACGTTCAAACAACTATGATGAAACTGGTTGGACGCGAGCACCTGGATGATTCCCTGTTCAAAAAGGTAGAGAATATTCAGGTGGGTAATGGTTTTGGAATGGTTATTCGCTGCGCTGTTGAAGAGTTGCCTCAATACACGGCGGCTCCGGATGATGAGATTATCCATAATGGAATGCAGCTGCTTGCTCCCTCGGTAGGTTATATGAATCGGGCAATTGGAGACTACATGAAGGGTGTACCGCCTGAGGATCCGGCCGTGTTGGCAATGACCTTTTCAAAAATTGATCCTGAAGTGGCCAAAGACGGAAAGCATACACTCTTCGCCTGGGCGCAATGGCATCCGTACGAATTATCAAATGGTGAGAAGTGGGACGATATCCGTGAACGGGAGGCTGAAAAAATTTACGGCGTTGTTGAAAAGTATGCTCCAAACATGAAAGGAAAGCTGATAGATTGGTATATTCAGTCCCCTTTGGATATTGAAAGAAAGCACGGCCTTTTACGCGGAAACGTGATGCATGTTGAGATGAATTTTGACCAGATGTTTATGTTCAGACCTACGCCGGAACTGAGCAGATATGAAACCCCGATTGAGAATCTATATTTGTCCAGCGCTTCTTGCCATCCGGGTGGAGGTGTGTTTGGAGCAGCGGGATATAACGCTGCACAGGTGATACTAAATAAATCGAAAAAGAAACTATTTGGAGCAAAACGTTGAAATACCATTTCCCTAATTCGTACCTGGAAATTGATTTAGGTGCAGTATCAAAAAATATTGAATCAATTAAACAGAGAATACCCGGTAAAAAGTTTTTAGCCGTTGTGAAATGTAACGCTTACAGCCATGGAGTGATGCAAGTGGCGAAACAGATCCAGGATCAGGTTGATTGGTTTGCCGTTGCCAACGTGGATGAAGCTATTGAGCTTAGACGAGCTAGCATAACCAAACCTGTATTGGTGTTTGGCGTACCCACCTATGAGACGGCAGCGGCTTATCAGACTCATAACCTAACGGCTACTGTAAGTCATTTAACTCACTTTTCCATTTTGATGGACGGTACGGATTATCATCTGAATTTTGATACCGGAATGGGGCGACTGGGATTTTCCCCCGATCAGGCAAAAGAGGTTCGCCAGCAGGCTGTGTTGAATCAGAGATTAACCTGCAGTGGAATATACACACACTACGCTACGGCGGATGACCCCGGATCAGATTTTGTAGAAGAACAGCACAACAGATTTGAAGAGATCATCAAACACTTTGAAGAAATCCCTATAAAGCATATAAGTAATACGGGGGGATCAACCAACTACAATCTTGATAATTATGATATGATTCGCGTTGGTTTGGGTATGTTGGGTTATAATCCCGGTAAAACCCGACACCAATGGTTGAAGCCTGCACTTACCTGGAAGTCCGAAATCGCGCAGTTAAGACCTGTTAAAAAGGGAGACACGGTAAGCTATGGATCTACATGGAAAAGCCCGTCTGACGGATATTTAGCTACCATACCCGTTGGGTATGGTGACGGTGTACCAAGAGCGTTGAGTAATAAGCTGAAAATTTCTATAGACGGTAAACTTTATCCACAGGTTGGAAATGTTACCATGGATTATATTATGGTTTATCTTGGGAAAGATAAGGATACCGTTACGGTAGATTCAGAGGTTACAATTCTTGGCGGTGACGCGCTTAATGCATCAGACTGGTCAGAACTGGCCGATACAAACGTTCATGAGGTACTTACAAACCTGAAAGGGCGTTTTGAACGGTCGCACATCAATTATTAAATAAAAAAAGGAAAGTTCGGTAAAGAACTTTCCTTAATAAAATTTCCAACAACTGATTAGTCTATGATATCCAGAACAATCAAATCGTACTGAAGAACGGATTCACTGTAGGCGGAATTGGCTGCACCCGAGGGTAAGTCTCCATAACCCTGTTCAGGCTGTACAATAAGTGTGCGCCGCTCACCTTCTTTCATTCCCAGAAGTCCTTGTCTCAGCCCAGAAGTATATGAGAGCTGAATATTGTAACTAAAAACACTTGGGTTCAGCTGTATGCTGCTTACACGTATGGAAGTAGGTTCAACCCTGGCATCATTGTATGTGCTATAAATGATATCCCCATCCAATGTTCTTACGGTGATAAATAGGAGTAAATCATCTCGAACGGTTACTGTTCCAAAACCATCACCTTCTTCGTGAATATATGCGGTTATGCCTTCTTCTATTTCTAAAGGTTCTAATCCGTCAATATCATATGCATCCGGTACTGTTGAAAAATCCGGAGGAGGAAAACTGAATGGATCATTTGTATCACAGGAAGTGATCGTAAAAAGTGATGCGGCGATGATTAAGAACAATATTTTTAAAGAGGGTGACTGCATTTATTTCTTTTTCAAAAATTTTAAGTGGTTGATCCTTTCAGCTTGAAAGGTAATGGGTTTTAATGAATCATTAAACTGATTAACCAGATTCTTTGAATGCCTTTTCTAACGCTCGTTTTCTCTGTTTATTTGCGATTTTGCTCAAAAAGATGGCAAATTGGTATAAAAACAGCAGTGGAAAGGCGATCATTAGTTGTGAAACCGGATCAGGCGGAGTGAGAAAAGCAGCTACAATCAAAACGGCAACGATGGCGTGTCGTCTGTAGGTTCTCATGGTTTCGGGTGTTAAAAGTCCAACTTTTGACAAATAGTAGCTCACCACCGGTATCTGAAATATTACGCCACAAGCGAGGGTCCACATGGCAACTGAGGTGAAGTACTCGTTGATATCGAACTCGTTACTAATGACGGTATCGATAATGAACTGCGTGAAGAACTGAACAGCAAACGGTACAAGGATCAAATATCCAAAAGCGATACCCAGTAAAAAGAAAAAGTTGATAAACATCGCGTTTAAAAACGTTTTTATCTTTTCACCGGTCTCAAGTGCTGGTTCAACAAAAGCCCAGAGTTGATAAATTAGGATTGGAGACCCAATAATGGTTCCAGTAATGATCAACGTTCCCCAATACGTAAAAAACTGTCCGGGCAATCTTCTCGAAATTAAGGAGAGGTCAACGGCATTGATCGGCATAATCTGATACATGAAGAAATCGGCTCTTGCCGGACCGAGTATAAACTGTTGAATAATGAAATCACGATAGAAAAATGCGACAATAACGCCAAAAAGTACCCCAACCAAGCCTTTCAGAATTCTCCATCTTAACTCTTCAAGATGGTCTAAAAAAGACATGTTGTTGGTTGGATCCTCTTTTGGAGGTTTAGCCTTGGGGAGTATTTTCCCCATTATTCCACGTTTTGTTCCGCCTTCTTCGCTCATCAAGTCAGGGTATCCCGATAAATTCTATTTCTCAATCTTCTGATTTTCAAATTAAGCCGTAACAAAATCGTAGAGTGGGAATTTTTCACACATCTCACGCACCTGTTGTTTAACCTTTACACGGTTTGCCTCGTCTTCCGGTTTTTGAAGTACTTGATCGATAAGTTCTACAACTGAGCGAAATTCATTTTCTTTAAAACCACGAGTCGTCAGGGCAGGGGTACCAATTCGTATTCCGGATGTAACAAACGGACTTTCCGTGTCGAATGGAACCATGTTTTTATTTACGGTGATTCCGGCTTGATCCAACGACTCTTCAGCCACTTTTCCCGTGAGACCTTTACTGCGGAGGTCTACTAAAATCAGGTGATTGTCAGTCCCGCCGCTAACTAAATCATATCCCAAATTGATAAACTCTTCGGCCATCACTTTTGCGTTGGCTTTTACCTGTTTTTGATACTCTTTGAAATCCGGTTGAAGTGCTTCTCCAAAAGCTACAGCTTTTGCAGCAATTACGTGCATTAAAGGTCCGCCCTGGCTTCCCGGAAAAACGGCTGAGTCGAGAACTTCACTCCAGTTTTTTGTACGTCCGGATTTTCTGGCAACCACGCCGATAGTATTTTCGCCATCTTTACCTATCAGTATCATCCCGCCCCGCGGGCCGCGTAACGTCTTATGCGTGGTTGTAGTAACAATATCACACACTTGAAGCGGGTCATTCAGCTCATTTGCCGCAATCAGGCCGGCTGTATGTGCCATGTCCATCCAAAGGATTGCGCCCACTTCATCGGCTATATCGCGAAATTCCTTATAGTCAAAATCTCTTGTGTATGCACTGGCACCAATAGAGATCATCTTAGGGTTGACCTTTTTTGCCTTCTCACGAACTTTGTTCATATCAATTCGGCCGGTTTTTTTATCAACTCCATAGAATTCAGCATTGTATGTAATACCTGAGAAGTTGACCGGAGAGCCATGAGTAAGGTGTCCACCGTGAGCGAGATCGAGTCCAAGAAGGGTTTCGCCCGGATTCATCATGGCCAAGTAAACAGCGGCATTAGCTGATGCTCCCGAATGAGGCTGAACATTTACCCAGTCAGCTCCGAATAGTTTTTTTCCGCGTTCACGAGCAAGATTTTCAACTTGATCTACAAATTCACAACCGCCATAATATCTTTTCCCCGGATAACCTTCTGCATATTTATTTGTCAATACAGATCCCATTGCGGAGATAGTGGCCTGGGAAGCAAAATTTTCAGACGCGATAAGCTCGAAATTGTAGTTTTGCCGTTCCGTTTCCTTTTCTAAAAATCCGTAAAGCTCAGGGTCCTGATTTTTAAGTAAATCCATGGTCTATTTTTTGTCTGTTAAAGAGTGAATTTTTTTCACGCGTCTGTCGTGTCTGCCGCCTTCAAATTCTGTTTCAAACCAAACTTTTATAACATTTTCGAGAACATCATCAGAGAGTTCACGACCCGGCAGGCAGAGTATGTTTGCATTATTATGTTGCCGTGTCAGTTTAGCAGCGTTATCGTTATAAACCAGTGCGCCTCTAACGTTAGGATATTTATTGGCCATCATACACATGCCTTGCCCGCTACCGCAAATCAGTACACCCAGATTATGTTCACCGGAATTCACTTTTTCAGATACCTGTACGGCATAATCCGGATAGTCTACAGAGTCGGAGGAGTGTGTTCCAAAGTCTACGGGAGTGTGTCCTAATTTTTCAAGAATCTTTTTAGCTTTTTCTTTGGCTTCGAATCCGGCGTGGTCACTGGCTATGGGTACAATCATGACTGTTTAATAAGCTTTAGGTTTGGCGTCTAAATATCTCGAAAAAAACGATCACGAAAAAATAGAAAAGGAACTCAATATTCGAAGTAAAATTTGAATTTAATCCTTAGAATGGTCTGCTGAAATTTGTTTGCACTGTATCAGCTGTTAAACTTCCGAATACTCCAATTCCTCCTTCAACATTGTACAAGAGATTTGGAATTTCTCCGGGAGACAGAGTGGATCCTCCCAGCTGAACATCCTGAGAACGTATCACATCGGATAGGTTTTCATCAACTGATAGAGTGACTACAAGATTTTCACCATAAAATGCTACACCAATCCAGGGAAAACGAAGCAATATGTTTCCATCGGGAAGAGGGTCGAAGTTACCTTCATTTATAAGACCTGAAGAGTTTCTGACATATTCGCTGATGTCTACATCTTCTTCATCCTCAATAACGCTGAAATAGAATGGTGTCAAGTTATCAATTGCAGGTTCAAGAGATATAGTATTAAATACAAAAACATTCTGACCATTTGTTTGTTCAGGTTCAGCCAAAACTATTTCAAGTTGATTCTCACTTTGATATACAACCGATTCAGGAACTTCATTGACCACATCAACCTGATCGGGAACTGTAGTTGTTGCAGAGATTTGGTCGTCCCGATCCGTAAAAACAACATCCAGTTTGTATGTTCTGAGCTCCTCTACCTGATATGATACAATTGCAGGTAGGTAAACTCCGGGCTCCTCGGTAGATTCTGCATATTCAAAAACTTCTTCAGGTTCTCCATTTGCATCGAGAAGAGTGACGAGAACTACTGCGTTTCGTATGAAATTATCTTCAAAACTATATTCTGAATCGGCAGGTGTAGTTGTACTGAGGCGAATTTCGGGTAAGGACTGACCTGCAACAGCATAACCTTCAACTACAATATACTCTTGGTAATCATCCTGATTATAACTCTCACAGCCAAAAAGTAGCAGTGCAAAAATGGTAATGAGTGTAGTTTTTACTTTTTTCATATCAACTAAAAATTTACGGTGTAAGAAACAGAGGGAATAACCGGAAGAAGTTGAACATCCTGTCGCTCTACGGGATTTTCCTCAAAATCGTAGTTATAAAACCAAATGTTTCTTCTTGAATATGCATTGATTACCTGGAATTGCCATTCAGCGTCCCCTAACTTGAAAAACGTACCTTTTCGGCTAAATGATATATCGAGCCGGTGATAGGAGGGGAGACGCGAAGCGTTTAATTTTCCTACAGTAAAGATATCTCTTTCACTGCTGCCCCAGGGAACACCGTTGAACTGAGTTCTTCCAAGAGGTTTGGTAAACGGTTGGCCGGACGCAAAATTAAAAACGGCGGAAACGCTCCAGCGCTCACTCAGTTTGTAGGTACTAACGAAGTTTACATCATGCGTACGATCATATTTTGGAGGATAAAATCTGCCGCTCAGTGGTTCATCCAGAATTTCGTCATTAAACCCCGGGAATTTCCGTTTGGTAATTCCATAGGTGTATCCAATAAATCCGGTGTAACGTCCGGTTTGTTTCTCAAAAAAGACTTCTAATCCATAAGCATATCCTTCACCATACCTGAATAGTTCGGAGTAGTCGAGACCTGCCGCATCATTGACAAAAGGATCGAATTCGAAGAGATCTCTCATGGTTCGGTAATAAAGTTCCACATCTAATCCGTACCCTTCGAAGGGAATTGTTTTTACACCTGCTACAAATTGATCTCCGTAAGAAGGGGGAACGCCTTCATCCGAAGTCAACCAAATATCAAAGCCGGAAAAAGCTTCGTTGGTGATGAGTGTTAAATACTGGTAGTATCGCCCGTACGCGGCCTGTAATCTTATGTTTGAAAATGATCTGTTTTCGACTGAGAGGCGTGGTTCAAACCTGTAAAAATTTCCTTCTGCGAAAGTATTCAGCCTCATCCCGCCATTAATGATCCATTGACTATTGGGACGCCATTCGTTTTGTACGTATGCCGAGAGATAGGTAGACTGAATTCGATTCGAAAATGTTGGCTGATCATCAAATTGGTCAGCATAACTTAGAGTAAGAATTCCGGTCCAGATACCTGTTGAAATAGTATTTTTCTCATTTGGCAAATACTCCAAGTCTCCTTTAAGCGAGAAGTCGTAAATTTTATTATTACTCTCAAAAGGTGTTCCACCAATTTCAAAGCCCGGTTGATTGAAATAGCGTGACCCGGTTGCTGTGACTGAACTGAACAGTTTTTCAGAGATTATTCGTCTCCACTTCGTACTTACGGTTTGATTACCATAGTTCAGTCGAATTGTGGCGTCTTCCTGAAAAGGGAGAGAAACATTATCGTTACCTGTGTAAAAAGCGATGGAGAATCGATCGTCGTCAGTGGCATCAAAATTCAGTTTTCCGTTGATGTCGTAGAAATAGAACAGATCCGGAACGCTATCTACCGATTGCCTGAGTACAGCTAAGACAGGTTCCAACGTTGATCTTCGTACGGCTAACATCCATGAACCACGGCTGTAAGGACCTTCAACAGAAACTCTGGAAGCAAGTAGCCCTAAACTAACCGAGCCGGTTGTTTCATTTCGATTTCCATCTTTGTTAAAAACCGTGAGTACGGATCCCAAGCGTCCGCCAAACTCTGCAGGATATCCACCTTTGTAAAGACGAACATCTTTAACAGCGTCAGGGTTGAATGTGGAGAAAAATCCAAAAAAGTGAGTGGGATTGTAGACGGTCGTTTCATCCAGCAGAATCAAGGTCTGATCAGGGCCGCCGCCTCTAATGTAAAGCCCGCTGGAGAAATCAGACGCAGCTTTTACACCGGGAAGTAGCTGGATGGAGCGGAATACATCCGGTTCAATAATTGCAGGAACCTCTTTGATTAATTCTGTAGATACTTCCGCACGACCTATATTTCTCTGGGCTTCCCTTTCTGCTTGAGATTCAACCACAACTTCTTCAAGTTCAACGCCTTGAGGAATCATTTCAATATTTTGACGTAAATTTTCTCCCTCCTCAAGGGTAATCTCTAGTTCATATCGCTGATACCCGATGTAAGTGGCTACCAATGTATATGTGCCCGGTGTGATATCGGTAATAGAGAAATATCCGGATGTGTTTGAGGATGTACCTCTGTTTACTTCAAGTAGTGCAACATTAGCTGATAGTAGAGTTTCTCCGGTTTGACTGTCGGTAATATACCCGTTAACAGATGCTCCATCTTGTGAATATACAGGCTGATATACTAAACTGACGAGTATGATGAATAGTGAAAACGTTTTAATCAAAATATTGTATGGTTCTGGGTGGTTTCTGTCTAAATTCTCTGCGGTCCAACTCTGTAAATGTCCTCAAGCTAACACATTAAACACTTCGAAAAATTCCAAAGAAATGGACAGGGTACATATATTTCTAAAATATTTAAAAATAACCATCATTTTATTAAACAATTGAAAACATGAAACTTACTAATTAAAATACTTCCTTCTTAACGTTACCAGATCCATTTGTTATATTATCGAAACAAAATTTATTAACAATAATGTTTCTACATATTTAATCAAATCTGCAGGGTACGATTTGGTTGATTTAATCGTTATATTAACAGACTAACGTTCTTTGACTTAATGGGGCTGTACCGGATTCGACGGGTTGAGTACAATTGCAGGCTGCATGCCGAGATTGACCGATGAATCTCGTTAATCATTCATCATGGAATAAAAGTAGTTGACAACAATTACTCTTACAGACTCGCAGCATAAACTGACGAGTCCGTTCCCTTGGGCGTCTTGCCAGTAGGCCCCATTGCGAGCGCCGATAAAACTGGCTTTTCCGAAGGGCGTGTCTGTCGCGTGGCTGGAGAACTTAATGCAGAATAGGGTGGAGTTGCTTTGCTATTGAGCATTGCTTCATCCGAAACCTTAATCAATAGCTAAGCATGTAGATGCTTGATGATTTACCTTCTCGGACGCGGGTTCAACTCCCGCCAGCTCCACATTTAGTTTTAAAAAAGCTCCTTCAATTAAGTTTGTAGGAGCTTTTTTGTTACACAAAAAGATTAGAATAAAACTTTCTGTGTAAGGACTAACTCGAATCTGTTTCTTACGATTAAAAGGAGAAACAATGAGAAGAGAACTAATACTTTCAAATCTTAGAATAGAACTTAGAAGAAAACAGGCTTCCTACCTTTCAGAGAAGAGAGCTGTTAAGCTGGTGAATGATTTTTTGGAAAACATGTCGATCGTCCATTCTTCACAAATAAGGGCCTGGCAAAAAGATTTTTTCCTTTCAGAAATGGAAAGAGACTCAGATAGCACAAAAGATGATTGTCTTCAGGCGAAATCCGCGCTTACTTTTCTATTCAATATCGTACTTAAGAAGGGAAGAGGAATCGATGTAACCGGTTATGATGAAAATGACGGAGATCCCGGAGTATTAAAAATTACCGGATAAAGGTTTATCAACTCTCAACCGGTATAATTTAATATGCTAATCCATCGACATCGGGTTGTTTTCGGCAATGTCTCTATACATGAGATACTCTTCAGGAGTAATATCTGCAAAAAGATAATTTAAAGGATCGACCGGTTTCCCGTTGTAGTATACCTCGTAATGTAGATGTGGTCCGTTTGTCATTCCGGTTTCACCGGAGAAGCCGATAAGCTGTCCACGTTCAATTTTAGCTCCTGTTCTAATTCCTTCTGCAAAACCAGACATGTGTGCATATCGGCTTACATATCCAAAGCCGTGATCTATTTCAACAAGTAGGCCATAGTTGCCTCGGCGGCCGGCATATTTAACCGTCCCTTCTCCGGTTGAAAAGATATCAGTGCCAATACTCGCACGGAAGTCAATTCCCTCATGCATTCTTCTATATTTTAAAACCGGGTGAATTCTTGGACCAAAACCACTGAGTAAAATTCCGTTAACCGGTCGGATAGCCGGTACGTGTTTTAATCTTTCCTGATTCTCGTTGTAGTAAGATTTAATCTCATCAAAGGATAGTTTTTGTATACTCAATCTTCTCTCAAGGTTGTCCAATCGTGAGGCTGTCCATC
This sequence comes from uncultured Rhodohalobacter sp., assembly GCA_964401805.1. Classification (GTDB taxonomy): domain Bacteria; phylum Bacteroidota; class Rhodothermia; order Balneolales; family Balneolaceae; genus Rhodohalobacter. The sequence goes on from CAYNZY010000004.1 coordinate 14,434, forward strand.
GAAGCATTTCTGAGGCGTCATCGCTATACATGTCAAATTCTTCATAAGGATCAGTACCACCGGTACCGGCTAATCTTTCATCTTCTGATATCGGATTTAAACCTAAAACAGACCGGTACATTTCATTGTCGAGCTCAGATATTGTGTTGAGTTCACTTTCCAATTCTGTGATTGAAACACGGGTTGTTTCCAGCTGACTCATTAATGCTTCATTCTCTGCTTTTAAAGCAATTTCTGCCGGGGATCCTACAAAATTGGATAGAACGATAATGGCTATGCTGGCCATTACAATACTGTTAATAGCCCAGAAGGAGAGAGAGTTAAATATTTTTTCTTTTTTTTCGTAGACAACGGGAACAAATTCACATTTCTCGTTATCGTAGTAAAAATGTTTGATATCAGACATATTTTGAGCGGTTAAACATCAGCGCTAAAAGTTAGCATAATCCTTTAGTATATAAAAGAGTAATTCAGAGTGGTTTTGTTACGAATTACTGAAGCAAGCTTTATTCAAAATCTCCTTCGAAGTATTCAATTGCTCTTTTTGGCATGTCGTCGCGGTGTTTTTTTTCAGAAATATGCTTTTTTACTTTTTTTTGAAATGCTTTGGCAGCATCATAACCATAGTGTTTTAAAAGGTAGTTCATGGCAATAACTTCAGCGATTACGGTAATATTTTTTCCTGGTGTTATGGGTAGCTGAATCAACGGAATGTCGGTGCCTAAAATTCCAATCGTATTATTGTCCAGACCGGTACGATCAACTTTTTCAGAGTTTTCCCATAGGGAGAGCTCTAAAACGACTTCAAGCCTCTTTTGATAGCGTATGGCCCGGATTCCAAACATAGACATGACATCAACAACACCTAATCCTCTAATTTCCATAAAGTGCTTATTCATCTCAGTAGCTGACGCAAGTAAAACGTTATTTTTCTTGGTAAGAATTACAACATCGTCTGATACCAATCGATGACCTCGTTCAACAAGATCCAAAGCAACTTCGCTTTTACCGATACCGGATTTACCGGCAATTAAAATACCTATTCCATAAACGTCTACCATCGTACCGTGAAGCATCGTTTGCACCGCAAAGAGATCTTCGAGAAAATCTCGAAGTTGATACATGAATTTTGTGGTCTCAAAACTTGTGCGATAAACCGGCACATTATGTTGTTCGGCAAGTTTGAGTACTTTTTGGGGAAGGTTGTTACTGTCTGTTATGAAAATCACAGGAATATCGAAGGATACCAGCTGCTCAAAAGAGCTCATCATATCCGATTCCGTCAAATTTCTCAGGTATCTACACTCTGTGTTTCCAATAATCTGTATTCTTTGGTAGGTAAAAAGGTCCACATAACCCGAAAGGGCAAGACCCGGCCTGTGGAGATCAGCCTCTACAACATATTTATCTGAAGCATGATCAGCAGCAGCCAGTGGCTCAAGTTCTATTTTAAGGGTAGACTTCAGACGCTCAACAATAGAGGATACCTGAACTTTTTCTTTTCTTGGAATAATGTCCTGATTATCAAAAAGCATAGCATTTAATGAAGATAAAAAAAGCCTGCCTTGATTGTTTCAAGGCAGGTATAACTCTTTATTTACTGATGTTCGAAATGCTTGGTTTTATATTTTCGCAGCTGTCTTACGGCTGTATCCACGGCTGCTCCAATAGCTTGTTCATAGGAAGGGGCTTCTTCTTTCACATTAATCAGCGTATTTGGGACTTTTACGTTAAGTTCTGCGATGGAAGGATTGTCATCATCCTGACCCGGTTTTAGTACAATATCGCAAATGATAATTTTGTCGAAGAATTGTTCCAGTTTCTCAACAGAGCTCAAACTGAACTCCTTTAAGTCTTGGCTGCAATCAAAATGTCTTGCTGTGAAAGTCGTTTTCATTATTTCCTCCAATTAAGGTTTATTTTTCTGCCCTTGGATGGGCTTTGCTATATACTTTTTTAAGCCGATCCACACTTGTGTGAGTGTAGATCTGAGTCGCAGATAAGTCTGCATGACCTAAAAATTCTTTAATAATTCGAATATCGGCACCGGCATCCAGCATGTGGGTTGCGAAACTGTGCCTTAGAACATGAGGGCTTTTTTGGGTTACCTCACTCACCATTGTCAAATAGTCTTTTACAATTTTCTGAATTCTGCGAGGATACATTCGCTGACCACCGGGCGCCAGAAAGAGAGCCTTTCTTGCATCACTATCTGTTCTTTTACCAAACAGCTCACGGCGTGTTTGCAGATGATTCTTGCAAGCCTGAATCGCTTTTTCTCCTAACGGTATGATGCGCTGTTTGTTACCTTTACCAATGACAGAAACCTGTTTATCGTTCAAATCAAGGTGGTTCACATTTAAATTGGTCAGTTCAGACAATCGCATACCGGTTGCATAAAATAACTCAAGTATCGCTTTATCCTGATTGCCCGGTGGAGTTCCGGTTTCAACGATCTCCATCAAGCGATCAATTTCTTCTGCTTGAACTGTTTTAGGCAGTTTTTTTTCTTTTTTAGGAACAATGAGCAGATGGGCCGGATTTTTTTCGACAGCACCGCGCACGAATCCATATTTAAAAAAGGAACGGATGGATGCCACTTTTCTGGCAATCGTACTCCTGGCCAATCCATCTTCACTCAATGCTCCAAGCCAGAGTCGTATTGTAAGGCGGTCAATGTTGTTGATTTTAACTTCTGATGCATTTACTTCAAAATGAGTTGCACAGAAAGCCAGAAACTGCTCAAGATCAGTGCGGTACGATGTTAATGTGTGAGCAGAGGAGTTCTTCTCTATTTTTAAATACTTGATATATTTATCGATCCATTCCTTCATCTGCTCTCAATATAGTAACCTTGATGAATAAAAATAAATAGGGGGTTCACTTACCGATAAAGTTTATTATCAGGATAAGTATACGGTTTAACGAACAAACCAAAGTTAAACAGCCCGCCCCTTCCAAAGAGCCGTTTTACCGGTGATTTTATCAATTATCTTAACGATGCCCAATCGTTGAAACCAGATTACACCGAGAGGGTGTGTGAATACGTAAAGCGGATTCCAGGAAAACCATGTGGATACTACAAGACGCTGAATAAAGATCACCGTAATTGAAGCGATTGAGAGAAAAAATACAGGAGGGTTATAATTAAAACCCTGCCAAATCAACGTAAAAAAAGGCAATATAAAAACGATGATGTGCAGAATAGCGGCTGTAATGAATAGAGGCAGAGAGTTACTGAACCCTGCAAGAAAATTCTTTCTCAGACCTTCAAACATCTCTTTTTCGTTTCTGTACATTCTGCAACGGATGGTGTTCATCCCTGTGAACATCCTCAAAGTAAGCCCTTCTTTTTTGATGTTCTTTGCGAGTTCTACATCTTCAACAACCTGCTGTTTTACCGATTTATGTCCGTCGATTTGACGGTAGGCACTTTTGGTAAAAGCAACACACTGTCCGTTTGCGGCTGCGAAATTTTCCCTTAATTGATTATAAATGAAAGCCGGCATCCATCGTGGCTTTCGGTATACGTAAATGGAGGGTAGAATGGTTAGCAGAGCGAAGTATATGAGAGGGAGAACTGTATTTTCCCAGAACGTCCCTAAAATTTGACGTGGCCAAACAGTAAGCATGTCCAGGCCATAATATTGAAAAGATACATTAACTCTTGAAAGTGCACCGGGCTCTAATTTTGTATCGGCATCAATAAAAACAAGCAGTTCGCCAGTGGCTTTTTCACTGAGTTGCTGGCACGCCCAGGGTTTTCCAAACCAATCATCCGGCTTTTCCTTACCTTTGTGAATGAAAAGCTTCTGAGGGTGTGTTTGCTTGAATTCACGTAAAATCTCGGGAGTTTTATCGGTAGATTGATCATCTAAAACATGGACTTCAAAATTGTCGTATTTTTGGTCCAATACGGTTTTTAGCAGTGAACCAATATTCTGTTCCTCATTGCGCGCAGGAATGCAAACGGAGATTTTTTTGCTCTTACCCATTTCGGCTGTATCATTTGGCAGCTCTGTTAATTCAAACCTGTTACGAATAAGAATAATAGATGTACCTATGAGGTAGAGCAGGGACGCAGACAGCACCCAAAATAGAATGGAAATTTCCATCGATTCAATTATAATAATATTTTTAGCCGGCTAAGGTTTTCTTGAAAATAGAGATTTATGCAGATCATTTCAGATTTCACAAAAGATACCCGAACGAAAAAACCGATACCGGGATCTTATGAGTGGTGGTACTTTGATGCCATTGACCAAAATGGGTACAGTGTAGTAGTTATATTTTATGAAGGTAACCCTTTTTCAAAAAAATACATTCAGGCATTGGCGAAAGGGGTGAATCATTCAGCTGAATCGTTTCCGGCTATCAGTATTTCTGTTTACAAAGACGGTAATCCGCTCTTCTACAGCTTTGAAGAAACAGATCCTGAAGATGTTGAATTCAGTTCAAAGGAAATTTTTGGAAGGGTAGGAGAGAACAGCTTTACAGGTGTTAAAGAAGGGGGTGACATATCCTACACTCTGCAGCTGAATCAAGCGCTTCCTAACGGTGAACGTATTTCTGGAGAGTTAGTTTTTTCGTCAAAATCCGGATTGGGAATCAGTGACCCGAATTTCAATCAAAATAGCAGAAGCACGCATACCTGGAATCTGATTTTGCCAACGTGTAACGTATCAGGAGATTTAAAAATTGATTCCCTGCAGCCGGAACGCATATCGTTTAACGGTACAGGCTATCACGATCATAATTTTGGTTCTGAACCGATGAAGGAGTCTTTTGATGAGTGGTATTGGGGGAGGTATCATTTTAACACGTCTACGTTAATCTATTACGTGATGAACGTGAAAGGAGAGTGGGATAACAGGGCATGGCTAATGGATCAGAATGGTTCTGTGTTGACGTTAGATTCAGTTGATCTTGAAGAGCAGGGGTTGACCTTTTTCGGATTGAAAAGCGCACGCAGGCTGGAATTTAAAGGAGAAGGGTTTGAAGCCGTTTTACAGAAAGACCGGTTGATTGACAGTGGTCCCTTTTACCAGCGTTTTCAGGGAAATGTTTTGGCAACGCTGAATGGCAACTTGATGAAGGCTGAAGGCATTTCGGAATATATCAAACCGGATAGAATTTATTCTAAACTGTTCTGGCCGCTTGTGGATATGAGAATCAAATATCCCGGAAAAGCACATTGGGTGCAAAAGAGTACTAAACTCTATCGTTGGACGTGGTGAAATAAAAAAGGCGACCCAAGTAAATGAGTCGCCTTTTGAATTTAAAAATGCATCATCAAAGTGAAAACACTTCGATGATTGCATCAAAATTATTGTGCATCATTATAGAAATAGAGGTTGTCTATGTAGACGTTGTTAATAGTGGCTGAGGTGGTAAAGACAATCTGATAAATGCTATCTCTGTCAAGCACACCATTACCAACCGCGTCTACAAAGTCATCAAGTGGAACGTCAAATGAGACCCATTGACCTGCTGTCGATACGGGATTCGTTGATGCAATAGCACCGGTCTCACCATCTTGTGCAGGTAAGTTAGCGTGGTTGGATAATTTTGGATTAAGTACAGCACCTGCAGCAAGGGGATCGTCGGCCACCCAGTAGTCAAAATGCATGTGTGTAAATCCAGAAAGATCAATGGCACTATCCAACTGTATTCCGACAAAATTACCAAAGGAATATAGCTTGATAAAATCTCCGGATACTATCTCTATATCAGCTACCTCATTTCCATCACCAAAGCCTAGAAAGTTTGTATTTTCAACGTTGGTGTAAGCATCACTGAAAATTGAAATTACATCAGCAGCATCTCTGGCTGTAGGTGTCGGTGCAGCTGCTGTAGGCTCTGCGATATCTCCGCCTCCACCACCGTTTCCACCGGTAGCTTCTCCTCCAAACTCAATGTCATCCCAATAGTATACTTCATCACTGCCGGATGTACCAAAGTTAAAGAAGATAGATGCTTTGTCGTAAACGTTTGCAAGATTTAAAGGAGCTCCAGTAGCTTCATTGCTGAAGTCAAAGACTAAAGTTTCCCATTCTTGCGCAACCGTTGTATTGACTTCAGTTTCTACACTTATACCTGGATCAGTTGCATCTTCAACTTTTAGTCTGATCGGTGTACCTGCAGTAGGAGACCATACTCGAACACTCATAGTTGTTTCAGTCTCTGTGAATGGAATTGGATTTTCAAATCCAACTTCACCACCAACGGTTGTACCGGCCCAAACTTCGGAACCAGCACCTTTGGTTGACTGAGCGACTGTATTTGTGGCGTCTGTTGGGTCTTCAACGATTTCAGAAATATTACCACCGAAATCAATCAGGTCATAGTTTACATTGCTATCTTCAAAGGTAACAGGCAGTGTAACCGCTTGGTCACCACCATTGCCGCCATCAAGAGTCGGTATAAGAACCGCATCGATAATGTGAACTACACCGTTTGTACCAACCTGGTCGGCCAGAACTACCTCGGCAGTTCCTCCTTCAGCGTCAGTAATAGTTACCACTTCATTTACAACATCAATCGAGATGTCTTGTTGGTTCAGCATTGTAACTGTTTGAGGCGGCATAATATCTCCGGACTCAACGTTTGCAGCCAGTACATGATATGTCAGAACTTCTACTACCTGCTCAGGTGTAAGCGTTGATACTACATCACTAATCGCCTCAAAAGCAGCATTCGTTGGAGCAAACACGGTGAATGGTCCTTCACCCTGTAGGGTTCCTACCAAATCATTATCAACCAATAAACCTACAAGAGTAGAGAGGTCGTAATTTTTCTGAGCAATTGCAGGTACGTCTACAAAAGCATTTGGCAACAGTACGGTATCCACTGCGTGAATAATTCCGTTATTGGAAGCAACATCAGCCGTTACTACTGTTGAATTTCCGTTAACAACTACATCTCCGTTAACTGTAATGTATAGATTCTCGTCAGTACTGGATGCAGGAGCTTGCTGTGCCTGAAGATCGCCTGATGCAATTGTAGCACCGGGAATCGTATGGTACAGAAGAATTTCTTCCAATTGTGCAGCTGACAAGCTTGATGGATCAACTTCAGCAAACAGAGCTTCAAACGCATCGTTTGTCGGAGCAAAAACAGTGAATTCATTAGTTGCAACTGCTTCTGCTAAATCAGCCTGAACAATCAGGTCTACCAATGTGGTAAAGTTGTAGTTCTTCTGAGCTACTTGCACGGTATTTAAGAATGCATTCGGGAGAAGTACATTATCAACAACATGAATAATACCGTTTGAAGCCTCAACGTCTGCATCAATTACAGAGGAGTTGCCGTTAACGGTTACTCCGTCTTCTTCAGTTGAAGTAATATACAGAGTCTCTTCAGCAGCTGATTCTACAGCTTGTTCAGCCGCTAAATCGCCTGAAGCAATGCCGTCGCCGCTAATCACATGGTAAGTCAGAATAAATGTGATCTGTTCTGTTGTTAAAGTAGAAGGATCTACATTTTCAAAGAGTGCAGTAAAAGCATCATCGGTCGGTGCGAATGCAGTGTATGGTCCTAAGTATTGAAGTGTTGTTGTAAGGCCTGTGTCTTCAACCAATCCAATTAGAGTTTCAAAGCGACCATCTTCTTGTGCTACGTCAACTAAATTTGGTTGCCCGAGTGCAATTCTGATAGCACTTGGAAGCAGTACTTCATCAATTCCGTGGATGAAACCGTTTGTAGCTTCAAGATCTGCATCAACTACATTTGAGGAACCATTAACAACGACACCGGCAGCACTAGACTGTACCAATGTGTTTTCTTCATTCAACATCTCTACATCTTGTTGAGCACCTAACGCAGAAGAAGGAACAGATCCTTCCGTTACGTGAAACTGTATGATGTCAAGAAGTTGCTCATCTGTTAGACTTTCGAGTACTCCGTCTGGCAGCGCTTCAAATGCTGCATTGGTAGGAGCAAAAATTGTAAAGTCTCCGGATGCAAGAGTTTCCTCGAGTCCGAGATCTTCAATTACGCTTACCAAAGTGCTAAAATTTTCGTCACTTTGTGCAAGTTCAACTAAGTTTAAGTCTTCGGAGGGCGGGGGTGGCGTTGGGCCATCTCCATCATCTCCACAAGCTGTAATAAACGTGACCGTAAGAAGTGGTGCTACAATAAATAGCAGTAACTTCCGAATCGTATTATTTATTTTCATCGTGTTTGCTGTTTAATTATGGGTTAAAAGATTCTGATTAGTTTTTCAATCAGTTATATACTACAACATCAAATTAATTTAAAATCGTTTGCAAACCCGAAAAAAAAATAGCGATGAGAGTTCACCCGTAAAATACGTAGGTAAAATACTAATTAGTGCAGGCTTTAGAGATGCGATTGAACAGTGCCGGTATGATTGTATCTACATGCGACTCAGGCAGTTCTTCAATATATATTTTTTCATATTCTTGATGATCTGCGCTTCGGAAAATATCGTAAAGATCTTTAGCCAGTGCCGGAAAATTTCCTTCATAAAAGATCAAGTTTTTGGCGGCGGGCCGCTTATTTTGAGAGTGAACCACATATAATGCGTTAATTTCAAGTGACTTAGGTATTTTTTTGATCCATTTCACTTCGGCATTGGGCTTATAATGAGTGTACTTTGTTCCCGGACTTTTTGCCGGTTTAAATTCATCTGACTTTCTTTCCGTAAACGGAGCTATTTCAACTCCCAGTACACCGGATAAATCAGCATGAGAAATTGCACCCGGCCTTAAAATTTCCGGTTGGTTTGCAGTTAGATCTAAAATGGTAGACTCCAATCCTATTGTGGTAGGGCCTCCATCCAGAATGGGAAGTATATCTCCATAATCGGTTTGCAAATGTTCTGGTTTTGTTGGGCTTGGTTTTCCACTCTTATTAGCGCTGGGTGCTGTTAAAGGGCCGGTTTGGGTAATTAATTTAAGTGCAAGAGGATGATTCGGCATTCGAACAGCAACGGTAGGCAGGCCTCCAGTTACGATATCAGGGATTATGGGAGCTTTGTTGACAATAACGGTAAGAGGTCCGGGCCAATAGCTATTTGCAAGCTTGTAAAAACTGTCCGGTAAATTAAGGGTAATTTTTTCAGCCTGAGCGATCGAACTTACGTGCACAATTAACGGGTTGTCGGACGGACGCCCTTTAAGCTCGTAGGTTTTCTTAATCGCCAGGATGTTATTGGCATCTGCTCCCAATCCGTAAACCGTTTCAGTGGGAAAAGCAACAACCTCTCCCTTTTTTATCAGGTCAACAGCCGTTTGAAAGTCAATGATCATACCTCAACTTTTTCTTCATTCAACTCAAATTCAGGCATCTCAGTTAAAAATTCTATCGCTGCGTCTTCATCTTCAATATTTTGTATGACTAACGTGACGGTATCATTTTTTTGAACAACTTTATACGGATGAGATTCATCCTGCTGAATGCTTTCCAGTAATTTTTGAAAATAACCGGATCCATAAAACTGCTCGCCAAGTTTACTCTCATTTTTGGGGCCCATAAGCCATATTCTGCTCGATCGAATGGTAACTTTTTTAATCAACATTCTCGAAGCAATCAACTTGATTTTAGCTGCTTTAATGAGATTGATTCCGGATTGAGTCATTTTACCAAAACGGTCAACGACTTCTTCGTGCCAGTCATTAATTTGTTCGATTGTAGTGGCTTCAGAGAGTTTTCGGTAAAGGTTTAATCGTTCCACATTGTCTTTCACGTATGATTTCTCCAAGTAAGCAGACAGGTCGAACTTAACCTGAGTTTCAGGGTAATCGATGGAGACCTGTTCATTGCTAAACATTGTTTTGTATTCGGTCTCTTTGAGCTCTTTTACGGCGTCATCCAGGATTTTAGTATAGAGTTCAAAACCCACATCGGAAATAAAGCCACTCTGTTCTGCACCCAGAATGTCTCCGGCTCCTCGAATATCCAGATCTCGCATGGCAATATTAAATCCTGATCCAAGATCGGAGTACTCCTCCAGGGCAGTTAATCTTTTTCTCGCATCAGCTGACAATTTTTGGATGGGCGGTGTAATCAAATAGCAAAATGCCTTTCGGTTCGATCGCCCTACACGTCCGCGAAGTTGATGCAGCTCACTCAATCCAAATTGATTGGCATTGTTGATGATTATGGTGTTGGCATTGGCAATATCAATTCCGTTTTCAACAATATTTGTAGAGATCAGGACGTCGAAGCGATGGTTGTAGAAGTCTTGAATAATCTTCTCCAGTTTTGCCGGAGACATTTGCCCGTGCGCAAACCTGACACGAATATCCGGCACCAGATCATGGATCATTCCGGCAATTTCTTCAATGTTTTTCACCCGGTTGTGTATAAAAAAGACTTGACCACCTCTGGAAACCTCTTCAAGAAGAGCATCTCTGATTAACTCCTCGTTAAAGCTGTGAATTTCCGTGTAGACCGGCTGACGGTTTGGAGGTGGGGTGTTGATGATACTGAGGTCTCTTGCCCCCATCAGGGAAAATTGAAGGGTTCGGGGAATCGGTGTGGCTGTCAGAGTCATCACGTCAACGGTAGCTCTGAACTTTTTTAACTTCTCTTTTATGGAAACGCCAAATCGCTGCTCTTCATCAATAACCAAAAGCCCAAGATTTTGGAACTTCACATCCTTTGAAACGATGCGATGCGTGCCAATTAAAATATCAACCTTACCTGCTTCCAGTTTCTTTATAATCTCTTTCTGCTCTTTTGCAGTTCTGAATCGGGAGAGAGCTTCAACCTGTACGGGAAACTCCTTCATTCTTTCCACAAATGTTTTATAGTGCTGATCAGCCAGAATGGTGGTCGGTACCAATATGGCAACTTGTTTCTGATCCATAACAGCTTTGAAAGCTGCTCGAACGGCAACTTCAGTTTTACCAAAGCCAACATCTCCACAGATTAATCGATCCATGGGCTGTTCAGACTCCATATCTGCTTTTACTGCATGGATCGCTTCTAACTGGTCAGGCGTCTCTTCATATTCAAAGCGCGCTTCGAGCTCTGTCTGCCAGGAGTTATCGGGTGCGAAAGAGAATGCTTTCTGAGCTTTCCTCTTGGCATAGAGTTCGATCAGGTCGCGGGCAATGTCTTTAACTTTTTTCTTCGTGGAAGCTTTTTTCCTGGCCCATTCACCCGATCCAAGTTTGGTTACTCTGGGCTGTTTTCCCTCTTTACCGGAATATTTTTGAATCTTGTGAAGACTGGAAACATTTACATAAAGAGTCGAATCATCTTTATATCGCAAAACGGCTGCTTCCTGAATGGCATTACGAACTTCGATCTTTTTAAATCCGGCAAACTTCCCAATTCCGTAATCCACGTGGACCACAAAATCGCCAATGTTCAGGTCTTTTAACTCTTTGAAGGATATTCCGCCTCGAACACGCTTCCGTTTAATTTTTGGCCGATGATACCGGTCAAATATCTGATGATCCGTTAATATCGCTTTCTTCTCAGCATTCAGTACAAAACCTTCATGAATGGTTTGTGTTGAAACCCGGTACATAAAATCATCTCCGGGCTCACCCAATAACTCTTCAAAGCGCTCTTTTTGATTTTCATGATCAGCTAAGATATAGGTTTGATATCCTTTCTTCGTGTGATCGGAGATAAACTCCCTGAGCAGTTTGAAATTTCCATGAAAAGAGGGATGGGGGGAGCTGTCCAGTTCAATGGTTTTGTCGAACTGTATTGATTTATTGAAACTGCCCAGAAGTATCAGAGAACGATTCCCAATATCCTTTTTCCACTCTTCGGCTGATACATAGATTTGATCCGGAGCAGAAAACTCATTCTCGTCTAATTCAGAGTAGATTTTCTCTGCCTTTTCGAAATACTCCGATAGTTCAGCGGTCAACACATCAATATCTTCTGCAATAATCGGTGAATCTTCAGATAAATACGAAAGTAGGCTCTCCATCGATTGGGATTGATCTCCACCAGAGTTTGGAACCAATCGGGTTTCATTCAAGAAAGAGATCGATCTCTGTGAGTTTGGATCAAATTCACGAATGGATTCAATTTCATCACCAAAAAATTCTAATCGGACAGGGTACTCACCGGAAAAGGGATAAACATCAAAGATTCCCCCGCGAACAGCAAATTCACCCGGCTCGTCAACAAAGCGGGTAGCGCTATATCCTTGATCGGTAAGACGCTCTGAAAGATCATCCGGCCGAATTTCGGCCCCTTTTTCAAGCTTAATCGATGATTTGTGAAATTCGTCGGCAGGCACCAGTTTTTCTACAATTGCATCGATAGAGGCTACGATTATACCGTCTGCTTCTGTACTGATTTTCTCCAGCACTTCAGAACGCTGAACCAGCACAGACATATCCACAACTTTACCCGTGTCGTAAGGTTTTTTCCGTGTAGGTGGAAAGAGGTAGACCTCAGAGTCAGATATTTGTTCTAAATCTGCGGCAACAGCTGCTGAGCGCTCAAAATCCTTGGTGATGTATAGAATTGTACCCGTTTTGGATTTAATCTCAGAGAGAGCGAACAGGGCTGAAGAACCTTGAAAGTTTTTGAGAAACAGGTGTTTTTTTTCGCTCAGAAATGATTCTATTTCTTGTGTGGGCACTGATTTTAAAATGGAAGAGCGAATTTGGTCAATCATAAAAAGGCAGAAAAGGCTTCCGGTGGAAGCGATTGTTGAAGTTTAAAATTCTTAGAAGACTATGACTGAAATAACGGAGATCGGACTACAAAGCGTTCATTTATAAAAGCTATAAGAAGGATAAGTAAACCACCGAGAAGATAGTTAAAATAGAGATCTTCGTAATCCACATATGTAATTTCTTCAATTTCAGATTGTTCCAGTCTGTCAATCTCCTGATAGATTTCTGTGTATTGCTCTAAGTCGGTGGCTCTCCAATATCTTCCGCCGGTCTGTTGGGAAATCTGTTGTAACATCTCTTCATCAATATTTACCTCAACATTTTGATATCTCCTTCCAAAAATCGGATCATCGACAGGGTAGGGTGCGGTACCTCTTGAACCAATTCCAACCGTATAAATTCGTATTCCATAAGTATCGGCAATTTCACCGGCTGTAATCGGGTCAATTTCTCCGGAGTTATTCATGCCATCTGTTAACAAGATGATTACTTTCGACTCTGCCTTGCTGTCTCTCAAACGGTTTACTGCAGTTGCTATTCCCATTCCAATGGCAGTGCCGTCGCGAACCATTCCCAAGTCTACAGTTTCAAGCATACTTTTCACCAGGCTATAATCTAATGTAGGCGGAACTACTGTGAAACTTTCTCTGGCAAAAACATTGATCCCGATTCGATCCGAAATTCGTTTATCAATAAAATCTGCAGCTAACTCCTTGGATGCCACCAAGCGGTTGGGCTGGATATCTTCAGCCAGCATGGAAGATGAGATATCAAGACTAATAACGATGTCGATACCCTCTGCATTTCTTTCAACAGTTGTGTTTTGAGACTGTGGCCTGGCAAGAGCAAACACCAATAGGGTAAAAGCAACGGCATGCAGCAAAGGCGTGACTCGAGATAACCAAACACTATAGCCGCCGGATACTCCGTCTAGCTTAGTTATGGAGGAGAAGAGAAGAGCTGATTCCTTTGTTTTTACCCACTTCCATATATAGTAGCCAACATAGACAGGTAAAAGTAGCAGTAGCCAAAAATACTCAGGATTAGCCCAACTCATTTCTGCTCGCCGTTTGAGATTTCAGACTTTTTGGATTCAGCAGCATTGTGCTTTTCACGCATTTGATCAATGATTTCGGCATCAGATGCAGAAACAATTTCAATAAATGTTCTTGCCTTATCATAAGTTGACTGTGCCTGCTCTTTGGTGGGTTCAAAATGAGCAAATTTTACCATGTCTGCACTATTAAGAACTTTTCTTGTGATTGAAATCACCTCTGCGGAAACAAACTCTTTTTTAAGGGATGCAGTTATTTCTGACGTGGTCATTTCTAACGCCGGAATTTCGTGTACACGTTTTAAATATCTTCGAATGGCATCACCAATTTTAATATAAAACCGTTCAAATTCGGCGAATGATGATAAGTCGTCAATGCTTTTTAGTTGTTCCAGTTCATCTTTTAACTCATTAACCGGGTTTATAAATGGAACGGGTTGATATGCCGGTTTAACTTGCTCTTGAGTCTCTTCGCGATGTTTTAAATATCTGTAGACCAAATAACCGGTTAGCAGCAGAATCAAAAAGATGATGATGTATGGGTAAATTGATCTCGCAAACTCAAAAATTGGTTTCATCGGCCTGAATTCCTGATCCTCTTCAGCGAGTAGAGTCTTAAAGAAAATAGGTACCCGGTTGGTAAATAGAGTTGTATCACCTGAAGCTGATGAGAGTAAAATTGATTTTCTCTCTAAAATCAGGTCCTCTGATCCAAAAAATTGAAGCTTGTAAACCAAACTGTCCCTGTTGGCTTGAACCTGGTAGCGTGTTCTGTCTACCAGTTCTACTTCTTCTTCAAAATCACCTTCACTCGGGTAGGATAAAAGCTGTTCTCCGCTATCTACAACAATAGTGTATTCAAAAATTTCACCAACACTTAATGAATCTGTATCTACAAAAGTGTAGACTTGCTGAGCAAATCCGGAGTGCGCAGTAAAGAGTAAAATTAGCAGAATGTAGAAGCGTACCTTAGCGTACACGGTGATATTTTTCTTCATGTATAGGTTAAATTCAATCGATGAAGATAAGAAAAGGGAGAACGAATAGAGAACTTCAATATTTGAATGACTCTTAAATTATGATTAGAGCGGATATTATTTTAATTTTTAATTGCTTTAGACTAACCAGAGTAAAAATAATATAGATGTTCCGAATACTACTAATAGGATTTGTGTGTCTTTTTGCTGTTTTAACAGTGTCCTTTTTGGAAAGACCTGAAAAGGTTGAAGACTTCGAAGAAGATATAATCAATGCCCAAAACTTTTACGAAATTCCGCCACTTCCGGGTAAGGATATTTATGGATTTATAACCGAGGGAGAGAAAATTCAGATTGAAGAGAGTGAGGTGCGGAGGAATGAGAGTTTGTACACAATTCTTAGAGAACACGATATAGAACCACAAACCATTTATAACATACAGCAAGAAGCCGCCGGAGTTTTAAACCTAAGGCGAATGATACCCGGCCAGAAGTATCGAATCTATAAAAACGAAGATGATGCATTTGCCATGGTATGGCATCAGTCTAAAGTGAATTATGCCATCATTAACTGGCAGGATGATATTAACGTAGAAACAGGAATGGTGCCGATTAATAAAGTGGAAGCGGAAGCAGCCGGTGTAATAAACAGCTCTCTGTATGAAACTGTTGTGGATGCAGGCGTATCGCAACGGCTCGGAGTTGAATTGGCTGATGTATTCGGCTGGGAAATCGACTTTTTCTCACTTCGGCAGGGCGACCATTTCAAAGTTATTTATGAAAATCTTTATGCCAATGGTGAATACTTGGGAATTGGTGATATTATTGCTGCCGAGTTTCAACATAGGGGACGCGTATATAAAGCATACTATTTCGAGAATGACTCAAGGAGGGGCTTTTTCAATGAAAATGGAGATAGCATGCAGAAAGAGCTTCTAAAAGCACCGTTCAGATATAGCCAAAGAATCAGTTCTAACTTTTCGCACAGCCGATTTCATCCAATTTTAAATCAGAGAAGACCTCACTACGGAACTGATTATGCAGCACCCACCGGAACACCCATCATATCAGTAGGGGAAGGAGTGGTGACTGAGGCACAGCGAAGAGGAGGAAACGGGAACATCGTTCAGATACGGCATAATAACAGCTATAAAACAGCATATCTTCATCTCAATGGCTTTGCACCCGGTATTCGAAAAGGTGTAAAAGTAGAGCAGGGACAGGTAATTGGGTATGTGGGGCAGACCGGTTTGGCAACAGGTCCGCATCTGTGCTATCGGCTTTATGTTGATGATAGGCCTGTTAATTCGGTAACGGTAGATCTGCCGGCTGCTGATTCTTTAGAAGAAGAGTATCACGAAGAGTTCCAACATCAAGTCGATATACTCGACAATCGACTGAGCGGTTTAGAACTGAATTCAGAAATAGCCCTTAAGTAAAAAGTGAATCAGTAGCGGTTAATTCGTTTTCTAAAAAAATTAGTGAGAGGGCGTACGTAAGATTCGTTTGTATAGATATCCACAAAATCCATTTTGTTTTTGACAAAATAGCTGTCGAGCTCTCTTTTTCTTTTAAAAACCTTCTTTTTGAATTCCAGTCGCACTTTTTTATCTGATGTGTCGATGACCATCTGCTTTCCGGTTTCGGCATCTCGAAGTGGTACAATTCCAACATCAGGCAGCTCTTCTTCAAGTCTGTCCCTGATAATCAAATTAACCAGGTCGTGTTTGCGAGATGTAATCTTATGCTGCTTTTCAAAATTTTGGTCTTCAAAATCAGATGCCAAAACAATGATAGCTTTTCTGTTCAGCAATCGGTTAACGTAGGATAGGGCGTCGGCAATGTCTGTACTGCTCCCGGTAGGTGTAGTCGTATACATCTCCCGAATTAGGCGTAAAACGTGTTTTTTACCTTTCTTTGGAGGTATTACTTTTTCAACTTTATCAGTGAAAAGAAGTAAACCGACCTTGTCAGAATTCTTAATTGCACTGAAAGCCATTACTGCACAAATTTCGATAGCCAGCTCCATCTTGGTTTGAGAATGGCTCCCAAACAGTCCGCTCGGAGAAATATCCACGCATAGCATCAAAGTCTGTTCACGTTCTTCTTCAAATACCTTCACATAGGGCTCATCGTTTCTTGCGGTGACATTCCAGTCTATCTGTCGGATATCATCGCCATACGTGTACGTTCTGACCTCCGTAAACTCCATTCCCTGGCCTTTAAATGCTGACTGATACTCACCGCCAAAGATATTGTTGACCAATCCCTTGGTCCGTATTTCGAGTTTTCTGATTTTTTTTAGTACATCCTTAGAGATCATAAACTTTTTTGTGAACGTAAAGTTGTTTTTAGGTGGATAACGGGAGCCAGGACCGAGTCATTATTGATATCTGAAATAAATCATTTCTTTCAGATATAGCTATTGGTTCTACTGAAGATGAATTCATCGAAATTGTTGAGAACAAATTAAAATGAAACAGTTTTACTGCTGAGCAATTGAAAATCTATGAATCACTCAAATGCCTGATTCAGCACAAAAATTTTCAATCAGAAAATATAAATTATAGGTGATGCAACCAACGATGTACAAAAAAGCAAGACGAGCAATCAATTGTAAAGTAAGGAACGTTAGGCTACGCTACTACTGTGATAGAGCAACTTGTTTTAGCATTTGAATGTCTTTTAAGACAATTTTACTGCGAGCAGATTCATTTCTTTCAAGTGTATTGAAAGCATCAAGAGATTTTTCAAGATGTAAACCGGCAAGTTGGTAATTGCCTTTTTTGATATTCATGATGCCAAATTGATGATCTGCTATTGCTCTCTCCAATGTATTCTCTGAATGGATTTCAATCACTTTGTCATAACCTTCCTGTATGAGGCGTTCAGCTTCATCTATTTTATTAGTGTATAGATATCCAGTACCGAGGTTCATTTTAGACCTTGCAGTAAAAGAGTGATCATCGCCCAGGAAGTCTTCAAAAATCTGCAACGATTTATTGAATTGTGTATTTGCTTCTTCAAAGCGTTCCATCATCAACAATAGCTCTCCGTAGGAAAAATAACTGATAGCAGATGCTACAGTATTCGTTCCGAATCGTTTCTCTTTCTTAGAGATGACTTTTTCAAAAGATGTAGCTGAGAGATCAAATTTACCGCGATCCCGCTGCAATATGGCCAAATTGTTCAGCGTCAAAAGTGTTTTAGGATGATTTTCACCTAAAATTCTGTTTCTCAGGTAGAATGCATCTTCAAAAAGTTTTTCTGCTTCTTTGAACTGGCCAAGGTTCATTAAAAGTGCACCTAAACTGTTTTTACTTTCTGCTATATCAGGATGTGTATCACCATAAATCTGAATTCGCTTTTCCAGGACTTCTCTGAATATATTTTCAGCTCTTTCATAATATCCTCTGTTGAATTGGGTAACACCTACTCCGTTTAAAGCAGCTACCACCTTAGGGTTGAGCTCACCGTGCTGATCCTTAAGCAGATTATAATTTTTTCTAAAGACTTCCTCTGCTTCTTCATATTTTCCTTGTCGTCTTAAAACATAGCCTTGTTCATTAATTGAGTCGGTATATTTATTTAAATAAGCACCTGAATGATCCTCGAGAACTCCCAACGCATAGTCGTACAGCATTTCAGCATCACTGTAATTCCCTATTGAGCTTTGAACCAAGGCTTGAGAGGCAATGGCCAGTGCAGTTTCAGGATGCTCTTTTCCGTATACGCGGGTATATATATCAACGCTTTTGTCAATTAAACTTTTAGATTTTGACACATTGCCAATCTTTAGGTATACCTTACCGATAACTCCGAACATTTGAGCCTGAAGTTCGGGCTGGTTGACTAGTTTTTCAGCTCTGTTTAACCCCCGTTCCAGTAGTTCTTGAGCGGTTACTGTTTCACCCAGCGATTGATCCGGTGTGTTTGCTTCAAAAAGATCAAATAGGAGTGAAGATATTTCCGCCGTTTTCATGGCTTCGTATTGGGCAATATTCTTTTCTTCTGTAATTCGATTCGAGTGAAATATTGCAAAGGTAACAGATAGAAGGATTATGGCCGCGGCAACAAATATTTGCTTATAGTTTCTTCGCATCAATTTCTTTGTACGGTAAGAGAAACTGCCTTGATGCGCGAATACCGGTTTATTGCTCAGATAACGTTTTAAATCTTCTACAAGGTTATCAATGGTTTGATACCTCTTGCATGCCTCTTTACGAAGAGACTTGAGCAGTATTGCGTCAAGATCAACCTTCAAAATTTTGAAGAGTTTTGACGCTGATACCAATCTTGATTTAGAAAATTTATTTTGCTGTTCAGTTGTTAGTTGACTGAACTTCAGAGAAGGTTTAAATGGTTCTTGGTTTACAATCTTCTCTCTTCCGCTGAAGGGACTAACATCATTCAGGTTGAATGGAGTGACGCCTACTAACAACTTGTAGAGTAATACGCCCATTGAATAAGTATCTGTAGACGTCGTTACACTATTTCCTGTAATCTGTTCAGGTGCTGCATAGGCCGGGGTTACCGCGTGCGTAGAGGTAACTTCACTTTCGTCTTCAAAATCAATTCGATCTTCAACCAGCTTAGCAATTCCAAAATCCAATATTTTTACGTGACCGTTTTTATCGATTAAAATATTAGCCGGTTTTAGATCACGGTGAATAACTAAATTGTTGTGGGCAAATTGTACAGCGTTACATAAAGAGATCACAAGTTCTATACGTTGTGAAATTGTAAGCTTGTTGTTTTCGCAATATTCATCGATTGGAGTTCCATCCACATATTCCATAACCAAGTAGGGAAGTCCAAAATCTGTCACTCCACCGTCAATTAATCTGGCTATGTTCGGGTGATTTAGACCTGCAAGAATCTCCCTCTCTTTCTCAAATCGGCAGATATTTTCGGGTGTTTCCATACCGTGGCGAACAATTTTCAACGCAACGGTCTGTTCATATACGCCATCCACTCTCTGTGCCAGAAAAACGGTGCCCATACCTCCATGGCTAATCAAATCTACAATTTCGTATTTATCAATTACGGATCCGATAAGTTTTGATGTAAAAGCTGACCTGCTGGACGCGGAAGTATTTATTACAGTTGATAACGCTTTATCAGCTTTAGAGAAAAAAGAGGTGGATTGTTGAATGGAATTTAAATAACTCAAGATTTTTTGGCGAAGGTGGGAATCATTTCCACACTTATCCCGGATAAATTGTTCCCTTTTTTCAAATGGTACTTCTAGAGCTTGATCTACAATTTTTTCAATAATCGACCAATCTGACATGAAGAGCCTGTTTTAGTTAACACCCAAAATTGAGATTTAATAAGCCTAAGTGGTTCTTAAAAACTGCAATCTATTGCGATTTTCTGCAAATGAGATTTATTTAATGCCCATGCTTTACTACTATATGGAACAGAAATCTGAGAATCCTTACAAAAATTTTTTAATTAATTTTAAGTAATTGATTTAATACATCTTAACTTAATGAATCAAATATATTTCATTGAAAGCTCAAGTAGGTAGCTACAGTAAGGCGTATAAAAAAAGCCGAAAGAGAGAACCCTTTCGGCTTAACATAGATCACTGTACTCTAAGTATTATCCAACTATGAAAAACAAGATTGCTGCAATCACGAAAAAGTTAAGAATACTCAATGGCAGCAATTTAGACCAACCCAGTTTCATTACCTGGTTATATTTAAATCTTGGAATTGTCCATCGAACCCAGATGAAGACAAATACGAAGAAAGCTGTTTTGGCTGTAAAGACCGAAACATCAAGTATTCCTTTCATCAGAGGAGAAAGTTCAGGTAACCAGTAACCGGCAAAAGGAAGATGATAGGATCCAAAAAAGAAGGTTGTCATCAACATCGAGTTGATAACCACATGCATATATTCAGCTAAGAAAAACATCCCGAATTTCATTGAACTGTACTCGGTGTGAAATCCACCAACAAGTTCCTGCTCCGCTTCAACAAGGTCGAAAGGTGTTCGGTTACTTTCTGCAAATGCTGCAATGATAAAAATGATTGCACCTATCGGATTTAAAAATACAAACCACCAGTTTTCCTGAGCGGCAGCTATATCCACAACACTCAATGAGCCTACAAACAGGATGACAGATGCAACTGCCATACCAAGCGGTAATTCATAACTGATCATCTGAGCAGCAGCTCTCAAGCCCCCTAAGAGAGAATATTTACTGTTTGAAGCCCAGCCGGCGAGCGTTACACCATAGACACCCAGTGAGGCAACTGCAAGTAAATACAATACACCGGCATTAATATCAGTTGCGTAAAGACCTTCACCAAATGGAATTACTGCAACTGTAAGAAGAGCGGTAATTACCGGAATCATAGGTGCTACGGTATGCAGAACTTTATTTCCCCTTACAGGAGTTACGTCTTCTTTTAAAATGAGTTTTAAAACATCAGCTATGGGTTGTAAGAGTCCCAAAGGGCCCACTCTGTTTGGCCCAACCCTGTTCTGAATAAATGCTGCAACTCTTCGCTCAGCATACACACTTATTGCAGCAGAATTAAGAAGCATAAACAGACCAACTCCCAAAACGATGTAAGATGTCAATGTGACTTCAGCCATCCCCAATTATATTAGTTATTTAAATTAAACAGTTTGCTTTTCTTTTTGAATGACGATACCGTTTTCCTCATCCATTTTGGCATAGCTAACACCTTCAAATGGTGCAATGTTGGATGAAATTTCATCCATTATTTCTCTGCCGTACTGGAAAGTAAAATCATTCAATCCCATCTCTTCAGATATTTTATTGATTACAATCCAGAAGGGGAGGCAATCAACTTTATTTTCTTCAGTGACCCAATTGTCAAAGTTTGTACCATAGCGATCCAATCGACCTTCGTTCATTTCAAAATCGAGACGGCGGTTTGTGTATTTGGTCTCTTTAGCCGGATGTGATCGTTGAATACGTCCGTCTATATTTACATAACTTGCTGCATGTTCTGCAATGCATGTAATTGGTATGACCAAATCAGCAACCTTGGTTGTTTCTGTATGATTTGTTGCAAAATTTATGACAAAAGAGTTATTCAAATGATCACTATTGACCACGCCACGATCCACAATGTTATCATTTAAAAGTAAAATCACTTTAGCGTTTGATGCAGATTTGGACAGTGCATCTTCAGAAACTTCTTTAAATCCGAGAAGTCGACATCCATTGGCATTTGGTGCAACATCATCTGTTAGTAAAAATCCATCACCTTTTCCGTCTTCAATATTGGGGCAGAATACAGGAGTATTATAGCCTAATATTGAGGCAAACTTGGAGAGCATATAGTTCTCTTCGACTGAAGCATGAGAGCTGCCAATCAGCAGAACATCGTCTTTTGAAACATCTTCCAGTTGCTCAGCAACAGTAGCAAATGCATTATTCCATGAAGATTTAGTTTGTTGTCCTTCATCCAGCTTTTGCAGTGGTTTGGATATCCTGTTTTCGTTGAAGAGACGATAAGCATCACGTCCTTCATCAGGCATCCAGTGATCATTTACGGCTTCATTGTATCGAGGAGTGATACGAAGCACCAAATTATCTCGGGTCCAGAGATCAATGTTTGTACCCTTGGCATTGGTAATGTCAATGCTTGGCGTTTGATTCATTTCCCAGACACGAGCTTTAAATCTGAAATCGGCTGATGTTAAAGCTCCAACCGGACAAATATCGACAGTATTTAATGAGTATGCGTCATCAAACTCCATTCCCGGGGCTGTTGTAGGATAGTTTTTATCTCCACGGGATGTAATTGTTAGTTGATGTGTTTCACTGATCTCATCAGTAAATCTGACGCACCGTGTACAGTTAATGCAGCGCTCGGCATCAAGAATAACGCGAGGGCCTAATTGAACTCTTTTTGGCTTGTGTACTTTTTTAACCTCAAATCGACTTCCTTCAGGGCCGTATTTGTAGGTCTGAATTTGAAGTGGGCACTCACCGGCCTGGTCACAAATAGGGCAGTCGAGAGGATGATTAATGAGTATAAACTCAAGATTATCTTTTTGAGCTCTTTCTACTAATTCGTCTGTTTCCTGAGTATGAACCACCATTCCGTCAGAAATCATGGTATTACAGGATGTTTGAAGTTTGGGGAACCAACGTATTACACGTTCTCCGTCATCGTCAAGTTCATATTCTCCTGTTTCTCTGTCTTTAACAGGTTGTCCTACCTTAACCAGACATTGCCGGCAATTGGCAGGAGCAGACATTGAAGGGTGATAACAGAAAAAGGGTACTTCCATACCTTGATCTTGGATGAATTGAAGAAGCCTTTGATCTCCTTCATATTCGAATCGTTTCCCATCTATAAATACTTCAGGCATTATATCGTAGTCTTAATTTTGAGAGTATCTATCTAAATATTTTAGATAAAACGTTCATCTAATTTCATATAAAAAAATACATGCAATTTTCTGTTAAGCCACAGCATGAACAGATTTTTTGCATCTTGCTTCAAATTCATCCCTGAAACGTGTAATTGTATGTCTGACTGGCCATGCGGCAGCATCTGCTAATGCACAAATAGTTCTGCCTTCCATCTGAGTCGTAATATCCAGAAGGAGGTCCAGGTCTTTGATTTCTCCTTCACCGTTTTTAATTCTCAGCATTACTTTTTCAAGCCAGCCGGTTCCTTCACGGCATGGAGTACATTGCCCGCATGATTCATGGTGATAGAAATGAGTAATTCTCCATAACATATCTACCATGTCGGTGTCTTCATCCATAACCACCATGCCGGCTGTACCAAGCATTGTACCAACTTCACGGAGTGAGTCGCTGTCCATCGTTACACCGTCCAGCTGGTCTGCTCTAACTACCGGGGTCGATGATCCTCCGGGAATTACAGCTTTCAATTTTTTTCCATTTCTCATTCCCTGGGCAACATCATTGATTAAATCAAGAATTGGCATACCGGATGGCAATTCATATACACCGGGACGATTTACATGTCCCGAAATTCCGTAAAGAAGAGGGCCCGGGTGATTTTCAGCTCCAACACTTTTGAACCAGTCTGCACCTTTGTTAATTACACTGGTTACATGGGATAAAGTCTCAATATTGTTGATGGTGGTTGGTCTTCCCCAAAGTCCTTTTTGAGCAGGGAATGGGGGTTTTACTCTTGGATAACCCCGTTTTCCTTCAAGCGATTCAAGCATGGAAGTTTCTTCACCACAGATGTAAGCACCTGCTCCGGAGTGTACATAAAAATCAACGCTGTAATCCGTGCCAAAAATATTTTTACCAATCATTCCGGCGTCATAGGCATCCTGGATCGCTTTCTCCATCATATCGATGTATGATTTGTATTCTCCGCGGATGTAGACGTAGATGGAAGTAATTTCCATCGCATAGGCAGCAATCAAGGCCCCTTCAATAAACACATGCGGGTTATACTCAAATATTTTTCGATCCTTGAATGTACCGGGTTCAGACTCGTCGCCATTGCAAGCCAGGTACCGTGGACCGCCATCGGCAGGGGGCATGAACGACCATTTCAGTCCGGCGTTGAAGCCCGCACCGCCACGACCTCTGATGTTGGCACTTTTAACTTCATTGACAACACTTTTTGGGTCGGCCCATTTCTTTTTGTCAGTTAAAACACTCTTCCATGCATCATATCCGCCATTTTTTCGATAAACATCGATCTTATGCAGATCCTTGATGTTGGGAATCAATACCGGCTCATAATTTTTCCAATCAACTGTACTCATAGTCTCTATTTAACTTTTCTGAGTGGCATTTCAATTTGTTCGTATTCAGGTGTTTTTCCTGATTTCAGATCGTCGATAAGCTTATCGATTTTTTCAGGCGTCAGGTTATTCACGTATTTATCGTTGGTAATCTGCAGCATTGGAGCATATCCGCAAGCACCCAAACATTCAACTTCGTTCAGGGTAAACATGCCATCATCGGTCGTTTCACCCTTTTTAATACCTAATTTTTTCTCGGCGTGTTCAAGAATTTCATACCCACCGCACAATTGACAACTGAGGCAGGTACAGACGTCCAATACAAACTTACCTTTTTCTTCTTTGTAGTATTGTGTGTAGAAATTAGCAACACCGTGAACGTGAGCTTCAGGTAAATCCAATGTAGAAGCAACAAGTTTTTGAACGTCTCCATCTACATGGCCAAAGCGATTCTGAGCAACCCAAAGAGCAGGCAGTGTAGCCGCTTTCACGTCAGGGTATTTCGCCTTGATGTTTTCGATTTCGTTAAGATCGTCTTGTGTGAATTCGTATTTCATAATGTTTATTTATCAGCTTCACCCATTACAGGATCCATACCTCCAATTATAACTACAGTATCTGCCACCATTTCGCCGTCAATGATATTTTCGAGAACCTGAAGGTTTACAAATGATGGTGCTCTAACTTTTAATCTCCATGGATGTCCTGTTCCGTCGCTTTGAATATAATATCCGAGCTCTCCCTTTGGAGATTCAACGGCACAGTAAGCTTCTGCACCTTCAGGGGGGCAAATGCCTGTGTCGGTCATCATAAAATCATGAATCATTCCTTCCATTGAGTAGTACACTTCATCTTTAGAAGGATAAGCCTGTTTTGCATTATCTGTACGCACGGGGCCTTTAGGCAGTTTTTCAATACACTGGTTGATGATTCTTATACTTTCACTCATCTCTTCCATTCGGACAAAATACCTGGCTAAGTTATCACCTTCCATCCGTGTGGGTATTTCAAAGTCAACCTCATCGTATCGGGCATATGGAGCAAATTTCCTGATATCCAATCCATATCCGGATGCTCTCAGAACCGGCCCTGTTGCGCCAAATCGAAGTGCATCTTCTGTTTTTAGAACACCAACGGCTTCATTTCTGTCGATAAAAATTCTATTTCTATCAAGCAGTTTGTGGTAATCTTTGAGCTCTTGTGGGAAGGTTTCTGCAAACTCTTTAATGGCACCCATGGCTTCATCAGTAATATCATTTGCAACTCCGCCAATCCGAGCGTGTGACACTGTAAAACGATGACCGGTCAGACGGTCCATGATATCATATATTTTTTCTCTCTCTTTAAACGTCCAGATAAAGAAAGATACAGCACCGGCATCCATAACCATTGTTCCAAGCCACAGAAGGTGAGAGGAAATTCTTGCCAGCTCGCAGCCGATCATCCGGATGTAATGAGCTCGTTCAGGAACCTCTACGTTTGCAAGCTTTTCAACTGTCTGGCAGAGCGCTACATTATTGCTATATGGCGACAGGTAATCCATGCGATCTGTATAGGGCATGAACTCCTGATAGGTTTTATTCTCTGCTATTTTTTCCACACCTCTATGAAGGTAGCCGATGTCGAGTTTCGTTTTTTCAATAGACTCTCCATTAAGCTGAAGTACCAGTCTCAACACGCCGTGAGTTGCAGGGTGCTGTGGACCCATGTTCAGGATCATCTTTGAAGTAAGCGGATCACCATCGTCTAACTCTTCGATCGTTGTGTGCTTATCCTCCAGGCTTTGATAGAGCTTTTTTTGATGCTCTTTAAAAAACGTGGAATGAACTTTTGATTGAATGTCCGTTAGTTTCATAAAATCTTGCTATTCAGTATCGGGTGTAGAATTAGGCAGCTCGATAGATCCCGGAATTCCGAGTAAAGGAAATTCTTTTCGAAGTGGGAAGTAATCAAAATCTTCAGGCATTAATATTCGTCTGAGATCGGGGTGATTATTGAATCGTATGCCAAACATGTCATAAACTTCTCTTTCAGCCCAATTTGCAGAGCTCCAAACGCTTGTAACAGAATCAACTTGCGGTTGTTCTTCTTCACAGCGGACTTTTAAAAAGAGACGGACACCATCTCGTAATGAGATTAAGTTGTATACAACCTCAAAACGCTCTTCAGACGTGTATCGATCAATTCCGAATACATCCGCCAGGTACGTGTAGTGATGTTCGTTTTTTAAATATTTCGAAATTTCAACAATTGATTCTCGATCTACTAATACAAAAGTGGAGTCTGTAGATTGATAGACATCTAAAATTTTGTCACCAAATGACTCGGAGAGTCCATCAACTGCTTTTTGGAGTGGTTCTGATAATTCTAAACTCATAAAATTTAGCTATCGAGCGCGACTGAGTGCTCAGTTTTAATTTTATCTTGAATTTTCATTAACGCATGTAATACGGCGTCGGGTCGGGGAGGGCAACCGGATATGTAAGCGTCTACCGGGATAAAGTTGTCAACACCTTGTACTACGCCATAGCATCTGTGCATTCCACCCGTAGAGGCACAAGCTCCCATGGCAATGCACCATTTTGGATCTGGCATCTGATCCCAGATTCGGCGAATGGCATGAGACATTTTATATGTACACCAACCGGCAACAATCATAACGTCGCTCTGTCTGGGTGAAAAACGCATCACCTCAGAACCAAACCTGGCGGCATCATAACGAGGGCCTGCAAAAGCCATCATTTCAATTGCGCAACAAGCCAAACCCATGGGCATTGGCCATGCAGCATTTGATCTGGCCCAATTGACCAGTGAATCTACTTTAGTGGTTAAATACCCTTCGCTTAAAGAACTTTCTAAACCCATAATTTTCGCTTATTTGGATAATGCTTCATATTTGACATTCTTGGCGTCCCAGTCTAAAGTACCTTTCTTCAATGTGTAGAACAGGCCGATAAACAGTATAACTATAAAGATAGTCATGGCTATAAACGTTCCGGTACCGAGCTCCATAAATCGAACAGCCCATGGATAGATAAATACAACTTCCAGATCAAAGACGATAAATTCCATTGCAACCAAATAGAAAGCTATGGAATAACGCTCTTTAGCCTCGCCAACCGGGTCCATACCACTTTCATAAGGGCTCAGTTTATTTGTATTTGGTCGATATGGCCCTAAAATCCTTGAGAGCGACATCAAAACAAGAGCCAGGACAAAGGCTACTCCTATCAGTACCAGAATGGGATAATATTGTTCAAGCATGAAAAACAGTTAGAATTAATTTTGTCATAAATTACCGCCACATCAACGGAAAGTCAACGAAATTACGTGTGGAATATAGCAGGTTTTCGACCCAACTTTGAACACTTTTTTAAAAAATTTACGGAGTACAACACAAACGGAAATTTGATGAAATCCTAAAATTTAAAGCTCACGTAAAGTTCGACAGAAAATGGTCAGGGTTGATAAAGATCTTTGAGGGCTGATATATCGATTTCGAATTTAGTAGGCGACTGCATTGCAAGGTCTGTAGAAAGTGTAGAAACTATATTTTGCCCCTGGGCTGAGCTAAGTGAAGCAACCTTTTCGAAAGCTGAAAATTCGTTGCTTTGAAAAATTGGTGACTCAGAATATTGATAAAACAGATATTCAAATCGATCACTTTTGAATAATTCTGCTAAAAACTCTTCATAACTCTGCTGATGCTGAAGGCTTTGAATTGTTTGATAAGCTTCACACCACTGGTTGATTGATCTGTTCAAAAGTACCAATTCATCATTTCCGTCAGCTTGCTTATAGTGTTGAGCAAGCTGCATCAAAATGTTCTCTTTCGACTCTTGAGTCAGTAAATCGGAAAAATAGTATGCCGGCTGTCCAATCAATTTGTCAGGATTTTCAAAAAACTGTTGTGTATTGGGCAGGTGATACAAAGCAGCAAATAAAATGTCGCCGCACTTTCCGTAAAGATTTGAAACCGTTAGTGTCTTGGAATCACTTTGGGTTTCAGAGCTTTTCCCGTCTTGAGATTGATTACAGCCGGCAATCAAACTACACAGTAGCAACGAAATAAGAAATACTCTGGTTACTCCGGTCACATTGATCGCTTTACCAGCCAATTCTTCCCCTCCGGTCATCACGCTCTCTATCAGCGGGATCTTCCGGCATAACAAATCCCGGTGGCTGCTCAAAAGCGTCATAGCTCCAGGGCGCATCAGGATCGGAAGTTACAGAGTTGATGAACTGACCGACAATAGGGAGGGCTGTGCGGGCACCCTGACCAATACTTGTAGGGTCGTCTGTTGGAAAGCGAATTCTGCGATCTTCACCGCCAACCCATGAACCCATTACTATGTGCGGCATCATGGCTACAAACCAGTTATCAGCACTGTTTTGCGTGGTCCCGGTTTTTCCGGCAACATCTTGTTGAACTCCGTAAACATTTCTTAGCCGAACTCCTGTGCCATGGTATCCGTCACCACCGCGAATTACCCCACGCATCATATCAATCATCATATATGCCGTTTCAGGACTGATAGCTTCCGGGTTGAATTCAGGGTTGAACTCGGCCAGTATATTACCTTCACGATCCTCTATCCGGGTTATTGCTAAAGGTTCAATATGAACCCCTTGATTTACAAATGTTGTATAAGCACTCACCAACTCGAGTAACGAAACTTCTGTAGTTCCCAAAGCAATGGAAGGGTAGACTTGAGAATCTGACATATCTATTCCCAAATTAGAAGCCATTTCTGCAATTTTTCTGGCGGCGGGCATTAAATCATTTGCTCTGTTTGTGCCCGGTGCCCCGGCAATCTCAGGCAGCAACCGTACCGTAATATTGTTCAAACTTCGGGCTAAAGCTTCCCGAAGCGGAACCATTTCAGGTCCGGACGGAACGGAAGGATCCTTCGGACTCCATAGTCTGCCGCTTGACTCAATAAAACTGGTAGGGAATTTTGAAAATTTATGATAAGGCATGTAACCGTTGTCAATGGCTACGGCATAAACGAATGGTTTGAAAGTAGATCCGGCTTGACGTCTTGCCTGGTGAACATGGTCAAATTGTTGTGATCCGAAATCTGCTCCTCCAACCCAAGCTAATACATTTCCGTTATTCGGGTCTACAGCGGTAAAACTTGCCTGAAGTTTGGTTTTGACTCGTTTAACCGAATCTACATAGGCAGAATCGGCCATCAATTCAGCAAAAACAACAGACTCCTGATCCGTATTGTATTTCTGAAATGCATTTTTATACCGGTCTGTTTCCCGCATGTACTCTCTTAGGAACTGTGGGTATTTTTCCCAGTATTCATCCATGTAATCTCCGTCACGGGAAGTCCACTCCTCTGCAAATTTGGGCTGAAATTCCAAGAGTTTTTCCTGAACAGCACGTTCAGCATGCCGCTGTAACCTTGAGTCTATTGTAGTGTAAATAACGAGTCCGTCTGTAAACAGGTCGTAACCGTTTTCATCAGCCCAATCCTGAACTCGAAGGCGTACATATTCACCAAAATAACGGCTCTCTCTGCCTGATCTTGATGGGGGTTGATAGTTTAACTGAATATCTTCCTGGCGAAGGTTTTGAAAAATTTCATTACTGATAAAGCCTCTGTTAAACATCTGAAGGAGAACAACATTTCGCCTGGATTTTGCACGCTCGGGGAACCGTCTTGGATTATATGCATAAACGGCTTTTAACTGCCCGATAAGAGTAGCGGCTTCGGGTACAGTGATATCACTTGAAGGTTTTCCATAGTGAGTGCGAGCAGCCTGTTCTATGCCAAAAGCGCTGTTGCTGAATTCTACGGTATTCAGATACATTTCAATAATTTCACGCTTTGTGTAATTATTTTCGATCTGAATGGCCGTAATCATCTCTCGAAGTTTTCGTGTAACAGAAACTTCGAAACCGATATCTCGATAGAGATTCCGGGCTAACTGTTGGGTGATGGTTGACCCGCCTTGAATTCTACCTTGAATCCAATAGTAAGGGAGTCCGGCAATTCTGCGAAGATCAATCCCCCAGTGGTTAAAAAAGCGATGATCTTCTGTAGCGATTAATGCATTTATTATGTTTGGTGAAATTTCTTCAATCGTTACAAACGTTCTGTTTTCCACGTAATACCGATCAAGTACAGCTCCGTCCCGGCTGCGAACTTCAGTAGCTATAGCTGTCTGAGGATTTTCTAATTCCTGAATTGAGGGAAGAGCCTGTAATAGATAAACAAAATATCCTGCACCAAGAACGATCAATAAAAGGAGAGAGACTCCTCCGTAGAGATAAATTTTTTTCTTCAGTGATTTGTCACCCGATTTGTTATTCTTTTTGGGATTTTTCTCTTTGTTCTTTCCCATTACACTTTTTCGATACTCCGGGTCATCAAAGTACCGGTCCATATCGATGTTGTGCTCGTTATCGCTCATCTTTAAATTTCTGTGTGTAAATAGTTTAGATTATCAAATCGTCTGTCGTCTGCATTCCATCTAACGAGTTCTATTCCTTTGTTGGTATACAATGCAACGGTTTTATCCTTGAAAAAGGTACCCAGATTTATATATGTACCAAAAGAGAATGTTTCCACTCTTGGTAAATGATCGTGGCCGCAAATTACATAATCATAGTCTGATTCTCTTAGAAATTGCTTCGACCACTTATTTAATCTCCCGGGATCCTGGTCCGGATTATTTCTGCTGTAGTTCGAAAATTGCCTCATTAAATCGATTCCGGATTCTGCTCCGAAAATGAGTTGATAGGTTCTTGTAAAAGCAGGGTGTCTTAAAATGCGATGATAAAATGGCCTTTTGAGGCCATACTCAGAATTGCTTAAGCCGTCGCCGTGATGTAAAAATATTTTCAGAGTATCAATTTGGAGAGATTTGTAGTCTGTGAGAATATCAAACCCTAACTTTTCAAAATATCCCTGCGTCCAGTTGTCGTGGTTACCCGTAATATAGGTAGCCGGCCTAAATGATTGATTGTATTCTGAGAGTTGATGAAGCAACCGCCGGCCAATTTTGGGGACTACATTTCCAAATTCCATCCAGTAGTCGAAAAGGTCACCAAGTATGTGAAGCTGAATTTCCTCATCGATGGAGAATTGCACCAATTCGATCAGTTCATTTTCAAGCCTGTCATTTTTTTGATCAGAAAATGCACCAAGATGTACATCAGACAGAAAAAGGTGTTTCATTACAAACTACTTTTTTCTGTTGATGATAAAACGAATTAAGTCTTCAAAATCCTCTAAACCCTTTTTAATGGGCAGTTCATTGAGTGAAGTAAGAGCTTTAGAAGCGTAATCCTGCATCGTCTCTTCGGCAGCTTTTAATCCGTCGTATTGATGAACGAAGTTCACAATTTCATTGACGTTGGCCGATTTTTTCTTACGTTTTTTCATCAGTCGCCTGATCTTCAACTGTTCAGAAACAGGAGCTTTCTCAAGAGCTTTAATAAGCGGTAAAGTTACCTTTCTCTCCTGAATATCGTTTCGGGTTGGTTTACCCACGTCATCAATGCCATAATCAAACAGATCGTCTTTAATTTGAAAAGCGATGCCAATATTCATCCCAATCTCCTTCATACTGCTGATAATCTCTTTATCGTCTGTAACAGCGATTGCCCCGCATTCACAGCAGGCAGAGATCAAACTGGCAGTTTTTTCTGATATGATCTGATAGTAGCGTTCTTCCGTCATATTAAAGAGCTTCGATGTTTTAAGCTGTCTCAGCTCACCTTCACTCATTTTTCGAACGGCATCGGATAGCACATGTAGTAATTCATACTCTTTGTAGTCGAGGGCTACCAAAAGTCCTTTTGAAAGAAGAAAATCACCAAGAAGCACACCGGCCTTATTTTTCCACAGCTTGTTTATGCTTAAGAAATCTCTTCGCAGATCAGACTCATCCACCACGTCATCATGAATGAGTGTAGCAGTATGAAGCAGTTCAATCATGGTAGCCGCCACGAAACTGCGTTTATCAACATTTCCAAACATTCTGGCAGTCATAAATACAAGTGTAGGCCGTATCTCTTTTCCCTTCTGACGTAACAGGTACTGAATAATTTGATCTAAGACAAAAACGTCACTTCTCAGCTCTTCTTTAAAAAAGGTTCTGAAAGTAGTGAGATTCTCCTGAATTGGAGACGTAATCTCTTTTAGGGAGTGCTGTTTGGTTGCTTTATCTGATATCTGTTGTGCTGCCACTTCGGCCATCTATAGTTTTAACTTTTTTTATTTGGCTGAAAAGTAAGAATAAACTGATTAAATATTTGCGCAAGGATGAAGGGCTGTTTAGTTTTACAACTTATTCAAATTTACTATGAATCTAAATTTTTGAATTTTGAAAAAAATAGGTGTTCTCACAAGTGGGGGAGACTCCCCCGGTATGAATGCAGCATTCAGGGCAATCGTTCGAACTGCTCATTCACTTGATTTACAAGTAGTTGCAATTAGACATGGATATAAGGGATTAATTACCGGTGATATATTTGAAGTGACTTCAAAAGACGTTTCTAACATCATTCAAAGAGGAGGGACGGTTTTAAAATCTGCAAGATGTGAAGAGTTTCGTACCCCGGAAGGAAGAAAAGAAGCTGCAAAAATACTTTCAAAAAATGATATAGACGCTCTCATTACAATAGGCGGCGACGGTACCTTTCAGGGTGCTGCTCTTCTTGGTAATGAGCATGATGTTAATGTAATCGGCGTACCTGCCACTATTGATAACGACTTGGTTGGTTCAGACGAAACGATAGGTTATGATACTGCCCTAAATACGGCCATGGAGGCTATTGACAAAATTCGTGATACAGCCGATGCACACGATCGGCTTTTTCTTGTTGAAGTAATGGGGCGCGATGCAGGTTTTATTGCTCTCGAGACAGGCATTGCCGGTGGTGCAGAACTCATCTTGCTGCCGGAATCACTCACAGATATTGATGAAGTTAAATCATCATTAAATAAAGTTTTAAGTGAACAAAGAAGAAGCAGTTTGGTTGTTATCGCTGAAGGCGACGAAACAGGCGGTGCTCTAAAAATATCGGAAGAACT
Organism: uncultured Rhodohalobacter sp.; assembly: GCA_964401805.1. Classification (GTDB taxonomy): domain Bacteria; phylum Bacteroidota; class Rhodothermia; order Balneolales; family Balneolaceae; genus Rhodohalobacter. Next base: position 47,867 of record CAYNZY010000004.1, read on the forward strand.
AAAACCCGATTTCAGTAAATATGAAATGAGAGTTTGTATTTTGGGTCACGTACAGCGAGGTGGTAATCCAACTGCAAGAGATAGGGTATTGGCCAGTCGATTAGGATCGGCGGCTGTTTCCGTCATAAATGAAGGACACAGTCAGGTTATGGTTGGTGTAGTGAACAATAAAATAAAATTGACTCCGCTGAAAATGACTTTTGGCAAGAAGAAAGATATCAATTTCGATCTTGTTGAATTAGCGAAAATGTTGAGGTAGTTATGATTAACGTTGATTTAAAAGAAGCACTGGAGTTTGTAGAGGATAGTGAATTTGACGAGGCTATCGATCATGCAAAGAGTGCATTTACGAAAGTAGTTGAAGGCACAGGGCCGGGAAGCAATTGGCTTGGCTGGCGTCGAATTCTGGCAGAGCCAAATGATGCTGAACTGGATAAAATAGCTCAACATGCAGCGGAAATTCGAGAAGACGCCGACGTATTTATTGTTTGCGGTATTGGAGGATCATTTACCGGTGCAAAAGCGATTATTGAAGCGCTCAACCTTCCGTTCAATTCAAATGGACCTGAGATCCTGTTTGCAGGTCATCATATGAGTGGTCGGTACCTGGAGCAGTTGATGAAGTATCTGCAAACGCCCAAAAGTGATGGTGAACCCAAAAGCGTTTATTTGAACGTAATTTCAAAATCAGGTTCAACCCTGGAAACGGCATTGGCATTTCGCACTATCAGAAAATGGATGCATGAGTTTTACGATGATGTAAAGGATAGAATTATTGCCACGACCGGGAAAGAGGGTGGTGTACTAAATAAGATTATTGAAGAAGAGGGCTATTCCAAGTATATCATTCCCGAAGATATTGGTGGGAGGTACTCAGTATTAACTCCGGTCGGCTTGCTTCCCATATCCGTTGCCGGGATTGATATTCAGACGCTCTATTATGGTGCTGTTTCTGAGTATGAGCATTTAGAAACCGATACTGAAACTGTACTGAATTATTCAGCATTCCGATATTTGATGCATAAAAAAGGAGTGGCAATGGATGTGATCGGATCTTTTGAGCCGGAATTGATGGGGTTTGCGTACTGGACGCAGCAGCTGCTCGGTGAAAGTGAAGGTAAAGAGGGCATGGGATTGTTTCCCGCTGTTGCCGGATATTCAACGGATCTTCACAGTATTGGGCAAATGATTCAGCAGGGACAACGAAATATGATGGAGACACTTTTCGTGGTCGAATCCCCGATTTCTAATTTCAAAGTTCCGGATGTGAATTCAGATACGGACCAACTTGGATATCTTGATGGCAAACTGTTTCACGATATAAATAAGAGCGCTCAACAGGGTACTGTTCAGGCTCATATTGAAGGAGGAGTACCGGTTGTAAGGATTTTAATTGAAAAGCTGAATGCTCAACAACTGGGACAGCTGATCTATTTCTATGAATTAATGACTGCTGTTTACGTCTATATGTTAAACGTAAATCCATTTAATCAACCCGGAGTAGAGAATTACAAACAGGCGATGTACCGTTTGTTAGGCAAAAACTAAATCGAGAATGGATAAAGAAAGTAGCAGAAATAAATACGTAGCTATTGCCGGAAATATAGGCGCAGGTAAATCCTCCCTTACTAAACTGTTGGGGAAAAACTTTAATTGGAAGCCATACTACGAATCTGTAGATGACAATCCCTATCTGTCCGATTTTTATGACGACATGAGGCGATGGAGTTTTAATCTGCAGATTTACTTTTTATCGAGCAGATTCCGCCATCAGAAAGAGATACAGGAGTCTGAGCTAAATTTGATTCAGGATCGGACCATCTACGAAGATGTTGAAATATTTGCTAAAAACCTGTTTGATATGGGGTTAATGACCGACAGGGATTATAAGAATTATAAAGCCCTGTTTCACGAAATGGTGAACTACCTGAGACCACCTGATCTGCTGATATACCTTCGGGCAGAAGTGCCAACTCTTGTCCGGCAAATTCAGCAGAGAGGTAGAAATTATGAGAATACCATTCGGATTGAGTACCTGGAGAGGTTAAACGGTTTGTACGAAAACTGGATTGAACGTTATGAACACCAAAAGCTCATTATCAATACTGATGATCTCGATTTTGTGAATAACAGTGAAGATTTAGGAAAGGTTATTACACTTGTTGAACAGCGGCTCTACGGATTGTTTAATTAAATTGCTTTCCAAAAGATATATTTTTATTTTTGTAAGCTATCGTGAATACGTCAAAACTAACATTTCGGCTCCAGGAAATACCTGATGGTGAAAGCAATAGAACTATTGCTCTGGGGGATGCTGAACTAGATTTTAACGATGAGGTTTCACTAAAAAAAGCGACTGTTGATGTAAATTTTTATAAGACAGATCATTTTATTCAGGTGAAGTTCAATGTAACTGCAGATTTAAATTTGATCTGCGACCGAACATTGAAACCATTTGTTTACAACACGGAAGGTTCTTACCACATTTTGTTTGAACCAAATCCGATTGAAGAAAGTGAAACCGATGAAGGTGCAATAAAACAAATTCCGACAGATGATCTTGTTGTTAGTATAGACAAAGAGGTCAGGGATACAATATTATTGAATCTTCCGATTCGTAAAATTCATCCTGACTTGTTAGATTCAGATGGAAATCCAAAAAAATTTGAAACTCAATCGTTTGGACCTCAACCAGATGAAGAGGAACTGATTGATCCCAGGTGGGAAGAACTGAAAAAACTAAAGTAAATTAATAAACTGTAAAAATGGCGCATCCTAAAAGAAAGACATCCAAAACCCGCAGAGACAAAAGACGATCACACCATCGGGTAGCTGAAATCCCATTGGCTGAATGTTCAAATTGCGGTGCTATGCATCGGTACCATCATGTTTGTATGGAGTGCGGTCACTACCGTGGTCGACAGGTACTGAATGTTTCCAAATAATTAAATAAGGGAAAAATGCTGATAGCTGTTGATGCTGCAGGCGGAGATCATTATCCAAAAAACCCTGTACTTGGTGCTGTTGATGCCCTCAAGGTTGATGATTCAATTCAGATATTACTTTTAGGTCCTGAAGATTTAGTACAGAAGGAACTGCTCGGGCTTGAGTACGATAAAAGTCGTCTTCATATACAACATGCCCCTGAGGTTATTGGTATGGATGAATCCCCGTCATCAGCTGTTAAAAGCAAAAAAGCATCTTCCATAACAATGGGGATTTCTGCGCACAAAAAAGGCGATTGTGACGCATTTGTGAGTGCCGGAAATACAGGCGCACTTTTGGCAGCATCCACTTTTATTCTGGGAAAGCTTGAAGGTGTGATGAGACCCACAATATCCGCGACTTATCCTACCTTGAAGGGCATCAGTCTGCTTATAGATGCAGGTGCAAATCTGGAACTTAAACCGGAAATGTATCTTCAGTTCGCAAAAATGGGATCCATATTTGCGAAAGAAATTCTAAATAAATCCAATCCCTCCATTGGTCTTCTCAATATCGGTGAAGAACCTGAAAAAGGTACAGATTGCCATAAAGAAGTTTATAAGCTGTTAAGTGAATTAGATGGATTTAAAGGCAACATTGAAGGAAAAGATATCTTATACGGGGCCACAGATATATACCTCACCGATGGTTTTACAGGTAACGTGATTCTCAAATTTGGAGAATCCATACCCGGTGTTTTGAAAATGCTTCTTTCAAAAACGATGGAAGAGGAGCAGGTAGCTCCGGAAGTTCAGAAACAGCTCTATACAATACTTACAAAAGGACTCAATACCTTCAACTATGAACATGTTGGCGGAGTACCTTTTTTGGGCGTCAATGGAACAAGCTTGGTTGGACATGGTGGCAGTTCACCAATGGCAATCAAAAATATGATATTGAACGCAGCTCAATGCGTTAGTCATAAGCTGAATGATAAAATTGTAGCTTCTCTAAACTAATCTTACAAGAATTTAATGGCTTTAAAGCGATCAAAAATCACCGGTGTGGGTAAATATCTCCCCGACTATGTGATGACAAACGAAGAACTGGAAAAGCACGTAGATACCAACGATGAGTGGATCAGGTCCAGAACAGGTATTGCTGAACGCAGAATTTTAAAAGATCCAGATAAAGCTACGTCGTTCATGGCAACGCATGCAGCGGAAGATGCTTTAAAAGATGCCGGCGTTGATGCGGAAGAGATCGATTTAATAATTGTGGCCACCGTAACTCCCGACTATTTGTTTCCTGCTACAGCTGCTTTGGTTCAGAAGAGAATTGGTGCAAAAAAAGCTTTCGGCTTTGATCTCTCAGCAGCCTGCTCAGGCTTTCTGTTTGCCCTTTCTACAGCCGGCTCAATGATTGAATCCGGACGTATTAAAAAAGCATTAGTCATTGGCGCTGATAAAATGAGTTCCATCATGGACTTTACGGACAGAACCACATGTATTCTTTTTGGAGACGGCGCTGGTGCAGTTGTTCTTGAGGAGACCGACCAAGATGAAGGTATCGTTGATTTTGTGCAATACACAGATGGAGATGAAAACTGTATGCTTTATCAACCGGCGGGTGGAAGTTTGAATCCTGCAACCGAAGAAACGGTAAAGAACAAATTGCATTATATTAGACAGGATGGCCGTTCTGTGTTTAAAAAAGCGACAGAAGGAATGGCTGATGTTTCGCTTGAAATAATGAAGAAAAATGACCTTTCAGCCGATGACGTTGCCTGGTTGGTACCACATCAGGCAAATTTACGTATAATTAACGCTACAGCCAGAAGAATGGGGCTCAGCGAAGATAAAGTAATGGTCAATATTAATAAATATGGCAATACTACCGCAGCAACCATTCCGCTCTGTTTATACGACTGGAAAGATAAGTTAAATAAAGGCGACAAGATTATTCTATCGGCTTTTGGCGGTGGATTAACATGGGGTGCCATCTATTTAAAATGGAGTAAATAATGAAAGCGATACTTTTTCCGGGACAAGGTTCACAAAAAGTAGGTATGGCCAAGGATCACTACGATTCGGACGCTGAGTTTAAAAAGAGACTGGACCAGGCTAACGAAATTGTGGGTTATGATCTGGCAACAATCATGTTTGAAGGTCCTCAGGATAAGCTGACCCAAACAAAATTTACTCAACCGGCTATTTTTACGCATTCAGTTGCACTGTTTGAAAAAATAAATATGAAACCCCATATGGTAGCGGGTCACAGCCTCGGAGAGTTTAGCGCACTGGTAGCAGCCGGTGTTCTGTCATTCGAAACCGCTCTTGATCTTGTAAGTTTACGAGGAAAATTAATGCAGGAAGCAGGCCATCAACAGCCGGGTACGATGGCTGCTATCATTGGAATGGATGATGATGTTGTAGACCGTATATGTGAAGAAGCAACCAGTAAAGTAGGAAAGCCTGTTGTTGCAGCGAATTATAATTCACCGGGACAACTGGTTATTTCCGGAGATGTTGAAGCCGTTGAGAAAGCGGTAGAGATGGCGAAAGATCAAGGATGCAGACTGGCAAAACTTCTACCGGTGAGCGGAGCATTTCATTCACCGCTCATGGAACCGGCTTATAAAGCTTTTAAAAGAAGAGTTGTTGAAATTGATTTTTCTGCAGCTAAAATACCGGTTTACAGCAATGTTACAGGAGAAGGCACTACAGAGCCGGATATTATCAAAGAGAATGTGATATTTCAGTTAACAAACCCGGTTAAATGGACAGATACACTGAAAAATATGGAAGCTGCCGGTGCAACTGATTTTATTGAGATAGGCCCCGGAAAAGTTCTGCAAGGACTTGTGAAACGAACGTTGAAAAATGCAAACATTGAAGGTTACGAGTAATGGATTTAAAAGGTAAAAACTGTATTGTAACAGGCGGCAGCCGTGGAATAGGTAAAGCTATAGCTCTAACCTTATCAAAACTGGGAGCGAATGTTGCTGTAACGTATTCGAGATCAGCAGATGCAGCCAACGAGGTTGTGAAAGAAATTGAGAAGTCGGGCTCCAAAGGGTTGGCCTTGCAAGCGGATGCGGCTAGTTTTGAAAAAGCGGAAGAAGTCATTTCAAAAGTTATTGAAGATTGGGGGTCCCTGGATGTATTGGTAAATAACGCAGGTATCACAAAAGATAACCTCATTTTACGAATGAACGAGGAGCAGTGGGACGCCGTTATTGATACCAATTTAAAGAGTGTATTTAACTACAGCAAAGCGGCTGCTAAACCTATGATGAGAGCTCGTGGAGGATCTGTTATCAATATTGGATCCGTAGTTGGAATATCCGGAAATGCAGGGCAAAGTAATTACTCTGCCTCAAAAGCCGGTTTAATCGGTTTTACGAAGTCATACGCTAAAGAGTTGGCCAGCCGTAATATCAGAGCTAATGTAGTGGCCCCGGGATATATAATGACCGAAATGACAGAAAAGTTAGATGAAAAAGTTTTAGAATCTATTAAACAGGAAACACCGTTAGGACGCGCAGGGAACCCTGAAGAAGTTTCTAACGTAGTTGCATTTTTAGCCTCAGACCTTAGCTCTTATATCACGGGAGAAGTTCTACGTGTAGATGGCGGTATGGCAATGTAATTTTTTATAAATTAGCAGAGTCTTTTATGACTCATGTTTTTTTACACTGATATGTTGTATTTTCTGCATGTCAAAAAACTTAACACACACTTATAAACCAATAATTCAAATCGATAGGACTCATATGTCACAAGATGTTGAAGCAAAAGTAAAATCCATTATAGTTGATAAACTTGGTGTAGATGAATCAGAAGTAGTTGCAGAAGCTAACTTCACTAACGACCTTGGTGCTGATTCACTCGATACCGTTGAACTGATCATGGAATTCGAAAAAGAATTTGATCTTAGTATTCCTGATGAAGATGCTGAAAACATCGCCACTGTAGGGGATGCTGTTAAGTATATTCAAGAAAAGTCTTAGTTCTACTAAACTTTACATAAACTAACTAACCGCCAATGACTGAACGCAGAGTCGTTATCTCGGGCATAGGCGCGTTTACACCACTGGGTAAGACCGCTCCGGATTTCTGGAACGGTCTTGTTTCCGGTAAAAGTGGTGTACGCCCAATTACCCACTTCGACACATCCAATTATCCAACAAAATTTGCCGGTCAAATTGAAGACTATGATTCGAACAATCACTTCGATCGAAAAGAAGCCAGAAGGTTAGATCCGGTTACACAATATGGGATGATTGCTGCTGATGAAACCATCGAAGACAGTAAAATAGATCTTGAAAAAATTGATAAAGATCGTGTTGCTGTTTTGATTGGTACCGGTATTGGTGGAATGAAAACCTTTTACGATCAGTCACTGTCTCACGATAAATATGGTCCGAGAGGTGTTTCACCCTTCTTTATACCCATGTTAATTCCGGACATGCCTGCCGGACAAATTTCCATAAAATATGGATTTAGAGGCGCAAACTTCTGTGCTGTATCCGCATGTGCAACCGGTTCTCATAACATTGGCCTCGCATACGATCAGATCAAATATGGTCATGCGGATATGGCCCTCTGCGGAGGTACTGAAGCTCCGGTATGGGAAATTGGAGTTGCCGGATTTTCTTCAATGAAGGCGCTATCTACTCGTAATGATGAACCTGAAAAAGCGTCAAGACCCTTTGATAAAAACAGAGACGGTTTTGTCTTATCTGAAGGCGCATCAATGCTGTTTCTGGAATCTTTGGATTCAGCACTTGAAAGAGGGGCCAGAATATACGGAGAAATTGTAGGATACGGTTTTTCAGCAGATGCTTATCATATCACTGCTCCCGATCCTGATGGAAATGGGGTTCACCTGGCATTAACCAATGCCTTAAAGATGGCTGGAATAAAACCGGAAGATATTGATCACATCAATATGCACGGGACGTCCACCCCACTTGGCGATATTGCAGAAACCAACTCGATAAAGCGAGTATTTGGTGATCACGCTTATAAAATAAATTTAAACTCTACAAAATCCATGACCGGTCACATGCTGGGTGCTGCTGGTGCAGCAGAATCCTTGGCTACATTGTTGTCCATATATCATGGTACTGTGCCGCCAACCATTAATTTAGACACGCCCGATCCCGAATGTGATCTGAACTACACCGCCAACGAAGCTGAAGTCAGAGATATTAATTATGCAATGAATAATGCATTTGGTTTTGGCGGCCACAATACAACATTGGTATTTAAGAAATTTGAAGAGTAAACTCTATGATAGATCGGCTGAAGGAATGGTTTAGAAGAGGTTCTGCTTCGGATCAACCTGAGTCTACAGCTCGACTAAAAACTCTTGAAAATTCTCTTGGCTTTTCGATCCCACCCAAAGATCGAGCTGTTTTCACTCAAGCCTTTCGCCATCGTTCTATCGTTGATAGTGAACTTTATGAATCGCACGAGACTTACGAACGACTTGAATTTTTAGGCGACGCAGTTCTTGATCTTATTGTTACAGAAATTCTCTTTGAAAAATATCCCACTCAAAACGAAGGATTTCTTACTAAACTCCGCTCAAAAATTGTTAAAGGTGATACTCTTGCAGCAATTGCCGAGAATTTAGAGTTTCATAAAGTACTGGAAGTTGGAGAACGATCTACAGGGCAGGGCATAGAGTTTTCAAAAAGTATTTTGGCAGATGTCTACGAATCTGTAGTTGCGGCTATTTATATCTCTAAAGGCTACTCTTTTACATTCAGTTTTGTTCTTAGCAATGTAAATCGATTTCTCGATTTTAAGACACTTGAGAATAAGATTGACAACTATAAAAGTGTTTTGATGGAGCATTTTCAATCGGAAAGTGCATCACTGCCTGTTTATAAGGTAATATCTGAAGAGGGGCCGGGTCATGACAAAACATTTCAGGTAGCGGTCTATTTTGATGGAGTAGAGCTTGGATTCGGATCCGGGAAAAGCAAAAAGAAAGCAGAACAGGCGGCTGCTAAAAAAGCCATCGAGAAATTAGATGTCAAAAAATAAATGTTTTATCAGTTAGCTTCTGCTGATTGATTGATTTATCTTTGAAAACCTTTCAATCAGAATACTCTGATTTTTTATTGAAGAAATGATTGCACAACTGCTAAAACCCGAATTTGATGAGCTGATCCGCAAAAAAGAGTGGATTACAATCAAGGAATCACTGGAAGATGTTCCGGCTGTAGATGTTGCTGAACTTCTGGAGGACCTTGAACCGGAGGTTGCTGTTGTTATATTTCGTCTTCTGAAAAAGAGTAAAGCTGCAGACGTTTTTACCTACTTGAGTTCAGGTAAAGGTGTGGAGCTCTTAGAAGTTTTTAGCCGTCAGCAGCTAAGCGATGTAATGAACAATCTTGAGCCTGATGAAAGAGTTGCTCTAATGGAGGAGCTTCCCGGCGGTTTAACCCAAAGAGTCCTGAATTCAATGGATTCTGAGAATATTGCTCAAGTTCGTCGTCTTTTGGGATATCCCCAGGAAAGTGTGGGTCGTTTGATGACCACCAATTATGTAAAAATTAAAGGGGATTGGTCGATTGACCGTAGCTTGAGTCATATCCGAAAATATGGGCGTAATGCTGAAACGGTAAACGTTATTTATGTAGTAAACGAAGAGGAAAAACTAATTGATGATCTTCGATTGAATCAGCTTATCATAGCTGATCCCGATTTGAAAATCGAAGATATTATGGACAACTCTTTTGAAGCACTCAGCGCTTTTGATGACCAGGAAGAGGCAGTAAAAATGTTGAGTAAGTACGACCGTGTGGCGCTTCCGGTGGTAGATTCTGATGGAATTTTGGTTGGAATCGTAACCGTTGATGATGTTCTGGATGTTGCAGAAGAGGAGACTACCGAGGATATGCAGCTGATGGCCGGTATGAGTGCTCTGGATAACAACTATTCTCAGACGCTCATTTCTGAAATGGTCCGTAAACGTGTAGGCTGGCTTATATTACTTTTTTTGGGACAAATGTTTACCGTAACTGCAATGGCCGGTTTTGAAGATACATTAGCTAAAGCAGCAGTACTTGCATTATTTATTCCAATGATTATTTCAAGTGGCGGAAATTCAGGTTCACAGGCAGCGACACTGATTATTCGAGCTATTTCAACCGACGATTTAAAATTATCAGACTGGTTTATGGTTCTGAGAAGAGAGCTGATGTCCGGTTTACTATTAGGAGCTGTTCTTGGAATAATGGGAACAGTCGTTATTTCAACCTGGATGGTTTTTAGAGGTGAACCGTTCACAATTACAGTTTTTCTACAGTCGTTAACTGTAGGAATGAGTTTAATTGGCGTGGTTTTATTTGGAAATTTAAGTGGATCCATGTTGCCATTTATTATGTCTAAGGTTGGTTTAGACCCCGCCGTCACATCAGCACCGTTTGTAGCTACATTGGTTGATGTTACTGGAATATTCATCTACTTCAGTATTGCTGTCGCACTGTTAACAGGAGTTGTACTTTAATCAGAAAAATCTATTATGCAAGTCTATTTAGATCTCGTAAGCCGTGTATTAGAGCACGGAGTTCGAAAAGAAAACCGAACCGGAACCGATACTCTTTCAAATTTTGCTGAGTTCTATAAAGTTGATCTTGCAGAAGGGTTCCCTCTTCTTACTACAAAAAAAGTATACTTTAAATCTGTTATTCACGAACTGTTGTGGTACCTGAGAGGGGACGATCATATTAAATGGCTGCGTGATGAAAAGGACGTTCATATCTGGGATGCCTGGGCTGATGAAGATGGATACGTGGGACCAATCTATCCGGTATTGTGGAGGCGATTTCCTTCGCTTAAAGCAAAGGATGGAAGTTCATATCCAAAGCAGGGAGAGAATAGAGAAAAGGATTGGTCTTATGATGAATTTGACCAGGTTCAACGCGCTATCGATATGTTAAAATCAAATCCTAATAGCAGGCGAATTGTGGTGTCGACCTGGCATCCCGGTTTATTGGAAGAGATGAATCTTCCGCCATGCCACATCATGTATATATTTAATGTTAGTGACGGTAAACTGAACTGTCATTTAACTCAGCGTTCGGGTGACATAGCATTGGGAATCCCATTCAATTTAGCTTGTTACTCAGCATTAACACTAGCAATAGCGCAGGAAGTTGGGTTGAAGCCGGGGATATTTGCACATACAATTGTTGATGCACATATTTATGAGAATCACATCGATGGGTTGAAAGAGCAGCTTAAAAGAGAACCCAAAAAGCTTCCTAACCTGAAAATTGCGAACAAACCTATTGACCAGCTTGAATTCGAAGATTTCAAACTCGAAGGATACGACCCGGATCCACCGATTAAATTCCCGGTGGCTGTATGAAGCTGATATTGATTGCAGCTCATGACCCCAATTTAGTGATTGGAAAAAATGGGGAACTGCCATGGCATTACAGTGAAGATTTAAAATTCTTCAAGAAACAAACTTTAGGTTACCCCATCGTGATGGGCAGAGTTGTATTTGAAGAGTTAAATGAAAAACCTTTGCCCGGTCGTGAAAATATTGTTTTAAGCAGATCGAAGTCTTACGATCATGTAAAAAGTTTTGCATCCATAGATAAGGCCCTTGAGTATTTAAGTGATAACGAGAAAGTGTTTATAATAGGAGGGGGAGAGATCTACCGGCAGACTATTGACAAAGCCGATGAACTGATCATTACGGAGATAAAAAAGGAATTTAAGGGAGATGCATTTTTTCCGGAGTACAGAGAACTTGTGGGTTCAACTTGGAAAGAGTACTGGAGAGAGGAACATAATGAGTTCGACTTTGTTAAACTTAAAAAAGTTTAACCAAAAACAGGCCTTCCTGTGGCAGTTTGTATATAGTTAAAAAAAACTAACTGCACTAAGAGGTATATATGCATTAGTTTCTATTACTATATAATGGAAGCAATTACCAACACATATCAGTTCTATTTATTAAATGAGATTTGGCTCTACAGCTTGACCAATCAGATCTATTTAATAACTCTATTAATGGTGTTTTCACTGGTGGCATACCTGTTTATTAAAAACAGGAAAACGGATTCTTTTACCCTGACCACAAATGAACAGCATCATTTCTTACAGGCTGTAACAAAATATTCAGATACGGCCGATTTTATACTGGATCAAAAGAATGTTCTTAAGTTTGCCAACGACCATTTTCTGGAACTGTTTAATCTTGATGAAGGATCGGTTGACAATCAATCATTTTCTGAGATTACAATCCCTGAAAATCTAAAATCATTCGTTCTAAATTCAAATTCCATTACCCAAAAGCAATCTGTTGAACTTACTCTTAATAATCATAGAGTAACATGCCGGCGAGCGCCTGTAACCACTCACGACGGCCAACTATTAGGGAGCCTATTTAAGATATCAGACCACGTTTTAACCGGCAAGGGAAAGAAAGAGAAGAGAGATTGGCTACATGATATTAATACTCCACTCAATGCGATTGTAGGGTACTCAGAGATTTTAAAAAATCAGGAAGATATCAGCGAGGAGAACAGGGAGTATTTAGAAACAATAAATACCCAATCATTCGAATTAAAGACCAAAATTCAAAAATTACTCTCGGATCATGATTCAGGCAATGTAATTAGCAATCGTGAAAAGAAAGAGATTAAGCATGTGATGATTGTTGATGATGTGCCGATCAATCGAACGGTTCTGAAGATTATGCTTAAGAGAATGGGCTACGATGTGAGTGAAGCCGTAAATGGACAGGAAGCTTTGAAGAAATTTGAGAATGAGTCCGTTGATCTGATTTTGATGGACATAAGTATGCCTGTTATGGATGGATTAGAAGCAGCCAAAAATTTAAGGAAGAATGGCTATACATTGGAAAATCTTCCGATTGTTGCCGTTACTGCAAGTTCATTCTACAACAGTAAAGAGTCCCTGCATAGCAAAGGGTTTAACGCACTTCTAAGAAAACCTTTCAAAGAGAAGGATCTGACGGATATCCTGAATACAGTTAGTGCAAATCTAAATTAATCTCTTTTGGGTGTACCACATACGGTTTAACAACCGGTTGAGTTAATGCAATAATGTGTTTGGTGTCTGCTGCTTTTGAAAACTCAATGGCTTTTTGATCATCATCCAGGATCCATATACTCTCGTTCTCATATTTGTAAGCTTCTGAATAACTTTTGTCAAAATCGATATAAAACCCTGCGGAAAAATCATCGTAGGGAAGGCCGGCCTTTTTCAAATATTTCTTCGTTTCTCTTAAAATATTTTCTTTTAGATTTTTAATCCCCTTCTTCTGAATAAAAGTTGTTCTGAATAGAGAGCGATTAAGAAACCTTGAAGTTAGATCTGCAAGAATGGGATCCTGACAGTTGACCCAGGTTTTGAGACAAATCATAACGTCGTGGTCATCCAGAGAGAGATACTGCTCCATTACTTCGTTTGTAATCACTTTTTTAGCAGTTGGTTTCTTCTCCAGAAAGTATTGAAGTGAAGAAGAGGGAATTTCTAACTGCTCTCCTTCTTCAATTAAGAAACTTACCCGCCGAAAAATCTTCTTAAGCAGCGAATCGGCACTTAGTACCGTTTTATGCAGGTAAACTTGCATATACATCAGTCTGCGGGATAAAATGTAATTTTCAATTGCGTATATGCCTTTCTTTTCGATAACGACATTCCCATTGAGCACCCGCATGGTTTTCAGGATTCGGTTTATACCCACCGAACCTTCTGATACTCCGGTAAAAAAACTGTCTCGTTTAAGATAATCCAGACGGTCGATATCCAGTTGAGATGAGATCAGCTGATGTAAAAATTTCTTTGGATATTGATCAGTGAAAATTTCAATGGCTGTTGTTAGTGCACCATCAAATTCATGGTTCAGTTTCTCCATGATTTTCAGACTCATCATTTCATGGTTAAAGTCTCTGATAAGCGAGTGTTCCAGAGTGTGGGAGAGAGGACCATGGCCAATATCGTGTAACAAAATCGCAATGAGTGTCCCATTAATTTCAGGATCACTGATGGTGGTATCTTTCTCTTTTAAATTTTTTAGAACACGCTGGCCCAACTCAAGCGCTCCAATAGCATGAGAAAACCGAGAATGCTCAGCTGCCGGGAAAACTAAGTACCCGAGGCCAAGCTGGCGTATTCTCCGAAGTCGTTGAACATAGGGATGATCGATAAGATTTAAGATGATACCCTTTGGAACAGATATAAATCCATGAATAGGGTCACTGAAGATTTTGTACTGTTTACTTTTGTCCATCAGTTTAATCCTTTAAACAAGTAATTTTCCCGGTTTTTTAATTCTGGCAGTCGGGCCGGCCGGTTTTTCTTCAGATCAAACCAAACGCCGGTTGTTTTGGCTACTGCTTTCAATTCCTTGTTGTTTTTGGAATAGATGGCCTGAAAACCTTCAATACTGCTGTTTCCGAACTCCTCAACAGCAGAGCCTATCAGAATGGTATCCTTGAACAGGATCGGTTTAACGTAATCTAACTCGAGATGAACCAGTACAAAACTGAACCCAGATTGAACAGACGATTTAAATTCCGGTATATCTTCAATGAACTGTACCCTGGCTTCCTCAAAGTAGGTATTGAAAACCGCATTATTTACGTGATTTAATGCATCAAGGTCTCTAAAACGAACTCGTAATTCTGTCCAGTGAAAAAAACTTTCCGGATTATATTCTGGTTTAATCATGAAGATGTATGTGAAATTTTAAAAGGTTTAAGTTAAATAGAAATTCACTGAAACATGAACTGAATTCTTGCTGTGAATAAAAGGCGATATCGTATAAACCGTTGCTTATATTCAAACGAAAATTAATTGTAAATAATAAATGATGATGTTAGATAAAGAGTCGCAAGCGTTTTTAGAAGAATTACTTATTACTCCAAGCCCTACCGGATACGAATCTGAGGGCCAGAAGGTGTGGCGTGAATATGTAAAGAAATACTCAGATAAAGTAGAAAGTGATGCATATGGATCTGTTGTAGCCAAAATTGAAACCAATATGGATGTAGCCACTATTATGCTGGAAGCACATGCTGACGAAATCGGAATGGTGGTTCAGCATATCTCTGAAGATGGATTTATTACGCTTAACAAACTGGGAGGGAGCGACTCAACAATTGCCCGGGCTAAACGGGTTTATATTCATAACAAAAAAGGCCGTGTGCTGGGTGTAACCGGCAACAAAGCCATCCATTTACAGGATTCAAAAAACGGAGGCGGTAAACAACCCGCTTGGAAAGATATCTATGTTGATATTGGAGCGGAAAGCAAAGAGGAAGCTTTGGAACTTGTGCAAGTTGGAGATCCGGTCACTTACACAGATGAAGTTGAATACTTGAACGATGAAATTATAGCTGCCCGTGCACTCGATAACCGAATTGGCGGTTTTGTGATTGCACAGGTGCTGAGACGTTTAAGGAAGAGAAAAAGTGAGTTAAAAGTAAATGTGATAGCCCTTAACTCTGTACAAGAAGAGGTTGGTGGATTTGGGGCGCGTATGATGAGCTATCGCCATATGCCCGACGCTGCATTAGTGACTGACGTTACCCATGCTACCGATACTCCCGGAATCAATAACAAAGAATATGGAACTATTAAACTGGGTGAAGGTCCGTCTGTTCAGCACGGTGGGGCAAATCATCCATCTGTAGTTTCGCTTGTTGAGAAAGCCGCTGAAAACGCAAAAATTGCGATTCAACATGAAGGGACAAGCGTACGCACAGGAACCGATACGGATAGCATATTCTATCAGCGGACCGGTATTCCAAGTGCATTGATATCGTTACCTATTCGGTATATGCACTCGCCGGTAGAAACAGCGTCTTTGAAAGATGTTGAAGCCCTGATTTCACTTATGACTGAGTCAATTATAGCCATGGAGCCCGATCAGACATTTTCAGTTTTTGATAACTGAGATTTCAGGAGTCGTAGCCGTTCGGATTTTTTTGCTGCCAATTCCAGGCATCGCGACACATCATTTCGAGATTGCGCTCGGCTTTCCAGCCGAGTTCTTTCTCAGCTTTTGTTGGGTCAGCATAGCAAATGGCGGCATCACCTGATCTTCGGGGTGCCATTTCATAAGGAATCTCAATAGAATTGGCTTTTTCAAAAGCTTTTACAACATCCAGAACACTTGATCCTTCACCTGTTCCGAGATTATATGTGACAACACCCGGATTCATTTCTAATCTCTCCAGGGCTTTCAGGTGGCCAATTGCGAGGTCAACGACGTGAATGTAATCTCTTACACCCGTCCCGTCGTGAGTAGGGTAGTCCTCACCAAATACCCGCAACTGATCCAATTTACCGACAGCAACCTGGGTTACAAATGGCATCAGATTATTTGGAATTCCATTCGGATCTTCACCAATCAGTCCGCTTTCGTGGGCTCCAACCGGGTTGAAATACCTGAGAAGCGCAATATTCCAATCATTGTCAGACTGGTAGAGATCCTTTAAAATATACTCTATGGTTAATTTTGTTCTGCCGTACGGGTTCACCGAAGTAACCGGGCTGTCTTCAGGAATAGGGGATTCTTCCGGGTCTCCATATACGGTTGCTGAAGAACTAAAAACAATATCTTTCACGCCAAATTCCTGCATAACCTCACAAAGAGTAACTGTTCCGGAAATGTTGTTCTTGAAATAGAGCAGAGGGTTTTCAACGGATTCTCCAACGGCTTTTAATCCTGCAAAGTGAATTACCGAGTCGAATTTGTAGCTGTTGAAAAGCTTTTGCAGTCCCTCTTTATCAAGCAGGTCAAGTTTGTGGAAATCAGCCTTTCTACCTGTAAGTTTTTCAACCCTATTCAACGATTCAGTTTTACTATTGGAAAGATTATCCATGACTACTACTTCATAGCCGGCATTTAGCAATTCTAAAACGGTATGACTCCCAATAAATCCGGTACCCCCTGTAACGAGAACGGTCTTCATAAATAGTATTTCTCTTTGTTTTAAATGAGTTCTTTAAATTCGGCAATTACTTTATCGCAAAATGAGTCCATCTTTTGGGCGAGATCGGCTAACTCATCTGTAGATCTGTTTTCTTCAAGATATGTTTTTGACGTTTCATACATTTCCAGTAGCTCATCCAGATTCAGCATCATAGCTACCGGTTTAATTTTATGCCCTGCTCGCCTCAGTTCATCCATCTCTCTGGCCAACAGTGATTCCTTAAAATGTTTTTTAAACTCGCCAAAAGATTGGATCGATGCATTCGAGAACTCCTTTACATAACCATCGTCATCATAAAGCATGTCCCGAATTACTTGTACATCTACCAGATTTTCTTGATTTGCCATAAGTAAGTCAGTTTACGGGCTTTTTAATGTTGTGAGGAGTAGGTCGTCCTTCTTCATCAAGATGGACAAACACTATTTTTTCAATCCGAATAATGGTTGCTTTGGTGAATTTGTGTCGTACTTCGCATTTAACCGTAATGGACGACTTCCCGAAATTAACGGTTTCCATACCAATTTCTATAATGTCACCTAACTTGGCTGAACTAACAAAGTCAATTTCCGACATAAATTTTGTGGCGATATTGCTTTTACCAAGCTGGCATATAACATAAATAGCTGCTTCTTCGTCAATCCATGCCAAAACACTTCCCCCAAACAGAGTGCCATGAGCATTAAGATCCTGAGGTTTAATCAACTTTCGGCTGAAAAAACGCATTCCTTCATGAATATCGGGCATATATAAACTTTTGATGGATTATTGATTTCTTGGATCTCTATATAAAAAGTAAAAGATCCTACATTAAAATAAGTCAGATTATTTTTATAAACCTTGAAAACTCTACTGATAAAGGTAAGAATAAAAAACCTTTTTAATGATCCGTATTAACAGACTCTCATTAAAAGAATCACAGAAGGAGAATAAATTTTAGTATGAAAAAATGAGTGAAATTAATTGAAAGGCTAATTCTTCAAACTTAATATTTAAGTAACAATTCGATAATCTGAATTGTAGATATTTGTGACGTAACTCCAAGACGTACTATCGACAATCAAATAACGGCAAAGAGGGTGCTCTGAACGGGTGCCCTTTTTCTTTTTTATTTATATTATATAATATAAATTGTAACAAAATTTAGTTTTCTTACTCTTTCTATTAGAGAAAAATGCGAATGACTCGATAAGACGTACAATGAGAAAAATTGCTTTCACAAACCAGAAGGGAGGGGTGGGAAAAACCACAACTACCATTAATACAGGGGCCGGTCTCAGTAACCTGGGTTATAAAGTTCTATTAGTGGACATGGACCCTCAGGCTAATCTTACCTTTTCATTAAAGCTTCATTCTAATCGGATTGACAAAAATATCTATCATGTTTTGAAAGATGGTATTCCTGTCTCTGATGCGATTATGAAACATAACTCATTCGATATACTTCCATCGTCGATTGAGCTCTCTGGAGCTGAAATGGAGTTAGTGAATGTGCCGGCCAGAGAAATGCTTCTAAAAGATGCATTGGATGAAGTTGATGACAAGTATGACTTTGTTTTATTAGACTGTCCGCCAAACCTGGGTATTTTGACTCTTAACGCATTTACAGCCTCCGACGAACTTATCATTGTACTTCAATCGGAATATCTTGCGTTGCACGGTTTATCAAAACTGATGGACGTGATTCAAATCGTTCAAAAGCGCTTAAATAGGAATCTGAAAGTTGAAGGAATTCTTTGCACTCTCTACGATAACCGAAAAAACCTGAACCGAGAGGTGGTTGGCCATATCAGGGATTATTTTGGATCAAAAGTATTTAATACCGTTATTAGAGATAACGTGGCATTAGCAGAAGCACCCAGTCATCATAAAACAATATTTGAGTATGACAGCGAAAGCAACGGTGCCAAGGATTACCAAATGCTTGCGAAAGAAATACGAAACGGTCATTAGCAGATATGGACATCACCAAAAAAAGTTTAGGCCATTTCCCCTTTGGCTCTAGAGATATTGACGAATCTGAATACTCATTTATTCCTGATATGAATGGAGGCGAGAAGCGAAAACCTCTGAGAAGTGTCAAAAATGATTTTACAGGAGAATTTAATCTTAATAAAGAGCTTCAAGATTTGGGTGATAACCGTAAAAATGAAGAAGAGATATCTCAGCATTTAGTAGAAAGAGATGTTCCCGATCCCGTTGAAGAAGATCCGCCAAAGAAAAAAGTAGCCAGCTACTATCTCGAGGTTGATCTCATTGATCGACTAAAAATGTATGCCGAAAAAATTAACCGGTCCTACTCAGCTGTAGTTACCGATGCCATCGAAGAGTACATCGAAGGGTATTAACCCCTGCCTTGCTTACCTAACTCAAAAACATTACTCTCTTTTTTATAAGGGTGACAGAACTTGTCACTGCTGATTCTTACATTGACGCTGATCGTCAATCAGTAAACTCAGAGAGCTCATGATTTCATTTTACAGCGGCAATCAGCTAACCGCACTCGCGGATCTTTTATCCGATTTGTTGAAGAGTCAAAAGCCCGCTGATCCATTCCTATCCCAAACCATTTTAGTTCCCAACCGGGATTCTGCAAAGTGGTTGCAGCTGCAACTTTCTGATAAGATGGGAATTGCAGCAAACTACCGGTTTATGATGCCTGCAGAGTGGCACTGGAATCAAATACGGGAGATCTATCCCGATCTACCAAAAGTGCTTCCTTCAGATCCGGAACCAATGAAATGGACTCTGTTCAGTTTACTTAGCAGGCCCGAGGTATTAAAAAGATTTAGTCGACTTTATAACTACATATCTGAACAGACCGAATCGATGAGGGAGTCGGCGACACTTAAATTAAGTCGTCAGCTCGCTTCCGTGTTTGATCAATATCTGATCTATCGACCTGAACTGATTTTAAAATGGGATGCAGGTAAAACCGGTTCAGGGGATGAAAAGTGGCAGGGTGATCTTTGGAAGCTATTAACTGAAGAGTGGAATAAAACCTTTCAATCACCGATCTGCCACCATAAGGCTAAATTATTTGAAATTGCTGAAAATCAGTTTAAACACAAGAAGAATGTTTTAGGATCAGCTCTGTTTGTTTTCAATCCCGGTTTAATTCCTTCGTCCATTGCTCGATTTTTGGAAGTCTACTCCGAAAATCACCCGGTTTATTTATTTCAAAATCGGTTGACAGAGTCTATCAGCAAAGAGTACGAATGTTCAATTCTCAATTCTTTGGCCGATGAGGCGTTTAGTATTGATTCGATCTATAAATTCATTTCAGATGAGGGGAAGAATGAATTTTGTGATTTTCATTCTGCCTCACTTCTAAACGAAGTTAAGAGCAGAATAACCAATAATAAACCTGATGAGAAGTACGAATATGATGTTGACGAGTCAATCCAGGTCAGGTCTTGCCACAGTCCCTTAAGAGAAATTGAGACACTGCATCAATTTCTGCTTGAACGGTTCGAAACAGATCCGGCTTTAAAACCGGATGATGTCCTGGTTGTCACACCGGATCTCACTCCATATGAGAAGATGATCGATGCTGTGTTTGGTGTACAAGAAGGAGGAATTCCTGAAATTCCATATCGAACTCCCTCGTCCGGTTTCCAAGAATCTTTACAGATAACCAATACTTTTCTGGAATATGTGGATCTGCTTACGTCTCGCTTCAGGTTTGATGATGTATTCGATCTTTTCCAATCAAAACCCGTCCTGGAGCGTTTTGAAATTTCTGAATCGGATGCTTCGAAGGTAAAAGAGTGGTTAGAGGATAACTATATCATTTGGGGAATTGATGAGGATCATCGGAAAGAGTGGGGACAGCCTGAACAGAAAACTCACACATGGAAGCGTGCATTACAGAGAATCTGGGATGGAGATATCATAGGAAGCCACAAAGTTGGTCAGCTTGGTTTTGAGCGCTACGAAGGGGTTAAGACAATTACAGACAGAGATCGATGGGCTATATTTAACAGATTTTTCAATTTTCTGAACGATGCTCGGCAGATTGTTAAACATCAAAAAAGTGCCAGTCAGTGGTGCGATCTTTTAACACGCTGGGCTTCTGAGCTTTTCTCAGATAGCGTTTTCAGTGGCGGGGCGGGTACTGCGATTAAATCTGGTATTGAGTCGCTTAGGAGTCAATTTGAGGCTTCATCTTCCGTAAACAAACTACCATTCAATATTATCCGCTCAGAACTTGAAGCGGTATTGGTAGACAGAAAAGGGAAGTCGGCCCGATTTACCGATGGAGTAACATTCAGTAGCATGGTGCCGGTTCGGGGGTTACCGTTTAAAATGATTGCAATGATTGGCCTGAATGAAGAGAATTTTCCGCGTAAGCAGAACGCTCCCGATTTTGACCTTATGAATCAAAATCCAAGAGTAACGGAAAGGGATCGAAAAAAAGAGGACAAGGCGCTCTTTTTGGAATCGGTTATGGCTGCCGGCGAAATCTTTTACTGTAGCTATATCGGCCAGAGTAAGGTGGATAATGAACATCTGCCTCCGTCCCCAATCTTGAGTGAGTGGATTGACTACTTGAGCCGCATCACCGGATTTAAACAGGAGAGATGGGTGCAGCATGAGGCTATCTCCGGTTTTTCACCGAATGCGTTCAAGAACGGTAAAAACTATTCTAAAAAGTATTATAACTCAATGCTGTCAACGATATCTGAACCTTCGGATCGCAAAGGCGGCATTCAGTTTCGAAATCAAATCGAGAAAGAACAAACTGGCAATGATATTGATTTAATCGATCTGATCCGGTTTTTCACTAAACATCCTGATTGGTTCCTGCGAAATAAGTTCAATGCCAGACTACGTGATACTGAAGATGAGAGAGATGAGTTTTCCCTCAGTGTCCTGGAAAAACATCAACTCTTCAGACAGATCTTCTCCTGGCGACTTTCTGGTATTGAGACGGAGCAAATCCAACCCATAGTTCTCGATTCGGGAATAGTACCGGCGGGGTGGAGTGGTAGAAAAAAATTCAATGATTTAAGCGAGTCGGTTGATGCAGCATTACAGGTTCTGGAAGAATTGGATATCAAACCTGAACTGAGTCATATAGATATCAATATTAGATTGAAAGACAATAGGCTAGCCGGTATCGTTGAGAACTATTCGAATAGCAAATTAGTGCAGATCAATCCTTCATCAAAAAGAGGTGGGAATCTGTTTAAGGCTTGGCTGAATCACCTGGCTGTTCAGGCTTCAGGTCTGTTTGAAAACACTGGAACCCGGTTTATTTGTGATCTAAAAAAAGGAGAGCCAAAAATGATTACATTCAACCCGGTGGATGAACCATTAAAAGTTCTCCAAGAGTTCATAAATCCATACCGGAGTTTGTCCGGTAAACCGCTGAATTTCTTTCCGGATGTAATTTTGGAATATCTGGAGAAGAGTCCTGAAAAAGAACCGGGTAAAGCACTGTCGGCTGCCAAAATAAAATTTGAAGGTAGTGAATATTCGCCGTTTGCTGAACGTGATAATCTATCCGTAAAACTGCTATATGGACCCAACGTGGAATTTTCAGATGAGATGTTGAATAATACTTACCTGAAATGGATGGAAAGGATGAATGAACATATGACGGAGGAGTGATCATGTCTAAGAAGCTTGAATCGATTTATGACCTGCAATGGGACGCCAGGACAATTATTGAGGCGAACGCCGGTACAGGAAAGACATACACGATTGTAGGTCTGTTTCTACGTCTATTGCTGGAAAAAGATCTGAAAGTAGATGAAATCCTGGTCGTGACTTTTACGAATAAAGCGGCATCTGAACTTCGCGAACGTATTCTGGAATCACTTCGGGAAGCTAAATCTTTGCTTAGCGATAGAAACGATACCGAGGACGCCTTTCTGAGTGAGCTGCTTGAAAAGACGGATGATAAGCAGGAGGCCATCAGAGCTATCAATGAGGCCATCTTAAATTTTGATGACAGCTTGATTTCCACAATTCATGGGTTTTGCCAAAAAGTATTAAAAGAAGAAGCGCTGCTGGCCGGATCATCATTTGATGCAGAGATCTCAAGGGAAGATAACCAGCTTGAAGAGGCTACTGAGGACTTCTGGAGGGAGTTCGTTGCAGAAAACAGCGATTCAGAAATCGGTCAGTATAAACTGGAGACACTGTACAGTTTTAAAAGGCAAGGGTATAACCCCGTTCATCCCGAAACCCTAAATGGATATCTAAATGATCTCTTTAAAAAGCCATATGCAGAGATTGAGGGAGAGACAATGCATGATGTGGATGGGTATTTGAAAGATGTGATGAGCCAAAGAGATAAGATGAAGGTGAGCTGGGAGGAGCACAGAGATTTCATTAGAGAAGAGTTTATTACTTCAGATTTAAAAGGGTACACAGAAAATGCATTTAATAAATGGTCAAAAGAACTTGAAATATTTTTGGAATCGGCACTAACTAAAAGAATAATTCCCAATAAGTTTGAAAAATTTAGCTGGACTGAACTTAAAAATGCCGAGTTAAAAAAAGGAAAGACAAAAAGGCCAGAACATTGTGATTTTTTTGAATTGGTCGACGAGTATTCAGATTTGATTTCTGACATTAGCAAGGTAAAAACCACGATTCTTCTTGAGGCTTATCAACGAATTGATGAGCGTCGAATTCAGCTCAAATCAGATACGGAGACATATAGTTACGATGATCTTTTAATAAAACTTCGAGACGCATTGACGGTCAATACGAATGCAGAAAACCTGGCCCGCAAGTTGAGGAAACGATATTCGGTTGCGTTGGTGGATGAGTTTCAGGATACGGACCCGGTCCAGTATGAAATCTTTAACAAAATCTATCCGGCCACTTCCGTCGATACCTCCCTGTTGATGATTGGAGATCCCAAGCAGGCGATCTACTCGTTTCGTGGGGCGGATGTCTACGCCTACCTAAAGGCGAAGGATGACCTGATTGGAGAAGTCTACACGCTGCAGGATAACTACCGCAGTTCTGAAGGATTGGTTGAGGGAGTTAATGCTCTGTTTGGTTTCAGTGACAATCCATTCCTGGATGAGCAGATCGATTACAATCGTTCCGGAGTGGGGCTGGATCACCTTACCCAGCAGTTTCTTGTGAATGGTGCTTTGGCACCCGGAATCCATTTTACGGTTTATGAGCCGTTTCAATCCAACAAAGATGATCTTCGAAGCTACTCTGTGAATCAAACCGTTCGAGAGATTTGTGAGATGCTTGAAGGTAATGCAGTACAGATATTTGATGAAGATTCCAAGGAGATGAGACGGGTAAAACCCGGGGATATTGCCATCCTGGTATCGAAGAACCGGGATGCGGAAATGATAAAGAGTGAGTTAAAAAAAATAGGGTTAAGTGCGGTAACCTATTCGAGAGAAAAGGTTCTGGAGTCTTTTGAGGCTTTTCGAATTAAATTAATGATGGAAAGTGTCTTGGATCCTATGAACAGTTCAAAGGTAGGAAACCTGTTGGTCTCAGGATTTTTTGGATTCGATGGCGATCACTTACATAGCTCAATAGATGATGACGGGTTTTTAACCCATCTTCAAGGCGTATTGACTGAGCTAAATGAGATCTGGTTCGTGCAGGGTTTTTACGCTATGATGCGGCATCTTCTTTTTGAACAAGAATCTCTTCACCATTTCTCAACACAGCCCGATTCTGAGCGTGTGTTAACAAATCTGTTTCATCTGGCTGATATCTGTGCAAAAGCTGAGCAGGAGAAAGCTCTGTCTATGGGAGAGCTCTACCACTGGTTTCTGAATGAAATGAAACGGGCAGAGGATGATGATGAGAAAACGCAACTGCTGGAGAGTGATCAGAAACTGATCAAGATCCTAACGGTTCACACAAGTAAGGGCCTTGAGTTTCCTGTTGTGTTTTGTCCATTCCTATGGGAGGGAACAAGAAAAGAGAAGGGGGATGAGTTCAACGAATATCACGACAACAAGAACCGGTTGAAGATCAATGTGGATTTCAGAAAAGAGGCTAATGCTGATGTTGTTAGGAAGAGTAGATTGGAGTCGGTTTCTGAGGAGGTACGAAAAGCGTACGTCGCAATAACACGCGCAAAATATCAGTGCCGCATTGTATGGGGGAGCCATAAGGAATCTCATTTATCGGGTCTGGGAGGCGTGTTTTTGGGTAAAAAATTTATTGAAAAGGAAATTGACAATAAATTGGGAGATAAGGATCAACATATTAAACCTACAATATTTATAGATAAAATTGCTGCAATTCAACTTGAGCACGGAGAGTACATTTCATTGAACAAGATTTCGCAGTATCAAAAAAGAACAGAAACCGTAAAACTGCCGGATCAAAATGAAACAGCGGCCGCTTTCAAGCCATACAGCGGACCGGAGCAGATTCAACCCGGAAAGCGTTTGGACAGCTTTTCTTCACTCAGCTCTCATGGGGGAGATGTTTCACAGCCGGATTATGATCAGACACTCGAAAGCTACGTCTCATTTTTAGAGAGCCGATCAGTGCAGAATAGAGTGAAGAACATATTCTCATTTCCAAAGGGTGCAACGGCGGGTACAGCTATTCATAAATTGTTTGAGCATGAAAAATTTGAATTTGCGACGGCAAGTCAAAACAACCTTATACCGATTGCGGAAGAGGTATTGGAACAGTATAACTATAACAAGGAGTGGTCTGGTGTGCTGCAGACAATGATGCGCGATGTAGCCGGAGCCAAGATCAATGATCTGGATTTGAGTAGCGTGGAAAGAAGTGATGAGATCCGTGAAATGGAATTCCATTTTCCAACATCAGATCCGGATATGGATGAAATTCTCAATATTATCAGAAAGGATTCGTCGTCTAAAATCAAGGAAAAATCGGTGCAGAACTATTTAACCGGTTTTATTGATCTGACGGTTCGCCAAAATGGTAAATACTACATCCTGGATTATAAATCGAACTATATGGGAGATCGTATTGAAGATTATGAACCTGAAAAACTGAGAAAGGAAATTGAATCGGCACATTACGATATGCAGTATCATATCTATACGGTGGCTCTGAAAAAATACCTTACCGCACGAATCCCCGATTTTGACTATGAACGTGACTTTGGAGGTGTTGGCTATCTGTTTGTGAGAGGTATGCGAAAAGGGTCAGATAACGGTGTATGGTGGGTTAAACCGAGCGAGAAGGTCATCAAACGGCTTGAAGAATACCTTACCGCTACTGCCAAAATATCGGAGGTACAGCGATGAATTCATCAAAAACACTTTTCGACTGGTATAGCAGTGGGATAACAGAAGGGTGGATTGAGCTCTATGAGCAGGAACTTGTACGTTATCTAACACAAAAATATGGTAACCTTTCTGATCGTGAGAGGTTGATTACGGTATTCACATCCCTATTTCTAAAGGAAGGACATGTGAGTCTGCCGATCGATCAGTCGCCAAAAGAATGGTTGGCACAATTGGATATGGACAACCTGAATGAAACAGAACTGCCAGATCTTCCGATGGATCGAGCAGAATTGGAATCAAACAGGTTAATTGGAAAAGAGGAAGCAGAGAAGCCGTTTGTTATGCACGGTGATCGAATTAGTATTCGCAGATTTTTTATGTACGAGAAACAGATTGCTGACTGGATTACCGCCAAGAGTAAAGCAACCTCAGATCTGCAACCGGAACTATCTGTCGACTATTTTCAATCTCTCTTCGAAGGAGAGATCGAATCACCAAACTGGCAGAAAGTTGCCGTGGCGATGTCGATGATTAAACCCTTTTTGATTATATCCGGCGGACCGGGTACCGGAAAAACAACAACGGTAGCTAAAATTCTGGCTATGCAGATGATGAGCAGTGGAGAGCCGCTCCGAATTGCTTTAGCGGCTCCAACAGGGAAGGCAGCAGGAAGGATGGCAGAGTCGTTATACAGAGAGATTGATCGACTAAATGTGCCGGAGGAGAAGAGATCACAGTTGCCCAAAGAAGCTGCTACACTTCACAGGCTGCTCTATGGGCTTGACCGAGGTGGTCTGCTTCCTGACCCGGAAAAGAAAACATTGCGATACGACCTGATTGTTGTGGACGAGGCCTCGATGATTGACCTAAACTTGATGTACAGGTTAATTTCTCACATTGGTGAGGGCACCCGGTTAATCCTGTTGGGGGATAAAGATCAGCTGGCATCAGTTGAGGCGGGGTCTGTATTTGCCGACCTTTGCCAGAAGCCCGACAATGGATTTCGAAAGGAGACGGCTGATCAGATCAACAAGTTTATGCCAAAAACTGATCTGCCTGTAAAAAAACAGTCGGTATTGAATGACTCAGTTCTCTATTTAACCAAAAGCTACCGATTTGATGAGGGAAGCGGTATTGGAAATTTGGCATCTTTAGTTAAACAGGGTGAAGCAACATCAAAGCAAATAGGTAGATTGGTAGATGGATACCCGGAATTGGACAATGAAGAATTTGACTTCAGCCGGATCAGGTTAGATGGTCTGGCAAAAGCGCTGTCCGATCAGGTGGAAACGGTTAAGGAGATAAGAGATGCAAAAAAACTATTGAAATTCTGGAGGGAATCAGCCTGGTTGACGGTGCTCCGACGTGGCCCTGAAGGCAGCAAGGAGTTAAATCGCTTGGTGGAGAAAATTCTGATTTTACAACGTACGGTTCAACCCGAAAATGGATGGTATCATGGACGACCGGTAATCATTACTCGAAACAGCTACACTATGGGAGTGTTTAACGGCGATCTGGGAGTTTGCATGAAAGATGATGATGGTAAGTTGACTGTGTATGTGGAGTCAGGCTCTGAGACTAAAATTCTGCAGCCACATCGCTTGACCGACTATGCTCCGGCCTATTTTCTTACGGTTCATAAAAGCCAGGGCTCCGAGTTTGATCATGTGAATCTGCTACTGCCCAAACGAGACACCTCAATTTTGACCCGAGAGCTACTTTACACGGCTATCACGAGAGCTCGCAGAAGTTTTTATCTGTACGGTGATTTAGAACTATTTGCAAAGGGGATTAAAAGAGAAACGACAAGATATACAGGTTTGAAAAATCTGGTCGAGAAATAAGAAATAGAGAAACATTCAGAGTTATTCTTATTGAACATTCTTGTCAATGTAGCACAACATCTTACAGAATATTATTAAAATATTTCTACAAAATATTTCGCAAGGATACTTTTCAAAAAATGAGGTTTTGAGTACTACAGATTTGCAAAAAATATAGATTCAACCCCCTACATATGGCAAAAGAAAGTATTACAACGTAGACACTGAATCGGCTAATTTTTCTTCACAAAATAGTAGATAATAGCAGTCAGAATATTAAAGAAGAGGGCAGCTACTGTCCATAAGACTTTTTCTCCGGTGCCCATGCCAGGCTGTTTAGACCAGACATCAACGATGACATAGATTGCACAGATAAGACCGACTATATATGCTAAAAATTCCATTTTTTACTTAGTTAGTTTATGTTTGGATATGCTAATCTAGCAATAAGTTAGAGCTTTGCAAATTATTCAATCAACCAACTACTGAAGGCTCTATCTGAATAAAGAAGTTTACATATAAATGTTTACCATGAGAAACTGAAGACCACTCGGGTCAACAAATCAAAAACTTAAATAATAGCTCTCGTATCATTTGCTGTATCAAAGCTAAGCTGAATTTACAAATACTGGATATCGTTATTTTCAAAGGAATGACAAGTTTTAGATCACTTTATTTGGCTTGAATGAACAGCCAGTGCTGCTCCAATAATACCGGCATGGTTACGGCTTTCAGCGGGGACTACCTCAGATTCAACATCAATGTATGGTTCAATTTCTTTGAAATTTTTACTGACACCTCCACCAATAATGATGAGATCGGGCCAGAGCAGTGATTCGATAAGTTGAAGGTATTCATTGACTCGTCTACCCCACGTTTCCCAGCTCAGGTCCTCATTTTCACGAACGGAATTGGCTGCATAATTTTCGGCCACTGTGTCATGCATGGGGATATGCCCCAGTTCTGTATTCGGAACCAGTTGCTGATTGTGAAATAGAGCTGTGCCGATTCCTGTACCGAAAGCAGCCATAAATATTGTGCCGTATCGATCTTTACCGGCTCCGAATTCTGCTTCAGCAAATCCAGCGGCATCCACATCATTAAGTAGGTGAGTGGAACAGCCCGTTTTCTTTTCAATTCTTTCGGAGGCATTTACTCCTATCCATGAATCGTCAATGTTTGAAGCGGTTTTTACGATCTCATTTTTTACCGCTGCCGGGAAGCCGCAGCCCACAGGACCTTGCCAATCAAAATTCTTTATGATTGCCTCTATCGTTTCAATAACCGCATTTGGGGTAGCAGGGTTAGGTGTAGGAATACGATATCTTTCGGTGACAAGTTCACCTTTATTTGTATCTACAATAGCTCCTTTTATTCCTGACCCGCCAACATCAATTCCTAATATTTTCATAGTTGATTATAGTAAAGATGATTCTAAATTAGAAGAGAGTATCAATGTTACGCAATCTGTAGAATTCAAACTAAAATCAAAAATTGAGGATCAAGAGAATAAATGTGGTTTATTAAAGAGAAACCCAATTGTACTCACCTCATATAATTTCAAAAAATTTATTTTGAGTTCACGAGATTATTATCTGTGTCCTCGCCGGTGGTTTTCTATTTATCTCTTTTTTAGCCATTATGAGTCAACCTGAGAGGAAATATCTCTTTTCAACTACTTTGACTAAACTATGGAACTGAAATCCATAAGCATACCGGAGTCAAAAACACGCTTGCAAATTGGGTCAAGTGTAAAATCAATACGCGATTATCAGCTTTCCTACTCCTTTATTGAATTTTTTATACCTGACAAATTATTTACCGTATTTCCACGGACCGGCTATCTGATTTTTACAATGGTAACGGGAAAAAATATTGAAACCCGTTTTATGAACTATGAAAAATCGGTGACCCGCCCCAATCATTTATATATATCAGGTCTGTTTACCGACAGTTCATTATACATCACTCAAACCGGAATCGGTGGCGGCTACGCAATGAAAGTGCATCCGGTGGTTGGCTATCACTTTTTAAAGATTCCCATGTGGGAATTGTTGAATCGACAAATTCGGATCTGCCAAATTATAGATTCGAGAGGGCGGTTCTTGGAAAAGGTTGAGTCTGATTACAAAATCAGATCGTTTGATGACCCACATGTAAATCAATTTTTTGTAAAAGCTCTTCCAGATAAAGTGAGCTATCTGAATGATCCGATCTATCATGCTGTAAATAAAATTATCAGTCTTCGAGGGTTGATATCGGTTCAGAAACTTGCAAAACAGTGCTGTATGAGCAGAAGGACATTGAACAGACAGTTTCACCTAAAAGTGGGGCTTTCTCCTCAGGCGTATGCGAAAATCTGGCAGGTACAGTATGCAATGGAGCTCATTCAGAAGAATCCAAGATCCAGTTTAGCAGAAATTGCATTTAAAGCCGGTTACTATGATGTAGCTCATTTATCACGTGACTTTAGAAATAAAGTTTCTATTCCGCCTTCACAGTTATCAAAGGGTATAAACCCTCTTTCCAAAAATTATCTCCACTCTCCAGAGATAATGTAAATTTGTCCGATTTGTACAGTATTTCTGAGATATGGTTTTAGTAGGCTGAATTCCAAGAGCCACTGTGTAAACTGCCATTACTTACTATTCAGGACGCAGCACATCGGTGGATCGCAAATTCTTAATCATTCAAACGTGCGTTATTATGAAGAAACTTTATAAAATATCTTTGACCTACATTTTTTTAATGATTTTGGGAGTTACTGTTCTGCAGGCTCAGTCAGGAGATGGTATTACGAATGAATATCCTGTAGAAAAAGCTGAAGTAATGCAGACAATGGAAGAAATTACTGAAAGTGTAAAAGCAGGGGAAATAGACAGATTAATTTCCTTTCATGCCTACGGGCCGAAGTTCACCGAATTTAAACAAGGAGCTCCCCGTAACGGCGGCGCGGAAAACGAAGCTTTTGAACGGGGAGTATTTGGAAGTGTACAAGAGGTTGTAAAGATGGATGCGAATGATATGAAAATAGCGGTTTATCACGGAAATGTAGCTGTTGTGACCTTCCATTCTGATTTTCACCTGCAGTTTGAGGAAGATATGGCTGTTGTGAATGATCAGATAAGCTTAGTGTTTGCTAAAAATAATGATGGAGATTGGAAAATTGTGCACGAGCATCATTCACCTTTAACCGCTGTAGAGTGATTGTATAAATTGTACTTAGTTTTACTTTCCGATCGATAGCACTTTCACCGGATCGGTTTTAGCGGCTATCCGTGCCGGAAGCCAGGAGGCGAGGGCACAGAGTAGAATGGTGATCCCACTCACAATCAAGAAATCGAGCAAGTGAGGTTCAACCGGAGCTGTACTCATGTAGTAGTTCTCTTCGGAGAGTGGAATGATTTGATAATTGATCTGTAGCCAGTAAAAAAGCAGGGATATACCCATCCCAATAATCAAGCCCGATGCCGCGACAAAGAGTCCCTCCAAAAGAAAAATTCTCCGAATGGCCTTACTTTTTGCGCCGATGGTTTTCAGAATTCCGATGTCGCGTACCCGCTCAAGCACCATCATTAAAACGGTGCCAATCAGATTAAAGGCCGCGACAATGACCATTACTCCTATCACCAGAGGAATAGTCTGTTCCTGCAGATCTACCCACGCAAAAATGTTTCGATAGCGCTGGTACACATTTTCGGTGATGTATGGGAAACGGGTTTCATCCCGAATAATCCTATAGATAGGCGTGATATCATCCAGATCAGCTACATTGATATCATATGAACTGGCCTGACGTGGATTAAACTCAAAAATCTGACGAGCCGAATCGATGTTAACCAGAGCAAAATTATCGTCAAATCTTGCAATACCGGTCTGGTAAATACCCGTTAAAGTAAACTGTTTAATCTCCGGGGTGTTGAGAGGTGAGGGCATCCCGTCAAGAGCATATACCGTAACCTTATCGCCGATATCTGCGCCAATATTTCTGGAAAGAGCCGACCCTAAAATTATTCCGGGCAGACCGGAGTCGGTTGACCCTAACCGGTATTCACCTTCTGAAATGTATTCTCTCAGTTGAGTGACGTCTCCTTCAACCGGCACGCCTTTAATTCCACTGCCACTTACGTCTCTGGATGACTGAATCATCACCTGCCCAAGAATGACCGGCTGAGCCTTTTCTATACCCGGGATCTCATCCAGAAAAACCTGAAGTGTATCAGCCCTGTTCATGGGATCGTTCATGAACGTATTTACTGTAATGTGAGGGGCAAACCCAACAATTTTTTCATTGATCGTGGATTTAAATCCGTGAACGATTGACAGGGCAATCAGGAGTCCGGCTGATCCTACGGCAACTCCGGCAATAGCCATTATTTTGATAAAAGAGAGAAAACGTGATTCGCGCTTGTTGCCCTTAAAGTAGCGTCCGGCAATATACCAGGTAAATTTCATGTAATTTCTTGTTATGAAGAACTAAGGTACCTGACTTTAACAGATGAATGTTTAATTTTGTTGCTCAAGTATAAGAAATATTGAGTACCAAAGAATTTTGAAATTATGATATGTGAATGGAGTTTTTCTGACCATTGATAGAAATCTAATCTGCAGTGGTTAAATCTATTAACTCAGTAAGATTATTATTCAAGGCTTTAAATGCCTCAGCATGAATATCAACCCATTGGGAGATTTCATCGTCATCAAACTCTTCCTCAATGGCATACTGAAATGCAGGAAGCATCCAGGAAGCATATCCGCTGTACGGATCTGGTGAAGCGTAAAGTGATTTTAGCCAAGAGCTGTAGGGCATGCCTTCCTCTACAATAAAATTCCGCTCTAACTGGATAAGCTTGCGATTGATCTCGTTCCGATTCACATTAGAAAAGCCGACAGACGATAAGCTATTCATGTTATCAGCCAGCTGAGAAACAAGACTTTCCATACTATTCAGTTGCTCATTCATCGGGTCTACCGGTATAGAAAGGTCATGATTTTCAGCTTTGGCCTGTATGTCATCCAGGTGCGTCACCAGATCTTCGTGATATCGTTCAAAATCATAGGGGAGAAGGTCTGCATTGGCAAATCGAAGGGCAACGGTTCCATAAACTCCTCCCAGAGCGGGACCGTACGAAAATGAACCGTCTAAATGAGATTTATAGTATTCAAATGTGTCGTAATTGGAGTGATAAACCGGAGACCACTGTGACATACTGATTCCAGCTGCGGGAACTCCAATGTGCATGTACAACCCAACATGATCGGAACCACCGCCAAGATTACCCATTGAGGGTGAGTCTGCATCTCCCGACCAGGTTTCATATAGGCTTCGAGCTGTATCGGGGTGCTGAACCATTTTGGAGGCTTCGATGATTGGTTTCTTCAATGATGGCGATGATGAAGCACTGAAAGATGGACCGGTTACGGCTGCATCGGCATTTAAATAGAGAATGGAATTCGCATTAAGCTCTTCTGTAAGATGCTCAACCCATTCGGAGGATCCGATCAACAGATACTCTTCGGCATCCCAATGCGCAATCATAATACTGCGTTTGGGCTGGTATCCATTCTGGACCATTTCACCGAGTACATCTGCCACAGAAAGCAGCATTGCCGTGCCGCTGTTAGGGTCGATGGCACCATACCCCCAGGCATCAAAATGGCTTCCCATAATAATCCACTCATCCGGATATTCAGAACCTTCAATAACACCTATCACATTGGTAATGCGTTTCAGTTCTGCAGGCTGATCTACTTTAATGTTCACCTCGACCGGGGAGTCACTTGTTAAACGATAGGTGAAGGGCAGGCCACCTTGCCAGTCTTGATTTGGGACCGGTGTACCATCCATTTGCTCCAGTATTTTTTGAGCCGAAGCGTAGGGCAGGGGAGCAACAGGGATGGTATGGAAACCGACACTGTCAGGAGCGAGGCGTTCAATTTCAATATCACCATCGATAGGAAGAGCAGGTTCGAAGGGAGTAAGTGGATCGCCGTAATACTCAGTAGTTAAAGCAGATCCGCGCTGAATAGTACTTTCATTGATAAACTTACCTTCGGGATAGGCAGGACCGTTTACATATCCGCCATTGGCCGGATCGGAATAGATAATAAGTCCAATTGCTCCGTACTCTTCTGCATATTTAGCTTTGTAACCACGAAAGTTTCCGCCATAGCGGGCAACTACAATTTTTCCTTCTACAGAAACTCCAAGTTCATCCAGTAACTCAAAATCCTGTTTGGTTCCATAATTTGCATAGACAACTTCTGCAGTAACATCACCGGTACCGCTGTATGCATTCCAGCCGTGGTGTAACCGTTCGTCTTCAGTGTAAAGATCTTCTTCAAGAATGTACTCCTTATTATTAAGAGGTTCTCTTTTTGGACGTACAATTTCGATGCTAACTTCTCCCGGTTCAGGCAGCCAGACATCATAATCGTAGTGATCAACCCGAAGCCCTGCTTCTTCCATCGATTCGGTCATATATTGAATAACCCTGCGGTTTTCCTCTGTTCCGGCAATATTGGGTTCTCGCGTGAGGCGATAGAGATGTTCTCTGTACATCTCAGGATTGAGAGATTGAATTAAAGTCTGTTCCAGTTCAATCTGGGAGGCAACCCGATCTTGAGAAAATCCATCCAGGGCTTGAGGTGTTGAAGACTGTGCTGTTGCTTGATTTGAAAGGAGTAATAGTGAGGTGAGTGACAGAAGTGTGAATAATGTACGCATCATGAGGTTGAAAGTAGGGTTGTTAATTCAATCCATGAAAGTGCTGACTTCCCGGGAGTAATGCAAGAAGTCTGGTATTGGAATCATAGAAATGCTCGGTTATTTCTCATTGACCATTTTGAGTTCACCAAGTAAGACATGGTATTTCTATGAGTAGAAGGAGATAAGTCAATACTCAACATTTAGATATGGCTTGATGAAATGTTTATGAGAGGGATAGTAATTCCATGTCTCTTTCTTACGAAAACTCCGATAGGAGTTACCTGTTTATAGCTGTTAGGAAACAAATCAGTATAGGCTCCATCGGAGCCTCCTGCGGGAAATTTTAAAACATGTTGCTGAGTACTGCTCCTCCCGGAGCAGGGTCGTTGAGTAGGTTATCTTTTAGTTAGAAAAATACTGCCTCTCTTAGGCAGCTCTACGTCAAACAGGGTTCCTTTGAAAATCATATCCTATTATGGATAAAAAAAGACCTGTCAGGTATTGGAAACCTGACAGGTCTGAGAATCAAACAGATCATTTTAGTATCCGTCTGACCGCGTGGAGCGGTCTGTCGGATACCCAATAAATTACTCCGGTCTCATCTGTGGGAAGAAGAGGACGTCGCGTATGGAGTCGGAGTTGGTCATAATCATCGCAAGTCGATCAATTCCGATACCAATTCCGGCCGTTGGCGGCATTCCATACTCGATTGCGCGTAGAAAATCTTCATCTACGGTCATCGCTTCATCATCACCGCCTGCACGCAGCCGGGCCTGCTCTTCAAAGCGTTCACGCTGGTCAACCGGGTCGTTCAACTCGGTAAAGGCGTTTGCGATCTCTTTACCATTACAAATCGCTTCAAAACGTTCAACGAGACCATCTTTGCTTCGATGTTTCTTCGCCAGCGGACTCATCTCAATCGGATAATCGGTAATGAAAGTGGGTTGAATTAACTTTGGCTCTACATATTCACCAAATATCTCATCGATTAGTTTGCCTTTGCCCATACCATCTTCCAGTTCAATGTGTAGCTCTTTGGCAATCTTAAGAATTTCATCTTCACTCTTATCACTCAAATCGTGACCGGTCTCATTTTCAATCGCTTCGTACATTGGGATTCGTGGCCACGGAGCTTTAAAGTCGATTTCATTTTCACCTACTTTTACTTTCGTTGATCCATGAAGTGTCTGAGCAACATGCTCCACCATCTTCTCCATAAAATCCATCATCCAGTTATAATCTTTCCAGGCTACATAGAGCTCAACCTGTGTAAACTCCGGATTGTGAA
>CAYNZY010000004.1:83835-142572 GCA_964401805.1 uncultured Rhodohalobacter sp.
GGAGAGGCCTTCATTTCTGAAATCCTTGGAAAACTCATAAACACCATCAAATCCACCAACAATTAATCGCTTCAGATAGAGTTCATTGGCTATACGCAGGTAGAGATCGATGTCGAGAGCGTTGTGATGCGTTACAAAAGGCCTTGCAGACGCACCGCCGTAAATTGGCTGAAGAATGGGAGTTTCCACTTCAAGGTAGCCACGCTCATTCATAAAGCTGCGCATAGATTGAACCATCTGCGTACGCTTCACAAACACATCACGCACTTCCGGGTTCACAATCAAATC
Source organism: uncultured Rhodohalobacter sp. (assembly GCA_964401805.1). Lineage (GTDB taxonomy): Bacteria > Bacteroidota > Rhodothermia > Balneolales > Balneolaceae > Rhodohalobacter. The sequence goes on from CAYNZY010000004.1 coordinate 84,124, forward strand.
TACATATCGTTGACGATAGCGTTGTTCTTTATCTGTGAATGCGTCATAGGTTACCGTTTCGCCGGCTTCATTTTCGACCTCTTTGGGGGTTGGAATGGGGCGGACCGTTTTTCCAAGAAAATCGAAAGACTCGGCATGGATGGTGGTTTCGCCTGTACCCGTTTTAAAAACAAATCCTTTAATTCCGACAAAGTCCCCGATGTCGGTCAGTTTTTTAAAAATCTTATTATAATTATCCGTGCCAAGCTCTTCTGTGGTAACATCATCCCGGCGAATATAAACCTGAATGGTTCCTTTTGAATCCTGAAGAGTAAAAAAAGCGGCTTTACCCATAATCCGACGGGTCATTACACGACCGGCAACAGAAACTCTTTCAGCATCTTTCGGTTCATCGGGAGTATCGGTGAGGTAGTGATCTTCATTATTTAAAATATCCTGCGAATAGTGAGTTACATCGTACTCGTAAGGAAAAGGATTAACTTTATACTCTCTGAGTTTGTCAAGTTTTTCCAGTCTGATTTCCTGCTGTTCACTTAGTGAAGGTTCAGCGTTGCTCATTGTTTAATTATCTATGTTTTTATATCGAATTATTCATCAGATTAAGCCTCCAAAGATACAAAAACTGAACTGTAATTGGCAGAATCATTTTTCGTATATTAGAAGAATCCACCTATTCTTTAAAACTTTCTCATTGGGAGTGATCCATTGAATCAATTAGATTCTCTCTTAATGATCGTAAAAGAGAAAATATTGCCGGAATTGATAGTGCATCCATCTATACCTGAAGAAGTCATTGTGGCTTATGAACCGCTGACTATTGAGACTATCGGAGGAGACCGTGATACATCAGAGAGTATTACCGGTACGATTTTGCTGAAACGAATGGCTGATCAATTCTTCAATGGTAAATCGATCGATGTATTTACAAAGAAATATGAAAAGCCTCAGGCCTTTATAGACGGAGAGGAGGTATCGGTAAGCTTTTCACACACTCAGGACGCCATTGTTGCAGCCATTTCAACCTCTATGAACGTTGGGGTAGACATGGAAGCAACAACCCGGCATGTGCATGATAGATTGGCTGCCAGAATGAAATCAAAAGATGAGAAAAGTACGCTTTATGAAGCCAATGCGTTAATTCGTGTTTGGACGTTTAAAGAAGCCGCGTTAAAGATGATCGGTACCGGGCTGAGAAAACCGATGAATCACGTAACCGTTTCCACAGAAAATGAGCATCATTTTAATGCAGAATTTGATGATGGAAACAGAGCGAAAATTTGTAGCTTTATCCATCAAGACCATTGGATATCCATTTGCTATAAAATTCTACCATAACATTTCCTAAAAGAACCACAAATTCTATGGACATCACATCCCTAAACCGTGAACAGATTACCCAAGGTTTGGACAGAGCCAAATCTGAACAGGCTGAAAAGTCAGAAACTGTGCGTATTCTGTTTTCACCACGTATAATCGATCAGAACAATATCAACGAAGTTTTTGAAATATACTCTCACATTGACAGGGATGATTTCGATACCGTTGTAATTGTAGAATCTCACCCGGGCAGTGCCGAGAAGAAACTGCCTATGCCATCCTTTAAATCCGTTCAAACATCGCTCGGAGAAGTATTGGCAAATGATAAACTCCGAAATGACTTCTGCGACGAAGATGATGACTTCTTTATCGATGATGAAGCGTTTGACGAAGAGCTGAGCCTGTACGATCAATTGATGATGCTGCAGTGTTCGCTCGAAGATTTTACCGTTTTGAGTATTCAGATTACAGATGAAAACTCATTTATCATCAAGGAACTGGCGTATGCTTTGGAAGAGATTCTGGCCTCAAAGAATGCCCTCATTGTTTTCTGCTGTGATATGGAGAGTGAAAACCGGGATGAACTCAATAAGGTTCTCTCTTTCTATCATGATGGAAATATGACCGGTTTAATGAACTATGTGAATACCGGAGATTCAAAAATTGAAGGAATTGGTGCATTTGTTGCCGGATTGATTGTGGCAAAAAAATGGGGATTAAAAATCACATTCAAATCAATTGATGATTCAACATCAGATCATGCCAACCTTCTTGCCGGGTATGCAGAAATGCAGAGGCAGGCGATATTAAAATAATGGATACAAACCCCGCCATTACCGTAATCGGCAGCGGAGCATTAGGTTCCGTATGGGTTGATTATTTTCGAAAGGCGGGTTTCCCTATTGTCTCTGTGTGGAACAGCACGGCAGGTACTGTTTTCGATGCGGATAAAGAGCCAGGCCGCAAATCGGATCGCAACTACTCACTCCCCGTTGAGGATTCGGAAGTGGGTGATTTAATCCTGATCACAACTCCGGACTCCATCATAGAATCAGTTGCAGACCGCCTTGCCGATACGAATATTGATTGGAGCGATAAACGAGTAATACACTGCTCGGGAAGTCAACCCGCTTCAAGTTTAAACTCACTTGCCCTGAAGGGAGCCGCTACAGCCTCGATGCATCCGATCCAAACTTTTAAAAAAGGGGATGATTCCGATCGGCTTAAAAATATCTACATCAGTCTTCAAGGAGATGACTCTTTCGTTCAGCAATTAAAAGAGATTGTGGAAGATTTGAATTCGACACCGCTTACCCTGGATGATAATCAGAAGAAGGCTGTTCACATTTCGGCTGTCTTTGCTTCAAATTACCTCGTTGGCTTGTTGAACAGCTCTGATAGAATTTTGAAAGATCACGGGGTAGAGGAAGGCGTCAATATCATGGAACCGCTGATTCGCCAGACATTGAAGAATATTCTGGAAAGAGGTGCAGTTCATTCATTAACCGGACCTATTTCTCGGGGGGATTCCTCAACCGTTCAAGACCATCTGGATAATTTATCCACGGATAAAGAGAATGAAGGTTTATACAAGGCTTTAGGACGTGTTTGTCTGGGAATTGCAAAAAATCAGGGAAAACTAACTGTTGAGCAGATTTCAGATCTTGAATCGCTTTTTGAATAAATCGGGTGAAGTTTCAATTAGAGCAATTCTCAATACCTGAATACTCATATCTCTAAAATCAATTGAATTCATTGATGCCTAAGAACGATTTTTACGAAAAAGTCTATAGAGTTGTAGAACAAATTCCAGTTGGCAGGGTGACAAGCTATGGGGCTATTGCAGGTTTTATTGGTGTGAAATCCGGAGCTCGAATGGTTGGATATGCACTCAATCAATTGGTGGATCAACCAATGGACGGTGCTGTACCTGCTCACCGGGTAGTTAATCGCCTGGGTCAACTTACAGGAAGGGGTTACTTTGGCGGCGACGCGATGAGGGAGAGGCTGGAGCAGGAGGGAGTAATGTTCATGGAGGAGTACACCGTTGATATGGATAAACACTTTTGGGATCCGGCTGAAGAGCTGAATCCGGATATTCTAAAGTGATTCTATAATACTCTGAATTGGCCAAAAAAATGCTTAATTTTCTAAGCTTAGAATTAATTAGAATTGCTTGAACTGGTAAACAATGCCGACCTGGACTTTAAATACTGAATTTAAATTTGATGCAGCTCACTTTATAGACGGATATGATGGAAAATGCGGGCGAATGCACGGTCATACGTATAAAGTGCATATCTCTGCAAAATCTCATGAATTGAATCCATCCAAATACCTCAGCACACCTGATATGGTATGTGATTTCAAGGAGCTTAAATGGGCAGCTTCCGATTCAAAGAAAGGAGGATTGGATCACTCTGTTTTAAACGAGGAGATTCCCGTTGCTACAACTGCCGAGAGAATTGCAGAATATATCCACAAAGAAACAACAAAAAGAATACCCGGAAACATTGAGTTAGTAGTCACTGTTTGGGAGACTGAAAATAGCTGGGTTGAATACACCGATAAAGATGTTTAAGAAAGAAGAAGCAGCAAAAATTAGTATTGAAGAAATCAATGCTCTGGATAAGGTTGAATATCCTCTGATGGAGGATTTCTATACTATACAGGGAGAAGGAGCACACACAGGCCGTCCGGCTTACTTTATACGAACCGCCGGTTGTGATGTGAACTGTTGGTGGTGTGATGTAAAGGAGAGCTGGGACGAAGAGAAACATCCCCGTGTAAAAACCGAGGAGATTGTAAAAAGAGCAGTGGATAGCGGTGCAAAATTTGCCGTAATAACGGGGGGCGAGCCGCTGCTTCACAACCTTGAACCGCTAACAGTTCGCCTGAAACAAGCCGGTCTTGAAGTTCACATCGAAACTAGTGGATCCTCTCCGCTATCAGGTCAGCTTGACTGGATCACCCTTTCTCCAAAGCGATTTAAGAAACCACTGGATGAAGTTTTCCCATATGTAGATGAGCTTAAAGTAGTAGTATTGACAAAAAAAGACTTAGCCTGGGCAGAGGAGAATGCTAAAAAATGCCCACCCAGTACACAGTTACTTTTACAGCCTGAGTGGGAAACTCCGAAGTCAATCCCCCTTATTGTCGATTATGTGAAAAATAATCCTGAATGGGGAATTAGTTTGCAGACACATAAGTTCATAAACGTACCGTAACAGAACTGCAAACACTTACTTACCTTATATTTATTTTAAAATGACTTACGAAGAATCATCTGTACTCATTACCGGTGCGAGTCAGGGTATTGGAAGAAGTATATCTATTGCTTTTGCCGCTGCACTCGATCGTCCGTTAATACTATTAGCAAGAAACGAGAGCAACCTTTTAGAAACCAAAAAACTCTGCCTGGATGCTGGGGCCAAGAATGTTGCAATTCTTACTTGTGACGCCACCGACGAGAAAGAAACAAGCGCGTTAAACATCCCTGATGGATTCCCACAACCGGGAATTGTTATTAACAATGCAGGCAGCTTTCTTTACAAAAAAGTAACTGAGACATCCAACATTGAATTTCAGAAACAGATCGACATTAATCTGTTTACTGCAGTTAATGTTACAAAACGGTTTTTACCTGATATGAAAAAGCTTGATCGCTCACTGATCATAAATATTTGTTCGGTAGGGTCAATTCGAGGTTTGGCAGACAGTGGCGCTTACTCCTCAGCCAAGCATGCACTGCTCGGTTATACGCGTTCGCTTCGTGATGAGCTTAAAAATACAGATGTCGGTGTTTCTGCGATCAATTTAGGACAAACACATTCACCTTCCTGGGATGACTCAACCATGAGTCCGGAAAAATTGGTTAATCCGACGGATGTGGCAAAAATTCTGGTGACGTTGGCTACTCTGTCACCGCGTTCACTTGTCGAAGAAATTGTTATTCAGCCTCAGCATGGAAGGGTAGAACCGATGTGAAAAAATAATTTTATAATCTTCGGAACATTATGATCCGGAAGTAGTACGTATTCATTGTAATATCTACCCTGGTATTACATGAGTACCCCGAATAATAAGCCAACGTAGAAAAGAGCCCTGGTTGATAGCCCGGGCTCTTCTTTTTTAAAAACCTTCACTTCTGGAATCTACTACAAGAAATATTTTTTCTAAATAACATGAATTTCATGTAGCCCGCCATCTCTGATCTGGACAGTTCGATGAGGATATTTGCGAACCATGTCGTAGTCGTGAGTCACCATCAGCACGGCCATTCCGCGATTGTTGATCTGTTGCAGAAGCTCCATAATGGAGCTGCTTGCACCCGGATCAAGATTACCCGTAGGTTCATCAGCCAATAGAAGACGCGGTTCATTGGCCAGCGCTCTTGCAATAACCACACGTTGTTGTTCACCGCCGGAAAGGTCCTTGGGCATTGCTTTTCGTTTGTGACTCAATCCTACAAGGCCAAGAACTTCAAGTACGCGATGTTTGATAAATCGTTTCTTATGATTGGTTACACGAAGGGCAAAGGCCACATTTTCAAATACGTTGCGGTCGGGGAGCAGTTGAAAGTCCTGAAACACAATTCCAATTCGACGGCGTAAATGGGGAATCTCCTTGTCATTCAGGCTGCTTACGCTATAGTCAGCTACCCGAATCATGCCATGATTTGGTTTAATATCACTGTAAAGTAATTTGAGAAAAGAGCTCTTACCTGCACCCGTTTTTCCAATAACATAGCAAAACTCACCAACGCCGAGTGCGAAATTTACACTGTCTAAAACCGGTTCGCTGTTGTACGCTACCGTTACATCATGCATCTCAATTACATCACTTTCACTCATTGCAATACCATCGTTATTCTTAAACTTTTTTCGTGAGCGGGTTCAAGCGCAAATCCGTCAAACGCATTTAAAATAGAAAATTCTGTCTTCTTAACGATATTTTCTATTTCCGGGAGCGTATATATTTTCTGAAGGTGTTCTTCGTGATATATTTCAGCAACATTGCCGTTATCATTGCTCAGTTTTTCAATCTTAAAGCGATTTGTGTGTTCCCGGTTTTTGGCGTTGTAGCTGCTTTTTCGGTAGTATCGATATAGATTATTTACCCGCTTGGATTCATTATTCAGATGTTTAATTGCAATCCTTGAATTTCGGGGAGTTGTAAAGTCATAAATAAAAATACCGCCCGGATTCAATACCTTTTTAACCTCGCTATGCAACTTAAGAATGTCTTGCTCGCTGTGCAGATAATTGAGGCTATCGAAAACCATGAATGCAATATCGAAAGTTTGATCCATTTTGAGATCAAGGAAATTTCGAGTCAGAAATTCTACATCAGATCGCGTACTCGCTGCCTTTTGTTTTGCTACCCGAATCATCTCCTCTGATCCGTCTGTAGCCGTGATGTCGTAAGCAGCAAGTTCTTCAAGTGAAAGCGCCATGGTACCTGTACCACAGGCAAGCTCAAGTACAGAAACAGCATCAGGATGATACTGATAAATAATCTCGTCAATGTAGTCGGTCCAGGTTTCGTAATCCACTCCAATCATTACATCATCGTAGATTTCAGCCAGGACTGAATATGTTGGTTTGATCTGTTTGTTATCCGTCACAATCAGTTATTTCTGTTTAATTTGATCAAAGACATTTTTACGGCAAGATTGTAGGCGGAAGTGAATGAATCCGGGTTCGCTTTATTTTGACCAGCAATATCGAATGCTGTTCCATGATCGGGTGATGTGCGAATGATAGGTAATCCAGCCGTAAAATTTACTCCTTTTCCAAAACTTAAAGCTTTAAACGGTATCAAACCCTGATCGTGATACATCGCTAAGATTGCATCATACTGGGTGTGTTTTCTGCTTCCAAAAAAGCCATCTGCCGGAAAGGGGCCTTCAGCATGAATTCCTTTTTTATGCACTTCATTTACAGCCGGTTGAATGAATTCCGTTTCTTCAGTTCCTAAAACTCCTCCGTCACCGGCGTGAGGATTTAAGCCTAAAACGGCTATTTTTGGGTGATCAATTCCAAAATTCTCCCTGAGACTTTTGTCTAAACTTTCAATCTTGTAGACGATATCATTTGAATTGATGGAGCCTGACACTTCTTTTATTGGAATATGTCCGGTTTGAAGTCCCACTCTGAGCTGATCAGTAGCCAAAATCATCGTAACCAATTCAGTTCCAGTCTTTTCGGCCAAAAATTCTGTGTGGCCCGGGTAGATATAACCGGCTTTATGAATGGCCTCTTTTGAAATGGGTGCTGTAACCAGCGCGTCGGCTTGTCCTGCAAGGCAACTATTTATTCCATACTCAACCGCCTTCATGGCTGCGAGTCCGGCCGATTTTGAAATTTTTGACGGCTGAATATCTGATTCGTCAATATCAGAAATTGATAAAATGTTAACTGAACCTTCCTCGATTTCTGATGTCTCTGAAATTCGATGCCTTGCAACGCGAATGTTCAAACTTTTCTCATAGAACTGAAAAACCGTTTCTGAGCCAATAAGAAGTGGAGTTGAACTGGAAAGATCCATTTTGGAGAGGTGCTTCAGAATCACTTCTGGCCCAACTCCATTAAAATCTCCCATGCTGATAGCAATCGTTGGTTTCATAAAAATGGTACTTCTCATTGTTGCCCGGTGAAATTATTGCCGGGAGTTTTCAATAAATCTGATTTGATTAAACTTATATCTCCACTCAAAAATTATATTCCTTGATCCTCATACAAGGATGATCGGCTTATGATTCGGAGATCAATCTAAAATCACCTAAGCCTGATGTGGCTTCAAAAATAAGTTCTCGATTGGGGTATTCCCAAATCTCACGAGTAGGCTGATTTGGCAGCAATCGTCGATCGATGTTATTAGGCGGTCCGTAGAGAATGTAGGCTCTTCCACGATCAGATTCATACCCGGGAACTTGAAGACTTGAAAAATTTTGATACGAGTAATCTATTCTTTGATAGTACTCAGCCATCAATTCATTGTATTCAGTATCCGGAGTTGGATCTCTTTCTGCCCAGAACTCCCTGAACTTACGTTCTTGCTCACTTTTAGATCCTGAACTTAGATTGCGGAGTTCTCGATCACTGACTATGAATTTCAACATTTCAATAGCAATGTCAAGATTATATAGAGAGACGGGCATGTCGATCCACCGGGATTGAATAGTTTTTTCACCAACAACCTGATCTTCCATCAAATCTTTTAGTTCAATTTTGTACTCTGCATTCTCAAATTCCACATTTGGAATATTTGCAAAAGCATACCGGAAGCCATTGTCACCGGTTTGAAATTGAAGAGAGATATTTTCACCCTGTTTACCAATGGATGATTCAGAAGCTAAAAACATATTCTCACTGCCAAGTACTGTTTTAAAATGAGGTTCTTCAGACGAGCTTGTCTCACCGTCTTGAGATCTCCGAATTGACAGTTCGTAACGTTCTTCTATATCATCTGAATCTGCATTCGGTAATCGAATTAAAACTGTGTAATCTTGGCCATAAAGTACGTTTTGACCATAATTTAACATGATGGCGCTTATTTCGTTGCCAGCCATTTCCAGGCTGTTTGTGAGCATAAAATCTGCCTTTTCAAGTTCGGAAGGGTTTGGTACGGATATAGGCCTAATCTGTGAAGGGAGTTCACGCTCAGAACCTCCTCTTGCAAGCTGAAGCTGATAGTGATACTCACCGGGTGACAAACTTCCTGAAAGCACGCCCTGAGTATGGTCGAAACGTGACCGTGTATCTTCAAACGTTGAAACCCAAACCGTATCACTCCAAATATCTCTGAATACCGAGACACCTGATGGAGTTGATTGGCGGCGGGACTGGCGTGGTTCCCCTTCAAAAACTTCCAAACCTATTCGAACAGGGGCAAAATATTCCAAATCGTCTGCCGGCGCATCCATATTGGATCGTTTTTTTAAAAAAGGTAAAAAGTCGTGTTCCATGCGGAATAGAACCGCAGCCACTGAAGTGGAATCATTTTGAGGTAAGAGTATATGATCGGAAAAGGCAGATGGCTGATCGATCTGTCTGAGTAGTGATTCATATGAATTTTGTCTCTGTGCATTGATATCTGCTACTGAGAATAGAAGTATTGCGATGAGGAAACCGGTTATTCTATGCATTATATTGTTTTCTCGTAATAGTTTGTGAATTGAACGTACGAAATCATTGACATATTTGGAACGAGAACGATACAATCAGTATTATCAATCCGAAAAATTAATTTAAATCTACCAAAGACATGAAAGAAGACTGGCTCGACGGATTATTGGACTCATTAAGAAAAGAAGAAGAAAAAATTAAACAGGGCGGCGGTACAAAAAGAATTGAAAAAGAGCATAAAAAAGGAAAACTGACGGCCCGGGAACGCATTGATATGCTTCTTGATGAAGGCGAAGAGTTGTCGGAGCTCGGTTTATGGGCCGCTTACGAAATGTATGAAGAGGAGGGTGGATGTCCATCGGCCGGAGTTGTGATGGGAACCGGTAAGGTGAGCGGGAAAACCTGTATGATTGTAGCCAATGATGCGACGGTAAAAGCCGGCGCGTGGTTTCCTATGACGGCTAAGAAAAATTTACGGGCTCAGGAAATTGCAATGGAGAATCATCTGCCTATCATTTACCTGGTTGATTCAGCAGGAGTTTATCTGCCTATGCAGGACGAGATTTTTCCTGACAAAGAACATTTTGGGAGAATTTTCAGAAATAACGCTGTGATGAGTGCTAAAGGAATTCCTCAAATCGCTGCGATTATGGGAAGTTGTGTAGCGGGAGGTGCATACCTGCCAATTATGAGTGATGAAGCTCTGATCGTTGACGGTACAGGAAGTGTATTTTTAGCCGGAAGTTATCTGGTCAAAGCCGCGATAGGAGAGGATGTGGACAATGAAACACTTGGTGGGGCAACCACTCATACAGAAATCAGTGGAGTAACGGACTATAAAATGAAGGATGATTCCGAATGTTTACTGACCATCAGAGATTTGGTTGATAAACTCGGGCCAAAAGAAAAAGCCGGATTCAACCGTAAAGAGGCTGTGAAACCTGAAATTACGCCTGAAAAAATGCTTGAGGAATTTCCGGCCGACCGAACCAAGCCGTATGATATGCACACGGTCATTAAAAGTGTGGTTGATTCCGGCTCATTTACCGAATACAAGGAAGGGTACGGAAATACGCTCATTACCGGATATGCTCGAATCGATGGATGGAGTGTTGGAATTGTTGCCAATCAGCGGAAAATTGTGAAAAATAAACAGGGTGAAATGCAAATTGGTGGAGTTATATACTCCGACAGTGCAGATAAAGGAGCACGCTTTATAATGAACTGCAATCAAAAGAATGTGCCCATTATATTCCTACAGGATGTCACAGGATTTATGATCGGAAAACGAAGTGAGCATGGCGGCATCATTAAAGATGGAGCAAAAATGGTGAATGCTGTAGCTAACTCAACGGTGCCGAAAATTACCATAATCGTGGGGAACAGCTACGGTGCAGGTAATTATGCCATGTGCGGTAAGGCTTATGATCCAAGATTTATTTACGCGTGGCCTACAGCCCAAATTGCGGTTATGGGTGGAACTCAGGCCGCAAAAGTTCTGACACAGATTCAGGTCTCTTCTCTTGAAAAAAGAGGGAAAGAGTTATCGGATGAAGATAAAGCTGATATTCTGCAAAAAATAAAAAGCAGATATGATAAACAGACGGACGTTCGATACGCGGCAGCAAGATTATGGGTTGATGAAATTATCCATCCGTCTTCAACCCGAGCCAGAATTTCAGAAGCGCTGGAATGTGCGGATCATAACCCTGTAATCCCGGACTTTAAAACCGGAGTGTTGCAGGTATAACTACAGGAATTGAGATTCTCCCGGTATAGAATTATGTGCAAATGTAGGTGTTGTTACTCCGGGACTATACCGTTTTCTTTCAAAAAAATAATGTATTGATTGTTGCTTTTTCATCTGAATCAGCAGCAGTGAATTAGAAGGAATCAGGTTTCAGAACTTCGTTTAAAATCACGATATTTGATTCTCGATGTTATAAATAAAAAAAGGAGCTATTTGTGAAAGAGTTTATAAGAATTGCGTCAGGGCAGGGATTTTGGGGTGACTTGCCGGATGCGCCAATTGAGCAGGTAAAACGTGGAGATATTGATTACTTAGTCATGGACTATTTGGCTGAAGTAACCATGTCTATCATGCAGAAACAACGCATGAGAAATGAAAAGTACGGTTATGCCCGCGATTTTGTAAATGTAATTGAAGGCACGCTGGATGAAATTAAACATAAAGGTGTGAAGGTCATTTCAAATGCCGGAGGTGTAAATCCAGTTGCCTGTAAAGATGCCATTCTTAAACTGGCGAATGAAAAAGGGTATACCGGGCTGAAGGTTGCCGTTGTAGATGGGGACGATATCCTACCTGATTTAGACAGCATCATAGAAGATGGTCACGAGCTCAAAAATATGGAAACCGGTGAGCCGATTTCTACTGTGAAAGATGAATTGCTGAGTGCCAACGTCTATTTTGGCTGTCGTCCTATTGTAGAGGCACTTGAAAAGGGAGCAGACATTGTCATTACAGGACGTGTTACCGATACGGGTTTGACACTCGCTCCAATGGCCTTCGAGTTTGACTGGGATTTTGATAATTACGATCTGATGTCGACAGGAACCATTGCAGGTCATATTATTGAATGCGGTGGTCAGGTTTCAGGCGGTAATTTTACAGACTGGGAAAAAGTAGAAGATTTTGTTGATATCGGCTTTCCTATAATCGAGGCGCATCCCGATGGTACTTTTTATGTGACCAAGCATGAAAATACGGGAGGGTTGGTATCAGAAATGACGGTAAAAGAACAGCTGCTTTACGAGATTGGTGATCCCACAGAATACATAACGCCGGATTGTATTGCGGACTTTTCAACGATTCAAATAGAACAGGATGGTGAAAACCGTGTGAAGGTCTGGGGTATAAAAGGCAAGCCGGACACACCAACCTATAAAATTTCCGCAAGCTACATTGATGGGTATAAACTTTCTTCCACACTGGTTTACAGTTGGCCTGATGCCGTAAAAAAAGCCAAGGCAGCCGGAGAAATACTGTTGAAACGAGCTGAAAAACTTGGAATCAAATTTAGAGATACAAACATAGAATTTGTTGGCTTGAATGCTTGTAATGAAAATATAGATGAACTAAATCGGGATTTAAGTGAACTCAATGAGGTACAGCTGCGAGTTTCGGTACACGGTGATTCGCGTGAAGATCTCAACCGGTTTGGTATGGAGATCGCTCCTCTAATTTTAACCGGGCCAAGCGGAGTAACAGGTTTTGCAGGCGGTCGCCCAAAAGCGAGTGAAGTTGTAGCTTATTGGCCGGCACTGATGGACAAGAAAGCTGCTACACCACGGGTAACGGTTTACGATATTTAAGAAAAAATCATTTGAAATTAGACAAGAAGTAGTTTGAATAGTTCTTTAACTTAATTGCTTAAAGTTTTTCTACAAGCGATGATTAAATAAATGTTAACTGGCATTAAGGAATTGATATGGTAATTGGGATTATCGGAGCAGGAATTGCAGGATTAACAGCAGGCCGGATGTTGTCACAAGCCGGTCATGATGTAACCATTTTTGAAAAGAGTAAGGGGTATGGCGGACGCATGGCTACACGATATGCCGGAAAAGATCTGAAGTTAAAGTTGGATCATGGTGTATCGTATTTCACAGCCCACTCTCCCGAATTTCAGGAGTTTACTGCCGAACTGCTCGAAAAGAAAATTATCAAGCTTTGGGGGGATAATTTCAACTACTGGGATAGCGAAAAAATGATTGATCGAAATCCTAATCAACAAGACCGTGCTACTTTTACCGCCGTTGATGGAATGAACTCCATCGGTAAATATTTGAGCCGCTGGGTTGACGTAAAAAATAACGAAAGGGTTGGCGGTCTCACACATATCGGGCAGAACAGAAGTAAAAAACGCTCCTGGATGATTAATTTGTTATCCAGGGAAACTTTCGGGGCAGATGCTGTAATAATTGCAACTCCTGCTCCCCAGGCTTATGGTATTCTAAATACTACAACGGATGAGATCTCCACGCTTAAAATGATCCGGGATATCGATGAGGTTTCATATAAACCATCCTATTCACTAATGCTTGGTTATGGAGAGCAGGAAATCCCGGATTGGGATGGAATTCACTGTAAGAATGGTGCCATTCGGTTCATTTCCAATGAATCTTCAAAACGTGATACTGACAATGAGTGTACTCTGGTAGTTCATTCTACGGAGTCATTTGCCGGTAAACACAGACATTCAGACGAAGAAACCGTTAAGAAAGCTCTTCTTTCTGAGCTATCAGAAATAATTGGAGGTTGGAGTGTCAACCCCGAATGGAGTCAACTACACTTTTGGAGATTTAGTCAGCCGGCAAAAACTTTAAAAAGACCGTACTTCGAATTGGAAGTTGAAGAGACCCCATTAGCATTAATTGGAGACTATTTTGAAAGCGGTGACTTAGATGCTGCTTATTCCTCGGGATATAAACTGGCCAATCACTGGATTGAAAAGTATAAAGGTTGGGAATGATTAAATTCTCCATCAGGTTTTCAAATAGTGTTACATAATCAATAAAACCTGAGAGTGGATTCACTTAAAAAGCTAAATCGATACTTACGGGAATACAAAGGAACCATAATATTAGGCGCACTCTTTCTGACTGCCTCTAATTTTTTCCTGATCTGGATACCGGTCTTTATCCGGAGAACGATGGATGAGGTAGAGCTCCTTGTAGATGACTATTCCGGAGAATTCACCTCTGTTTTTCAAGTTCTTTTCAGCAGTGAAGCCGGCGTCGTTCTTGCGTACAACTCACTTCTGCTTATTGGTACTGTATTGATGTACGGTATTCTGCTTTTTGCAACAAGGCAAACTCTCATCGTCAGTTCGCGCAAAATTGAATTTGATATCCGGAATCGGATTATTGACAAGCTTTTCAAACTACCTCAAAGATATTTTGCATCGAACAAATCCGGAGATGTTTATGTGAGGGCTACTGAAGATGTTGCAAGGGTTCGAGACTATTTTGGCCCCGTTTTGATGTACACCATCAATACTTTTACAAGAGCCGGCTTTATCATCACTATGATGATTATCGTAAATCCGGAATTGACTTTTTGGGCACTCATTCCACTTCCTTTCCTGTCCGCGTTTGCTTATTGGGTAAGCGGATTCATCAACAAATATCAGTTAATTATTCAAAATCAATACTCTGAAGTTGCAGGTCGAGCTCAGGAATCATTCAACAGTATTCGATTGATCAAAGCATTTAACAGAGAGGACTATGAGCAACATCGTTTTGAAGAGATTAGTGACTCATATCGTCAGAAAAAACTGAAGCTGGATATGGTGGAATCTCTTTTTCATCCAACTCTGAATCTTCTTATTGGAGCGTCTGTGGTGATTGTAGTATGGCAGGGCGGTTTGATGGTAATTGATGGGGTGATAACCGTTGGTAATATTGCAGAGTTTGTTATTTATGTGGCTTACCTGACATGGCCGGTGGCATCCTTAGGTTACACGGTGAATACACTCCAGAAATCCCTTGCATCGTGGGAAAGAATCGATAAAATGCTGATGGAGCCAGTTGAGATCAAGGATGATAAAGATAGAATACCTGAAGATGAGATTGAGGGTAAAATTGAGTTCAAAAATGTAAGCTTTGCTTACCCGGGAGCTGATGAAACCGCATTGAAAAACATCAACCTCAAAATTGAACCCGGAAGTAAAGTAGCGATTGTGGGACGAACCGGGTCTGGTAAATCAACTCTGGTAAATTTGATCCCCAGGTTATTTGATCCAACCGAAGGTGAAATTTTAATTGATGGGATTGACATCAAAAAATGGAATTTATCTCAACTCAGAGATTTGACAGGATATGTACCCCAAGAAACGTTTCTGTTTTCTACCACAATAAAAGAAAATATTGCATTTGGAGTAAAAGATGCATCTATGGAAATGATTGAAGAGGCTGCAAAGCATGCTCAGGTACTGGATAATATTTTGGATTTTGAGAAAAAATTTGAGACCATGGTAGGTGAACGGGGTATTACCCTATCGGGTGGACAAAAACAGAGAACTGCGATAGCGAGAGCGCTTATCAAGGATCCTAAAATAATCGTGCTTGATGATTCTTTAAGCGCTGTAGATACCAATACTGAAGAGGCCATACTTAATCACTTAAACGAACAGTTGTCAGGAAGAACAACCATCATGATCTCTCACCGAATATCTACAGTTAAAAACGCCGATATAATTTTTTATATTCAAGACGGTTCAATTATTGAACACGGTTCTCATGATGACTTGCTTGCAACAAAAGGATACTATGCAAGGATGTATCAAAAACAACTACTCGAACAAGAATTAGCTCAAATATAAATGCTTAACAGGGGACTTTTGTTTGAAAGGCAAAAACCCTATAAAACATAGCGGGAGAAACTATGATCATTGTACCATTAGGTGTTGCATCAGCAACCCCAACAGCAACCAGACATTTATCATCAGTAGCACTTTGGCGCGAAGGAGATATCCATCTTTTCGATTGCGGAGAGAATGCCCAAATGAGAATGCTACAGGCGGGATTAAAGCGATCAAAAATTCAAAACATTTTCATTTCACATTTTGATGTTGATCACTACGCCGGTCTCATTGGTTTAATATCAACACTTCAGCTTCAGAGAAGAGAAAATGATCTCACGATTGTGGGTCCGGAGGGGATAAAAGAGTTCGTTGAATGGAATGTAAACTTTTCAGGACTTGATCTGAGCTTTAATATCAACTATGTAGAAGTAGCTGAGGATATTGAATCTGAGCGTGTGGTGGATGAAGATGAATATTATGTTGAAGCTCGTCCGCTCAATCACACTAAATTCTGTATGGGTTTCCGTTTTCAGGAAAAAGATAAACCCGGGAAAGTTGATGCTGAGAAAGCCGAAAAGCTTGGCATTACAAAAGATGAGCAATATAAAGCCCTCAAAGCGGGTGATGATGTTGAGCTTGAAGATGGTACGGTGATAAAATCTTATGAGATTGTAGGACATCCGCGACCCGGAGACAGTTTTGCTTATATCACGGATACAAAATATTGTCCAAATTCTGTGAAATTGGCAATGAACACGAACATTCTTTATCACGAAGCAACATTCAGCGAAAACTTAGCGGAAAAAGCTTCTGAAACAGGTCATTCCACATCAGCTGATGCTGCACGGGTGGCAAATGAAGCACAAACCAAGTTGTTGGTGATCAGTCATTTTTCTGCCAGATATACAAATCCATTCATTCTGTTGCGGGAAGCGCGCGAGAAATTTTTCCCGGCCTGGCTCGCCACAGAGTTACGACCGATCTTTACAAATCCTTCTCAGGAGAAAGGAATTGTTCAGCAGAAGGTTTACATCAAAGAAATTGATGATAAAAAGAGCAGTGGGTCCAGCGGAAAAAGCAGTCGGGGAAGCAGCGATCGCGGCAAGAAGAATTTCAGGAAGCGAAAATCTTCATCCGGAAGGAGCAGAAGCTCAGATCGAGGCAGCAGTAGCAGTAGTCGAAGAAGCCGAAGCGATCAGGGAAGAAAGAGAAGAGATCGCTCTTCAAAGGATTACAGCGATAATCGAGACAAGCGCGACCAAAAAGATAATAATGAAGGAACGTCAAGGCCGCCAAAACACATTACTCCAAGAACACCGTTCGACGATTTCGACAGATTTTAAAATCGAATAGATTTGAGTAATAAACAGGATTCCAAAGCCGTCGATTCTGTATTGATTCGACGGCTTTACTACTTTTTTGAACCGTATAAATGGTGGGCACTCTTAGCCATAGGACTAACTCTGTCTGCCGCTTTTCTGGGTACAGT
This sequence comes from uncultured Rhodohalobacter sp., assembly GCA_964401805.1. GTDB lineage: Bacteria > Bacteroidota > Rhodothermia > Balneolales > Balneolaceae > Rhodohalobacter. The sequence goes on from CAYNZY010000004.1 coordinate 101,385, forward strand.
TCGCCCTAAGCTTACACAAGTAGCTGTTGATAACTACATCGCCGTAGATGATTACAGCGGGCTTTTGTGGATCATAATGCTTCTTGGCCTTGCCCTTGTGGGAGAGTTTATCATTTTAGTTGCTAATACCTATCTAACAAGATGGTTTGGACAAGGTGCACTTTATCGTCTTCGGAATGCGGTTTTTGAAAAAATTCAGTCTCTTCATGTCCAATTCTTTGATAAGAACCCAATTGGGCGCCTGATAACTCGCACTACAAATGATATTGAAGCGCTGAGCGAATTGCTGTCAGACGGAATTGTGAATATGATTGGGGATCTTTTCAGGATCTTCTTCATACTCTACTTTATGCTGGCAATGAGTTGGGAGTTAACCATTATTGCGATCTTGGTTCTTCCAATCTTATTCTACTCCACGTTTTGGTTCAAAGGTAAGGTGCGCTCAGCATTCTTAGAGGTAAGAGATCAAATAGCCCGTCTGAACTCGTTTGTTCAGGAGCATATCAGCGGGATGGCTGTGGTTCAGCTTTTCAACAGAGAAAAGAAGCAGAAAGACCGGTTTGAGTCGATCAATGCTGAACATAGAGAAGCTCATATCCAAACCATATTCTATTTCTCAATATTCTGGCCGGTAGTTGAAGTTTTGGCAAGTTTAGCAATGGCTCTGGTTGTTTGGTACGGAGGTGCAAGAGCATTAATGGATCAAGTAACATTTGGTGTGCTGTTAGCTTTTATACAGTATGTACGACAATTCTTTAACCCGATTCGAGGTCTTTCAGAAAAATATAATACGCTCCAGTCTGCACTCGCTTCCTCAGAGAGAATTTTTGATGTATTGGATACCGAGAAAGAAGTCATTGAATCAGACAGCCCGATTCAAGTTGAGAACGTAAGGGGAAGGGTAGAGTTTAAAAACGTGTGGTTTTCTTACAATAAAGATGATGAAGTGATACTGAAAGATGTTTCCTTTAAGGCAGAACCCGGCGAGCTTTTAGCCATTGTAGGAGCTACGGGGGCCGGGAAGTCAACCATTATCAATTTATTGATGAGATATTACGATATCGAAAAAGGGAAGATTTTACTGGACGGATATGACATTAAGGAATTTTCGCTAAGTGGTTTGAGAGAAAACTTTGGGCTGGTCTTACAGGATAACGCCCTGTTTTCCGGAACAGTTTTGGAAAATATTACCCTTGGAAATGAAAATATCTCAAGGGAGGAAGTCATTAAAGCTTCTAAAGAGGTAGACTCTCATAAGTTTATTTCAAAACTACCCGGCGGCTATGATTATGTATTAAATGAACGCGGTGCATCACTCAGCATGGGGCAGCGACAACTTATCTGTTTTGTGAGAGCAATGGTATATGATCCAAAAATTTTGATTCTGGACGAAGCAACGTCAAGTGTGGATTCAGAAACCGAGGAGCTTGTTTCAAAAGCCTGCGATAAGATGATGAAAGGTCGCACTTCTATTGTTATCGCTCACAGACTCTCAACAATTCGCGGTGCTGATAAAATACTTGTGATGCACAAAGGAAAAATCAGAGAAGAAGGAACTCATAATTCGTTATTGGAAAAAGAAGACGGTATTTACAGAAAGCTGTATGAATTGCAGTACAGAGATCAAGATGTGATCACTTCCGGTGCTGATTAAGTGGATTTACTAATTAGGCAGGTGATGAATGGGGCATATAAACCGTTTTGTATTTATTTAAACTATTTAAATTCACGCTTTGTTGGCTGTAAGAAACAGGTGCACTTAATGTTGCATAGAACCGGATAAAAGTTGATTTTTAAATATTGGTAATAATCATTCATGGAGGAAAAAATGGAAAATGTAAAGAAGCTTGAGAAAGATCTAAAAGACATTATCGAGAAAGAGAAAGAAGCATTGAATGATGCTTATGATGATATGGTGATTAAATTGCAAAAAGAGCGGGATCGACTGCAGAAAGAACTCAGAAAAGAGTATAAACAGGCAAAAAAATATGTGAAAAAGAATCCTGAAATAAGTGTTGGGGCAGCAATTGCCGGTGGACTTGTTGCGGGAATTGTAGTTGCTAAACTTTTAAACCGATAACTGATTCATGGAGAATATCCAATTTGATAAAGTAAAACCTCTATTCGAGCGACTGGACACGCTCAGGGGGTACCTTTGACTACGATAAAAGAAAAGTTAGAGTTATAGAGCTGCAGGAGAAGACTCAGGATCCCGAATTTTGGAATGATCCTGACAAAGCTCAGCAGACAATGCAGGAACTGGACAGAGAAAAAAGCCTTGTAGAAAAATGGGATGAATTGGATGAACTTCGCGAAAGTATTCGTGTATTTTTTCAGTTTCTTGACGAAGGAGAGGATGTTGAAAGTGATCTTCGCGATGAAATTGAACAGTTCCGGAAAAAACTGAAAGATCTTGAACTTCAGAATATGCTTAGCGGTGAAGACGATCATCGCGACGCTATCATGACGTTTAATCCGGGTGCAGGCGGAACGGAGAGTCAAGACTGGGCTGAAATGCTGTTCAGAATGTATACTCGTTGGGCTGAAAGTAAAGACTACAACGTTTCCGTAGTTGAGTATCAGGACGGCGATGTAGCCGGCTTAAAAAGCGCAACCATTGAAGTCAGTGGCCCAAATGCTTACGGCTTTCTTAAATCGGAAAGCGGAACGCACCGGCTAGTAAGAATATCACCTTTCGACAGTAATTCTCGCCGACACACATCTTTTAGCTCCGTGTTTGTATCACCGATCATTGACGATACAATCGAGGTTAATCTGAATGATTCTGATATCGAACTGCAGCGATTTCACGCCAGTGGAGCAGGAGGACAGAACGTCAATAAAGTTGAAACCGGTGTTCGCCTGGTTTGGACGGGAAAGCTTAGTGATGGATCAGAGGAACGGGTTGTTTCGGAGTGCCAGCAAGAACGGTCACAGCTCAAAAACCGCGAAAAGGCTATGAAACTGCTCAAGTCAAAAGTTTATGAACTGGAAAAGCAGATCAAAGAGAGAGAAAAACAGAAGCTTGAGGACTCAAAGAGCAGCAATGAATGGGGATCTCAAATTCGATCCTATGTTTTTCATCCTTACAATATGGTAAAAGATCATCGTACCAATCATGAGACCGGAAACGTACAGGGAGTTATGGACGGAGATCTGGATGAATTTATGAAAGCCTATCTATTGACCACAAACGTTGGAGAAGCTGCATGATAGTTGCCGGTGTAACCGGAGGAATTGGATCAGGGAAAAGTACGCTCTGCGAAGTTTGGGAATCGCTGGGTGCAAAGGTTGTCTATGCCGATGACCTTGCTAAACAGCTGATGGTAGAGGATCAGAGCGTTAAAAAAAGGTTGGTAAAGCTGTTTGGAGAGAAAACTTATACTCAGGATGGAGCCTTAAACAAAGAACACCTGATCGAAGAAGCATTTCTAAAAGGAAGGGTTGAAGAGTTAAATAGAGTTGTGCATCCTGCTGTTCGAGAAAAATTTCAGGAAATTATAGAAAACTCTAAAAAAACGGACGTAGAAGTATTGGTTAAAGAGGCTGCGCTTTTGCTGAATAATGGACGTCCGGAGGAGCTGGATGCCGTTATTCTGGTTATGTCTTCAAAATCAGATCAAATCAAACGAGTTCAGGAAAGGGACAGTGTTGGGGAAAAGAACGTTCTGGACAGGATGAATAAACAACCTGACTTTGAAAGTTTGAAAAGTTATGCCGATTATGTGATCAATAATGATGGTACGCTTGATGAGTTTAAATTAAAATCAAAAGAGCTTTATTTAAAAGTATTGGAAGACCTTAGGGATAACATGTAAGTAACTTTACTTCCGAATCACTTTTAGGGAAAGTGTATTAAAATTGTTTGGAGCTATGGAAGCAACGTCTACCGCAAAGTCCAGAAAACTGGTCACACTGGATGAGTATATCATACAGGCACAGAATAAATTCCCCGGAGCAACCGGAGAACTCTCTCAATTATTGAGGGATATTGGTTTAGCCGCAAAAATCATATCACGCGAAGTAAATAAAGCAGGAATTACGAACCTTCTCGGCGTAGACGGTTCGAAAAATGTTCACGGAGAATCTGTAAAAAGACTCGATCTCTTTGCGGATCAACAGTTAATTTCTGCATTGGACCGTTCGATGATTACCTGTATGGTAATTTCTGAAGAGAATGACGGTATTGTGCGACTCAATAGTGAGGGCGGAAAATATATCGTTTATATGGACCCGCTGGACGGATCATCCAACATCGATGTAAACGTCTCGATAGGTAGTATTTTTTCAATCTATATGCGTCAGCCCAGGTTCGATAAAAAATTGGTGGAAGAGGATGCTCTTCAGCCCGGAACAAGACAAGTAGCGGCCGGTTATGTACTCTATGGCTCAAGTACGATCATGGTCTATACAACCGGTTTAGGTGTCAGCTCATTTACACTGGACCCGAGTATTGGTGAGTTCATTCTTTCAGAAGATGATTTCAAGATTCCTAAAGAAGGTAATATATACAGTATTAATGAAGGCAGCTATAACTCCTGGGCAGAGGGGTTGAAAAAATATATAAAATACTGTCAGGTTGAAGATGAGTCTACAAATCGACCCTACACCGCCAGGTATATTGGATCGATGGTTGCCGATCTGCACAGAACATTAATCAAGGGTGGTATTTTTATCTATCCGGCGAGTACCAAATATCCACAGGGGAAGTTACGATTGATGTATGAGTGTAACCCGCTCAGCTTTATCATCGAACAAGCGGGAGGTTCTGCTATTGACGGTAAAATGAGGATTATGGAAAAGAAACCGGAATCTATTCACGAGCGGAGCCCAATCTATATTGGATCACCTGAAAACGTAAAAAAGGTGAAAGAGCTACTGGATCAACATGAGAATCAAGAGACAGCAAAAAAGACGTAGAATTTACTGAGTGGTATAACTGATTTTCATTCCTTCGCGAATGTCATGATTCAGAGTAAATCCTGCATTCACCTCTACAACGTATTTAGCCGGAGCTTCAGATACGATATTTTCGTGTGAATAGGGAGGTGTGTTCCGGTGTATCCGCACAATCTCCATTTCTGAATTTACAAACAGAATATCCAATGAAATGGGGGTATTGGCCATCCAAAAACTTCTTGGGGCTTCATCATCAAAAATAAAGATCATACCTGCGTCATCAGGCAGGTTATGAACATTCATTAAACCTTCACTTCTGCTGTTGTCGTCATCAGCTACAGCGGCTCGAACCGAAATCACATCCTCATTTGATTGTTCAATGAATGTTACAGTAGCCGTGTAAGACAGCTGTCTGGTTTCTTGAATTTCAGTTTGTGTATCAGACTCACCGTTACAAGATAGAAGTAATATTGATGAAGCCAGGAGTAAATATTTTATCATTTTTAAAAAGTTTTCTGAAGAACGAATGGATCAATAGTACATCTTAAGAGGTGAATTCACAAGTTTTATTAGTTGGTTTTTTCAACAAATAAAGTTAATTTTCCGTTCTGAAAAGTGAGCACCGGGAGGTCCTCACTTTTTTTTGTACTTAGAGATATGATTCTTATGAGCAGTACTATTATAAATACAGTCAAAGAAATCGCGCAACCTGTTGTTGAGCAAGAAGATATGTTTCTTGTAGATGTGGAAGTTAAAAATGCGAAAATCCAGGAAATATGGGTTTTAGTAGATACTGAAAACGAAGGTGTTGATTTAGACGCTTGCGCTCGGGTGAGCAAAGAAGTTAGTTATATTTTGGATGAAAAAGACCTTTTGAGTAAAGCATATCGATTGAATGTTTCATCTCCCGGGTTAAGCAGGCCACTGAGTGATCGGAGGCAGTATGCGAAGAATCAAGGTCGGACTGCAAAAGTTAAGTACAATTTAAATGGTGATTACATTACCGTAGAAGGAGAATTGAAGACAGTTACGGATTCTCAAATAGAAGTAAAGCCTGAAGACGATAATTTGGTGGTTATTCCGTTTGAGAATATAGTAGAAACTAAAATAGTACCGAAAATTTAGCCGGCAACGAATTTAAATCCTATTTCCAGATGCAAAACGAAATTTCAAAGCAAATTATACAGTCGTTTGCAGAGATTGCAAAAGATAAAGGCATAGATAAAGATCTACTCCTATCTATTTTAGAAGACGTTTTTCGTACAATGATTCGTAAAAAATACGACTCAGATGAATCTTTTGAGGTTATTTTAAACGCAGATCGCGGAGAGATTCAAATTCTTCACATTCGTGAAGTAGTGCCGGCTGATGAACTGACCGATCCGGTGACAGAGATTACTTTGGAAGAGGCTCAAAAACATGATCCGGATTTAGAACTCTATGACGAATATGCACAGGAGATCTCAATTACTGATTTTGGCCGAAGAGCTGTTTCGATGGCCCGGCAACAACTTGCGCAGCGTATTCGAGAAATCGAGAAAGATAATGTCTTTGAAGAATACTCAGATCGTGTAGGCGAAATTGTTTTGGGTGATGTTTACCAGGTTCGCCACAATAAAGACATTCTGGTGAATCACAACGGTGTTGAATTACTGTTGCCAAAGAATGAACAGATATATAAAGACAGATACAGAAAAGGTGATACAATCCGTGCAGTAGTTTCTGAAGTGAAGCGTATTGGCGGAAACCCAACGGTTATTATTTCAAGAACATCACCGCTATTCCTGGAAAGATTGTTTGAAAACGAGATTCCGGAAGTTTTTGACGGGATAATTGAATTAAAACGAATTGCACGTGAACCCGGAGATCGTTCAAAAGTTGCTGTAGTGTCTTATGACGAGCGAGTTGATCCGGTAGGAGCTTGTGTTGGGATGAAAGGTATTCGTATTCATGCCATCGTACGCGAACTCCAAAATGAAAATATCGACGTTATCAACTACAGCGAAGATAAAATTGAATTTATAAAACGTGCGTTACAGCCCGCCAGAGTAGTGAAGGTGGAGATTAATGATGACGGCAAGCAGGCGAATGTGCTTGTTCCTGCAGATGAAGTATCAAAAGCCATTGGGAAAGGTGGAGTAAATATCCGCCTGGCCTCAAAATTGGTTGGCTGCGAAATTGACGTTTACCGGGAAGTAGAAGAGGAAGATGATATTGATCTGACCGAATTTGAAGTAGACTTCGGCAAGGAGACAGTTGATATGCTTTTCGAAATCGGATGCGATAGTGCACGAGCTGTTTTGGAACTCGATGAAGATGAAATTGTTCGCAGAACCGAAGGAAAAATAACCAAAGAGGAAGCGGAAAAAATCATTGATATCATCGCCTACGAATTTGAGGACGAGGAAGATTGATCGTACCTTTCAGTACTTGACTCTATTAGATTTACAATTTGACAAACCGACGCAAATAAACATATATGACGGACCAAAAACCGAAGAAGCTCTTTAAAGTAGCATCAGAATTTAACGTTGCCACTCAATCCATTGTGGATACACTGAGTGACAATGGATTTGATGTTGCAAACCGGCCAAACTCAAAAATCACACCCGAGATGTACGAGGTGCTGGATGGAGTTTACGGTGATGACAAAGCAAAGAGCCGCGAACACGAAAAGGCTAAAGAAGAGTATGAAAGCCGTCGGAATCAAATTCTTTCCAGTAGAAATGAAAGTGTTTCAATTGATAACTTTTTAGAGCCGATTGACGAAGAAGAGGAGGCTGAAAAAGAGAAGAAAGAAAAGTCTGCCCCAAAAGAGCCTACACTCGAACCACAGGAAGAGCCGGTTGAAGCAAAAGAAGAGAAAGATGAGAATGAAGAGAAGGCTGTAAAGCCTGAAAAATCAAAGACGGAAGCAAAAGAAGAGGATGCTTCTGAAACTGATAAGGTAGAAAAAGAGAAAGAAGAAGCTGAAGATAAAGTCGAGGCTAAATCTGAAGAGTCGAAAGAAGAACCAGAACTTTCTGCTGATAAAACGGAAGATGACGTCGACGACGAGGATGATGAAGAAGAAGTTGACTCGGAGGGCGAGGAAGATAAAGAAGCCGAAGAAGATATTGATGAATCTGAAGACGATGAGGAAGAGGACGATTCAGATGAGGAGTTTGAAGATGATGAAGAAGAAGACGAGGACGAGGACGAAGATCAGGAAGAAGAGGATGAATCTGATGAAGATGATGAGGAAGAAATCATTCGAGGTCGTTCCAATAAGAAGCTTTCCGGTACAAAAGTAGTCGGGAAAGTTGAGTTTTCTAAGGAGCCGCGCAAAAAACGTAAGACCAGAAAACGCAAAAAAGATCGTAAAGACGACGATTCCGCGGATTCAGGAAAACAGAAGAAAGCGCCTAAAGACGATAAGTCTTCTAAAAAATCTAAAAAGAGCAAGAAAAAAGGTCGTCGCTCTAAAGTTGATGAGGAAGATGTAGAGAAGAAGATGCGCGAAACGATGCAGAAAATGCAGAGTGGCGGCACTGTTGGTAGTAAACGACAGAAGCGCAGAAAACAGCGTAAAGAGGAGAGAGAAGAAGAGCTTGCCATGCAGGAAGAGATGGAAGAGCTCGAATCACAAATTATTGAAGTAGCCGAATTTATTACGGTAAGTGATTTGGCAGACGAACTTGAAGTGAAACCCACCGATGTGATTACAACTTGTATGAACCTCGGGATGATGGTTTCCATTAATCAACGGCTGGATGCTTCAACCATTGAACTGGTGGCGGCAGAATATGACTACGAAGTTGAATTCGTAGACGCTGAAGAGATGATTGAAGAAGAAATTGAAGTAGAGGAAGATGATCCTGAAGATCTGGAACCACGTGCACCGATTATTACAGTAATGGGTCACGTAGATCACGGTAAAACATCACTTCTTGACTATATCCGTAAAGCTAAGGTTGCCGCAGGTGAAGCCGGTGGTATTACACAGCACGTTGGTGCTTATGAAGTGAAAACGGATGATGATAAACGAATTACATTCCTGGATACTCCGGGTCACGAAGCTTTTACAGCAATGCGTAGCCGTGGAGCTCAGGCGACAGATATTGTAATTTTGGTTGTTGCAGCGGATGATGCGGTGATGCCTCAGACTATTGAGGCGATTAATCACGCCAAGGCCGCAGGTGTTTCCATCGTTGTTGCGATCAACAAAATGGATAAGGAGGGAGCAAACCCTGATAAAATTAAGCAGCAACTCTCCGAACATGGCGTCATTGTTGAGGAGTATGGAGGTACAAATCAGGTTGCCTTGGTATCTGCTCACACAGGTGACGGTATTGACGACCTTCTTGAAAAAGTGTTGATTGAGGCTGAACTCCTTGAATTGAAAGCAAATCCAGACAGACTCGCTCAGGGTATTGTTCTGGAATCTCGAATAGATAAAGGAAAAGGAACGGTTGCAAACATTCTTGTTCAAAACGGTACGCTGAAAGTTGGAGACCCATTCGTTGCCGGACCGGTCTTTGGGCGTGTGCGTGCAATGGAGAATGAACATGGAACCCGACTGCAAGAAGCCGGACCATCAAGTCCCGTGCAGTTAATCGGTTTTGATGGAACACCACAAGCCGGTGATCGACTTATTGTTCCAAAAGATGAGAAGACGGCCAAAGAAGTTGCCAATCAACGGCAGCAGATTAGAAGAGAGCAGTCATTGCGTCGTGTGAAACATATGACGCTGGATGATCTCTCCAGAAGAATGGCTCTCGGTGAAGTTTCTGAACTGAACATTATTATCAAAGCCGATGTGGATGGCTCTATTGAAGCTCTTTCAGGAGCACTCCAGAAATTGAGTACGGAAGAGGTGTCTGTAAATATTATACATACCGGTTCAGGTGCAATTACTGAATCTGATGTTCTTCTTGCCTCTGCGTCAGACGGTATTATAATCGGTTTCCAGGTTCGCCCATCAGCAGGAGCCAGAAAGCTTGCCGAAACAGAAAGCATCGATATACGACTCTTTAGCGTTATTTATGACGCTGTAGATGAGGTACATGATGCACTTGAAGGTATGTTGAGCCCTGAGATTTCAGAAGAAATGAAAGCAATGGTTACTGTTCGTGAGGTGTTCAAAGTATCGAAGGTTGGTACGATTGCCGGTTGCTATGTTACGGAAGGAAAACTCAATCGTAACAATCCGGTCCGAATTATTCGAGACGGTGTTGTAATCTACGACGGTGAAATTGATTCTCTGAAGAGATTCAAGGATGATGTTAAAGAGGTACAGGCCGGTTATGAATGTGGAATTAGTATCAAAGGATTCAACGACATTAAAGTTGGTGATGAATTTGAAAGCTACGAGGTCGTTGAAGAGAAACGTACACTTGATGACGCTCGATAATGAGCAATTTATAAAGCAACCCATTAGAATATCTGATTTGAGTGAAGCTCCCAACTTCACTCATTCAGTTTAAATTAGTCAGCCAGCGATTATGAGTATCCGTACAGAAAGACTTAGTTCTGTTATTCAAAAAGATCTGGGTCAGATTCTTCAGAGAAACTATCAACCCTCTGGAACATTTATTACCGTTACCCAGGTTCGGATGACTGATGATCTGTCGATTGCAAAAGTATATCTCAGTGTATTTTCTCCAAACAGAGAGGTGGAATCCATTTATAAATACATTGATGATCATCAGGATGAGATACGCTATGAGCTGGCCTCAAAGATAAAAAATCAGGTAAGACGAATTCCTGAACTTCTCTTCTACGAGGACGACACGGCAGAATATGTAAATAAGATTGAGAATCTGTTTGAAAAGGTTCGTAAAGAGCGAGAAGAGAATAACAAAGACGAAGAGTAAATATGGCCGTAGCCATTCCTCTTTCTGAACTTCCTGTTGTTGATCGAAATACAGATCCTGACTCTTTCCCCAAAGAAAAATTTACAACGGGTACAGTTATCGTGATGAACAAACCTCTGGAGTGGAGCAGTTTTCACCTGGTCAAGTTTGTTCGATATCGGGTGCCACCCAAAAAAGTAGGCCACGCCGGAACATTGGATCCTCTTGCAACCGGCGTCCTTGTAGTCTGTACAGGTAAAGCCACCAAATCGATTAATCAGATACAGCAACTTCCCAAAGAGTATGTGGCAAAAATTAAATTTGGCGCATCCACTCCGTCTTATGATGCTGCTCTGGATCCGGACGAAACCGCGCCATGGGAGCATATTACGGAGGAGAAAATTGCTGCTATTTTAAAGAGTGATTTTAGCGGTGAGATCATGCAAAAGCCGCCGATCTATTCAGCTATTAAAGTGAAAGGGGAAAGATTGTACAAAAAGGCCAGAAGGGGTGAAAAGGTTGAAATTGTTCCCAGGCCGGTACAAATTTACCACACAGAACTTTTAAGTGTAGATCTTCCGGAAATTACACTGCGCATAAAATGTGGAAAAGGTACGTATATTCGCTCTATAGCACATGATCTGGGTTTAGCACTTGGAAGTCGCGCTTTTATGTCTGGACTTGAACGAACAGCAATCGGGTCTTTTACCATCGAAAATGCACTGACAGCGGAAGAATTTAATCTGTTTATGAAAACCTATCTGGATTGAAAGTTGTTATGATGCACCTATTTACCTTGTAAAGATCAAGAATCTAAAAAGATGTCTGATATAGTTTTTCTGAATGAAGCTCAACGTAATTCAAATACCGTACTTACCGTCGGTACGTTCGATGGAGTTCATGCCGGTCATCGTGTATTGATCAATAAAGTTGTGGAATCGGCAAGAGAGCGAGATGCCCGCAGTGTAATTGTTACATTCGACCCGCATCCACGAGATATTATCAATCCGGGCAGTGACGGCATTCGATTGCTGAGTACATTGGAAGAGCGTGCAGAATTACTGGCCGATCTGGACGTAGATGAAATGGTGGTTATCCCTTTTGACCGAGACTTTTCACTTCTTACATCAGAAGAGTTTGTAAGAAATGTTGTTTGGGATAAAATTGGTGTTTCAGAATTTGTGATCGGTTACGACCATCACTTTGGAAGAAATCGGGAAGGTACTATTGAGACGGTTCAAAATTTAGGAAATGAATTGGGATTTGATTCACGAGTTGTCTCTAAGCAGGAAGTAGGTAATCGAACAGTAAGCAGTACAGCTATCAGAAATGCAATCCAAAAAGAAGGGGATATGATGCTTGCGGCCTCTTTTTTGGAACGCAATTATATTCTGAATGGAACGGTGGTACATGGAGACAAACGGGGAAAACAGATCGGCTACCCAACCGCTAACATCATGCCGCAGAACTCTAAGAAAATTATTCCCAAACGAGGTGTTTATGCTGTTTGGGTAAGAGTAGACGGAAAGTATCATCCCGGAATGATGAATATTGGTGTTCGTCCGACATTTGAGGGCGAACAGGAGACACTTGAAGTGAACATCTTTGATTTTGAAGAGAACATTTATGGAAAAGAAGTACAGATCCAGTTTGTTGACAGAATCAGGGATGAACGCAATTTTGACGGAGTTGAGCAACTTATTGCTCAATTAAAGGATGATAAGAAGAGCTCAAAAAGGATACTTAAGAACCGATCTCCGCATATTGCAAAACAATTTAAATAAGCTTATTTTATAACGCTATAAGAGTTTAATAGAACCTTCATAAATAACAGATGAGTATAACAAAAGAACAAAAAGCAGAAATTATAGAAAAGCATGGCGGTGACGCCGAAAACAGCGGTTCAGTTGAAGCACAGATAGCTATTTTGACTGCGCGTATTAATGATTTGACGAATCATTTGAGTGAAAACAAATTAGATCACTCTTCACGTCGTGGACTTTTAAAGATGGTTGGTAAAAGAAGAAGACTTCTTAACTATCTTAAGAAAACCGATATTGTTAAATACCGAGAGCTTATCCAAGAGCTGGGTATTCGTAAATAAGCATTTCTCTAAGGGCACGTAATTTTTTTACGTGCCTTTTTTTATATCCTCAAATATGATCGAAAAATTAACTTTGTCATCTTTGTTTGAACTGCTTTACTAAAAGGATAGTCGACGAAAGAAAAATAGATATAGATAGATATTATGAAAGAAGATTTTAGAAGTGTAGAATTTGCACCTGGCAAAACGTTATCGGTAGAAACCGGTCGATTAGCCAAATTAGCGGACGGTGCAGTAATGGTAAGAATGGGCGACACAATGGTACTCTGTACTGTTGTAAGTGCAAAAGAAGCAAAACCGGGACAGGATTTCTTCCCGATGGTTGTTGACTTAAGAGAGAGCTTTACAGCTGCCGGTAAATTTCCGGGTGGCTTTATGAAAAGAGAAGGGCGTCCATCTGATGATGAAACCCTTGCCAGTCGTTTAATTGATAGAAGTTTACGTCCTCTTTTCCCAAAAGGATATGTGAACGAAACACAGTTTATTTGCCAGATTTATTCATCTGATGGACAAAATCAGGCTGACGTTTTAGGTGCCTTCGGTGCTTCTGCCGCTGCTCACATCTCAGATATTCCTTTTGATGGTCCGATGTCTCAGGTTAAAGTGGGACGTATCGATGGCGAATTTATTATCAATCCTACCATTGATGAGCTTGAAAAAAGCGACATGGACATAATCGTTGCAGGTACTGCCGAAAGCGTGATTATGATTGAAGGCGAAATGAAAGAGATCAGTGAAAAAGAGATGCTTGAAGCCGTTAAAGAAGGGCATAAAGCAATTGTGAAACTCTGTGAATTTCAGGAAGAGCTGAGAAGAGAATTTGGTGTTGAAAAACGTGAATTTACTCCGAGTGAAGGAAATAAAGATCTCGAAGGTAAAGTTGCCGATCACGTTGGCGATCAGTTGAAAGAAATTGTTGGCATGGGACTCAGTAAAGAGGAGTTCAGTGCTAAAATCAAAGAAGTGAAGGAAGCTGTAAAAGAAGAAATTACAGCGGAAGAAGGTTTTGAAGAGGCAGGCGGCGAAATTTCCGATATAGTCGGAAATATGGTTAAAGACACCGTTCGAAATATGATTCTTGAAAACAAGAAACGTATTGACGGTCGCAGCCCTGAAGATATTCGCGATATCTGGACACAGGTAAGTTATCTGCCAAGAGCACACGGATCCGCCATTTTTAGCCGAGGTGAAACACAGGCACTTGTTTCTGTAGCACTGGGTACCAAGCGCGATGCACAAAGTGTGGATACACTCTATTACGAGGAAGATAAGAAGTTCATGCTTCACTATAATTTCCCTCCGTACTGTGTTGGAGAAGCCGGATTTATGCGCGGACCCGGAAGACGAGAAATTGGTCACGGACACTTAGCTGAAAGAGCTATAAAAATGGTTCTTCCCGATTTTGAAGATTTCAGCTATGTAATTCGTGTACGATCCGACATAACCGAATCTAACGGTTCATCATCTATGGCCTCCGTTTGCGGTGGTTCTATGGCACTGATGGATGCCGGTGTACCGATGCCTAAACCTGTGGCCGGTATTGCAATGGGAATGATTGTTGGAGAAAATAACACCGTTGTTTTATCTGATATCCAGGGTGAAGAGGATTTCATGGGCGACATGGACTTCAAAACTGCAGGTACTGCTGATGGTATTACTGCCACTCAAATGGACATGAAAGTTCAGGGAATCAGTTTTGAAATTCTTGAAGAAGCTCTTGAGCAAGCGAAAAAAGGAAGAATGCATATTTTGGAAAAAATGGCTGAAACCATTTCCAAACCAAAAGACAGCATTTCTGAATATGCCCCTCAGTTTGTCAACATGACAATTTCAGGCGACAGCATTGGTGCTGTGATTGGGCCTGGCGGTAAAGTGATTCAAACTCTTCAGAAAGAGACAGATACAGAAATCTGGATCGAAGAGGATGAAGAAGGGAAAGGGCAGATTACAATTAGTGCAGACAGCCTTGAGAAGGCCGAAGCTGCTAAAAAACGTATTCAAGCCGTTGCCGGTGAGCTCGATGAAGGTGCAACCTACAAAGGAACAGTGAAAGCTATTAAAGAGTATGGCGCATTCGTTGAGATTGTACCCGGAAAAGAAGGTTTGCTTCACATTTCTGAACTGGAACACGGACACGTTAAGAAAGTGGAAGATGTGATTTCAGTAGGTGACGAAATCGATGTAAAACTTCTAAAAGTTGAGCACGGTGGAAAACTCAGGCTTTCAAGAAAAGCCCTGCTTCCGAAGCCGGAAGAAAACTAAAATACCCGGTTTCAAGAAACTAGCGCCATCGGAATCCGGTGGCGCTTTTTTTGTTTAAGTAAGTATGATTAGTCAAAAGGCTACTCATTTATATTTAAAAATTGTCAGATAACATTATATGCAAACTGAAGAGATGATTACCGAAGTAAAAAAAACTGTTTTACCAAATGGAATGAAGGTTGTTACGGAGAATATTCCGGGTGTAAAGAGTGTAACAGCTGGTTTTTGGGTTAAAACGGGTAGCCGGCATGAATCGAATGAACTGGCAGGTGTAACCCATTTTCTGGAACATATGTTATTCAAAGGGACCGAAAAGCGCTCATCCTACGATATTGCTCAGAGCATGGAGTCCGTAGGCGGTTATCTTAATGCATTCACTTCAACAGAGTACACCTGTTACTATTCGCGCTGTTTAGATACTCAGCTTGAACGAGCAATTGACGTGCTGAGTGATATGGTACAGAATTCTCAATTTCCGGATGAGGAGCTTCAGAAAGAGAAAAAAGTTGTCTTGGAAGAAATGAAGATGTACAAAGACAGTCCGGATGACTATATATTTGAGATGTTTAGCGATAATGTTTTTAAAAATCATCCCATCGGAAGACCTATTATTGGCTTTGAAAATACAGTATCAAACTATACCCGAGAGGACCTGTTCAACTATATGGCAAACCGCTACAGACCGGATAATTTATTGGTTGCCGTAGCCGGACACGTAAGTCACGATGAGGTTATTCAGTTAATCAATGAGAAGTTGGAACTGAATAGTGCTGAACCAACAATTGATGCGGAACAGCCACTCACAAATTATGAGAAATTTCAGATTGAAGAGTCGAAAGCGATAGAACAGACACATATGGTGATGGGGCGGAGAGCTCTTAATTTCGACCATCCTGACAAGTATCTCCTTTTATTAGCGAATACGGTACTTGGCGGCGGCATGAGCTCAAGATTGCATCAAAACATTCGTGAGAAGTACGGTTATTGTTATGCAATCGGTACGTTTAATCAATCATACACAGATAGCGGCATGTTTGGTGTTTATATAGGCACGGATAAAGATTACGTAACACACGTTCGGGATTTAATCAGTAAAGAATTTGATATTATCCGAAGTGAAAAGGTGAATGAGAAAGAGTTGAGTGAGGCTAAATCACAGCTAAAAGGGAAGCTTTTACTGTCTCAGGAAAGTACCAGTAACCGGATGAACAGACTGGCGAAAAGTGAGCTCTATTTCAATCGGTTTGTATCACTGGATGAATTGGTAGAAAATATCGACTCCGTTACAGCAGAATCACTGCTATCTTTCTCAGAAGAGTTCTTTGATCCGGAAATTTTCTCGGAAGCATTATTGGTTCCTGAAAATCGGTAGTATGTAAAGTCCGCCAGACTGCTCCAGTAGGTCAGGCGGATAAATTGGTTCCACTCGGATATTTTATGGATTAATCCCGATATTGGAATCAATACAATTTATCCCACTAACACTTTCAACGTAAAACATTTTAATTCAGACATGACCTACATCAAACAGTTAGCTGATCATCAAGATGAAATTGTGACCTTAAAAGGGTGGGTTTACAACAGCCGAAGCAGTAAAGCCCTACATTTTATTGAGTTAAGAGATGGTACCGGACTTTGCCAGTGTATTGTTTCTCTGGATGAAGTTGGTGAAGATATCTTTGAGGCTGCCGGTACCCTTAAACAGGAGAGTTCGGTTGAGATTAGCGGTAAAGTTGTGAAGGATGATCGCAGTGTTGGTGGCTACGAATTGCATGTTACGGACTTAAACGTTTTGCAAGTAGCAGAAAACTATCCGATTACACCCAAAGATCACGGGGTTGAGTTCTTGATGGAGAACCGTCATTTGTGGCTCAGAAGTCAAAGGCAGTGGGCTGCAATGCAGATCAGGAATACCATTCAGTTTTCAATTCACCAGTTTTTCCAAAAAGAGGGGTTTATTCGGATGGATGCACCGATATTTACGGGAAATGCTGCTGAAGGTACAACCACTCTATTTGAAACAGAGTACTTCGAGGAGAAGGCATATTTAACCCAGTCCGGTCAGCTCTATGGTGAAGCAATGGCCATGGCGCATGGAAAAATTTACACATTCGGGCCTACATTCAGAGCTGAAAAAAGTAAAACCCGCCGCCATTTAACTGAATTTTGGATGGTGGAACCGGAAATGGCGTTCTACGATCTGGACATGAATATGGAGCTTGCCGAAAACTTTTTGCGGTTTATTGTTAAGAGTGTTCTGGATAAGCATGAAAATGAACTGGAAATCCTGGAGCGGGATACCACACTTCTGAAAAAAGCTGCTGAAGAACCTTTTAAACGAATATCGTACACTGAAGCGGTTGAGCAGCTTAAAAGTGATAAGACAAAGGAGATGCTCGACAAAATGGAGAGCGATCGGAAAGAGGAATTGAGCTCGATTAAAGAAGAGCTCGAGGAGATCAAAAAGGAGCATGGTTCTGCGAAAAAGTGGCGAAAAGCTCAAATCGATCAGCGTATCAAAGAGATCCACACTCGAACGGATCAGATAGAGGAAGATCTTCGAAATATTCCGGTCTGGAAAAAATCGGCAGCCAACTTTGAGTGGGGAAATGATTTTGGTGGGAGTGATGAGACCATTTTGACCATGCAGTATGATACACCTGTATTGGTGCATCGATATCCGGCAGAAGTGAAGGCATTTTATATGAAGCGTGATCCTGAAGATGAAAAACTGGCACTTGCTCTCGATGTATTGGCACCAGAAGGGTACGGAGAGATTGTCGGAGGAAGTCAGCGTGAGGAAGACATTGAAGTACTAAAAACAAGAATAGCAGAACACGATCTTCCGGAAGAATTGTTCAGCTGGTATCTGGATCTGCGCAAATATGGCTCGGTTCCTCACTCCGGATTTGGTTTGGGAATTGAACGAACAGTTGCCTGGATTTGTGGCCTTTCTCATGTTCGGGAAACGATACCGTTTCCACGCATGCTGGGCCGCCTCAGACCATAAAAAATTTGTCCTGAACAGAGTTGGAGTGTTGATAGACACTTCAGACTCTGTGCCGGATACCTATTCATCATGTAGCATAATTCATCAGCATTGTGTAACCTTAAGGGTACTCATAATTAAGTCCTACTTTTACTGATGAAAACAGAACGTTTCTCTCTGCTCACCATTCTAATCACCTTTCTATTTCTAAATCTCTCATATGCTCAATCTGACCAAAGAGCAGTTGAAATAGACGATTATTTCAATTTAAAAAGTGTCAGCAGTCCGGTAATTAGTCCGGATGGAAATTGGATTGCATATACGGTTTCTCAAACGGATTTTGATGAAGGATCGTCTGAAACGAGAATTTGGATGGTTTCGAAAGACGGTTCAGTAAAGCTTCCG
Organism: uncultured Rhodohalobacter sp.; assembly: GCA_964401805.1. GTDB lineage: Bacteria > Bacteroidota > Rhodothermia > Balneolales > Balneolaceae > Rhodohalobacter. The sequence continues at coordinate 119,878 of CAYNZY010000004.1, forward strand.
ATGACTGCAGAAGGTTACTCTGCCGGAAACCCTCAATGGACCCCTGATGGCGAATACCTGACATTCAGCGCTTCCAGAAATGACAGCAAAACTCAGGTTTGGAAACTGGACATGCGTGGAGGTGAAGCTCAACAGGTAACCGATATTGAACAGGGCATTAACAGTTTCGAATGGTCTCCGGATGGAGAGCGTCTGCTGCTTATGATTCGTGACAAAGAAGAAGAGGAAAGTGATGATCCCAAACCATATGTAATTGACAGACTTCAGTTTAAACGGGACTATGCCGGTTATCTGGATCGAAGAAGGGTGCACATTTACACATACACGCCGGGAGACACCACCGCTACACAACTAACATTTGGGGATTACGACCACTCCTCAGCAACCTGGAGCCCGGATGGATCAAAGATTGCATTTGTGAGCAATAGAACAGAAGAACCGGATGGTAATCAAAACGACGATATCTGGATTGTAGATGCTGAACGTGGTGAAGAAGAGGGGGGATTAACACAGGTCACTCAAAATCCCGGTAGCGACAGTTCCCCGGCCTGGAGCCCTGATGGACGAGAAATTGCATACAGAACGAGTGTTGAGCCGGAAAAAATTTGGTACGCCACAACCCATCTTGCCATCACAAAAGCTGATGGCTCCGGACCGGAACGACTCATCACGAAAGAACTGGACCGAAATGTTGGCAGCCCGAAATTTTCTGAAAATGGTAATCAGATCTGGTTCACATTTGAGGATGCAGGAGAACGCCACCTTGTTACTGTAAACAGGAATGGAACCGGTTTTGAAAGAGTAGTGACGGGCCAGGTTAGTGTACGGGATTTTGACCTGAACGATTCTCAAGGCGTTGTGCTGATGGGTAGATTCAATGAACCCCATGAGGTTTACTCTTTTGATGATGGTACCGTAACGCAGCTCACCCATGAAAACAGAGACTACCTTGCCGAATTGATCGCACCTGAAGTAGAAGAGATTCATTTTAACAGTGCCGATGGTACTGAAATTCATGGATTTTTGGTAAAACCAATCGGTTACGAAGAGGGCCGTAGTTATCCAACTCTACTGTGGATTCACGGTGGACCTGTGGCTCAATTTGAACACAGTTACCGGTTCGAACCTCAGCTTTTTGCTGCGCACGGCTACGCTGTTGTTATGGTTAATCCAAGAGGTTCATCGGGGTACGGTCAAGAATTTTCTGAAGTGCTATTTGCTGATTGGGGTAATAAAGATTTTGAAGATGTAATGGCCGGAGTAGATTACGCCATAGAAATGGGAGTTGCGGATGCTGATCAGCTCGGAGTTGGCGGTTGGTCGTACGGAGGAATCTTAACAAATTACGTGATCACTCAAACAGACCGATTTGAGGGAGCTATTTCGGGAGCCAGTGAAACGCTCTACCGATCTCTTTACGGGCACGATCACTATCAGCTTTACTGGGAACTGGAGCTCGGATTGCCATGGGAAACACCTGAAAAATGGGAGAGAATTTCTCCATTCAACGATGTAGCCAATGTAACAACACCAACGCTGTGGATGGGAGGCTCGGATGACTGGAATGTACCCATTTTAAGCTCAGAGCAGATGTACCAGGCGATGAAAAGATTAGGAATAGAAACTCAGCTTGTTGTATATCCGGGTGAGCATCATGGGATTCGCACACCTGTGTTTCAAAAAGATCGTTTTGAGCGATATCTCAATTGGTTTGATCAATATGTAAAGGGAGAGTAGGCTTTAGAAAAGATGATGTAATTGAAATCGTTTTAAATCGGGTACGTTTGTGCTGCGATAATCATAGGGTTTTGTTTTAATGACTCTTTTTTTAGGCTGAAAAGAATTAAATATCAGATACGAAAGGGTCGTAAATATTTTTTATCTTAGTGACCTAACTATTCAAATTTTTCAAAACCTTAGTTTATAATTATATGGGTTCAATAGGCGGTTTCGAATGGGTGTTGATCATCCTTGCACTTTTACTTCTATTTGGTGCAAAACGTATCCCTGAACTTGCTCGCGGTATTGGTCAGGGGATTCAGGAATTCCGAAAAGCTTCAGATGATATCAAAAAGGAGATCGATAAAGGAAAAGATGAAGTGAACAAATCGGTTAAAGACAGTAACGATACAGTAAAGGAAGAATCTAAAAAATAACGGCATTTCTCAATGGAAAATCTGCTCTCCACTCAAGAGCAACTGAAATCCGGTGAATTAAAGCTACCGGATCTTGCAAAGTCTTATCTCGAAGTCATCAAATCCAAAAATCCGGAAATCAATGCGTTTACTGCGTATGATGAAGACTCGGTACTGAAACAGGCTGCCGATATTCAGAACAAAATTGATGCCGGAAAGGCCGGAGATCTGGCCGGTGCTGTTGTTGGCGTGAAGGATGTAATTAGCGAAAAAGGGAAGAAGCTGACATGCTCAAGCAAGATCCTTGAAAACTTTGAAGCGGTATATAACGCCACGGTAGTGGATAAACTTCACGCTCAAGATGCTCTGCTGATCGGTCGTTTGAATATGGACGAATTTGCTATGGGATCATCCACAGAAAATTCAATTCACGGGTCCACAAAAAATCCAAATGATACGACGAAGGTACCCGGTGGATCGAGTGGTGGAAGTGCCGCAGCCGTTGCTGCAGGAATGTGTAATGTTTCTTTAGGTTCAGATACCGGAGGCTCTATACGTCAGCCTGCTTCTTATTGTGGCGTTGTTGGTTTGAAGCCTACATACAGCCGGGTTTCCCGTTATGGACTCGTTGCTTTTGCCTCATCTTTTGATTGTATCGGACCTTTTTCGAATAGTGTTGAAGATGCCGCATTGATGCTTCAGCATATCTCAGGTCACGATCCGATGGACAATTCTTCGGCAGATATTCCTGTAGAAAACTATTCTAAAGCTATTCAGAATGATAGCGGTAAACTGAAGATTGGTGTTCCGGAAGAGTACTTTGGCGAAGGGCTGGATGATGAAATCCGGACGATGATTAACGACCAGCTGAAAGGTCTTGAGAAGGATGGAGCCGAACTGGTTCCAATCAATTTGCCTCACAGTAAATACGGAATTGCAACCTACTATATTCTTGCCACAGCCGAGGCTTCCAGTAACCTGGCCAGGTATGATGGTGTAAGATATGGTCACCGTGCCGATTTTAAAGAGATCGAAGAAGAACTTGGAAAGGAGCGGGACGCGATCGAAAAAGAGATCAAAGTAGCGGTCGGCGCCGGTAAAGAGGAAGCAATGGAAAGACTAGCCAAAGTAGACTCTCCACTGGTTCGGCTTTACAAAAAATCTCGAACGGAAGGATTTGGAAAAGAAGTAAAACGGCGCATTCTTCTCGGTACGTACGTTTTAAGTGCCGGATATTACGATGCCTACTATGCCAAAGCCCAAAAAGTACGTCGACTGATCAAACAGGATTTTGAAAACGCATTTGACAAAGTGGATGTTATCGTTTCACCTACGGCACCAACTACAGCATTTGATTTGGGATCCAATCAGGATGATCCCGTACAAATGTACCTGAATGATATCTATACCACGACGGCTAATCTTGCCGGAATTTGTGGGATAAGTGTTCCGGCCGGAATTCATTCTAATGGTTTACCAGTTGGAATTCAATTTCTTGGAAACAGTTTCAGGGAATCAGATATTTTACGTGCGGGTCGCCGAATTGAACAGTTGAACGGATAAAAAACAGTTATGGCTTTTCACCGATTAAAGGATCAATGGGTTCTGATAACAGGGGCAACATCCGGAATCGGAAAAGCCTGTGCATTTCATTTTGCGGAATCCGGTTCAAATTTGATCCTTACAGGTAGAAGGGAGAATCGTCTGAAAGAGATTTCAAAAGAGATTGGTAAACAATATGCGGTTCAAATTGAAACATTTGCATTTGATGTTCGCGACAGGGAAGCATGTAAAAATTGCGTAGATGCCATATCTAATCCAATCGATATCCTTCTAAACAATGCAGGACTTGCATCCGGTAAAGATCCCGTAGACCAGGCTGATTTTGAGGACTGGGATAAAATGATCGATACCAATATCAAGGGACTGCTTTCTATGACACGGTTTGTTTCAGAGCGAATGCGTAAGCGAAACAGTGGTCATATCATTAACGTCGGTTCTATTGCCGGCCACGAGGCTTATGCCGGCGGGTCTGTCTACTGTGGGACCAAGCACGCTGTGAAGGCGATTACTCAGGCAACGAAGATGGATCTTCACGGTACTAATATTCGGGTAAGTGCAGTATCTCCGGGATTGGTTGATACTGAATTTAGTGAAGTTCGTTTTCATGGAGATAGCGAAGCAGCAGAAACAGTGTATGAAAATATGGATCCGCTAACCGCTGATGATATAGCCGAAATTATTCTGTTTACGGCATCAAGGCCTCCTCATGTAAATATTATGGATACTATTGTACTGCCTACAGCCCAATCTTCATCAACAATGGTTCACAGGTCTTCTCAAAAATGAAGCGATTACTTTCGATTTGGATCATTGCGCTATTACTAATTTCCTGTTCTAATGGTCAAAATGGATTGCAATTCAATGATCAGGGGAGAGAAGTTCCTTCATTCAATTCTGAAAATGCCTACTCTTACATTGAAGCCCAATTGTCTTTCGGTCCCAGAGTACCCGGGTCTGATGCACATCGAGATGCGGTAAACTACTTCAGGAATCATTTTTTAGAAACAGCCGGTCAGCGTTCTGTTTTTGTTCAACAATTTGAACAAGAAATTTATGGTGAAACTCTTCCGTTTTATAACATTTTAGCATCATTTGGCGCAGAGTATACAGATAGAATCGTTCTTGCTGCTCACTGGGACAGCCGGCCACGCGGAGAGTATGATTCTGAAAATCCGGGTCTGCCTATACCCGGTGCCGATGATGGCGGGAGTGGTGTGGGTGTTTTGATGGAGCTTGCCAACATATTTAGTGAGAATCCCCCACCAATTGGTGTTGACCTGATTTTGTTTGACGGGGAAGATTACGGTGAAGAGGGTGATCTGGCAAACTATTTTATCGGTTCCAGGTATTGGTCCCAAAACCCACCGGTTCCGGGTTATAATCCGCGCTTTGGAATTCTGCTTGACATGGTTGGCGGACAGGGAGCTGTTTTTCCCAAAGAGGGACACTCTGTTAATTTCGCTCCTCAGCTGGTGGATGAAATCTGGTCAATTGCGGCAGAAAAAGGGCATGGTGACCTGTTTACAAACGAGAGAGGAGGCAGGGTTGCCGACGACCACATCATTGTTGAGCAATATACCGGTATCCCGATGATCAATATTATTCATCACCGGTTAAATGAATCAGGCGAAATTGATTTTCCACCCTATTGGCATTCACAGCAAGATGACATCGATATCATTGATCGAGATGTACTGCAGGCCGTTGGAGATGTAATGCTCGAATTGATTTATAACAGAATCCCTACAGAATAAAAGCTACTAAAGACGGCCTTATTTTTTAAGCGGACGTTTGTTTTCAAATGTATGCCCGTGTACGCCAATCTGTTTGAGTCTCCAGAACAGTTTACTCAATCCGCTTTTAGGTGCTTTAAATTCAATTACAGCATTAGATTTTCTTTCAATCAAATTGTTGACGTTGGCCTCATCCAAAAGGTCGAGTACAAATCCGGACGAGCTCCCTTCAATCTTTTTTAAAAGATACTTCTCTTGCGGTGTTGCATACCTTCTGAATGAGTAGGTATTACCTGTGTACTCTCCACTGAGTACATCACCATTATTCAAATAAACAATTTCTCCTCCGTTCAACGATTGTAAGAGCTCTTCAACATTTTCGTAAGTCTCTTCTTCTACTGTTGAAACGATATTTCGCAGATCAATTTCTTTTATTTCAGCCCCACTTTTTTGAAGCTTATTAACAATGTTTTTTTTATCGCTCCGGTTTTTCCCGGCCAGCACAATTAATTTACCTGATGGATCTGCTTTAAATGAATTAAGTATTTCATCTATTTCACCAGATGTGTGAGAAAATCTTTTACTGTTGCTTGAATTGATCATTTTGATATTTGTTGTTTATTTGATCCTAAAACTGCGAATCGTATCTAATATAATGAATTATAAGGATTTGAACCGATCGTAGGCTGCTCTATTCAACATTTCCCTGTGATCGGGGTGAGCAATTTTTATAAGCTCTGAAGCTCGTTCTTTTAATCCCTTACCGTACAAGCTGGCAATACCGTATTCTGAAACTACGTAGTGCACGTGTGCTCTGGTTGTAACAACACCCGCACCTTGTTTTAGAAATGGCACAATCCGGCTGCCACCATGTTTTGTGGATGATGGAAGAGCAATGATAGGCTTTCCACCCTTAGAAAGTGAAGCACCCCTGATAAAGTCCATCTGGCCGCCTACACCGGAGTAGAGATACGTGCCAATTGAATCTGCACAAATTTGTCCGGTCAAATCAACTTCAATGGCGCTGTTAACGGCGGTTACTTTTGGATTCCTTCGTATTACGGCTGTGTCGTTTACATATGCACAATCCAACATTGCCAGATTGGGATTGTCATCCATAAAATCGTACAGTTTACGGGTTCCAACTGCAAAAGATGAAACCAACCGGTTTGGATGGATCTTCTTGTTACTATTGTTAATTACACCGGACTCAACCAGAGAAATGAGTCCGTCAGAGAACATCTCTGTATGAACGCCCAAATTTTTATGATTTGTAAGAGAAGCTAACACGGCGTCGGGAATACTACCAATACCCATCTGTAGTGCAGCCCCATCTTCAACCAACTCTGCACAATGCCGTCCAATTGCCAGTTCGATTTCAGAAAGTTCAGCCGGTGCATGTTCAGGTAACGGATCATCTACTTCGATGGCAAAATCAATTTCGTTTTGGTGGATGATTCCATCTCCATGGGTTCTTGGCATATTGGGATTGATTTGGGCGATCACCATTTTCGCATTATTCACAGCGGCTCGAGATGCATCCACCGATACTCCCAAAGAACAGAAACCGTGTTTATCTGGTGGACTGACCTGAATGACGGCTACATCAAGCTTGATAATTCCGCGATTAAATAGGTGGGGTACTTCACTCAAGAACATTGGAATATAGTCTGCATATCCTTCCTTAATTGCATTGCGAACATTTTTAGCTACAAAAAATGCACGCGTGTGAAAAGAATCCTTGTATTCCTGATTAACATAAGGTGCTGCTCCTTCTGTATGTAAATGGTAAATATAGACATCTCTTAATTCATTGTGCCGCGAAGTCATCGCTTCAATCAATTGTTGCGGAGCAGCTGCCGCTGTATGAATGTAGACTTTGTCTCCAGATTTTATCCCCTCAACTGCCTCTTCCGATGATGTAATTTTCATAAGATTTATGCCCCGACGTTAGTTCGTAGTTAGTTTATTACATAAGATAAGAACTAAAGTGAGGAATTATAAAAGAGAGTTAAACATCTTAAATAAATTTTTCAAAAATAATGAAAGGTGATCAGGAGTTTTATCGCATAGTATAGTAGAGAACAGTTTTCATTTTAAAATTTAAAAAATCTTGTAATTCATAATGCTGCACATAAGTTTATTCAGACAATTCATATTCGCACTGCTTTTCGGTTCCATTATACTTTTTACAGCTTGTTCTGATGATACCGTATCAGATACGAATGCCGAAGAGCCTGAACTTCCGGAAACAAACCCGGTGGAAGTTGATGTAAGCTACTATGAAGAAGCAAACACTGAGCCAACTGAGGAGTATCAAACATTTACCATGGCAAAGGCATATGCTCAATCATCAAATGGGGTTTTATCTTCCTATGCAAGTCTTGGACAGGTTTATATGGGTTTTGGATCAGGAGAAGATGGAGAGTTTAACAATGGTGTTTGGACATGGGAATACACAGTTGATGGCTTAACCGTGCGAATGACTGCTGAGGACATCGGCCCCGGCATTGAATGGAACTTATTTTTTGATGGAACGGATCCCGAAACCGGGCAGACATGGAATAATCAGAAATTTATGTCTGGTTTCATAGATCATGATAATGAGAATGGAGAGTGGTCTTTCTATTCAGGTGATTCTGATTCAGAACCGGTTTTATTTTATGAATGGGAGTATTTCTCAGAGAGTGATTACATGATTGAGTTTACGCTGCAAGAGGGAGATTCTGGTGGAGCAAGTCAGTTAACTTATATGAAAGAAGGAGCAGTTAATACAATTGAATCTTCCGGATTCTATGGTAACAGTAATACAGTTTTGTACTGGGATACGGATACCGGAACAGGTTATTTGGATGAGAATGGAGATCGCATGTGCTGGAATCCTCAGTATGTGAATACTTCTTGCACGGACTTGGGGTACTAACCAACTTGGACAGGGCTTAATTGAGTGAACACCTAAAGTGGAGGCCGCATCTGTTGATAGCAGATGCGGCTTTTTTTATGGAAAATCCGGTTTTGGTAATCATGTCTTCTCGCTATTGACTGCTACCTTTGATAACTTTGGCATCCAATAAAAAAAGAATTGTGAATTAAACTTATCCCTAAAAAGTATCATGGCAGATAACGATTTTTTAAAACCTGAAGGTGATATTAAGCTGACTGACAAACAGCTAATGGAAGCACCCGAAATTGAAGAGATTGCAAAAGACGTAATTGAAACGCACAAAATTGAGCTTGGTCCGGCTCAAATCGGGTACCTGTTGGTATACCCCAATATCTCTAAGCAGAGAGCTGCAAAGTGTATGAAGGCCACCAGAGAGGTGAAGCACTACTCCGGTAATGACTACCTGATTGAGGTTTCCGGAGATTTGTGGGATATGCTCGATACAGACACTAAAAAAATGCTTCTATATCATCAGCTTTTACATATTGATCCGGTATTTAAAGCGAAAAATCAAGAGTGGAAGATGAAGTTGCGACGCCCGGATTTCTCTGACTTTTATGAGATCAATGATAAATTTGGCAATGAGTGGTATAAAACCATTCAGGCCACTGTATCCTCTCTGTACGACCTGGATCCCAAGCAAGAGAGTAAAGTAACGGTTTAAACAGCTTTACCGAAGAGATGAAAAATGGTTGATTTATTCATCTACGAACTATTTTCAATGTCACAAATTTATCTCGATGAACTATATCAAACTTGTATTCAGGCTTAAAGACCGTTATCAAGAGTCGTTTATTGCGGAACTGATGGATATGGATTTTTATGGTTTTGAACAGTTTGATGATCGTTTAATCGCTTATGTTGAAAAACCCAGATATAACGATTCCAACCGGGAACTGATTGAACAGTTGATTGGCGTATATCCAGACGCCAGGTTTATCGAGATGGAAGACATCGAAGAGCAAAACTGGAACGAGGAGTGGGAAAAAACAATACAACCTCAGTTTATTGGCCCATTTCTGGTTCGTCCTACCTGGTCTGATTTACAACCTCCCAAAGGTCAGATCCTTTTGGAGATAGATCCTAAAATGGCATTTGGTACCGGTTATCACGCTACTACCAGGTTGATTCTGAGCAGAATGTCTCTTATAAGTTTTGATGGCAAAAAAGTGATGGATGCCGGCACCGGCACCGGAATTCTGGCAATTGCCTCTGTAAAGTTGGGCGCCGACAAAGCCATTGGTTTCGACGTGGATAAGTGGAGTGAAGTTAATGCCACGGAGAACGCTCTCATCAACGGTGTGAATGATCATGTTGAGATTAGATTTGGCAGCACTGAACAGATCAAAGATGATGAACTCTTTCATGTTACATTGGCAAATATCAACCGAAATGTAATTCTTGAAATTATTCCGTTCTTGGTTCAGCATACTACATCAGGCGGGGATATCTGTTTAACCGGACTCCTCGATTCAGATGAAGAGATCATTAGGGAGAATTTAAAAGATCACCCGGTGGAAATTATCGATAAAACTCAGGAAGATGAGTGGATTCTATTTCATTTGAAAAAGAAGTGAGAGACACATTCATGAATAAAGCTAAATTAAGAGCATCCATCGATATTGGCACAAACTCGGTGCTGCTGTTGGTAGCCAATATACGTGATGGTGGTATCGAGGTATTGGAGGAGAAACAGGCGGTGCCAAGGCTTGGCAAGGGTGTTGATGTTGATAAAAATCTACACCCGGATAGCTGTGATCGGGTGATTAAGGTTTTGAAAAGCTATAAAGCTCATCTTCTTGAATATTATCCGTCCATATCAAAAGATGTTGTAGTTACAGCTACAAGTGCAGTTCGGGATTCATCCAACAGAGCGGAGTTTATAAATCAGATTTATCAGGAGACAGGGTGGCAAGTTGAACTGTTAAGCGGTGAGGAAGAGGCTCAAACAACCTACACAGGTGCTATATCTGTTTTAAAAGATCAGAGCAAAAACTTTGTTGTTTTAGATATTGGGGGAGGGAGTACTGAGATCGCGTTTGGCAAACAGTTGGAATTGAACAGCGGAATATCGGTAGACATGGGCAGCGTTCGATTTTCGGAAAGATACCTGAAGAGTGATCCACCGGAAAAGAAAGAACTTGAAAATTTGCGGATCGAAGTCAATAGCTTGTTGAAGGCTGAAAATTTAAATCTTAAGAATTATCGATTGGTGGGTGTAGCGGGTACGGTTACATCTATTGCCGCAATTGAACTTGGTTTGGATCACTACGAAGCCTCCCGGATTAATGGATATCTTTTAAAGAAAAAATCAATTGAAGCCTTTATTGATGAGTTTTCGAAGATCAATTCTGATAAAATTGAACAGAAATACTCACCTTTTTTAAGTGGCAGAGGCGATGTGATTACGGGTGGACTCGTCATACTTGATGAGTTTATGAATCAATTTAATTTTGATGAACTGATTGTCTCCACCGGTGGTATTCGTCACGGAATATTGACAACATAAAAAAGGCGTTTACTTTTCAGTAAACGCCTGATTCTGTCTTGATTTCGCAAAAAAACTATTAATTAATTGGAAATCTTAATCCTACCGAAATAACCAGTTGGTCAAAGTCACTCAAGGCGTATTTAATCTCAGGTGCCAGTTTTGCAAAATCCAAATCATACTCTAAACCCGCACCAATATTTAAGCCTATTTCTGAATTAGATGGATTATTCAGGCCTTCAATGTCGAAACTTTGTCGCGCATAGTTTAAACCTCCTAAGGCATAAACGATTAAATCCTCTTCTTCTACAAACAGGTAGTTACCGTTCAGATTTAATTCCCAGAACGTAATTCCATCATCTGTAAAATAGTAGATGATGTCTGCTCCGGCTCTGAACTCTTCATTAATGACGTAAATTCCGTCCACCTTCAATCCGATTTCTTCAATATTTTCGCCGTAAGCGAGTCCGCCACCAACGCTAAGTTGTGCTGTGGCTGCCGAGTGAATTCCAAATGACAGAAAGAGTATAAAAGCAGATGTAAGTAGTTTTTTCATAGTGGTATTGTTATGTTTATTTTCAATCGATTATAGGTTTTTGGATCATTAATCCTTCTTATTGTATTAAGCGAAAATAGTAAGCTGTATCTGTCATCGGCTCGGCTAAAATTTAATTTTCTTGATGTCAAACCAAGGTAAAAGTACTGAATCACAGACAACACCCCGCGAAAATGCCTCAGCCAGCAGCCTTGAGGACGACAAGCTGGTAGCGAAAGCTGTTGCCGGAGATCAGGGTGCATATAAATCTCTGATGGAGAAATATGAGACTCCTCTGTTTTTCCATTTACTCAAAATGGTGAAAGATAAAGAGCAGGTCAGAGATTTGGTGCAAGAGGCGTTTATGAAGGCTTTTGATAACCTAGAGTCTTATAATACCAATTACGCTTTTTCTACATGGCTCTACAGGATTACAACGAATCACGCAATCGATTATCTGCGCAAGAAGAAGCTCCAGACGACCTCTATAGATGAACCGGTAAAGACAAAGGAAGGAGAGATGAACATCCAGCTTGAGGATGAGCACTCCGGAACAGACCGGAAAATAATTCGCAAGCAGAGAAGTGATATTATTCATGAAGCCATAGAGGACCTTCCCGATAAATACAGAGTGGTGATTAAACTGCGTCATTTCGAGGAGCTGAGCTATGATGAAATTTCAGAACAGCTGGATCTGCCTTTAGGAACGGTTAAAGCGCACATTTTCAGGGCTCGGGAGATGCTGTACAAGGAGTTGAAAGACCGACGAGGAGAATTTTAGGAATTTATTAGCTCTCTATACAAAATATTATTTAGTAAAATCCTTTAGGCTATACATTTTTTGTGATTTGTGATTTGTGATTTGTGATTTGTGATTTGAAACCTGCTGCGAGCTTTTAGCAAACCCGAGAAATCGGGGAGTCCTGAGCATTTATATATTTACTCTCAAACCGACTACGTGCATCGATGAAATTCCAGATGGTTCTTCGACAAATGCATAATCAATGGAGGGATTGAATCGATCAAAAGGTAAATGTATAGAGAAGCCAGCTGAAAGTTGAAGGTTTTGATCCGATTTTTTTTCATTCCAAACAAACCCTCCGCGCAGTGAAATTCTTTCGTGTGGAGAGTAGTCAATTCCTGACCTGAAAAAATGGGTAGTTGACCGAACTTCTTTCCTTCCAAGATTATCAAGAGGGGATTCCCCATATTGATTTCGGACTTCATAATCTGCATGAAAGGTAAGATCCTCAAAAAAGAAATAGGTTACTCCGGTTAAGACTCTCAAAGGTTCTTTCTCTTTTTTCGGTGCTGATTCAGTTCCATACAGGTCGGACGTATTAATCGACCTTGAAGAGAGTAAATTTTGCACGGATACGCCTACGTTAAGCCTGCTTGAAATTTTCCCGATAACACCAAAATCGATGCCAATACCCTGAACCGCCGGAACTTCCTGATGAAGGACTGAATGGTTGAAATTGATTCCAATCCCTGCCAAAACTCTATCCGAGAATCGAATGCCGAATGCTCCGGATAATCGATATTCAGAAGTTGACAAATATCCGGTGTGATATCCGCTTAAGTTTCGCCCGTCAATTTCTCCCGTCCGGGCGTTTATCAGGCTAAAAGTTAAACCGGCTGAAGGTGGAAGCTGAAAATTTGCAGAAACCATATGCAGTTGCCTGTCGAACTGCATTAACGCGGATGACAATAAAAGTGGAATACCATTATTTTTAATGGCTGCCTGAGCTGGATTGTAGTAGCTGTGTCCCGAAAATTGAGTGGATGCCGTCATAGCATTTCCCATTGATAGACCAATTGGTGAGAATCCAATTCTGGAAAATTCTCCGGAGTAACCACCTTGCGAGTAGCAGAAGGTTGGGCTTAGAAATCCCGCTAACAAAGCAAAATTGAAAAAGTAATATTTAAGTGAATATGTAAGTTTCATTAAAGATCTGTATTGCTCAGTTTTGACTAAAGCTATAGAATTTAGCAGGTCAACGTAAATAAAATTCTGATGTATTCTGAAAGTCCGTTGCATTCTTTGCTATTTGTTCCACAATTTTTACTATCATTAGTTCTGATTATACAGGTGTTTAAACTTTTCAAATTTAAATTGCTAAACCTATAATTTTAAAATGACCGGTAAGGATAGGGATGTATTAGTATCAGGGAAAACTTCTTTTAAAGTAGAAGTGCCTTACTTATTGATTGAAACCGGAGAGAAAGGTGAAAAGCCCTTGATCATCTATTTACACGGGTTTGGAGAAAATATTGATCGTTTCAGACAAAAGTGTGATTCTCTTTTAAGTCTAAATGCCTACCATCTGTTTATTCAAGGGCCATATCCTATTTACGACCGCAGCAGGAAAAAGAATGTCTCTGAATGGGGACGTGCATGGTACTTGTATGATGGAAATCGCGGTCAATTTATTAAATCCCTGGAATTAGCTTCGGAATTTATACAGGAAATTGTCGATAAATTGCTACCTGTAATTCAGGTGAACCGTATTGGAGTAATGGGTTATTCCATGGGAGGTTATCTGGCCGGTTATTTTGCTTTGACGCGCTGGAAGCATGTGAACGATCTGGCCGTTATCGGAGCAAGAATCAAAACAGAGATCTTGAATGACAATTGGGAAAATATTCAACATTTGAATATTGCCGCTTTTCATGGCAAAAATGATGATAAAGTGAAGGCCGAGCCTCAGGCTAAAGAAATAGAATTGCTAAGAGAAAATGGTGTAAAAGCAGAGTTGAATTTATTAAATGAAAACCATTCTTTTAGTGAAGTCTATTTAAATCAAATAATTCAGTGGTTTAAACGCATTGGTTATGAAGAGGTGTAAAAAAATACTTTTTTGAATTAAATAATTTTGTAACCTTCAGAAGATTCATCTTTATAACTTTGAAATGTATTAATTATGTCTACAGCATCTACGGAAACCAAAAAAAAGATGAAAATATTAGTCGTTGAAGATGATCCGACAGTTCGAACTCTTGTGAAAGCAGTTTTGGAACACCGGGGAAATGATGTTGCTGTTGCTGAAACAGCGGGTGATGGGGAGGAAAAGGCTCTCAATAATAAGTTTGATATGATCATTCTTGATTTGCGTCTACCCGATGGAAACGGATATGATGTATGTGCAAAAATTCGTGAGGAGGGAGTCACTACTCCTGTGCTCGTGCTCTCTGCCGAACACGAAACAGATGTAAAAGTTAAGGTTTTAAATGTTGGTGCGGATGATTATCTGACAAAACCATTTAACAGTGATGAATTGATGGCTCGCCTTGATGCCATAGCAAGACGCAGTAACAACAAAGGGACTGAAAAAGAACTTACATGCGGTAGTCTTACCGTGGATTTGATAACCAGAAAAATGATTATCGATGAAAATGAGGTAGACTTAACCAATAACGAGTTTAATCTACTGGTGTACTTTGTTCGAAATAAAGGGAGAATTATTTCTCAGGAAGAGCTTGCCAGTAACGTTTGGGATATACACTTTGATACTCAAACAAACTACATAAACGTGTATATCAGCTATCTTAGAAAGAAAATGCGGGAACACTCAGAATTTGATTTTATTGAAACGATCCGTAAAAAAGGATTTATGTTTCAATGTGATGAAGAGTAGATCAGCTGTAACATTTCTATATTTAATCTAGAAGACTAAAAAATTATTCCTGTAGTAACTACAGAAATTAGTTTTCTTGTGGTTCGTGATAATCCTGATGGCTACTGTCTAAATCACTCTCTTTTTGTTGTTCTTCGGGAACAGCTTTTTTCTTAGGGTCTGTAAGCTGCCACGCCAAAAGTATTGAACCGAGAGATAGAACCAGCGTAGTAATCGGATAAAAGAGAGACTCAATACCCGTCAATAGGTAGATCTGACCATACCTTAGCACAATGATGAAGAAAAGCAGAGACAGAAGAGCTACCAATCTGTGGGAACGTCCGTACGTTAACGTAAACATCGCCCCGAAAAAGACCGAAAAACCACCGATAAAGGTCAGAAGCATAGGCCATATGATTCCCGGGAATTCAGAATACGAAATCATTGGATAATTTAAACCCATGTAGATAGAAATAATGACGCGGGCGAATGAATCCAACGCAATTATAATGGCTACACCTATCAAACTTCCTACAGTTGCTTTTTTCATGTTACGGTGACTATATAATTTATATTTAACTTCAATTAAACTACTAAGAAATCCGCTTATTTGATAAGTTAACTTTTCGGAAGTTTATATTCTGATCATCATTTGAACTTCTGAAAACTTTGAGCAAATAGATGTTTCTATTGTTTGAAACCCTGCTTATATTTGCAGTCTTCAAACAATTAGCCTGGGTGGCGGAATTGGTAGACGCGCCGGATTCAAAATCCGGTGGTGGCGACATCGTAAGGGTTCGAGTCCCTTCCCAGGTACTTTCTCAACTTCTTTTCAATCTTCCTTTTGTTTCTTATCCGGAATCAAGTAATTAAACAAACGGACGAGAAGCCCAACTACGTGAAACTTTGAAGGGCAGGCCTGTACCGCCGCAGGAAAATCAGCTACTGTGCTGATTGGAGAGTCCCTTCCCAAGTACTTACTAATCTTACCCTTTAACTTCTCTTTTCAGGCTTTAAAACTTTGATCTAATCAAAAAGAGATATGTAAATTGATTGAGTTTCTGTTAAAATAGTCACAGTAGGCAAAGACAAATTTTCTGACTTACTGAGTATATTTGATTTATTTGCTAAACAGCCTTGGGTTCTTTTCAATAAATTTTCCGATCCAATCTTTCACAAAGTAATTTTTTTGGGCTTTGAGATACCACCAGCCTGTCAGGCTAATGATCAACGCTCCGATTGCGTTTACAATCATATCCCACATCGTATCTGTAAGCCCGGATGGATCGCCCATCATCGGTTTCTGCATATTCAACTGAAAAATCTGATCAGCTGAAAATTCAAAAATTTCCCAGACTGTGCCTATCGATACTGCAAAGGTAAAAGCAAAAAATGCAATAAAACCGGGTGTAAGATGGATGTCTATTCGTTTACTCTCATTTAGAATATAGATTAGTAAAAAGCCGAATATTCCCATGAGCAGACCGGCTGAACCGTGAAGGGCTATATCCCACCACCATACACGTTGATAAAAATGCTGAATCTCACCCAGATAAAGGGCCGCAAAAGTGAATATAACCGCTGTGAGATGAAATTCTGCAGGGATATCAACCTGAAGCCTTCTTTTAAAAATGATTGGAATAAACAGAACAATAAGAATCAGACTAACCACAAATAGAGAGAGCCACTGAGATTCTATTAATAGGTACATCCATTCCAATCCGACGATTACAAGTAGAATCCGACCGGTCCACAAGTGGATCTGCGTGATGCGATCGGGCTTTTTTTGATCCGGTTTTTTGATCATTTCATCATCTTGTTAATCTTGTGACTCAAATTTTCTTCGGTCCAGTTCATATAACCATTGACGATAGTCTTCAGGTGAGTAGTCAAATACATGATCTTGATCTATCCAAACGCTGTCTACATAGGAAGTAAGAAGCGGCCTTACCAGATACTGCTGATCTTGTTCGTCTATAACAAATAAAATTTCGCTGGTTTCAAATTCTCCAACTACAGCTGATGTATCAGATGGCTTGCTGTAAACTTCTGATTCTTGAATGGTAAATACTTGCTTGATGTACTCATCTTGACTCAGATTGAGCTTAACAGGGTACATTGATCGATATATCAAGCCGACAACTACAAGTATTACAAAAAACAGTACCGACCATTTGAGTAAAAAATTAAACCCTCGGTTTGAATCATTGGAAGACGTCTCTTTTTGCATGATGATGTTAGCTAAATAGGTTGAAAAAATTTAACCTAAATGTAAGACATATTTTTAAAGAGAGTAAGAATGTATGCACTCCTTCATTCAAAATAGAGGATGGTTCTATTTCTTGATACATTATCATAAAGCATAATTAAATAAACAGGGTATGAGCAGAGCAAAATTGGTAGTCATCGGAGGAGACGCAGCCGGAATGAGTGCTGCATCAAAAGTAAGAAGAGCACAGCCCGATCGGGAAATCGTTGTATTTGAAAGAGGAAAGCATACATCTTATGCAGCTTGTGGAATGCCATACTTTATTGCCGGCCAGGTTAGCGATGCCGACCAACTGATTGCGCGAAAGCCAGAAGTATTCAGGGAAAAACAGAATATAGATGTACGTACACGTCACGAGGTGATAAAAATTGATGTTGAAAATAAAAAAGTTGACGTAAAAGATATTTCGCAAAATTCCACATTCCGGGAATCTTATGATGAACTGTTAATCGCGACGGGTGCTTCCCCGATTCGACCGGACTTTGAGGGAATTGAGTCTGATGGAATATTTGGACTTAGTACGCTTCAGACTGGAATTGACGTGTTTGAATACATCAAAGAACATTCGCCAAAAAAAGCGGTGATTGTAGGAGGCGGATATATCGGAATAGAGATGGCAGAAGCATTGCTTGACCTTGATATGGAGGTTACCCTTTTTGATATGGCTCCACAGGTGATGACTACCATGGATATAGACATGGCCGATCTGATTGCTGAGTATATGAGAGAATCCGGGGTGAAGGTTTATCTGAATGAAAAACTGGATAAATTTGAGACTGAGAATGGTGCGGTAACTTCAGTGCTTACGGATCAAAGAGAAGTGGAAGCAGATTTGGTCATTTTAGGTATGGGAGTTAAACCAAACGCAGATCTTACTAATGGAACTATAATAGAGACCGGTGTGAAAGGTGCGATTAAGGTCAATAAGAAATTACAGACTTCAGTACCCGGTATCTGGGCTGCCGGGGATTGTGCCGAGTCTTATCATTTGGTCAAGAAAGATCAAACCTGGATCGCTCTCGGTACCGTTGCGAATAAACATGGATTGGTGGCCGGGATTAATCTGAGCGGAGGAGATATTGAATTTCCCGGTGTATGTGGTACGGCAATCACAAAATTTCAGGATCTTGAAATTTCCAGAACCGGACTGTCAGAAAAAGAGCTGGAAGAGTCAGGCATTAAATATAAAACTGCTAAGATTGAGAGCAGAACTCGTTCCGGTTACTACCCGGGGAGCGATAAGATTACTGTGAAGTTAATCTCGGATGAAAGCAACGGAAAGATTTTAGGTGGACAGATTGTTGGTTTTAAAGGTTCGGCGAAAAGGATCGATACGATTGTGACGGCACTCACGGCAGGAATGACAGCACAAAATATCGTGGATCTGGACCTTTCGTATGCACCACCATTTTCACCAGTTTGGGATCCTGTTCAAACTGCAGCAAGGAGGTTGGTTTGATATCCCGAAAGAAGTTTGCAATCATAAAAAGATCTGAAACAGTTCTCGCAGATAACAGCTGATTCAGTCGCAGATGAACGCAGAAATTTAAATAAAAATTTGCGAAATCAGCGAGAGACGTAGAGTTCTCAATTTATGAAACCGCTACCAGTAAATAATTGGTTTTTTTAAGGAAACTACTCAGTTAGGTATCGATTTCTGTGTATTTTAATAGAAACTAATCATCGTTCTGACTTATTTATTGCGCTATGAATAAAACAAAGCTAATTGGACTTGTTTTAGGGATTATCGGGTTTTGTATTCCACTTCTTATCAGTTTCCCGGGACTGTCGCTGGCCGGACATCTTGCTCTAAGTATTTTTCTTCTGGCAGCCGTTTTTTGGATGTTTGAAACCATTCCTATTTACTCGACATCTATTCTTGTGATTCTTCTGGAAGTACTTCTGCTCAGCGCGGAAGGTCTGATCTCCTTCGGATCCGGTTCAGGCTACGATCCGGTTCCGTTCAGTCAGTTTGTAGGAACACTGGCCAACCCGATCATCATTCTTTTTCTGGGTGGCTTTGTATTGGCTGATGCTGCCGTTAAATACAATTTTGATAAAAACATGACCCGGATTCTGCTGAAACCGTTTGGTACAAGTCCGGCTATGATCATGTTTGGATTGATGGCCGTTACCGCTTTTCTTTCGGCTTTTATGAGTAATACGGCAACCACAGCGATGATGGTTACGGTGATTATTCCTATTCTTGCTAAAATGGAGATAACCGATCCGGCCAGAATCAGCATTGCGCTATCCATTCCGTTTGCAGCCAACATCGGTGGAGTTGCAACGCCAATTGGCACACCTCCAAACGCTGTTGTGATCGCGGCTCTTAATCAACAGGGGTTGAATATCGAATTTGGGAGCTGGATGCTCTATGCGCTCCCATTGGCGCTCATCATGCTGGCCTTTGCCTGGTTCTTGCTTTTAAAACTCCATCCGCCGGCTCTGAAATCTATACCGCTTGAAATGAAAGGGGAGTGGAAAACGTCAAGAAACGCCTGGATTCTCTACGTGGTATTTGGTGTGACCGTTCTGATGTGGGTAACAGAAAGCCTGCACGGTATTAAGAGCAGTATTGTGGCATTGATACCTGTAGCGGTTCTCACACTAACTCAGGCATTCGAAAAAGATGACATCCGAAATCTCCCATGGGAGGTTCTCTGGTTGATTGCCGGTGGTATATCACTTGGAATTGCCATGAAGGAGACTGGATTGGCCGATTGGATTGTGGGAAGTATCAGCTGGGATCAGATGTCGTACCTGGTTCTGCTTAGTGTGTTTGCGATTGTCTCTATCATGATGTCAAACTTTTTATCTAATACGGTTACGGCATCCCTTTTGATTCCTTTGGGTATTACTCTTGCTACATCCGGAGTGGTGGGTGGTCCTGCCGGAACATTGATTATTGGGTTAATCATTGCACTTAGTACAAGTTTTGCAATGGTTCTTCCGATATCGACACCGCCTAATGCTATTGCAGTAAGCACTGGAGTTGTGGAAACCAAAGACATGATTGTTGCCGGTTCCATCATTGGCATTGTTGCAATAGTTTTAGTCATATTAATGACAAACTTTTATTGGCCATACATTCTTTAAATTCAAAACTATGAAATCAGAAATTTACATATTGGTTATTGAAGATGAACCGGAAGTGCTCGACTCCATTGTCCGGGATATCACCGAATTTGAAGAGCATTTTAACGTGGAGATGGCGGATACCGCTGAGGAAGCGGAAGCACTTATAAAGGAAATTATTTCAGAAAATGGAAAAATTGGGCTTGTTCTGTGTGATCACGTTCTTCCGGGTAAAAACGGAGTAGAACTGCTCGTAGAGATGCAGAAAGATGAGAAGACCAAATCGACCCGAAAAGTACTGATTACCGGCCAGGCAGGACTCGATGAAACCGTTAAAGCTGTTAATGAGGCAGATTTAAAGCACTACATAGCCAAACCGTGGCAAAAAGAGGAGCTGGTTGAAATTACACGTAATCTGTTGACGGACTATGTGCTTGAACATGTAAAGGATCCGCTGCCATATATGAAAGTTCTGGATTCAGAAAGGATTGCGGAAAGTTTGAGAACCGGACGTAAAATGACGGATCAATGAAATTTAAACTCGGTTCACAGTGGCTTGAAGACCGTGACCAGGTAACCGGATTACTGCACCGGGTACTTGATGAAAATGGTCAGGCCGAAAAGTATCTGTTTGAGCTGGGAACCGGAATCACCATATTTAAAGAGGGTGAACCTCTCAATAATATCTATATCCTTTTAGAAGGGGATGTGCAGCTATATAAGCAGAAGCCCTATAACGATGTCCAATTTCCACTTCAGCATCTGGGTTCCGGATCTTTGATTGGCATCATTTCATTTATTACAGGCTTGCCTTCACTTACAACGGCAAAAACACAGGAAAACTGTCGATTTCTTCGAATTCCTAAAAAGGATGTAAATCATCTGATTGACACTCATCCCGAACTGGACGGCTATCTGGATGAGCTGATCATGGCAAACTTACTGGAGAGATATCGTCAGACTATTATCCTTCAGATGAAGCTCGATTCGGTAAACAGCAAACTTCAGCGTGAGCGGAATGAATTGAGACAAGCCTATCGTGATCTTCAGGATGCACAGAAGGCTCTGGTTCACCAGGAGAAGATGGCTACATTGGGACAACTGGTGGCCGGATTTGCACACGAAGTGAATAATCCCACTGCAGCACTTTTGCGATCAACGGATACACTTGAAAAACATCTACGCCGGTTGATGCAGAAAATGTACGGTGATAGCGACTCTGAGCTTCATCAAACAGGCCAGGAGCTTTTTAGACTGGGAAGAAACGCCGGATTCCCGGATACCAAAACGATTCGTGAGCGTACAAAAAAACTTAAAGAAGTATTTCCTGACTTGGGCAATTCACAAGTTCGGATTATCGCTCAGATGCCTGACGGACACGCTGAAATGCTCTATAAAGTAACGCACGGTAAATCGGAACAGATTCAGTATCTGCTCGATCAGTTTGAGTTCGGGAAGATGTTTCAGAATATCGAGACAGCAGGAGAGAGGATTGCGGGTCTGGTGAAATCACTGAAAAGCTACAGCCGTTCAGATACGGAAGACCGATACGAGTGGATTGATATCAGAGAGGGGATACACGATACGCTTCAATTGACCAGCAACCGGGTGAAATATTATGATCTATACCTGGATCTGCCGGAAATACCTCAAATCAGAGCTGATGCAGCCGGGCTGAACCAGGTATGGACCAATATAATATTGAATGCATCTGACGCGATGGGAAAACAGGGCAGCCTGGATATTCGCTGTGGAACCGGTGAGGAGAAAGATGATGAAGGGAAGCTTCGGGAAGTGATCTGGATATCGTTCAAGGATTCAGGACCGGGAATACCTGAAGAGAATCTGGAGAAGATTTTTGAGCCTAAATTTTCTACTAAAAAGACGGGTGCAAAGTTTGGTCTTGGATTGGGACTGTCCATCTCAGAAGATATCGTAGAACAGCACGGCGGAAAGATCAAAGCAGAAAACGCTGAAGAGGGTGGGGCAAGGTTTACGGTAACACTGCCGGTTAAAACCGAGCAGAAGGATAGATAGGATTGAAGGTACCTCAGTTCGAGAACTTCTTATTCTAATCCCGTGCAGTTCTATGGGAGATATCTCGACTCCGTTCGTCACGTTGTTCCTTCCTGCGCTCGATATGACAGGGCAGATGGTATTCGGTGCGCGGCGTAGAAAGCTTGGAGGTTGAAATTGGATTTGATTTACGCCGCCTACTGAATTAAGCCATCCTTGTCATCTCCCCTTGAGAGGAGTACGGTCCCGAGGCTTCGGGAGGAGGGGTGTCTAATGAAGGATTGGATATTTTTATCAAATTTGATGCCGCTAGTAAG
>CAYNZY010000004.1:142582-143353 GCA_964401805.1 uncultured Rhodohalobacter sp.
CAGAGCGAACGCATCGCGAGATCTCCTTCGTATAATCCCGTGCTTCCCAAAAGGGAGATCTCTCCACTCTCTCACTGCGTTCGATCGGTCGAGATGACATGGACTAGGGGTTTAAAGCGGCGGGCATAGATATTGTTATTTAAAATACATTTCTTTTCGCCCGCCTGAATAGAATACTTACTTCTTATTGCCATTTGTGTATTTCAAAAACAGATCCTCCCATTCTGGATTATTCTTTTCAATGAGCCACTCCTTCTTTTTACGGCTCCATTTCTTGAGTTGTTTTTCCCTGGCAATGGCATCGGTTACTTCTGTAAACCGTTCGATATAAATCAGTTTATTCACGTTGTACTTTTTTGTAAAACCCGGATTTACCTTATCTATGTGTTCTTTAATTCTGAATAATCCCTTTCCGGTCATACCGATATAGAGCACCCTATGATGCCGGTTAGTAAGGATATATACGTGATAGATATGTCGTTCTCTCTTCATATCCATATGAACCAAAAACCTGAAAAGCCTTACAAATTATTTCGATTATATTAGCGGCGTCACTTTGAGCTTCGAACAAAACAACACACCTGATACGCCGCCTATTTAATATTAACACCTCTGTCATCTCGAGTAAGAGAGCAGCGCGAACGCATCGAGAGAACTCCTTAATCTAATCCTGTGCTTCCCAATGAGAGATCTCTCCACTCTCTCACTCTGTTCGCTCGGTCGAGATGACAAGGGCATGGGTTTTAAAGAGGCGGGCATATGATTCATACT
>CAYNZY010000005.1:0-32650 GCA_964401805.1 uncultured Rhodohalobacter sp.
AAGTGCCTGAATCCCCTGGGAAAAGATTCCGTCATCATTACAAACTAATATCAGAGGCTTGCGAGGTTTCGACATCTACTAATTATCTTATTTTCAATTCTTTTGAATGTTGGGAAATCTGACCCGAATTTATTCAGCTACTTGTACTGTTCATCTTCATTCGGAAAATCGCCGCTTTTCACATCATCGATATATCCTTTAACTGCGCGATCCATTTCGGAATGCAGGTCTGCATATCTCCGTAGAAAGCGAGGGGAAAAATCTTTGTTCAATCCCAGCATATCGTGCAGAACCAAAACCTGTCCATCGCAGTGCGGACCTGCACCGATGCCGATTGTTGGAACTGATACCGATTCCGTAACTCTTTTGGCCAAGCTGGATGGAATTTTTTCGAGAACAATGGAAAATGCACCGGCCTCCTCAAGAATTTTAGCATCCTTCAGAAGCTGATCTGCTTCCTGCTCCTCTTTGGCTCTAACCTTATAGGTTCCAAATTGGTAGATGCTCTGAGGTGTGAGCCCTAAATGACCCATCACCGGTATACCGGCCTCAACAATACGCTTCACTGTATTGGAAATTGGTTCACCACCTTCCATTTTAACGGCGTGTGCACCGGCTTCTTTCATCATTCTGCCGGCACTTTTCAAAGCTTCTTTGGTTGTTACCTGGTAGCTCATAAATGGCAGATCCGCAATAACCAAAGCACGATCAACACCGCGTACAACACACTGCGTGTGATAAATCATCTGATCCATGGTCATCGGAACGGTTGTTTCGTGTCCGGCCATTACGTTGCTTGCAGAGTCTCCAACCAGAATCACATCCACCCCGGCACCGTCAATAATGCCGGCCATGGTAAAGTCGTAAGCGGTAAGCATGCTGATTTTCTCACCGTGACGTTTCATATCTACCACGGTCTGCGTTGTTACCTTATCTCTTTTTTGGGATGGTAGTTCAGTACTCATGCGTTATCCTTTGATACAAGTGCAGCGGATGCTTCCAGTTCACAAACAACTTTATCATCAACGGTTGCTTTGCCCACCATGGTGATAAAATTTCTTCTCTGACTTTCCAGCTTTACTTCCATTTTGAGCTGATCACCGGGAACCACACTCTTTCTGAATTTTGCATTTTTGATTCCTGTAAACACCATCAGGGTATTCTCCGGATCATCAACCTGGTTTTTCATGATCATCAACGCACCCGATTGAGCCATCGCTTCAACCTGAAGAACTCCCGGCATAATCGGTGCTCCCGGAAAGTGTCCATTAAAGTAATCCTCATTTACAGTAACGTTTTTGATCGTTACAATTCGATCTTCTTCCAGCTCAATAACCCGGTCTATCAACAAGAAAGGATAGCGGTGTGGGATGTAATTTTTAATCTCTTCGATTTTCATATCCTGAGTGTATAAAATTAAAAGTAATTAGCTTGCACAGTGCTCAACATTTTTGAGTCATTTAATGGGTTCAGATTCACATCACCATATCTGAAGTTCATACCCATTATGCTATTGTTGATTATGAATATAACAAATCTAAGCTACGGTACCCACATAGACGTAAGCAATTCCGCCGGTGAGTTTTATAGCTTTGGTAGAAGAGAAAGATTCGGTTTGTTTCATCAGTTCCAGAAATTTTTCACCCGCCGGGAACTTGGCACTCGTTTCAGGTAAATAGGTGTAAGCTTCGCGATTACCGCTAATCCATCCACCTACCGTTGGCATTACGTGTTTACTGTAAAACTGATAAGGGTATCGGATGAGCCCTTCCGGCTGTCCAAATTCCAGCACAACAACCCGGCCTCCCGGTTTTACAACCCGAGCCATCTCTTTGAGTGCAACTGAGGGGTCATCGACATTTCGAATACCAAAAGCGATACTTGTTACATCAAATGAATCATCATCATAAGGAAGGTCCATGGCATCGGCAACCTCAAACTCAACCACAAGATTTTCATCTTCAGCTTTTGCCGGAGCATGTTCGATCATCTCTTTGCAAAAGTCTGTTCCTAAAACATACCCTTGATGGCCTACCGTTTTTTTAAACTCAAGAGCCAGATCACCTGTTCCTGTTGCGCAATCAAGAACTCTGTCGCCCGGTTTTGCTTTACTTTCAAGCACAGTTTTCTTTCTCCATGCGTTGTGCACACCAAATGACAAAATGCCATTTATCCGATCATAATCATCGGCGATATCGGCAAACATATTTCTAACTTTTTCACTCATAACTCTTCAAATCTTTAAATAAGAATCAATTTCACTTCAAATGATCGGTTTTATTCAGGTACACAGCCTTGAATCCGTCGTCATAAACAAGATGATTTACTGCCCCGTTCTGATGTTCAACTTTGTGCATATTTTCCAACCCATATCCCAGCCATTTCGATAGCAAAATTCTGATCAGCCGGCCATGCAGCACGTAAACCAAGGTATCACTTTTACGGTTTTCGATATCGCGCCGGATAACGTCATTTGCTCTTTCAAATACTTCAACCGGAGATTCGCCGCCCGGTATCGGTGTGTTCAGGCTACCTGACTGCCAGATTCGTTTAAGTTCCTTTAAATCCTCTGAAGCCTCCAAATATGGTATTCCCTCATATTTCCCAAAGTCCATCTCATCGAGGCCTTTTTCACGCACTGTTTCAAGTTGGTGCTTCTCGCTAAATGGTTTTGCCGTTTGCCAGGTTCGCTGTAATGAACTGCTATACAGCTTATCGGCCGTGTAATTCGTTAAGTAACCGGATAGCTTCTCTGCCTGGTTCCATCCTGTCTCATTCAGCGGAGCATCGATGCTTCTTCCTTGCAACAGCCCCTTTAAGTTATAATCCGTTTCTCCGTGACGCGCTATTAAAAGCCGTTTCACACTCATTTTTTCTTTTTTGTGTTAAAATCGATGACTGCCTGTCTGATTTGTTGATCCAGTTTCGCAACTTCAACCGGCGGAATATCCTCATAAACCGCATATCTTACCAAAACCATCTTTAGAACCCGATCGTTTAACGGAAGTTTACCTCCTTTACGATTTGAATCGATCTTATCCCAAAGCCTTCTCAGCAGGCTTATTTTAAACAGAAAAAAGTAGATAATGCCAATTGAGACGGCTAAATACATTTCATTAATCCCCATGAAACTAAGAGCTACAGCGGCAACCAAGACCTGTAGAATTTCAGAATTTAAAATCTTAACTGTTTTCTCAAATACAATATTTACAAATGCGCTTTTTCTATGATACCACCAGTAGTGGAAAATAAGAGCGATAAGGGCTGCCAGCCAGGTTTCCGTAATAAATGCCAAGCCTAAATAGAGAAGCATGGCTAATGAATCTGCACTATCAATCCAAATCACGGCTTTGGAGATCAGGCTTTCGAAGGAATATTTTTTCAACAAACCGGGTACATATTTTTCAACGGTTTCCCGGGTTGCATGGAACCAATGACCGCCTGAAGTGACGGTAGAGAATGGGGTTTCCAGTATATTTATCGAGTGAGACTTCTTTGAAAACATAATGGCTAAAGATAGCCTCTATTGTGGAGAAAAAGAACTGAAACCCGAATAGATCCAACAGTTCTTCAGATTATGCTTTTGCTACCGTTACAACAACAGCCGGGCTACTGATTTTATGCAGAGTACCGGCAAGTTCGAATGTTGTAGCACCGGTCGTAAATACGTCGTCTATAATTATCGGGACTTTGTTTTCAAGATCACTCTTCTCTTTCACCAAAAAAGCATTTTTTAAATTTCCGGTTCTTTTTTCAGCAGAAAGACCGGTCTGCGTTTTTGTTCTCTTCACTCGCAGCACGTTGCCCTTTGGGATGATGTGCCAGCCTGACTTTTTTGCAAATCCTTTAGCCAGAGCCCGGGCCTGGTTGAAGCCCCTTTTTCGCAGCTTGCTTTTATGAAGTGGAACCGGAACAATCATGGGCTCTGCATGTCTAAATATTTCATCCAACTGAATATGATGAACCGAAAGAAATTTTTCTGCTAAAATACTTCCTAAATCCACACCAACTGATTGTAGATAATTGTATTTAAGATTATGAAGCATTTGCTGTAAATGTCCTCCTTTATCAAATTTCCACATTGAATACTGAAGTTTCACCGAATCCGGCATAATCAGGTCTGGATCCACACCAGAATACTCAAATCTATCTCTGGCGCACCAATTGCACAGATGTTTATCAGATTGCTGGAGCGAGGAACCACAGCACGGGCAAACAACGGGAAACAGAAGTTCAAAATATGGTTCCAATATTTTCCACATGGTTGAAAGAATAGAATTATAATATCCTTTTATCATTTATATGAACCCTTTTTTCTCCGTTCCTTACAAAATGCGGTACTTTTTAGGCTGAATCTTTTGGAAAGCCCTATATTTAATTAGATTTGATCAGCGATAACAATCCAAAAACAAATTTTATGCCTTCACTAGGGAAAGATTTAATCAAAATTCGAGAACACCTCGATCTCACTATACACGACATTCAAAATGCAACGAAGATTCCTCTCTCAACGCTGAAATCTATTGAGGATGATTCAATTTTTGAAGAATCAAAAGAGATCCAGACCTATATCAGAAGTTTTGTTCGTACCTATGGCCGTAAGCTGAGGCTCGATGATCAATTGGTTTTGGAAGCCCTGGATGCGTTAGAAGTCGGAGGCTATAATCATCAGCTTTTAAAAGCCTATCCTGATCTGGCCCCTCCTTCAGCTAAAACGGCAGATAAAAAGATTCCTGAAGAAAAACCTGCCGATGATTCTGCAGATGAATCAACTGAAGAAAATGAAAATGTTGATCAAACTGGAACTACTCTTAAAAAAGACAAGGCTGAAAGTGTCTCACGGTCAAAAAAATCGAGCCGAACCGAACCGCCGAACGTTCGCAATATAAACTGGGCCGATATCGGGAAGAGATTTTCAACCAGCCGGAATAATGCCCCTGTTCGTCTAATTGGTATTGGTCTGATTGTGCTTGTCGTACTACTCATGACCTACTACATTTTCACGAATGATTTTTTTGCAACAGAAGAGCCCCAGATAACAAACACAACGCCCGTTCCTGAGGAGACCATTCAGGAGGATGAATCCGGAATTCCATTGGAAATCACAGAATCGCCAACCCAGGAGTCAGAAATTGATGTCCCTGCAGAATTGGAAGAAACGCTATACTTAACCATTTACGCAGCCACGGATCGTCTGGATCCGATACGGGTTTGGAGCGATTTAAAACCACGTGTAGACCCCTACTGGCTGGAACAGGGTACCGCTTTTAATTTTGAGTTCAGCGACACGATTCGTGTTCGAGGTCAATACGGGCGCATGCTTCTTTTTCTGAATGGACACAGGATTGACAATTTTCGTCAGGAGTATTTCAATGAAGAGCAAAATTCTGTAGAATTGACCCGAGATATTTTTGAAGATGAGCAAAGATGGGCATCTCCGGTTCCGCTTGAACTGCCCCCGAACGTAGCCGAACCCGACTCTGTTGTCGACAGACCATCTTTTTAAAAACCCAACTGTTTTTCAGGAATGAATAAAAAAGAGGCTAAGGCCAAGGCTGAAGAACTTCGAAAATTAATCGAAGATGCAAACCGTGCCTACTACCAGGAAGCTCAACCTTTCATCAGTGATTTAGAATTTGACCAGGCTCTGAAGGAGTTGCATAAAATTGAGTCAGAGTTTGATCTGGATGTGCAGGGATCACCCTCTCAAAGAGTGGGTGAACAACCCAGCAGCGAATTTACGAACGTTGAGCACCCCCAGCCTATGCTCAGCCTGGACAATACCTACAACGAAGATGAACTTCGGGATTTTGACCGAAGGGTGCGCGACATTCTGGGTGATATCGAATATACGTATGCCGTTGAAATGAAGTTTGACGGTGCCTCTATCCGGCTACGATATGAAAATGGCAGTTTTGCTTTAGGTGCAACACGGGGAGATGGCACAACCGGTGATGAAATCACTCAAAACCTGAAAACCATTTCCGACATCCCCCTGAAAGTAGACACGGAAATTGAGCTCCTGGAAATTCGGGGTGAAGCTTATATGGAAAAGGAGGCTTTTGTACGGTTAAATGAATACCGGGATGAACAGGGGCTCCAGCCTTTTGCCAATCCCCGGAACTCAACGGCCGGCTCTCTGAAGATGCAGGATCCGCGAGAAGTTGCGAGAAGACCTATACGTTTTTTTGCTTTTGATCTTTTATTGGAAGATCAAACGGAGTACCCAACTCAAAAATCAAAAATGGACCTGCTTCGGGATTTGGGATTTCCCGTCAGTAAGAATTTTAAGGTGTGCCAGTCCATCGACGAAATTTTCGGCGTTATTGATGAGTGGGATGAACTGAGACATCAACTTCCTTATGAGATCGACGGCGTTGTAATAAAAGTAAATGAAGATCGATACCGCGATGAGCTCGGCTACACGTCAAAAGCTCCGCGCTGGGCCATTGCCTACAAATTTGAAGCCGAACAAGCCTCTACCCTTCTCGAGTCAATCACTCTGCAGGTAGGTCGATTGGGTAAGATTACACCGGTAGCAGAACTTAAAGCCGTTCAGCTGGCAGGCACAACCGTAAAAAGAGCATCTCTTCATAACGAAGATGAAATACTGCGCAAAGACATTCGCCCCGGAGACACGGTAGTGATTGAAAAGGCCGGTGAAATTATTCCTCAGGTGTTGAGTGTGGTCAATCCTGACCGAGAAGACAGACCTCCTTCATTTTCTATGCCGGAAAATTGTCCGGCTTGTAATGAAAAACTCGAAAAACTTGACGATGAGGTAGCATGGCGATGCATCAACCCGCAATGCCTTCCGCAGGTTAGGGAACGAATTAAGCACTTCGCATCCAGAGATGCGATGGATATCGATGGCTTAGGAGAGGCAATCGTTGAACAGTTAATCGATGCGGATCTTATCACAACCTATGCTGATCTCTACAAGCTGGATAAGGAAGATCTGATTCCATTAGAAAGAATGGCTGAAAAAAGTGCAAAAAATTTGGTTCAGGCCATTCAAAACAGTAAACAACAGCCACTGGAACGTCTTATTTATGCCATAGGAATTCGGTTCGTTGGAAAAACCGTGGCTAAAGACCTGGCTTCGAACTTTAAATCAATGGATGCCCTGATGAACGCTTCTGAAGAAGCAATGACTCAAGTTGACTCAATCGGGCCAAAAATTGCTGAATCTGTAAAGCTGTTTTTTAATCACGAAAAAAATATTCAGTTAATCGAACAGCTGAGAAAAGCCGGCCTCAACTTTGAAATGAGTGAATCGGATGTTGTTTCAAGTGTATTAGAAAACAAGAAATTTGTACTCACAGGCTCCTTACCATCGTTAACACGTAAGGAAGCCACGGAATTGATTGAAAAACATGGTGGGAAAACAAGCTCATCCGTTAGTTCCAACACCGATTTTCTTCTCGCCGGAGAGTCAGCCGGCAGCAAACTCAATAAGGCTCAAAAACTTGGTATACCGGTTATTGATGAAGAAAAATTTATGGATATGATTGGCGAATAGCTGTGCCTTGGCTATCTAAACGATAATTATGATTTATCTTTAAAAATCAATTTTTGATAGAACTTCACCTTCCCTATACTATGAATCGGGTACTCGTGACACGTTGAGGTTACCTTTCTATTAATCAATCATTATGAGCATTCTTGAAAAATTGGGTTTAGGCCAAAAAACTCGCAAAAGTTCGCCCAATATCGGAAAAAAGAAAAAACAGAAGCTGAAAGAGGCCGAAAAAAAGAAGATCAAATATCTTCGGATCCTCATTTTTTCTGTTTTTGTTATCTCTATTCTCATCACGTTACCACAAACTACATTTCAACCGGTAGCAAGCTATAATATTGGAGAACCGTGGAGATCGGATGATCTGACTGCACCTTTTACATTTTCTCTTCAAAAATCGTCTCAGGAACTTGAGGAGGAGCGACAGGAAATCAGACAAAATACCCCGCCTGTATTCCATGCCGACCAAAATGCAATTGTTTCAATAGATGCCAGAATTGATTCTGTCAACAGAACACTGCAGCCCGTTTTAGACAACTATCTGCAATGGCAAAGGGCAAAGGTTAACAACGAAAGCAGTGCAGAGGATGACAGCACCCGATTTTATCAGGAGCGGAGATTATCAGGGCTGGATCTCTCTGAAGAAGCTTGGAATACTATTTTAAGCAACTATGAGACCAATCAACCGGGGTCGTCCAACCAAACGCTGCTGATTGAACGAGTTCAATCGAATGTTCGCAATATTGCCACAGAATTACTCAACAGAGGAATCATAGATCGTGTTAAATCAAATATAGAGCAGGACGAAATTATTGTTCGGAACCTTGTTGAAAGAACTGAACGTACAATTAATCTGGAACGCACGTTTGATCCGAATGAAGCCCTGGACTACGCCCAATCCCAGCTTCAAAGATCCTTTAACAGCCTTGCGGCCGAAGTAGGGTTTGAAATATTTTCTAAGATTATAGAGCCAAATTATATCTATAGCGAAGAAGATACTGAAACAATACTGAGTGAAAGGCTCGACAACATTGCCACTACAAAAGGCGCTGTCGAACAGGGTGAAATCATCGTTCGCAAGGGAGACATTGTTACACCCGAGCGAGCCAATATGCTGGAAAGTCTCGCCGAGGCGCGGGCTATTACCGCTTCAGACCACGAAAAACTACTTCGGTACCTGGGCGAGGCACTTGTCATTATTGCTGCCGCGCTTGTATTTCTTTTTTATATCTACCTCTACAGACTCAATATTTTTAATAATCCATCCATGTTTCTGCTGGTATTTATTGTGATGGGCTTATTTATACTTGGCAGTGCCGCCCTTTACCAGGTTGAGAGCGTAAACAGTTACATCGTGCCAATAGCTGTTGCTCCAATTATTTTGACTATTATTTTTGACTCCCGGGTTGGACTCACGGCCACAATTACCATGGCAATGATTACAGGCATTATACACGACAACAGCTTTGAGTATCTGATTGCCACTACCGTTGCCTGTAGTCTGGGTGTTTTTTCGGTGAGAGATATTAAAAACAGGTCTCAATTCTTTTTTACAACACCAGGAGTTGTAATGGGAAGTTATCTTTTTGTACTGGGAGGTTTTGCTTTAACACGCTATACCGGATTTGATCAGTTTTCAACGGATGTACTTTTTGTTGTAATCAACTCTATCTTTATACTCTTCACCTATCCACTCATCCTTTTGATAGAGAAGCTTTTTAAAATCACTACCGATTTCACTCTCTTGGAGCTGGGCGATACCAATCTGCCGTTGATGAAAAAGCTAATGAATGAGGCCCCCGGAACATTTCATCATAGTCTCCAGGTCGCGAATCTTGCAGAATCTGCCGCATCAGAAATTGGAGCAAATGGACTCTTGTGCCGGGTAGGCGCCATGTATCATGATATCGGGAAAATGGATAAGCCGGCCTATTTTATTGAGAATCAGAATAAGTCGAACGATCACGATAAGCTTAAGCCTAAAATGAGTGCCCTGGTTATCAAAAACCATGTTAGCGAGGGAGTTAAGATTGCAAAAGAGTACAATTTGCCAAATGTGATTATTGAATTTATAAAAACACACCACGGTACTTCACTGATAAAGTATTTTTACGGTAAAGCTCAAAATCAGAAAGAGACGATACCTGAAGAGGATTTTCGTTACGACGGTCCTATTCCTTATACCAAAGAGCAGGGAATCCTTATGCTGGCTGATGGCGTTGAGGCAGCATCAAGAGCAATGAAGGATCCCAACTACAGCAAGCTCGAAAACCTTATCAACAGGCTTATTGATGACCATATTAATGACGGTCAGCTGAGTAACTGCCCTCTTACGTTCAAGCATATACAGACCATTAAAAATTCATTTCTGAATATTTTGGTCGGGGTTTATCACAGCCGTATTGAGTATCCTGAGGAAAAGAAAAAGAAGAAACCAAACGAAGAAAATTCTAAACCAAAGGATGAGAATCAGGTTTCCGTAGAAAACTCCTCAACGGATGAGGAAAAGGGAAATAATGAGCAGAGCGGAGAGTAACTGATGGCAGCTGCGTTCGAGTCGGAACTGAAGCAATATTTACAGTTCATCAAACTGGAAAAAGGCTTGACCAAAAATTCGACACTATCGTACGAAAACGACCTTCGCAGGTATCTTCATTTCATATCCCATACGTTAAAAATTTCCGGGCTCGATGGCATCACGCTTCATCATATTGAACAGTACCTCGAAGAGCTTACCGACATGGAACTGGCCGTAAGCACTATCGCCAGAAATATCTCCAGTATTCGTAGTTTTCATGAGTTTATTGTCGTTGAAAAGCTGGCTGATGCCAACCCTGCCGAACTTATTGAGCTTCCCAAAAAGGCAAAAAAGCTGCCTGAAGTTTTGAACCCTAACGAAGTTGAAGCCATCATCAACGAAGCAGATCGAACTACTTTTGCAGGGATCCGTGATGCCGCAATTCTGGAAACTCTTTACGCGAGCGGGATGAGGGTCAGCGAATTGACCGATCTGGAAATGGACCGTCTTTTTTTTGAGATCGGTTTTATTCGAGTTGTCGGTAAAGGAAATAAGGAGCGGCTGGTTCCTGTTGGTGAAATTGCACAACAAGCTATAGAACACTATATCGAAACGGCAAGGAAAGAATTTTTAAACACCAAAAAGCCTGGTAAATCAGAAAATAAAATATTCTTGAACCAGCGAGGTGGTCCTCTCACCCGAATGAGCATCTGGAATATTGTCAACAAATATGCTCAAAAAGCCGATATTGAGAAAAATGTTTATCCCCACATTTTCAGGCATTCATTTGCCACTCACCTGCTTGAGGGAGGGGCAGATCTTAGGGCTGTGCAGGAGATGCTTGGACACACCTCAATTATTACAACTGAAATTTACACCCATGTGGATCGTTCACTACTGCACCAGGTTCATAAAGAATTTCATCCGCGAGCTTAAAAACACCTCTTAATCTAATTTTTCCTACCATGTTGAGAATTCTGCTCACACTACTGTTCACTGCTCTCCTTTTTATTTCCCAACACGATCTTACCACTGCACAGGTCAGCGCCCCGGAAAACTATGAAAATGGCGTGGTAACATCAGGTGATCGCTATGCATCAGAGGCCGGTCTCGAAATTCTTCAAAAAGGGGGCAACGCTGTGGATGCTGCAGTTGCCGTACAATTTGCCCTGGCCGTCACATTACCCCGTGCCGGAAACATTGGGGGAGGCGGTTTTATGGTTCTGCATACCTCAGATGGGGAAATGAATACCTTGGATTTTAGGGAAAAAGCGCCCTCCAGGGCAACCAGAGATATGTATCTGGATGATGAAAGAGAATTTGTCAGTGATAAAAGTAAAATTGGAGGATTGGCCTCCGGTGTACCCGGCACAGTTGACGGAATGATTACAGCATTGGAAAGATATGGAACTTTGGCCCTTGAAATTGTGATGGAACCTGCTATTCGATTGGCTGAGGAAGGATACATTTTGTCTTATTCCCATGCTCGATCCTTGAACAGTGCAGCCGATCGACTCCGAGAATTTGATGGATCCAGAGAGGTTTTTATCAAACCGGACGGTACTCCCTGGAAAGCCGGAGATCGGTTTATTCAGAATGATCTGGCAGAAACACTGAAACGTATTGCCAGTATGGGTCGCAGAGGTTTCTACTCAGGCCTCACCGGCCGTTTGATTGTAGAAGAGATGAACCGTGTTGGCGGTATTATAACCCTTCGGGACCTCAGAGATTATAAAAGTGTATGGCGCGAACCCATTAAAGCGGAATTTTTAGATTATGAGCTATTTATGATGCCGCCACCAAGCAGTGGAGGTGTTGTTATAAAGCAAGTATTGAACATGCTGGGCGAAATGAACATTGACAAATATAGCCTGAACAGCGCCGATTATGTACACAGGCTTGCCGAAGCGTTGCGAAGATCCTTTGCAGATCGAAATTACTGGCTTGGGGATCCCGACTTTTTTGAAATCCCTCTTACAGAACTGCTTGATGAACATTACCTCTCAAATCGTATATCTGACTTTAACCCTGCGATGGCAACTGCCAGTGATTCTGTTTCGCACGGACATGTCAATAGTGTAATGGAAAGCTATGAAACCACTCATTTTAACGTTGCAGACCGATATGGTAATGTTGTAGCTGTGAACACCACACTGAATGGTTCCTTCGGAAGCTATGTAACCGTAACCGGTGCGGGGTTTTTACTAAATAATGAGATGGATGATTTTTCAGCAAAACCCGGCGAACCCAATATGTTTGGTTTGATTGGTGCCGAAGCCAACTCTATTGAGCCCGGTAAACGAATGTTGAGCAGCATGAGTCCAACTATTGCTTTAAAAAATGGAAAACCGGCGTTTGCAGGAGGCGGTGCCGGCGGCCCCACAATTATCACCGCTGTACTCCAAAACTTTTTGAATATCGCCCTTTTTGAAATGAATGCCACTCAGGCTATTGCAGCTCCCAGAATTCATCATCAATGGTTGCCGGACAGGCTTCTGCTTGAAGGTCTTTATTTTTCGGAAGATACTATTGAAAAGCTCGAATCGTACGGACACGAAGTACAAAGAATTGGGAATATTGCGCTCACGCATATCATCATGTTTGATCAGGAAAATAAGGTGATGAGCGGAGCTTCAGACAGCCGGGGAGACGGCTATGTTGCGGGTTATTAATCAACCCGTATTTTTAACTACGTCTTCTGTTGGTGCTCCATTAAAACAGAGTCTTTATTTCTCTCCATTGGACTGATTGGAAAGAGGATGGCGATTGAGTTTTTATGATCATCCAGGATCATCTCTCCTTTAATCTGTTTGGTAAGCGATCGAACCAGTTTCATACTCAGCTCTGTTTTGTTCTCCCAATCGAACAAATATGGCGGTAACTGTCCATTTTCCCGAACTACAATATAAAACTGTTCACTGTCCGAGTAGAGGTCGATGCTAATTACACCTTCTATGTCATTCTCATATACATTTTCATAAACCTGACTCAAAATTTCATTAATGACCATACACACCGGAACGGCACGTTCCAGGTCCATAAGCAGATCACCGGCATAAAGTGAAATATTTGCTCCTGTATTCTGGTGGCGGTAATCCTGTTCAAGCCGGTTAGATAATTTGATTACATAAGATTTTAAGTTCAGTGAATTATGACTTCCACTTTGAGAAAGAAGCTCATGCAGCAGAGAAATTGCCCGGATTCTTGATTTGGAACCTCTTAGTGTTTCAACCAACGAATCATCGCCGGTTCGTTTTAGCTGAAGCTCAAAGAGAGCCAGAATGATACCGAGGTTATTTTGAACCCTGCCATGAATCTCATTCAATAAAAGGTCTCTTTCAGATACGGCTTTTTCTAAATCTACCTTTCGTTTTTCAAGCTTTGAAGTCTGTTTTTGAACTTCATCACGTAAACTGTTATTCCAGGATGATACAAGATAAATACCGGTAAGACCGACAGTAATAATGATACCGATGGATATCCAGAAAATGAGCTGATAAGACTCCGTTGCCTGAAAAACTCGCTCTGCAACGATTATCTCAGAGTTCACAACAGCCTCAGTAATTCCGCGATTTCCCAGGATCCGCCCACCTACCACAAACATAAGGACTACTACAACCACTGAAGAGATGGCCCCATAGATCCATCCAAGTGTCACCTCTTTTTTTGGCGAGGGCTTCATCAAGTGGTTATTTCTAAATTTGAGAACAGTGGGAGAAAAGATGGATAGCAGAGGTCCTATTATCAGAATAGACTGAAAAAATGCCCCGGTCCACCAGCCATTCCATATTTTGACGGTCAGAACCGCATCAATACCCTGATTTAAACTCCACACAAATGAACCCAGCGAACTAGCCATTGCTGCAACCAGTGAAACCACCGTATAAAATGCGATACTTTTAATGCTGCGCAGATCAATAGACACCGGTACACAGTAATAGGCCAATGCATATATTCCAAGTCCCAGTACAAAGGAAAACGCAAATAGCAACGACCACTCAATAGGCATTTCTGCAGAAAAGGCAATTACAAAGGATGAGAGAAATACAGGTATAAATCCCCACTCAAAACCAAACCAGAACAGTAATAGTGACCCAATAACAAGCGGCGGATAGATTAGAAAAAAGGTTACAACGTTTATCTGATCCACATTAACGGCCACCCAACTCTCAGGTATCATTGACAAAACTGAATAGATAGATAATCCTATCAGTATCACCCATCCCAAAATGGCAGCTATTACTTTCAGCTTTTCATTCTGCAGTCTTCCCAAAAGCTGATCCAGCGCTACCGGATTCCAATACCTGTCTCTTTCCCCGTTTTCAATTCTATTCTCTGCCATATCCCTTATCATATTATTAGAATATTTTAATATATAATTTTTAAAACATTTCAGCACACACCCTGCCGAATATTCTAATCCAAATCTTTGTGCGGTAATTAATACCGGTATATCCATCAATAAATGGAAAAATGATGAGCTCTTTAAAAACCGGAGATAACGCAGCTCTGGAGAATAGTCATGATCAATTTAGATGGCGTTCAATCAGGAAAGAGAAAAACAGATTCAGAGTAAATTCCAGATCATCGAAAGTGCTATTGCAATCACTAATATGGAAAAACCCATTTGAACTCTGCCAGCCGGTGCTTTTTTATTAAGTTTGACACCGTAAAAACCTCCAAAAAAAGCGCCAACTACCAATGGCAGGCTTGTTCCAAAGTCGACATAACCAAATGTGTAGGCTGTAACACCCTCGGGTGAACCGGATAACATTGCATACTGTAACCACCCTGATAGCGAAATTAGAACAATTGCTAAAGAAGAGATACTGATAGCTTTTGAAATAGAGAGTCTGTACCAAAGGTTCAGAATGGGAACCACTACAACTCCACCGCCTACACCGGCCATCGACGAGATGAGTCCACCAAAACCGCCAACTCCCAACTGCTTCAGCAATCCCGGATTTTTTGCTTTTAATTGCAGAGTAACGTTCGATTTACTCCTTCGGTAGAATAGAATGGCAACAAATATCAACAGGATCACAAAAAAGGAAACAAATACATCTTCTGTATAGAAACTGCTGGTAACAATACTTTTCCCAACGTAGACGCCCAAAGATCCAAAAAGGCCAATGGTTATTCCCTCTTTCAAATAGGCATTTCTATGCTTCCTCTGCTGTATGGAACTACTTGTAGACGCAATAAACGTACAAAAAAGAGAAGATCCCACCGTCCATGAAACTGGCGAGCTCACTTCAAGAGCCGTAAAAAGAAAAAATAGAATAGGTGAAAAAAGTAATCCTCCGCCTACACCAAAAAATCCGGCTATAATTCCGGCAATCACCCCTAAAATAAGCAGCAGAATAAACATTTAATCCTGTATTGATCCGGTCATATACGTAACAGCCGACCCGCCAATTTCAACTCGATCATCAAGATGGATACAGTGAATCTGACCACCGCGTTTAGAAAGCTGTCGAGCTAATAACTTCTTTTTCGATAATCTCTTTGACCAGAATGGAGTAAGCACCGTATGGGCCGAACCGGTAACAGGATCTTCGGGCACACCCACCGATGGAGCAAAAAAACGGCTGACAAAATCAACGTCTTCCCCCGGAGCAGTGACGATAACACCCCGTGCCTCCATTTTTTCCAAAATTCTAAGATCCGGCTTCATTTTAGCCACAGTCTCTTCATCACTTACAAGTACCAGCAGATCCACATTCATGCCGGTGTATATTGGGATGGTTCCCAATGCATCGGGGATTAATTTTGGAACGGGAATTTTATCAGGAGGCTGTGATGGAAAATTCATCCAGTACAGATCATCTCTCTTTTCGACAGTTAATGGTCCACTGTTCGATTCAAACCGAATTACTTTCTCGCTATACCCTTCATGCTCAAATAGTACATGAGCTGATGCCAATGTAGCGTGGCCACAAAGATCAACCTCCGTTGTAGGCGTAAACCATCGAAGACGATATGAGCCATCTTCATTCTGCAAGTAAAAAGCTGTTTCGGAGAGATTATTTTCCGATGCTATCTTCTGCATCATATTCACATCGGGCCAGGCTTCGAGCGGAATAACAGCCGCTGGATTACCTGAAAAAATTTGATCTGTGAACGCGTCAACCTGAAAAATTTTCATCTGTAGACCTTTTTCTCAAAATGTACAAAATAGAAATGAGGATTACACTTTGTAACCGATAATACTGAAGCACAACAAGTTAGTTTATAGCTTCAAGACGCTGACGGGCCAAGCGTTTTGCTTCGTCACTGTTATGCTGTTCCAGCACCTTCCGGTAATAAAGGCCGGCCTCTTCAGAGTTGTTCAACCTCTCACTTGCCCTCCCCGCTTGATAGGCAGCGAGAGCCTGTATGGGACGTATTTCGGGGTTTGGAAGCTCTCTCCCTGTTTCATATGATTTTTTAAAAGACTCAAGGGCTTCAGCAAAATTCCCCATTTTATACTCAGCCAGACCCAGCCAGTAATGAATCTCTTCCTCTAAAATCCTTCTCTCTTTTAGAGGAAGATTTTCACTCTTTACAAGAGTCACTTCTGCAAAATTGATGACGTTATCGTACCGTTTTAAATGATTCAATGTTCGGGTATAAAGCCGGCTGTAAAACGTATTGTTTGGATATTGGTTTACCAGATTTTGAAAATAGTCCAAAGCTTGCTCGTAATTACTCTCATAATTCAGATAAATATTGCCCAAAAAGTATGTGGCCTCAGGTCTTGAAAAAACACCCTCCTGTGATGC
The DNA here is from genome assembly GCA_964401805.1 of uncultured Rhodohalobacter sp. Taxonomy (GTDB): domain Bacteria; phylum Bacteroidota; class Rhodothermia; order Balneolales; family Balneolaceae; genus Rhodohalobacter. The sequence goes on from CAYNZY010000005.1 coordinate 16,802, forward strand.
TATTTCCAACAGTTTGAGTCCCTCTTCGCGGTCACCGTCTGGCAAAAACCATGAAACGGCACGCACAACCGGATAGTTTTCAGGTATATAGGCAGCATAGTATCGTTTCATCCCCTCAGCAAATGTATTATCCGGTAAACCGGGTACTACCTCCATTAGCCTGGAATAGGCTTGATAAGCTTTTCGACCAATATTTGCGGCTGTTAACCACTCTTCCCTGTTTGAATAATGGCGAGCCGTATATCCGTTGGCAATGGCACGAATGATGAGTGCGTCAGGATGATCACGATGTCTCCTTAGCAGTTTCGAAGCTTCATAGTCTGCTCTCTTCATCACATTGAAGAATTCCTCGTCGTGCTCTGTATTGTGAAGATCCTTCAGCACTGTCCACCACAGCTCCATCCCATCCCATAATATCCATAAAGGGTGATCGGGATGGGATTCAATCCATGGTTCGAGGATTTGCCTGGCTTCTTCCTGGTTTTGATTATACAGAGAGTCGATGGCTGCTTGCGCATCAACTTTAAAGCTTTCATCCTCTATCAGAATTGCTGTTTGTGCGTCGGCTTGAAATGCACTCAGCAGACTTAACAAAGCAAACAGAACCAAACCGTTAAGATGAGCGGTCAAAAGACGCATAGTAAAAAATGTGGGAGCTACCTTAAATTTTCCAGAAACCAACCTTCCGTCAAATCGAGCACTTCTTCAAATGCTTTCGGAAAGTTCTCCTCTTCAAACGGGTGAGCAACATTAAACGTATGGCCGGCATCATTGATCAGCCGAACTTCTTTATGATCAGACGGGCAAGCTCTGTAAAGTCTTTCAGATTCACTATAGGGCACAGCCTCGTCTTCCTTCCCCGCAATGAACATTGATGGGATATATAGTTCCTCAACACGCTTGATCGCCATCAGTCGATCTGCGTTGGCTAAAGCATCATCATACACTTCTTTCCCAACTTTCATGATCTGATTGGTTCTGGAGTTTTCGATCTCAGTATACCCTTTCGTTTTCCAATCATTAATCATGCTGTCGCTCCAGCGATCATTATAGTTGGCTACTGCACTCCATGTTACCAGGGTCATGATTTCTGAATATTCCGCTGCAGCTGCTACTGCTGTATGTCCGCCGCGGGAGTGGCCTATAATTCCAACCCGGTCCGAATCCAGAACAAATTTTTCAGACGCGATTTCTTTACTTTTTACGGCTTCAATAATTGTTCCAACATCATTCAGATCTCTGCTGAGTGTCTCTTTCTCGAACAGGTCGAGCTGGTCAAAATCCATCATATTTTTCCCGACGCCATTGTGGGAAAAGTTTATTGCCAACACACCAAAACCGACTTTCGAAAGCTCTTCACATGCATCAGGAAATGCACCCCAGTCTTTAAATCCCTTAAAACCGTGAATAAAAATAATGATTGGCAAAGAGTTACCGGTAGCTGAAAATGGAGTATACAGATCGTAATAAATCGGTAACCCTTCCGCTGATTCTACGGCGCCGGAATTTTTATCTACTCTGTTTGCCTTCATCTGCCTTCCTTGTTGAAATCAAGCGTATCCAGCTTAACAAGTTTTCGAAGATCATTGATCTCTTTCTGTTTTAGATAACGCCATCTTCCCACCCGCATATCCTTATCATTCAGGCCTGCATAACGAACTCGTTTCAGTTTTTTCACTTCGGCACCAAAATAATTAATCATACGTCGAATCAAATGATTTCGACCTTCAAACACCGTGATGATAATAATATTGGGCTTATACCCGCTTCGCTGAATCTTTGTCGGCTGAATAGGTCCGTCTTCCAATTCAATTCCATTTCTCATCTCAAGCAGTTCATCATCCGTCAAAATACGGTCGGATTCCACCTCGTAAGTTTTTTTCACCTTATAACTTGGGTGCATCAGCCTGTGAGCCAAATCACCGTCATTTGTCAAAACCAGAAGGCCCATGGTGTTTCTGTCTAATCTGCCCACCGGATACACCCTGTAGCCGGTAGCATCCTCTATAGCGTCAATCACAGTATTTCTGTCCTTCTCATCATCTGTTGTACTGATCGTGTCTTTCCCTTTATTCAGCAAAATGTAAACAAACGGCTCCAGTGATACTCTTTGGCCGTCAACTTCTACCTTGTCATCTGCAGTGACTTTTGTGCCGAGTTCTGTTACTACTTTCCCGTTAATTTTTACCTTACCGGCTTCAATATATTCGTCTGCATCTCTCCGTGAACAGAATCCGGCATGAGCTATAAACTTATTCAGCCGAATTTCATCCCGGAGATAACTCTCCTGCTCGGCCCGGTTGGAGGTGTCCGGTCCTTTCCTGGCCTTCTTTGCTTTTCTGGGTTTGGACGTACTTTTCTTTTGACTGAAAGGTTCTTCTGATCTTCCTTTTTTTCCGGGACGTTCCCTTTTTCCGGAGGGTTTGTTTTTGTCAGGTCTTTGTGGTCGCTCTGGACGTTCCGGGCGTTTTTTCTTCATGTTTATAATCTAAAAAGTTAAATCTAATTTTTTTCCGAGGTGTTAAGTCTGCATAAAGATAACAATCTTATGCCATCTGATTAGCTATTCCAATAGATTGCTGAAAATTGATCAAAATAAAACCTAAATGTACTTATCTCCCCTTACTACCTTTACCGGATTCGCATATACAATGACAGCATAATTCTCGAAGTAGTGTTCTGCAACCTGATCGATGATATTATTACCTACTTCTCTACTTACCACGGCCTCAATCTTAACATTTTTGCCTTCAAAGTCACTCACCCTTGTACCTCTTGAACCTTCTCCCCCAACATCCGTAATTGTGTATCCTTTCCCACCATTTTTCTGGATAAGATCTACCAATTCATCTCTCAAAATTCTCTCTGAGATAATGGTTACCAAGAACAGTTCTGTTAACTTCATACTAACCTCCAAACCAAGTTGCAATTAAGTAGTACAGTGGAATTCCCAACGTAATGTTAAAAGGAAAAGTTATTCCAAGTGATGCTGTAAGGTAAAGTGTAGGACTTGCTTTTGGTAATGCAATTCTTACAGCTGCGGGAGCAGCAATGTAACTCCCGCTAGACACCATAGCGGCAAAAACCGAACTGCCTGCTACACTGAGACCGGCCCAAAGCCCAACTAAAACTGCCATAAAACCAAAGAGGATCGGTACAATTATTCCAAATCCCAGCAAGAAAAAACCTGCTCGTTTCAAGTCACCGAGCCTGCGAGCGGTAATCATTCCAAGTTCCAATAGGAACAGCACTAACGCCCCCTGGAAACCATTTACAAAAAATGGAGCTACCGGTTCAAAACTTACAGGACCTGCAAGGTAGCCAATCGTCAATCCTCCCAACAACAAAATTATGCTGCTGCCTGTAACAACTTCGTGAAGTGCTTTTTTAATTGAACCCGATCCGGAATTGACAATTTGTGGTATCATCAAAGCTACAATTATTCCCGGCACCTCCAGCAGTGCAACAAGAGCAGGAAGAAAACCCTCCGGAGAGTCCCCCAAACTTTCTGCATAGCTGATAGCGGCAATAAATGTTACTGCCGATACGGAACCGTAATGAGCAGCGATTCCTGCCGAATTTGAGACATCAAATTTACCCATATATCTCAATACAGTATATGCAATGAGCGGTGTTAAAATACCTAAGGCAATTGTGGCGATAACTGGCCAAATGAAATCAGAAAAAGCTGTCGTGCTAAGTTCCACTCCTCCCTTCAAACCAATTGCCAGCAGCAAATAGATGGATAATGCCTTATAGATTGGTTGCGGAAATTCAAGATCACTCTTTACCACCTTGGCAATAATTCCCAAGACAAAAGCCATCACAATAGGCGATGTAAAATTTGATAGCAGAGATTCCATTAACAGATTAAATTTTTTCTAGTTTAAAACCATCGAAACTAAATAAAAAAACCGGGAAATATAAGAGTGATATAGTCTTATTTGTCAAAATGATTGTCAAAAAACAATCATCCTATGATTGCGTGTATGTCTTTATTCTTTGCAAAATCGATAAAACTTCTTGCAACCGGGCTCAACTTTTTTCCTTTCGGATATACCAATTTCCAGTTATTTACATATGGCAAACCTTTAACATCCAGCACAGAGATTTTGCCCATCTTTTCTTCGTTTAGCAAGCTGTATCGCGACACTAGCGAGATTCCAATTCCAGCCATAATTGCCTGTTTCACAGCTTCGTTTGTACTTAACTCCATGACCATTTCCGGATCGATATTTTCCTCATTTAACAATCTTTCCATCACCAACCGGGTTCCCGATCCTGTCTCCCGAATCAAAAAGTCGTATTTTTCAAGGTCTTTCCACTGGATATTTTTCTTATCGGCAAGTTGGTGATCAGGAGAAGCAGCAAGCACCAATGGATTTGACAAAAATTCGATCTGCTCCAATGCTATTCCTTCAGGCAGTTGAGAATATACAGCCAGGTCACATGTATTTTCTTTTAATTGAGACGTAACTTCATTTCGGTCGGTTACTTTTAAAGATATTTGCACTTGAGGCAACTCATTCCTGAACTTCCCCAGGATGTAAGGCATAAAATATTTTGCCGTTGACACCACCACAATACTTAGCTTGCCTTTCATCACGCCCTTTAATTCATCAAGCGCCATCTCCAAAGACTTTAGTTCATTCTTTATCTTCTTCTGGGAGTTATAGAGCTCAACTCCTGCATCCGTCAAATAAAGCTGCTTACCTATTACCTCAATTAGGTCAATATCGAAGTGTTCCTGTAGCTTTTTAACCTGAATTGAAACAGCAGGCTGGCTCATAAATAGCTCTTTAGCTGCCTTGGTAATGCTTTTGTTTTTGGCAACTGATGCAAAAACGTCCAATTGGTGTAGCGTATATGACATAAAGTATTATTTATGATTACTATCATTTATGTTAATTATTATATATACAAAAAGCACACTATTTTTTCGCCGCATATTCAACATTTAAACATGAAAAAATAATGAGCTCTACAAAAACGATTACTGTTGCACACGGAGATGGAATTGGTCCTGAAATAATGGACTCTACCTTAAAAATTCTGGATGCGGCTAACTCCAATCTTTCTTACGAGACAATTGAAGTCGGCGAAAAGGTTTACAATAAAGGTATTAAAGCGGGAATTGAAGATGAAAGCTGGAACGTCATCTCAAGGAACAATATCCTGCTAAAAGCTCCTATCACTACTCCTCAGGGAGGCGGTGTGAAAAGTTTGAATGTAACACTGCGTAAAACTCTCGGTCTCTTTGCAAATGTAAGACCTTGCCGGGCTTATCACCCATTTATCAAAACCAAACATCCGGATATGGATGTAGTTATTATCCGCGAAAATGAAGAGGACACATACGGCGGAATCGAGCACAGACAAACTTTTGAAGTCTATCAATGCCTGAAATTAATTACTCTTCCCGGAACTGAGCGAATTGTACGCTACGCTTTTGAGTATGCAAAATCGAATGGCCGGAGTAAAGTTACCTGTTTGACGAAAGACAACATTATGAAACTGACGGATGGCCTTTTTCACGATGTATTTAAAACAGTCTCGCAAGAGTATCCCGGCATCGAATCAGAAAATTTAATCGTCGATATTGGAACAGCCAGGCTTGCAGACACACCTGAACGATTTGATGTGGTAGTTATGCCAAATCTGTATGGAGACATTGTTTCAGATATTACAGCTCAAATTTCAGGGTCCGTAGGTATGGTAGGTTCAGCAAATATCGGAACAAAAACAGCCATGTTTGAAGCAATTCATGGGTCTGCTCCGGATATTGCAGGGAAAAACATTGCAAATCCTTCGGCACTCATTCAAGCTTCTGTAATGATGTTGAGACATCTTGGCCGATTTATGCAAGCTGATAACATTCAAAATGCCTGGCTTAAAACTTTGGAAGATGGAGTTCACACTCCCGATATATACAACAGTGATAGCAAAGTGAAAGCTTCTACTCAAGATTTCACTCAAGCTGTAATCGACAGGTTAGGGCAAAAACCTTCAACACTTTCACAAGTTTCTACAACGGGAGCCGATAAAGTTCAGATCCCGGAATTAAAGATTAGCAGATCAGAAAATAAACCGTCAGCAACTCAAAAAAGGACACTTACTGGAGTGGATGTTTTTGTTTATTGGGAACCACAAAATGTAAACCTTCTTGCTCAAAGACTTAATAGCGTAGTTGGCGAAGAGTTTGAACTGACGATGATTACAAACCGAGGTACAAAAGTGTGGCCAAATGGCAATCCGGAAACTTTTTGTACGGATCACTGGCGGTGTAGATTTAAATCTAAGAGTGGAAAATCTACACAGTTTCAAATTGTTGAACTCCAGAAAAGGTTAACCAAACATGCAGTAGATATCATTAAAACGGAAAATCTATATCTATTTGACAATGAACCCGCATTTTCGTCGGGCCAAGGCGAATAAAATCGAAATATCAAGTATGTCTGTCATCCAATTATTGAATAAACAGAACTGATTTTCAGCTCAATGAAACTGACCTGCCTTTTCTTTAAATTTAGGGTCTATTTCTAATCAACAAGTAATGATGACAGACAACTATTTTCCCAACGCAGTACCCATTCCCAAACTCCAGGAATTTGTTTTAGAAAAACTATCTGAAAAAAGACTAACTAAAAAAAATACACTATGGGCAACCTCGGTTTGCAGTGATGAGGTGAATCAGAGTCTTCATCAACTGGATGAGCAATTTGAAACATTTGGACCTTTTATACTTGGGGGAATTTCAGGAATCCCTTTTGCCGGAAAGACCGGCTTTAAAGCTTTCTCCAGCCACATACCGGATAATGGGGGGGCACTCATTATTTATGGGCCTCACGTTGGAATTACTCAAGAAGGTGAAATCGGAAAAGTGCATCGTGCCGGTCAAAAGCTTAATACATCCAGTTGCGGTTCAGTGATTGGAGCGCTCAGTACTTTAAAGAACAAGGAAAGTTCTGAAAAACCACAGTATGATTATCAACAGGAAGAGGTGAAAAATCTTCTTCGAAAAAATTGGGACAAACTTTCCAATTCTGATCAACAAATTATCACAGCAACGGAAATAACATATTCAGAGATCAAACACGAAATCAGGGAAATCATTACGTCATGTATCTCCTATTTAGAAGGGAAGCCACTATTGGCTGTAGGCGGAATATTGATCAATACCGATCCCACTGAAGAAGATCTGTTTGATATCAGAGATGTAGACTGGTATTAAGATATTTTCGCGATATCTAAACATATATCACATCCATCCATTGCATCCCTCTTGATGGAGTTGATTTGTAAACTTCAACCATCATTTTCTTTTTTTTTCGGCACCGGATCATATCCTGATGTGCCCCAGGGATGACATTTTGAAATGCGTTTGATACCCAACCATGTTCCCTTCAGTACTCCCCACTCCTCAATGGCTTCAATGGTGTAGTTAGAGCAGGTTGGCACGTGCCTGCAGCTCGGCCCCATGAATGGGGATAGGATTGCTTGATAGATCTTTATCAGACCGATAAAGATCCATTTCAGAGCCTTTTGAATATTACGAAGCATCAATTTCGTACGAGGTATTTCCGCTTTTGTCATCTTTTAAACGGATCCCAATTTCCATCAGATCGTCCCTGATTTTATCAGATGTGGCAAAATCTTTCTTCTCTCGAGCTTCAGCACGAATTTCAATCAGAAGTTGAACCAGCTGATCCGTTTTACTGCTATCTGATTTGGTGTGTGCCTTTAAACCCATCACGTCAAATACATACTCATTCATGGTTTTGGAAAGAGTTGTAAATGCGGAAAGAGATAGCTCAGATTTATCAATCTGACCATTGTGAAGAGCATTCACTTTGCTGCTTAAGTCGAATAGTGCGGCAAGGACAAGAGCGGTATTAAAATCATCATTCATGGCTGAGTGACAACGATTGCAAGCGTCCAGAATTTCACTGTCAATTTCACCATCAGTGCCGTTTTTGGGAGGATCCATTTTGTTCAGAATGTCTACAGCATTCATCAACTTCTGATAGCCTTTTTCTGCGGCAGCCAATGCCTCATTCGAAAAGTCAATCTTACTTCTGTAATGACTCTGAAGCATCAGAAAGCGTACGACCATTGGATCATACGCTTTATCAAGTTTCTCATGCTCTCCGGCAAAGAGCTCTTCCAGATTGATAAAATTTCCGGCACTCTTACTCATTTTAGCGCCATCTATAGTCACCATATTGTTGTGCATCCAGTAGTTTACCGGATCGTGTCCGTGAGCACCTCTGCACTGGGCTATTTCAGCCTCATGATGAGGAAATTGCAGGTCCAATCCACCTCCGTGAATGTCAAATCTTTCACCCAGATATTTCGTACTCATCGTGGTGCATTCGAGGTGCCAGCCGGGAAATCCAACACTCCATGGTGAACGCCATCGCATAATATGCTCCGGATTCGCCTTTTTCCAGAGTGCGAAATCGTAAGGACTCCTCTTCTCATCCATACCTTCTGTATCGCGGGTGCCAACTTGTAAATCTTCCAGTACTTTTCCCGATAGGGTTCCATAGTCGTTACTTTCACGATACTTCATCAAATCGAAATAGACGCTTCCATTTACTTCGTAGGCGAACCCATTTTCCAGAATTTTTTCGATCAACTCTATCTGTTCAATAATATGGCCCGAAGCCGTTGGTTCGATACTTGGCCGAATACAGTTCAGAGCATCCATACCTTCATGATACTTGATTGTATAAGTTTGAACCACTTCCATCGGCTCAATCTCCTGGAGACGTGCTTTTTTAGCAATTTTATCTTCTCCCTGTTCCGCCTCTTCATTTTCGAGATGCCCCACATCTGTAATGTTCCGCACATAGCGTACTTTATATCCCAGATATCTGAGGTATCGGTACACGATATCAAAGGTTATGGCTGCCCGGGCATGTCCTAAATGAGGATCTCCATAAACTGTGGGGCCACATACATAAAGACCAACAAAAGGTGGCTTAATCGGTTCAAACAGTTCTTTTTTTCGCGACAAACTGTTGTAGAGATGCAGTTTTGATTGCTCCTTTTGTGCCATTATTTACTTTTAAAGATCCTGAAGTTGTTGATTTACCTTAAATATAAACCGAAGGCTAAAATCAGGCCATTTCGGTTTGAGCTTTGATATAATCAATAAACCGCTGCTGGGTCATTTCATTCTTGAACTGGCCTCTGTATTCGGTAGTAACCGTACTGCTTTCCCGATCTTGAATTCCGCGTGTAGAAACACAAAAATGCTTGCTTTCAATAAATACAGCCACATCCTTCGATTCCAACGCCGTTTCCAGCTCATCAGCTATCTGTAAAGTGAGCCTCTCCTGCACTTGCGGACGCCGGGCATAATGATCCACAACCCGGTTTATTTTAGAAAGCCCGATCACTTTGCCTGTACTATAATAGGCAACGTGAGCCTTCCCAATGAATGGCAAAAAGTGATGCTCACAAAAAGAAGTTACATTAATATTTTTGACCACAACCATATCGCCGTACTCATACTTGTTGCCAAATTTTCTGGCATCAGGACGATTTTTGGGATTTAGTCCTTTAAAGATTTCCTTCACGTACATCTTTGCGACACGTTGGGGAGTCCCACTTAAACTCTCGTCGTTTAAGTCCAGTCCCAGCGCTTCCATGATTTTGGCAAAATGTTTCTCAATCACTTCAATCTTTTCGCCATCTGTTAAATCAAAAGCGTCTTCTCTGAGAGGTGTTTTCACAGAAGTGGATATGTGATCATCTCCAATTTCGTCTGCTTCGGTGTGGTCTAGTTCAAGTGAACCGACTGCATTTTTTTCTTTACTCATTGATTAAAAATCTGTGTATAAATGTCTTTTTTAACAGCATTAAAGTTACGGGATCCTCTTTCAATATCATAATAGATGAAACGATAGGGACGCATCACTAAAAGCTATCAAACGAGTTTCTATTAAGCGTTTTCCTTTTTAAAAGTGTTAATTACACCACCGTCCAATAGTGATTTAAGCTGACGTCCGCTCAATGTATGGCGTACGGAAAACTCATTTCCTTTCGTAGTGTTCTTAACCGTAATATTTTCGCCAGACTGTAGCTGCTGTCTGATATTCTCGACTTTTAGAATATCTCCCTGATCGATAGAGTCATAGTCATCATCATCGATAAATTCGAGAGGGGCAATACCAAAATTGGCTAGATTTTGCCATCCTATGCGGGCGTAGCTTTTAGCAATAACAGCACGCTGACCTAAATATCTTGGGGCAATGGCTGCATGTTCACGACTTGAACCTTGTGCATAGTTCTCTCCCGCAATCACTACGTGCCCCTCATATTTCTCATTTGCTTCAATGGCCCGTTCATAAAATGATTCATCGATAACCGTAAACGAAAATTTACTGATTTCAGGAATGTTACTTCTGTAAGGCAGTACCTCTGCACCGGCCTTCAGGATACCATCCGTCGAAATATCGTCTTCCATTTTCAGAAGAACCGGAACTTCAAAATCTGAAAGCTCGTCAAAGTCCGGCATGGTTGAGATGTTCGGACCCTTTTTGAGTTCTTTCTCCTTTCCATTTTCTGAAGGTGCAATAAGCATCTCTTTATTGATGATATAATCTTCCGGGTCGCTATACTTTGGCCATTTGATATTAAACAGCTCTTCCAATCGACGCGGATCGGTAATCTCACCGGTTAATGCAGATGCCGCCGCCGTTTCAGGACTTACCAAAAATACGGAGTCTTCTTTCGTACCCGATCGATCCGGAAAGTTACGCGGAACCGTTCGTAAGCTATTCTGTCCGCTGGCTGGCGCCTGTCCCATTCCGATACAGCCATTACAGCCCGCCTGGTGTATTCTGGCACCGGACTGTACCAGATGAAGCATCACACCTGTTTTTACCATATTCTCAATAATCTGTCGAGAAGTAGGATTTACATCCAAACTTACATCATCATGAATTCGTTGATTTTTTACAATTTCAGAAGTGATCCAAAAATCTCTGTATCCGGGATTTGCAGACGAACCGATATACGATTGATAGATCGGCTTGCCCTCAACTTCTGAAACAGGTACGACGTTACCCGGACTGCTTGGCAGTGCAATCATCGGCTCAAGGTCGTCCATCACCAACTCCTCATAATCATCATAAACTGCACCATCATCCGCTTTCAGTTCACTCCACTCATCTTCGCGGTCGTTCTGTTTCATAAAACGGCGTACTTCATCATCAGAAGGGAATACGGTTGTTGTGGCGCCCATCTCAGTTCCCATGTTGGCAATCACATGCCGATCCATTGTACTAAGTTCTTTTAATCCCTCTCCAAAATATTCAATGACGTAACCACGGGCACCTTTCACATCATATCTTCTGAGCATTTCGAGTACAAGGTCCTTGGCACTTACCCAATCGGGCATTTTCCCTTTCAATTCAACCCCAAGCACTTTCGGCATTTTGATATACATCGGCTTTCCTGCAATGGCAAAAGCCACGTCGAGTCCGCCTGCTCCCAATGCGAACATTCCCATACAGCCGGATGCCGGTGTATGGCTATCAGATCCGGCAAGTGTCTTCCCGGGTTTCGCAAAATGCTCGGTGTGTACAGGATGGCTGACACCATTGCCCGGCCGTGAGTACCAGATCCCAAACTTATCAGCTGCTGATTTCAGGAACACATGATCGTCCGGGTTTTTATTATCCGTCTGAAGAAGGTTGTGATCTACATATTGACAGGAAATTTCAGTCTTAGCTTTGTCCAGTCCCATGGCTTCCAGCTCAAGCATCACAAGTGTACCGGTTGCATCCTGCGTTAGTGTTTGATCAATCTTTATCCCAATTTCCGCTCCCGGCTTCAATTCACCTTCAACCAAGTGTGATTTTATCAGCTTTTGGGTAACATTCAGTGCTTCAGACATATAGAGTGTTTTTTCATTAACCTTTTGTATAGTATAAGGTTATCATAAATAATATCGTTCAAACCGGTGTTTTGGAATCTTTTTTGATCACCGGAAATCTATAAAATAGTGTTAACTTCCATTTTGTGAGTTTGTTAGGAATTTTCGGCAATTTTTCCGTTTATTGAATAAACTGATCATCTGCAGGTATGACTTACCGTGAACTCATAGACCAACTCGCCGCATCCTCCGGCAAGTCAAAAGCTCAAACCAAAGAGCTTTTAGAAGATGCTATCTCCATACTTTCCAATCAGCTTGCCCGTGGCAATGGCGTCTCAATTCCTGATTTGGGTACATTTGGATGTAAAGTAAAAGAAGTTCAAAAAGTGTACAGTCCCCACTATAAAAAGTACATGCTCGTTCCTCCAAAACGGGTTGTTGAATTTAGCCCCTCTTCTGTTCTCAAAGATGAACTAAAGTTTGTGGGAAAAGAAGATGAGTGAAAAAATTACTTTTAGTGAGCTGGTTGATCTCATTGCGGAGCAATCAAAACAGAGCCAGGCTTCTACAAACAGCTTTATCGGTGAACTTGTCAATATTATCGAATCCGGACTTAGAAAAAGTGGATCCGTAAGTATTTCCGGGTTTGGCAAATTTGAACTGCGGTGGATGAATGAGCGACCCGGGGTAAATCCACAAACGGGTGAAGAAATTACTATTCCGGGGCAGAACAAAGTAGTCTTCAAGCCCTACAAGGCGCTCCGTGAAGATGTGAATCGCCCTTATTCCAAAATGGAGCCTCAGGTATTAGATGAATCTCCGAAAGATTCCTCAGACAAAAAATCTGCTGATAATTTCGAGGGAAATACTCAAAAACCACTCAGCGCTTCTTCAGCTGAAGAAACTGAACAGGATGATGGCAACGACTTTCTGATAGAGCGGCCCAACCCTGTAAAGGGTAAGCCTGAGCTTACATCCACCGATGATTTAGATGAAAGAATAGAATCGGATAATACTTCAAAAAAAGAGGATATTGAAGATCTCGATTCAATTCAGGAAAAGACAGCCCCTATTCCGATAAGTACAGCCAGTGAGAAAAGTTCAGAAGATGCTGATGCACCAAATGCTGTTCAGCCGAAATTACCGGCCGATCAAAATATGCCGGCTTTGAATACCGGTAAAAAAACCGCTTTAACAAAGAAAGCTCAGGATTCAGGAAAGTTTAACTGGACCTATGCTGCGGCGGTTGTAGTTGTCGCTTTGGTTATATTCATTATCTTTCTACTCTCTCGGCAATATATTGGAAATGAATCTCCTCAGCTGGCATCTGAACAAGAACAGATAACAGCTCCGGCAACACCAACTCCAGAGCTCAACGAAACATCTGAAGAAGTTGCACAGGAAACCGAGCCACCTCCTCCTGATCCTGATTCTGTCCCTGAGGTAGAAACCGAAATTCATACTGTGGAGTCGGGAGAGTCATTATGGAGTATTTCAGAATCTGATTTGGGCAATCCCTACCTTTGGCCAATGATTTATGGGTTAAACCTTGATCAAATTGACAATCCGAATATTATTCCGGTCTCAGCTGATTTAACTGTACCGGTAATTTCTGATCCCGAAAACCTTTCAGAATCACAGCTCGATCAGGTTGCAGAGGGATACCTGGCTGTATATCAATGGACTAAAACCAACAACCCTGAAGAGGCTAAATATTTTCTCTGGGCTGTGGGGGTCTTCTCACCGGATATGCTCGATCTCGCAGCTTCTAGCGTTGATCAGGCAGATCTCACTTTTGCACAAACGAGATAAAACCAAATTAACAATCCTAAATTTGAGGAAACTATGATACGTCATATAGTAATGTGGAAACTACAAGATGAAGCCGCAGGCGCTACCAAAGAGAAGAATGCTGAAAAGATGAAACTCATCCTGGAAGGCCTTCGAACCAACATTGAAGAAATTAAAGATGTTGAAGTAGGCATACAGATTAACCAGGACGATCCGGATGCACTTGATGTAGTCCTCATCTGTGATTTTGAAACAGATCTGGATTTTCAAATGTATACCAGAAATGCACACCATAAAAAAGCTGTAGAGTTTATAAAACAGGTTGCTGAAAGCCGATACACGGTAGACTACAAGGTTGATTTATAAGCCAGTGAGATTTTGCAGTCACAGCCGTATATCATCCCTGAAATTACCCTTGATCATCATCTGAGTGATGAACTTTTAGCAGTGTCAGATACAATCATAACTGATCTGCTTTTTTCAGTCAGGCTCCACAATAAAGATATTGTGGAGTCTACTCACCTTACCCGAAAACGCCTCAAGTTACTTCGAGCGTTTTTAAAACTGCTCCAAAAATGTGTGGATACAGATAGCATAAAAACGCTGAATGTCACTTACAGAGATTGGGGACAAAAATTATCGGAACTGAGGGATGTTCATGTTCACAGCATGATACTTAACGACAACTCCGCTGAGTATTCTAAAAAATTAGGACCGGGTCTGTTTCAGAAAGTCAAAGGGATGGCTGATTATCAGGTTGAACAGCTGGAAAATCAATTGGTAATCAAACATGAAATCTTTGACGATCTGGAACATCAGATTTATAATCACTCTTCTCTAACATCATTTATCCATTCAAACAAATTTGAACCGGATTGTATATTAGAGGGCTTTAGAACATCATACCGGAAAAGTTATCAAGCTTTTATTCAGGCAGAAGCATCCTCACTTCCTGAACCCTTTCACGAATGGCGCAAGCGATTGAAAGATGTTCAGTATCAATCGGCCCTTCTGCGATCTGAACAGAATATTTTGAATGATTCTGATCCAAATATAGAAGCGATCTGCGAATTGCTTGGAAAAGATCAGGATTTGAACAATTTTATTTTTTGGCTGGACAGATTGAACCTGGAACCAATAGCTGTTAAGAATTTGATTAAGGACTTAAAAAAGTCTCAGCTTGAATTAAAGCGAACGCTTATAATTGATGGAAACAGCTTCTACAAACATTCATCTGTTTGAATTTTTTTGACATCTATGGATTCTGATGAACCACATAAAATTCCCATCAATGGTGTTTTAGACCTTCACTACTTTGCGCCGGAAGATCTCTCTACGTTGATTGATGAGTATATAAATGCCTGTCTTGAGAAGGAGATTTACCAGGTGCGGTTTATCCATGGTAAAGGAATAGGTAACATCAGGAGAAGCGTCCACGCCCTGCTCGAACGTAATCCACACGTAACCGGGTATCAGATTGCCGATGGGTCAGGTGGTGGCTGGGGTGCTACGATTGCGAATCTGGAGCCTTGAATTGCGGGAATCCACAAACGGGGTGTCGTCCCTTCGGGACTTACAGAACATTTCTGCTTTGCGTTTCTACCCACGTGTTGTCCCTGACGGGACAATGAGTTGGTAGTTAAACTCACGCTCGGTAGTATATTCCTCGACACCCAAAGCTAGAACTAAGCTGTTATTTTTAAGGATGGTCCTTAGTTTAAATCCCAAGATTCAACGTCTCCCCAGACGGGACAAAAGGGTTAGCCAAACAGGCCCTTTTCATTCAACTGAATCGGTTCTCAAGACAAAAACACTCCCTATATGGACTCCCGATAAATCATCTCGTCAGAGACGAATCATTGGAAGACAAGACGGCCTCTCCGTCCCATTCAGTGCCGTAAGGTTCGACACATCTACTACTGCGAATCTGGAGCTGCAGCAAAGATCATAAATAGTTTGTGTTGCGTACCTACGGCACGCCGGATATACTCTGATCATTCAGTTCTACCCATATGTTGTCTCTAACGAGACAAGGGATTGGACGAAAACAAAAAACACCTTGATTGAAAGTTCTTAACCTGGCAAACAGATTTAGATATGATCTCTCTTCGTATTCATATCCTATTATCAGCGTTAATATTTTATCTTATGAATACCTCACTATTAGGTAA
>CAYNZY010000005.1:32750-104086 GCA_964401805.1 uncultured Rhodohalobacter sp.
AGTGCCAATTGGCACGGCCCATCACACTGGGTTGACAACTCCCGGTATCGCACAGCTACAAACTATAAAAACAAAAAAAGAGGCCCGAAGGCCTCTTTTAATAAACTGATATTTCCGTAAAGTACTTAGTTCAGGAATTGGTCAAACGTCAGAGAGATGTAATAGATCGCACCGAGATTTGGTCCACCATAGTTAAGGAAGTGACGGTTATTCAGTATGTTTGAACCGCTGGCCTTTACTACAGTTTTAAAATCAGGTATTCTATACGTTACCTGAGCATCAAGTGTGCTTACATCCGGCACACGCCCGCTGGCAAAAGAGGATGTCCAGTTAAATGCTTCCTGCCATCTGTAAGTCAGATTAAAGCCAAACTGTTCGGTAAGACGTCGGTTACCAAATGATACATTCACCTTGTGCTCGGGTGTGTTGTAATCAAAGATAAATTCGTCTTCTCTGTCTGTTATTAACTGGTTCCAGTTGTAGTTTGTGCTCAACAAAAATCCTTTTGGAAGACTATAATCTACTCCTAACACCGCACCTTGTGACTTCACTGTCTCGTCTACGTTGGTGTAGAGCTGGAATGTATTGGACGCATCACCTGAAAGTAATGAAGCCGCTGTTTGCACATTCTGCTGAATGGTTGCAGGATCCTGGGCCGTAAAATCGATTGGACCAGCCGCACGCCTTACTCTAAACTGTGCTATGAAATCATCATAAATGTTATAGTAGTAGGCGGCGTCTATCATAAGCCTGTTGCCAATCAAACCTTTATATCCAATTTCATAGGATTGGATCTGTTCAGGTTTAACCGGATTAAACTCAGTAAACTGACCTGACTGAAGCTCGGTATAAGCTAACTGATTTCCGCTTAAAAATTCATTTGTAAATCGGTCAACTGACTCCAGTGTGTATCCATTTTCGGTTACATTATATTTTTCGGCCAGATATGGCAGCCCACCCAATAGTCTTGCAGTCAACACATTCAGATCTATGTATTGTCCCTGTGTGGTTGGGTTTCTGAAACCTGTCTGGTACGATGTACGAATGTTATGCCCGTCTGCAACTTTCAGTACGGATGAAATACGAGGGTTGAACTGCCCATCAAAGTTCTCATTCTTGTCATAACGAAGAGAACCGGTCAACCTCCATTTGTCGTCAAAAAGAGATTTCGCAGCCTGCATATAACCGCCGTACTCGTTGATATCCACCCCGCCGTCACCATCATCAAAAATGGTTCCATTAGAACGAAGTTGATACTGTCTGAAACTGAATCCAACCTGTAAGTCTACAAAGTCAATTTCGTTTTTGAAGTCATATTGTCCTTCAGTATGGAGGAATCGGGATTTATCATTAAACCGTGCTCCATCAGGTACAGTACCCTGTAAAGCAGTATTTTTAGCTGACTCAAACGGCTGTGTTCCCGGCATAAATCTATTCGCATCTGACGCACTACGTGCTGCATTGTGTAGATTCGCTAATGTGTTTGGATTCGATAATATTGCTTCTACAATCGCAGGGTCATAATTCGTATTTCCCTGAGTAATAAAGTATGCCTGGGCAAGTCCACCGGCAAAGGTACCGCCATAGTTGGCATACCAGTCTTGAGTTCCCAAATATGCATCGTTTACAGCAAAACCGACAAAGTCTGCAATGTAGGAATCACCGGAGTCTTCAAAGGTTCCGTACGCACGAACCATAAAATTGTCTCCGTCGAGCTGCAGTTTATGCTGCTGAATGCTGAAGTCTTTCAAGCTATACCGCTGAGCGCCGCTATAGATAGAAGTACCGTACCCGTAGTTCATCGAATAACTTGCTTCTACGTTGTCCGTAATTCGGTATTGTAAAGATGTGTTGAACTTGAGGTTTTCAGCATCGTGATCTACGAGGTACTCTTCACGGTATCCGGTTCTGGCTACAGGTTGCGATGGCAGGCTCTGTGCAAATTGAATAGCATCCTGCTGGCTTATCGGAAGAGGCGAAGCAACCAACTGGGCAGCTACACCCTGAACAAAAGTTTGGTTGAAGCTCAGCAATCCAATATTAAATGTACCGTCATCACCGTAGAGGTGCACACCGTCGTAAGCAGGGTTCATCCCGGGATTCGACTGGAAATTAAGTTCAGAATTTTTATCACTGTAATTAATACCTCTCCAGTCATCAGCTCGGCTATAGGAGAAGTTCAGTTTATAAGCAAAACGATCGCCCACTGTATCAGCCCATCGTATAGACGATTCAAACATGTGGCGTGGATTGTTAGGCTCGCCGGCTTCTGCGTTGCTATCTAAATGATTCACGCCATTTCTTACAAATACGCTCAATCCGGGGTAACGGAACGGGCTTTTGCTATTAACCAGCAAGATTCCGTTAAACGCATTTGGCCCGTAAAGTGCTGATGATGCACCGGGAATAAATTCAAGACTCTCCACATCCAGCTCAGAAGGTCCGTTCAAATTCCCGATTGGGAAGTTCAGAGCCGGAGCTTGTGTATCCATCCCGTCTGTAAGTTGGACCATTCTGGTGTTACCGGTGGAGTTGAATCCACGGGCATTAATAATCTGAAAGTTAATACTGCTGGTTGTTACATCAACCCCTTTCAGATTGGCGATACCTTTATAATAGTTATCAGAAGCGGTCTGATTAATCGCCAGAATATCCATTCTTTCAATGGATACGGGGGCCTCCATAATACTCTCTTCCACCCTGGACGCAGATACAACCACATCCGAGCCAAGGAATGTCTCTTCAACCAGTTCGATCCTCAAATCGGATACGTTCGATTCTGTAATTTCAATTTCTTGTGTCCGGTATCCTACAATTGATACTACAAGGGTAATAGGGGGATCGTCATTTACTCTGAGTGTAAATTCTCCTTGAGCATCAGCAGCCACACCTACTACTCGACCTTTTACCGCAATATTAACACCTGCAAGGGGCTCGCCTGATTCGGCATCAACAACTTGTCCGGTAATCACAATTTGTTGATCCGTTAGTATTTCGTTGTAAGATGTGCTGGAAGCATTCGAATACTCTGCACCGGCCAATCCCGCGATCAGCAGAAGAGAGAACAATCGAATAACTGAATTCCGTATCCAATCTTTCATAGATTTCAGATTTAATTAATGATTTAGGGGTTTGCAATTTGCAACATCGAATGTAAACCGTTTCCCGATGATTTGTCAACTATAAATAAAACTCAATTTTTGGTTAATGCAAGCGCTTCCAAAATAATTTTTTAACTGTTCCATTCGTACTATATGTTCCACCAGAAACAATTACGTTTAAATTCTGTTGAATCAGACAAATAAAACTAACTCATACTATATATGATAAAAACAGAACTGCGCTACATTATTTTTCCACTATTTTTACTTTTTGCGAATTGCACTTCGCCGGAAATATTAACAGGACAGGATACGGCTTCTAACCTGATAACCATTGATGCTACAGGTGAAGTTTTTGCACCGGCCGATGAGATCATTTTCAACATCACCATTAATCGCTTTGACGAAGATGCAGGCCAGGCTTTTGAGAATCATAAAAATCTGGAGCAGTTTCTTACAGAGCTGATCATTGAGCAGAATATTGACGAGGAGTACATCAACGCGTATCCAATCAGTATTTCTCCCCGTCGGCACTCTCAAAATACAGGGTTTGAAACACGGCAGAGCGTATCTATACGTCTGCAGGATTTAGACCAGTTTGAGGCGATGCAAATTACCCTGATTGAGAACGGGTTTGACAATTTTTCAGCAAATTTTTCAACCTCGGAAGCCGAAGAAGCCCGTAATGAAGCTTTGGAAAAAGCTGTTCAAAATGCTCGCAGCAAAGCCCAATTACTTGCTCAGGCAGCCGGTATGGAGTTAGGAGGCGTCCAGAATATTGAATATACCTCGTCTTCAGGGATTGCACGAAGAGACATGGCCATGATGAGTGCCGAATCTTACAGTGGTTCCTTAATTGTGATGCAGCGAACTATACCAATTTCTGAGAGCGTCAGAGTCCAGTTCAGAATGAATTAAACATCTCTCTAATACTATTATAGATTCGATTTTAGGCGGAAAGATTGCGAACTTTCCGCCTATGGCAAAACAGATACAACTATTCCCTGAAAACAGCTCTCAAAAGATTGGTTTTGAGAATATTAGAGAAGCTACTCTTCGAAAAAGCTTTACTCCTTACGGACGTGAAGAGATTTATAATTTGTCTCCGTCATCCGATCGGAGTACTGTTGAGCGCAGACTTTCTGAATCCGGTGAATGGACTAAAATTTTACAAAGCGGATCGAGCCATCCCTTAACGGTAGTGGACGACGTTCGTGAAATAGTTAAAGACAGTCGCTTAAAAGGGACGATTCTCCCACTCGATGATTTCCCGGTTATTCTGGAAAATGCCCGCCTGGCCCGTCTGATTATCAATTTTTTTAAACGACTTGAATTTGAGACTCCTTCACTCCAGAAAATTTCTGACCGGCTTGTCAACCTGAAACCACTGGAAGAAGCCATACAGCGTGTGATAACTGAACGTGGAGAACTAAGGGATGACGCCAGTCGGGAACTGCAACAGATTCGCGGAAAACTGAACAGAGAGAGAAACAAGCTTCGCAGTACAGTTCAGCAAGTGATGAAACGTCTGGCTAAAGATGGAATGACTTCGGATGAAGGTGCTACCATTAGAAGTGGACGCATGGTTATTCCGGTTCAGGCGGAGTATAAACGTAAAGTGGAAGGGTTTGTTCACGACGTGTCATCAACCGGACAAACGGTTTACATTGAACCGGTTCAGGCGCTCCAGATCAATAATGAAATCCGTCAGCTTGAGGCTGAAGAGAAGCGTGAGATAGAACGCATCATTCAGAAACTAACGGATCAAGTAAGAACGTATAGCGAAGAGCTGGAGCTAAATTGTACCTATGTAGGCGAACTGGACGCTATTCATTGTATAGTAAGTTTGGGACTGGACCTCGAAGGAACCATTCCGGTTTTATCAAATAACAATCATCTAAATCTGATTCGGGGCAAAAATCCCAACCTGCTCCTCAAAAACAGGTCGCTTAAGGAGCCTGAACCCGTTATCCCCCTGGATCTGGAGCTTTTAGAAAATGAGCTGGGGCTGGTAATCACGGGTCCTAACGCGGGAGGTAAATCCGTTGCCATGAAAACCACCGGACTGCTCTGCATGATGCTGCAAGCCGGGTATCCAATTCCTGTTCAACCCGACTCTGAACTGCCCGTACTAAGCGGACTCTTTGTCGATATCGGGGATGATCAATCCATAGAAAACGATTTAAGTACATTTTCATCCCGCCTTAACTGGATGAAAACCACATTGGAAAGAATGGAACCGGACTCTTTGGTACTCATTGATGAGGCCGGAGCAGGTACAGATCCTGAGGAAGGAGGCGCCCTTTTTCAGGCGTTTGTTGAGGAGGTGATTAATAAAGGTTCAAGAGTGATTGTGACCACTCACCACGGTTCGCTTAAAGTATTTGCTCATGAGAATGAACAGGTTGTAAATGGCGCCATGGAGTTCAATCAGGAGAGCCTCTCACCTACCTACAGGTTTAAAAAAGGTGTACCCGGTAGCAGTTACGCTTTCGAAATTGCTGATCGCATGGATTTGCCCCGTGAATTAATGCAAAAGGCCCGTCAGCTTTTAGGTGAACAGAAAGATTCGATGGGTGATCTTTTGATTACTTTGGAAAAACAGATGCAGGAAGCTGAAGAGCTGCGTTCAACCTACCAAAGAAAACTTGTTGAGGCGGAAAAACAGGAGAGGATATTCAGGGAACGTTCGGAGCAGATCGACAACAAGCGAAAAGGAATTATTGAAAAAGCGTACAAAGACGCTGAAGAGATCATGAAAGATGCCAATCGCAGGATTGAAGAGGCGGTTGAAAAAGTAGTGAGTGAAGGCAGGGATGATAAAGATAAAATCCGTGAGGCCCGATCTGATATTCAAAAGGCAAAAAAGGAGATCCATACGTTCAAAGATGAATTTGAAACCGAGAGCGAAGATCCTGTACGAAGCGATGAAAAGCCGGAAGTCGGTGATTTTGTAATCATTGGCGACGGGAACACCGGCGGGGAGCTTATTGAGCTAACAGGCAAACAAGCGACCGTATTGGTAAATGGAATGAAAATAAAGTCGAAGCTGAACAAACTCACAAAAACATCGCCTCCAAAAAAGAAGAAAAAGAGCAGCTCAAGGTCCTACGGCGGTTCTCAGGATATTGATTTATCGGTAAAACCACGGCTTGATCTGCGAGGTAAGCGAGGAGACGAGGCCATCAAAGAGCTTACCATTTATCTGGATAAAGCAATTGCCCGTAATTTACAGCAGGTTGAAATCGTGCATGGTAAGGGTGAAGGAATTCTACACAAACTGGTTCACGAATATCTCGAGAAACGTGATGGTGTAAAATCTTTTGATATAGCTCCGTTCGAAAGTGGCGGTAGCGGGTGTACAGTTGTAGAGTTGAAATGATTTATTTTGACAAGCCATCTTTATTTAATGCTTCACAGGCAGTGCAAATTTGTAGATATATTTACATATACAAATAAAGAAACGATCAGTAAGGACTGGTAAACCGATTTACATCGTCATTGCGAAGCTTTCTATGTTTCGTTGATCGACCGCTTACTCTTTTGCGCCACATCTTAAAGCTGGACGGCTTCATCTCTTTTCTCATCAGTTCGATAACTTCTTTTTCACTGAGTCCAAATTGAAATTCAATGGCATCAAACGGGGTACGATCTTCCCACGCCATTTCAATAATTCTGCTGGTTTTTTCTTTTGAGAGATCCATAATATTTCTTTTTGGAAAGTAATGCTTCTCAGGCCAAAATCATTTCATAAAACTAATTATAATCCCCTCTCGAGATGGGATTAAGGCCTGCCTGCGCCAAGGCTTCGATAGGCAGGGGCGTGTAATTTCACTGCAGACTCAATACCTCAAATGCAGCAGTTTACTTTCACCATTGCCATCAATCGTGATAATCAGCAAATTCCCATAATCCGACTCATCAAATTTCTCCTCAAAATGCTCACGTCCCAACAGTTCGTTTGCAAAAAAGGGAGTTGTGTTGGAATGGCCGCTTACAAGCACAGTTTTACCCGGGTTAGAATTCAGCAGACGCTCCACTTCCTCTTCGGTTTCATGAGGTTCGTACAAAAGAATATCAACACTGTTTTGATCAGCAATTTTACGAACGGTTTCCCGGGTTCTTATTCTGTCAGAAGAATAAACTGCATCGAACGATATATTTTGAAGCATTTTAGCCAGCCGTTCAGCACGCTGATAACCTTCAGGTGACAAATCCGGATCTGCGCTGTCGTCAACTTTTTCGGCGTGCCGAACCAGGACAAACGTAGTGATGTCAGAGTTTTGCTGTGCAACCGACGAAGCCGATACAGTTAGTAAGAGAAGACTGAAAAGCAGAAGAGATTTAAATTTCATTTTTTCGTTGTATAGTTAAAGATTCACAATATATTTACACCAAGTTAGCAGCCACATATGATGTTCATGATAAAATCGAAAATATATGCGCCATCTTCCCATTCTTTTTTTAACAGTACTCATCACCATTTCTTGTACCATGGAACAGTCTGACACATTTGATCTGCAAGGACACCGGGGAGCACGCGGACTTATGCCTGAAAATACGATCCCGGCCTTTTTAAAAGCCGTAGATCTGGGTGTGAATACCGTTGAGTTTGACGTTGTGGTTACTGGGGACGGTAAAGTTCTGGTCTCTCATGAACCCTGGTTTAACCATCTATTCAGCTCAAAGCCCAATGGCGAACCTGTTACCGAATCTGAAGAGATGGATTTAAATATCTACGAGATGACGTACGAGGAAACTCAGCAATTTGATGTTGGTAAGCGCGGAAATCCCAATTTCCCTAATCAACAACCGATGGAAGTGACCAAACCGCTGATGAAAGATGCAATTCGAGCCGTAGAAGAGTACGCAAGTGAAAACGATCTGCCTCCACTTCACTATAATATTGAGACAAAAAGTCGCCCTGAATGGTATGGGGAATATGTGCCCGGTCCCGAAGAATTTTCACGATTGCTTTTTGAAGAGCTTAAAGAATTAGGAGTCCTGGACAGGGTCATCATTCAATCTTTTGACCCTTCTACGTTAATTGCGTTTAAACAACTGGCTCCCGACGTAAGACAGGCGATGCTTGTGAGTAATGATGTACTCCCGGATATGTACATCAACCTGCTGGGATATACACCAGAAATCTGGAGCCCCGATTACAGGCTGCTTGATGCCGAATCTGTATCTCAACTACAATCCAAAGGAATGAAAGTGATTCCCTGGACGGTAAATACAGTAGATGAAATGAGAGAATTGCTACGGTTTGGTGTGGATGGATTCATCACTGATTATCCCGACAGCGCCGCTGTACTTAGATAAAATGCAGATTAAATTTCATCCAACACTTTTGCTATCGATGCCCAGGATCCTTTTGCAAGATAATCCGGTTTTAGTCCCTCTTTCTCCATCGTTTCGGCGGCTCCCAAACTGCCGGCAACAACAGTTTTAGCAGATAGATCCAGATCCGGAAAAGCCGTTTTAACACGAATATAGGATGACCTGTTGTGCAGCAAGACGATTTCAATTGGACTCTTTCCAACTTCAGATTTATAGTTCTTCAAAACATCTTCCTCCAGGGTAACCTCTTCACATACAGAAAATTCAGCTACCGGCATCTGAAGCTCCTTCAGTAAGCCAGGCATCTCTTCTGTTTTATTCTCTGTAGTAGGATAGAGTGTATTTCCCTCTTTTGATATGCGAAGCATAAATTCCAGTATATCAATCGGTTTTGCCGGTTCTCGCGGCTGAATAGCAGGAATATCGTGTTCCTCCAAAAACTTAGCTGTAGGCTTATCCAAAACAATATTTACACAGCGTCGCACCTTTTCCTGCATTGAGGTATGTTTCATCCACTCTGTGAAATATCTGGCATTCCGCAGATTCCCATGAATGATAAATGCAAACTCATCCATATGATTTTGAATCTGTTTCGACTCTTCCTCAACCGCACGAAACCTGTACTGCTCGAGTGGGGTATGTAAAATCTCTTTCTTTTGCATCTTCTCCATTATCAAAAAAGGAGCCGATGTATCCTTGTCTGCTGTAAAAAGTATCATTTTGCTAAAATTCTATTCTTTAAATAAGCGTTAAAAAATGTATCCCACTCCCGCATATATTCGGACGGCCTCATTAGAATACCCTACATCTCCTCTAACAATAAAATCAGGGTTAAACAGTGAAATTGCTCCGCCGGCACCAAACGAGTGGTTCCAATTGTCAAAGAATCCTTTACTGTCAAAATCTGAAAAAACACGGCCGCTGTCCCAAAATAGTTGTCCGCCAATTCTGATCTCATCATCAAAAAAAGAGAAAAGCCATGTTCGGGCTTCAAGAATATGAAGTATCGAGCTTTCTCCTAAAAATCGATCGAAGTGATATCCTCTCAATCCGTCTTTATCTCCAAGAGAAGCTTTTTTCCAAAAAGGAGCGTTACCCAGAATATGCACACCTGAAATTTTTTGAGCGATTACGATATCAGGTAAAATTTCGACGTAGTGACGAAGTTCGCCATGAAGCCTCGAAAAGTCGAATTCACTAAAAGTAAAAGCTCCACTTGTTTCAATACCGATTTCATAGCGATACCCTTCAGTTGGATTAAATTCGCTATCACGATCTTCGGCTATAAAACCAATGCCCAGGGAGTTCAACCTGTTCTTTTGATCCCCGGTGGGATCTTCAATCGCAAAAAGTGATTCGTCGCTGCGCTGCAGAGCATTCAGATAGGAAACTCCCACAACACTAAAAAAATCAAACGTACCGTTAAATCCATATTCAGTTAAGGTTTTTCGTGCCCTGTAACTGACATCTATGATTCGCTTTTCGTACAAGAAAAAATCTTCGTCGTACAAATCCTGGTCAAAGTTGGTTTGATTACCGATTCCAAAATAGTGAGCCTGCCGGTATCGTTCTGCAATCAGGGAAATTTCGCTTCTGATATCTGTGCCTAAAGTACGGGTTCGCTGGTAATTGATTTCGCTTAAGAGGTCTGCATTGGTCGATACAATAGCATCAATTTTTAAATTACTGAGAAAGGGGGATCTGCCTTCACCGTAATTGAATCTTTGAAATAAAGCGCCTCCAATAATGCCGGTATCAGAACTAAAACCGAGAAGCGGAACCAGAGAATAGTGAACACCACCCTTTCTGTCTTCTTCATCAGGAATGTTGAGAAGCTGTGCTTCAACGGTACCAGCAGAAAGAAAACAAACTGCAAGTAAAAAGTAGAAAACTCGGTATACCATTTTTGATGTGATTAATACTGCTAAATTACTCTTCATCCCTAAAAAATACCTCTCCATTTTCCACATCAATTAGACCTGCCTGTTCTGAATTGAACTCATTCATATTGATTGTCTCACCGGGTGCAGAAACAATTCTTTCTACACCATAAATTGTAACTGGTCTCCCCTCTTCTGCTTGCTGAGCTTTCTCAGTTGTTTTCAGCCTTGTTGCATAACCACCAAATACTTTTCCGGTGCCACTGCTGTTTAGAACTACAGATGTATTATCATCCAATCCAATTCCAAAATATTCTTCTCTCTCTTTTTCTGATGTAATTCTGGCCATAAAGCTAATCAACCTGCCTAAACGTTCTCTTTCAGAAAAGTGACTGTCTGTGATGGTGTGATTTAACGACGAAAGTTCAAACATCCCTTCTGACAGGCTGATATATTCATGATATGGATCAGACAACGCCTCTTCGGATCTAACACTTCCTCTACACCCGTCGTAAATCATATCTCCCTGAATTGCCAGGCCTGCACTGCCACCTCCAATACCTCCGCCTCTTTCAACAAGAGTGTTGATAGCATCATGCAGTTGAGTATCTCTCCAGTTTACATATACACACTGATTTCCGCCTGCAAAATATATAGCCTCACTTTGATCAATCGTTTCAACGAGTTCCGTGCTATTTGCTTCTTCCTCAGACTGAACCGTGGCAGTTGTACATGAATTCACCTGATCCAATTCCATCAATAGATCGCATTCGGGGGTAGCTGAACTGCCAGATGCGGCTGACCCTGCCAACACAGTAATATCAACAGGTGAATCTGCTAAAATATCTAAAAAGTACTCGTAGGAAGAGAGTGCGGGCATTCCTTTACCCATCAAGTAAATAGAGGGACCGTTTAATTCCGGACTTACAGGATCATCACTGCCCGACTTGACAATATTTACCGATGACTCCGGAGATGGTGGCGGTGTAATCCTTTCATCCGAACAGGCCGTTGAAGTGGTGAAAAAAGCAACTAAAAGTAAGTAAATAAATTTCTGAAATATCATGGTGCAAATATAACAATCTGAAACCACTGATACGTATAATAAAAAACCCCTCCACTTTAGTAGTGGAAGGGTTTTAATAAAGAATAATAAATTTTAAAAATTAGAGAGCGTTCTCCATCTCTTCAAAATCATATCCTTCTGCTTTACTCATTTCCTGTGCTACCAAAGTAAGCAGGATACCATAAATTACTTTAGAACCTACATCAGCAATTGTGTATGTGATGTGTCGTCCTACAACAAGAGCTTCGCTTAACACCGGCTCCAGACCGCTGAACGTCAAATATGGCATCAAATATGCGCCCGGATAGAGCATCCAGGTAAAGAGGAACAGCTTCCAGATTGTACCCAAATATTTCTGTGCTTTTGGCGGTGCGCCTTCCTTTCCTTCTGAGATTACTTTTTTCATCAGGTAAAGAATATGGAAGAAAAACAGCGTGGATACTGTACCCCAGATGAAGAACAATGTCGGATCTGTTACTTCATAAAACTGACCGATATACCCTGTAACAATCATTCCGGTACCGGAGAACCAGAATCCATTTCTAATTGAGCTGAAGTCACTTTTGGTCAGAGTAACAACAAACAGAATTTGAAATAACAGCATCGGAACATCAATTAACCAGTTTAAGTAACGATATCCGTTATTAAACAGGTCTTCCCCGTCGGCAAGCATATAGCGGGCAGTCTCTGTATCATAAGAGAGCATTCCTGTCCAGTTTTGCTGTTGTACAAGAAGCAGCAAAAATGCTGAAACCATTACAACAACAGATAGAACTGAAGATATTCTGTATTTCGGTTTTACGGTCTTAATGGTCAATACAAAGTAGAGTAACCCTGCCAACATAATCGCGTAGCCGAGAGTAAGGACGTGAGCCGACATTTGGTAGGCCATTTCCGTAAACCCGGATTCCATCGCGACATAGTTTTCAAAGGTCGAATTCCCTAAAGAACTTATTAAATCCATGACGATATAAGGTTAATTAAAGTTTATGTAAGCCCTTTTTTCAGACTTACTCCGACTCAACACACCGCCAATTAAGAAAGTTCGTCAACAAAAAAACTTTTTACTTTTACTATTTCCAGCGTATTGGATCCAGTCCATAAAAATTTTGAAGCAGGATATATAGGTTTTTATTCTCTTGAAGCAGTTTTTCAGGACGTTCAAAAAAAAGTTCTGTCGCAACAGAAAAGAACTCTGCAGGACTTTCCGCCCCGTATCGATCCAGAAAGGAGTGTTTGCCGGTAAATTTTAAATTCCTGTACGCTTTTGCAATGATGTTTGTCCATTCATCATCGCGCAGGGTATCGCCATTTTGATCGATACCGGCTGTTAAACCATATCGATCATCCAGAAAGTGTGAGAATTCGTGATAAATCAAATTTTGGCCACTCCTCCGATCCCCACCATAGAGTTGAGATTCAATATCTTTCCAGGATAGTACAATCACACCGGCCTGCCAGTATTCTCCCTTTCTATTCTCAAATCCCTCCTCAATAAAACCATCGTCCGTTTCCTGATTTACAGGTGCAAAATAATCATCCGGATAGATAAGAATTGATTTTAAATCACCATAATAGTCCGCTTTCTCTTCTAAAATTAAGACAGATGCATAAGCTGCAATCACAACTTTCATCTCTTCCGTCAATTTTAAACCTCCGCATCCCTCAAAATATTTTTCATGAAGCAGAACTTTCATCCGATTATGAAGCAACTCTTTGTAGTTTGAAGGTAACGTCTCATAAACAGGCACTTTGCCGAGCAAAATTCTCTGCCTGTCATCAGACAGTGGTTTAGCTGTTACCCATTTTCTGACAAAATATTGGATTATCGGCATATCGTTTACGTATTGTGGTTCAATAGGATACCATAACAGTACGGAATATCAAATCGTGCTTTTTACAAAAAAATGATTGGAGAGTGTGCGTCTAATATCCTACATTAAATTGATAATTAAGACGGATGGAAAAAATTACACAAACATATCAGATTATCAGCTACAGCTTAATAGCTGAAGATATTGTTATCAGCCCCCACGCATACCCGTCTATATAATCCTCCCTTTGCTAATACTGTCTTCGAGTAAGACAGATTGTTCTACCTATTTAACATTCAAATCATAAAACTGATTAAAAATCATGAGTAACGAGAAAAAAAGATCATGGGCAGAGCCCTATAAAATTAAGATGGTTGAACCGGTAAAAATGACAACTCTTGAGGAGCGTCAAAAAGCGATCCGTGAAGCCGGTTATAACACTTTCTTATTACGATCAGAAGATGTTTATATCGATCTGCTAACCGATAGCGGTACTTCAGCGATGAGCGATCGTCAGTGGGCCGGGATGATGCTTGGTGATGAAGCGTATGCCGGCAGCCGTAATTTTTATCATCTCGAAGATGCGGTTCGGGAATATTATGGCTATAAACATATTGTACCCACTCACCAGGGACGAGCTGCCGAACATATTATTTCCCAACTCATGATTGAGGAAGGTGACTTTATTCCCGGCAACATGTACTTCACAACAACCAAACTACATCAGGAGCTTGCCGGCGGTACATTTGTGGATGTCATAATTGATGAAGCCCACGATCCAGAGAATGAACATCCTTTTAAAGCTGATATCGACCTGAATAAACTTGAGGATTTAATCAAAGAGAAGGGCGCAGATAAAATTCCGTATGTCTCCATTGCTACCACAGTAAATATGGCCGGTGGTCAGCCTATCTCGCTTGGAAACCTGAAAGAAGTCCGGAAACTGACTCAGAAATATGATATCCCGATTGTTCACGATATGACCAGGGTGGCGGAAAACGCCTATTTCATCCAACAGCGGGAGCCGGGCTATGAGAACAAATCCATTAAGGAGATCGTAAAGGAGATTTGCTCTCTGACCGATGCAGCCACGATGAGTTCCAAGAAAGATGCGTTGGTAAATATCGGTGGATTTCTTGCCGTTAACGATGATGAGCTTTTTGACAAAGCACGCAACATGGTTGTGATCTATGAAGGATTACACACTTACGGTGGAATGGCCGGGCGTGATATGGAGGCGTTGGCAATCGGTATCTCCGAATCAGTTGATTACGATCATATCCGGGCAAGAGTCGGACAGGTTCAATACCTGGGCGAAAAATTGATTGAAATGGGCGTTCCGATTGTAAAACCTATTGGAAGCCATGGAATTTTTCTGAATGCCAAAAAAATTCTTCCGCATTTAAACCAAGATCAGCTTCCGGCACAATCACTGGCCGCAGCACTCTACCTCGATTCGGGTGTCCGTGCCATGGAGCGGGGAGTAGTTTCAGCCGGAAGAAATCCGGAAACCGGAGAGCACAACTATCCAAAACTTGAGTTGGTTCGGCTAACTATTCCGCGACGCGTTTATACGCAAGCCCACATGGATGTTGTGGCCGAGTCGGTGGATGAAGTTTACAGAAATGCGAACCAAATAAAGGGGCTTAAATTTGTGTATGAGCCTGAATACCTGCGTTTCTTCCAATCCAGGTTTGAAGTGCTTTAGATCTATATTCTCTATCTAAACCTCTAAGGTTTTCGAAACCTTGGAGGTTTTATTTATACCTTCTACATTGTGAAACCTGTGCCGTGCCTGCGGCACTTTCTTATCTTTTATCCCTAAACATTCCCCCACATTGAAATGTGGGGCTATAGTTTAATTCGTGCCTAACGACACTTGGTTACAACCCTAATAAATTTCACTTCATTTACTTTAGTATTTTCAATAGCAAAAACAATGATAAGAGTGACAATCTGCTTACGACTGATAGGGATTCACTGTCAAAACCAAATGGCGTAGCCATGGCCAATCTCATAGCCACAGATTTCACCTGGGGCTACTGATAGTTCACCCTTTCAGGCTTACTTTAACTTCCTCCGATAAAATCACATTAAGTTCTTACCCATAACATTTTGAGCAATTCACTATCGCATCACTCTCTTCCTCTAATAGGATTTGGGGCTCAGTATTTATCAAGTCTCTGGTACTTGATTGTGAGAGTTTAGCATTTTCTAAAGCATGGAGATGCCTCGACACCATTCCGGTTCACTCCGTTTGCATGCATTCTGCTCCACACGGCAGGATTATACATGGAATAAAAAACAAGGTTGTTCAGAAACTAGCTGAACAACCCTGTTTTCCTTGTATTTTATTTGATTGTCATGTCGAGCTCCTAATTTTGCCCAAAAAGCGGGCAACGCTATTGAGTCCGAAAGTCCCCTCTTGCCTGTCCCGAGAAATTCGGGGAGAGGGGATTTAGGGGTGTGTTCGAGCAGGCCAAAAACGTTGATTCAAGCCAATTATCACATATTTCACCAAATCTGTCAATGGTAGTGATGGCCTGCTTTTTTGGATACAGTCCAACCTACACTAAAGCTTCGGATGACAGGCGAGACATCTCCTTATGACTGGCTGCCAACCTAAAAGACGTAGCCGTGGCCAACATTATAGCCTCAGGTTTCAACCTGAGGTGGCTGATATCATCAAAGTAGTAGCGAATGCCGTAGGCATGGTCCATATCTATTTCCGACAGTGATTGTGGTAACTTCCACTCTCTGCGAAAATCAGCGAGTTCATCTGTCCCGAAAACCGGGACGAGAGGCTGTTATTAAACCGGGTTAATCCCTCTCAACTTTAAGGGATCCCTCGCCTTCAAGATATTCAAGGGTTTCTACAGCGTGACGCATATGTGGAATTACAATACTGCCGCCTACAACAAGTGCCACATTCATTGCGTCTATAATCTCATCTTTTGTAAAACCACTCTTGGCACACTGTTCCAGGTGGTAGTCAATACAGTCATTGCAGCGAAGAACGGCAGAAGCAACCAGTCCAAGTAACTCTTTTGTCTCACCTGCAAGTGCTCCATCCCGATACGTATTGCTATCAAGGTTAAAGAATCGCTTCACCCCAAGATGATTTAGATCCATAATTTTATCGTTCATTTCTGAACGTTTTTCGCGAAATTCTTCCAATCGATTTGTTTTTTTAGACATATTCGTTTTGATTAGAGCAAATGGTACATTGAAGTATCTAACGACGGCAAGTTACAAATTTTCATCACGTGATATTCAGACGGAATTCGTACAAACATAAACTGGTGGCAATGGGTGACAGTCTCGCCCAGGGGTTCAAAAACGGTGGAATCTACCGAACAGACCTCAGCTTTCCTGCACTGTTGCATCGCGCAATGGGTGATGATATTCAGATGAATCTGCCCTCATTTTCTGCTCAAGCGGGAATTCCCATCAACATGGAAATTCTTGTTCGTGGTCTGGAAGATGAATTTGGTGATGAGATAAATCTCTTTAATTCCGTTCAGGCCGGGCACCACGTCTACTCTACTCTGAAAAGAATCAAATCTTACTGGGAGGGGCAAATAATCTCTCTCAAAAATGAAGACCAGCAGACACCCTACCACAATCAAGCCGTCTGGGGTTTTTCTATTAGCGATAGCTGGTTGTTGAACGAAAAGTTCTGCCGGGAATTTATTCTTAATAACAAGCCACAGTACTCTGTATTTAGTGTGCTGCCAGATCAGGCAATGTATACGACAGCTCGTTTGGTTTTGAATCCAACGTTTGGCAAAAAGTTTGAAAGTAACAGCCAGATAGATAATCTCAAAGAACTGAGTGACAACGGAGGAATAGAAAATCTTATCGCCTGCCTTGGTCATAACAATATTGTAGGGGCAGTAACGAAAATGAAGATTGAGTTTTCTGAGGAGAGCGATTTAAATGTTCCTTTCAACGAGAGAAGATGTACCGTATTCCGACCGGACCATTTCGAACAAGAGTTAAGAATGTTGTACGAAAAACTCAGTGAGTTAAATACGAAACGGGTCTTTGTACCCACTATACCCTATGTTACTATTCCCCCGGCCATTCGCGGTGTCAATTTGGGTGAATGTGTGCCCGGTGACGGCTACTTCGATTACTATGCCCGTTTCTGGATTTGGGATGAAGATTTCGATCCCGGCAAGCATCCACATCTAACCCGCGATGATGCCGTTAAACTGGATGAAATTGTAGATCAATATAATCACACTATTAAAAACCTGGCTGATGAATTTGGTTTTTTCGTGGTTCCGGTTGCCCGGTATGTACAGGCTGCTGCTCGCCGTCGGCATCTCCCCGAAACGATTTCTCCTTTTCCGGACGGATTTATACGGGCATTGAAAAAAAATCCCAAAACCTCTTTCATGGTGAATGAAAAGGGAGAACCCAATATCAGTACCGATTATTTACGAATTAATGAGGAAACGGGGAAAGTAGAAAAAGGAGGAATCTTCAGTCTCGACGGACTCCACCCTTCCACTATTGGCTACGGTTTAATCGCCAACATCTACAAGATGAGCATGGAGAAACATGGCGTAAAATTTGACAATGAGATAGATTGGGATTTTGTGATTGAAAACGAAACACTGGTCACAGATCCACCAAAACTGCTTCACAATCTAAGGTTACTGTTGCGATTCCTCGCCCTTGGCCGACAAGAGAAACTCATGATGTTTGGAAAAGGATTGTTGCAGGAGATGGTTGAAGTATTTTCAAGCAGTCCCAAAGTAGAAGAAGAACATCAGTAATTTACGCTTCCGGCCAGCTGGTCTGCCAGTTTCAATCCATTTTTTATACAATCCGGAACAGAGATTCCATTCCTGAAATTGCCTGCCAATGTAATCCCTCTATTTCGATCTTCAATATTTTTGATGGTATCCAAAATGTCGTCATAGCCTACATGATAGCCCGGAATTGATTGTGGCCAGTAGACATGATCTTTAAATTGAGGTTCACCCGACAAGCCTATCAAATCATCAAGATCCTTCATAACAAGCTCCAGTAAATCTTCACTATCCTTCTCAGCTAATTCAGGCTGACGGCCTCCGCCCACAAAAACGGTTAACAAGTGCATATCCTGAGGTGCCCGGTCATCAAAAAGAGTGGAAGAAAACAGGGCCCCCAAAATATTTCTTTTCTCTTGCTCGGGAACCAAAAATCCAAACCCATCCAGTTCGTGTTGAACGTCTTCCTTTTTAAAACCTAAAAGCATCACAGATAGTGGCGGATAGTTTACTTTTTTCAGGGTGTTTAGCTCTTGAGCCGTAATGGACACCATATCCTGATTTAATTTATAAATCGGAGTATTTAAAATTACATGATCATACGGACCAAATTTCCCCAAACTGCTTTCTACCGACCATTTTCCCTCCTGTTCCGTTACCGAACGAACTTCATGATTCAAGTACATACTGTTGAGCTGTTTAGCAATAGATACTGGAAGTTGCTGCATCCCTTTTTCAAAAGAGATCAGTTCCCTTTTAATTCTACCCCTCTCCTTTCTTTTCTTTGAACCGGCAAATGTACCCCAAATCAGTGAGCCGTACTCTTGCTCCAGGTCATCCATCATGGGAAATGCGTGTCGGAGAGATAAATTTTCCGGCCTGTTGGCATATATTCCCGCAACAAATGGATTAATAGCATACTCCAGCATCTCCTTGCCTAAACGCCTTTCTACAAATTCTGCCACTGTCTGATCTCGATCACTGTTTTTCGATATAAATGGTTCAGCCAACACTCGTAATTTCCCTCCAAAACTGAATAAAGGTGTTGTTACTGCCGATTTAAAAGAAGATGGTAAAGGTTCCAGTACCCCGTTCTTTACAACAAACCGTTTATTCGCCTCAGCGTTGGCAGTTTTTTTCTCACCATTCAAACCAAGTTCCGTGATGAATTCGGCGACCATTCTGTCTTTTAAAAGTAGTGTATTGGGTCCGTATTCAACCTGCCAGTTGTCTTCTTTAACTGTTTTGATTGCTCCACCCGGTTCTGCCTTTCGTTCAAAAAGATCTACTTCTACACTGAATTTTTGGAGTTTCCAGGCGGTAACCAAACCGGTAATTCCGGCACCGACAACAGCTACACGGTTTATCTTTTTTGACATGTAAATCTATTTTAGAAAAATTGAATGCTCACTTTAAAATGAAATCACTCTATTCAGTAATTAAGCTAAAAACAATACTGCTTCTTCTTTATTCTTTTTGTACAGCTTTATTACAATTACTGAAAAGAAACGGGTATAAGCGTTCTTCGGGTAAAGAGGTTGATATTTTAAGTATCGTATACCGTTTTTGAACAATCACCAAGATAAGCGATAATCCTGCTGAAACCAGTTACGTAAACACGAAAACTACAAAAATTAAGTTAAGCAGTTATAAATAGAATTTTGAGTAATGAAAAGGGTTTTGAAATTCAGAAAAATGTTATGCTAAAAATTTTTGTGTTACATTTTAAAATGGAAGAAATGCTCGCTCCGTTATGAACTCATTTTTTTGCTTTATCCTCTTTTCAATTCTGCGTTGTTGTGATTACATTCCCAACCCATTTAATTAAAGATAAGAATGACTATTTCAGTATTAGGGTGCGGATGGCTTGGATTTCCATTGGCCCAAAATTTATTGAGAAATGGTTTTACTGTGAAAGGTTCAACCACTTCCGGGAAAAAACTAAAAGAGATCAAACAAGCCGGTATTGAGGCTTATTTACTGGATTTACCCGATCAGA
This sequence comes from uncultured Rhodohalobacter sp., assembly GCA_964401805.1. Taxonomy (GTDB): domain Bacteria; phylum Bacteroidota; class Rhodothermia; order Balneolales; family Balneolaceae; genus Rhodohalobacter. The sequence continues at coordinate 52,717 of CAYNZY010000005.1, forward strand.
TTGAGAACGAGGAATCAAAAAGTTTTTGGTCGGCTGATATCCTCTTCCTGAATATACCTCCCGGTCGCGGAAACAAAAATGTTGAGAAGGATTACCCGGATCTCATTCAAAAAGTTGCTGATAAGGCTAAAAAAGAAGATATCAAGTGGATCATATTTGCAAGCTCAACATCTGTATATAGTCCGTTTGGAGGAATTACGAAAGAGGAGGACGCAGAGCCCGGCAATGCTGCCCGGACTTCGGGAGAAGCAGTGTTAAAGGCCGAAAACATCCTAAGAGAATCCGGTCTGGATATTACAATTATCAGGTTTGGAGGGTTGTACGGATATGGCAGGCACCCGGTAAAATATCTCGCCGGAAAGAAAGAACTTTCTGATCCGGCAAAACCTGTAAACCTTATCCATCAAACAGACTGCTTGAATATTGTTTCAGATATTATCAGGCTGGAGAAAAGAAATGAAATTTATAATGCCGTTTCCGACGGACATCCTCCCAGAAAAGAATTTTACAAATCAGCTGCTCAATATTTCAACTTGCCTAAACCTGAATTCAAGAGTCAAGAAGAATCAGATTATAGAGTAGTTTCAAACGATAAATTAAAACAGGAACTTCAATACACTTTTTCCTATCCAAACCCGATGGATCATACTCCCTAACGGTTTACACTCGGTTTACCACAAAGATATCTGATGCTACATTAGCACCAACCGCTACTTCCTTCTCTCCTTCAACTGATATATGAACAGGACCATCAAACGGTTCTCTTTTAATAATTTCTATTTCTACACCGGGTATCAGGTTTCTTTCTTCCAGGTAACGAAGAAGATCCGGGTCCTGATTTTTAACTCTTCTTATTACACAGGGAGTCTTTTCTTTGATCTCCATCAGCGAAAAAAGATGAACTTTAGGCATCTTTCCATCTTTACCCGGAATTGGATCTCCATGGGGGTCAAACTGCGGGTTATTGAGAAGTTCCGCTATTCGATCTTCGAATTGTTCCGAAATATGGTGTTCCAGTTTTTCAGCTTCATCATGTACTTCATCCCAGGAGTATCCCATCATTTCGGTTAAATAAAGCTCAATCAGTCGATGATGGCGAATGATTTCAAGAGCAATTTTTTCTCCGGCATCGGTTAATCTGGAGCCGTAGTAGGATTCGTATTTCACCAACCCCATTTTAGACAATCGTTTTACCATGTTGGTCACGGAAGCACCGGCAACATTCATCTCTTCAGAAAGCCTCGAGTTAGACACTCCATCCTCCGACTCATTTTCGAGCTTATAGATGGCTTTTAGGTAATCTTCAACGGATTGACTTCTGGACATGAACAAAAATTAAATGGTGAAAACGCTGGATTAATTGTTTTGATACTCCTGAAAAGTCTGCACAAGATATTCATCACTGCCGACAAACTTAAGCAGGCTGGAAAACATGTCTGCTTCGATGAACCCGGGTTGAGAGCCGAGTATGCTTCCTTCCTGATTCAGAAAATAGGTTGTTGGTACACTTTCATTTTCAAGTGCTCTGGCAAACTGTGCCTCTGTCATTTCATTTCCGTGATAGTTGACTATTTGATCCGACTCCACGTTAATTTTCACCCAGATGTAGTGATCGGCAATTGCCTTGATAACATCATCATTCTTATACACTTCTGAATGCATTCTCTGGCAATAAGGACACCACTCTGCATACACATCAATCAATATTTTTTTATCAGATTCAGGAGCGAGTTTTAGCGCTTCCTCGAGGCTGATAGGCTCGGGATTAGCTTCAACAACCTGTGAAACAGACCGAAGTGGGAATGATAGAAATACAAACAATAGAAGCGTTGAGGAAAGAATTAAGTATGGTTTTTTCTTCATATATATTAATCTGATTGTTTTACTTCTTTTTGATGACTACCAGAGTCATATCGTCATGTTGATTGGTTCCATCCCCAAACGTGTAAAGGTCTTCAACTATTTTATTCAAAAGAGTATCAGCACTTGACTCGTGATAGGTTTCGATGAGTTTTTGCAACCTGTTATCACCGTAAAACCGATTCAATTTATTGGTTGCTTCAACAACACCATCTGTATATAAAATAATAATATCGTTCTGCTGAAAGTTTAAAGACAGTTCAGTGATATTTTTTCGGAAGGTTTCGTCTTCAGTAATTCCCAAACCGATACCTTCAGGCCTGTAGGTATATAGTTTCTTTTCTTTTCTCTTATAAAAAAGAAGCGGATTATGACCTGCTCTGGAAAAAGTAAAACGATCCTTTTTCACATCCACCACACCAAATATAAGAGAAATAAAAATTCCTTTACCGGCATTCTTTTTAAACAGCTTATTGGCCCTTGCCAAAACCGTTATCGTAGATTCAAAGTTCTCACAAACTGCATGAATCACACCTTTTATGAACGTCATGAAAAAAGCTGCCTGTATACCTTTTCCACTTACATCGCCTATTGTTACACCAAGCTGATCATCTTTCAGTGAGATAAAGTCGTAGTAGTCTCCTCCGGTTTCGTAAGCCGGTTTACATACGGCAGAAATGTCCAATCCTTCAAAATTTGGTGTACTAATCGGTAAAAATGACTGCTGTACTTTGCGTGCAATCTGAAGCTCCTGTTTAATCCGTTCACTTTGTGCCAGTTCATCAACATACTCAGGCACAAAATTTGGCAACTCTTTTTCTGTCTTACCTGTACTTAATGAGTATCCGCCAAAACCCAGACCTACAGCCACAAGTAAAATATTGGTGTAGAATAGGATAGCATCAGGTGATTGCGACATCACCCAACCTGACGCGGTAGCCAGGTGATTTGCTAAAAAGAAGAGAGTTATAAATACAGTTAAAAAATCGTCCCGAACATAAATCCAGCCCAATACAACTCCGACTAACGCTAATAGAGTAAACTCCGTAGAAATCGGCCCCACGCCGGCTGCGAGCGGATTCATGATCCCAAATATCAGCCCAACTATTAAAACCAGAATTACCGAAGAGTTTATGACTGTTTTGAGCTTGCCCAAGATGATAAGAAACAATACCTGAGCCATCAGAAAAAAAATGGCCAAATTTGTCAGCATTAATATAATATTGGCCAGATATCGGTCGTCCGAATAAAATGAGGTTTCAACTGTAAGGTAACCGTCTGGCATAATAGAATAGACCAGTGCCCATATACCCGCTAAGATAAAAGAGTATGCTATACCTCTTATAAATGATAGCCCCACAGGCTTGTTGAAAAAATGCCCGATTCTCAACAGGTCGATAGTTTGTAGCTTTTGAACCCAGTTTTGACGGGTAATGGAGTCCGATATCGCCGTAGTGAGAAAGTATATCAGCGATGTGAAAGCAGCCGATACGCCGGCCGTTATCATTATCATCGAAATGAAGTTGATATCGAGACTGCCGGAGTTATTGAAATGCTCAAAACTAACCTGCGATATTGCTACAAGTGGAAATATAAAACCAGCTAAAACAGCAACCAATATTGCGGCTTTGGTATCAATCAACCGCATTCTAAATCGTATGATAAACAGGATGAGAATCCAGAATACAAGCAGAAGCAATACCACACCTCGTATACCGGAGATAATCGTATTCCATGAAGTACCGGCTGCTTCAACAGACTGAAGGCTGTGATTTAATGAGAGGAGCGCTCCCGTTGGCAAAACAGTAACGCTCACGTCATATCGTTGATCGATCATTTCACTTTCAATCGAATAAACAACTTTTGCAGCATCTGTTAACTCTAAGGTAACTCTTTCGATTTCTCTTAACTGAAAATCCGATGTCCGCCACCCGGTATTCATTAAGTGATAATTTGCCATTTTCTCAGCCACATCCGTACCCATCTGAGTAAGAGTACCGTGCTCTTCTTCAGAATTTAATGCGGTTTGAGCCGACGAAAACTGAAACTGTATTCTTTCAAACAGCGTACTGTCAACCGATTCGGCAGGTATTTGAGGATGCTCAATATCCAATGCGTAAGAGAGCACCTCTGATTGGAAAAAGTTTTCAGGAATCAGATTATCTGAGTTGTTCAGAGATCGCAACTCTCCTTTTTCATTGAGGGTAACTTCTATCCTTCTGAATTCTTCCGAACCCATAGAAAAATCATCAGAATCGATCTTTTCAATCAAAAATTCAGACTGCCAGAAAAAAACCGGAAACGTATTCCTGTTCAGCTCATCTGAGTAAAAATCCTGAAAATCGGTTTGATACTGTAGAGTATCCAACAACGAAGTTTGAACACGAAATGATGTATTAGGTTCAACTCCTGTCTGGTACCCCAGGGATTGAAGAATCTCCTGAGCGTGGACTGAAGCCCTCTCTTCCCCCAAAGTACTGTCCGCAACACTTAAAGGATGTTGATTTCCATACAACCAGAAAAAAGTCAGTGCGGCAAGAATACCGGCTGCCAGTAGTACAATATCTTTTTTTGTTGTATCGGGATACAAATTTAAAGCAGATTAAGTAGTTATTGATTAAGTGTGGAGATCCATTAATTTACATCGGAATTTAAGAAACAAAGTTTCAAAATTTTTTGTGTTATTAAAAAACTTAAATAACCTATTTTTATGTGCCTAGCCGTTTTTGCTTATCGTGTTCATCCAAAGTATCCTCTCATATTTGCAACCAACAGAGATGAGTTTTATGAACGGCCTGCTCGACCTGCACAGTTTTGGAAAAATCAACCGAATCTGCTTGCCGGTAAGGATTTAAAAGCCGGAGGTACCTGGCTGGGTGTCACGAAAAATCATCGGTTCGCAGCATTGACGAACTACCGGGATATGACAAACATTAAAGAAAATACTCCCAGCAGAGGATTCCTTGTGACAGATTTTTTGAATGCCGACATCGGTCCGGTTGAGTTCTTTCAATCAATAAAAGAAAAAGCTGCAGCCTACAACGGGTTCAACCTTCTATTTGGGTCAACCGACAATCTATACTATTTCAACAACCAACATCTTAAACTCCGGAAATTGGAACCCGGATATTATTCATTAAGCAATGCCTTTCTAAACACAAAATGGCCCAAAACCGAAAAGGCACTCTCTGATTTTAAAGCGCTGGTACAAGATAACAAACTTCAGCAAGAACGGCTCTTTGAGCTTCTTCGGAATACAGAAACTTTTCCTGACCATAAGCTGCCTTCTACAGGACTTCCTCTTGAAAAAGAACGATTGGTATCATCAATATTTATTCTCTCTGATGATTATGGAACCCGCTGCTCAACGCTTCTTTTCGCCAATCCTGAAGGAAATACAACCTTTATTGAGAAAACATATCAACCCGGTTCCCTGAAAGTTGTGCACTCTGAACATCATGCATTCTAGGTTTTGAACACTGCCCGTTTTTCAAAAATTATTGGTACTATTCGGCACAAGAAACCAGTTGTTAACATATTTAACCAATTTAAATGCTACCAGCAGAGAATGAAAAAGTCAGTTGCCTGATTGTAACAGCCAATCGTAAACAGTTACTGAGGCGCTCTCTTTTTTCTTTGAAAAACCAAACGCATAAGAATATTGAGGTTGTAGTAGTAGACAATGGTGAAGAGAAAGTTGAAGACTTGATGGATCTGTTTCCTAAAGAGCAGGTCAACTATACCTTTATTCCACCCTCTCCTGATAATATTTTAGGCGATCTTCGTAATATCTCTTTGGACAATGCGACAGGTGACTACATGATCTGTTGGGATGATGATGACTGGTTCCATCCCAAAAGAATTGAGGTTCAGCTCCAATCACTCCGTTCCGGTTTTGATGCCTGTTGCCTCGAAGGAAATATTTTTCATATCGACTCTCCCGATTTAATTGATCATCCTTATATCGGCCATTTGCCTGATGGGTCTCCAAGTTCTATAATACACAAGCGAAATGATCAGATCCGCTATCCTTCCATGCAGCGAGGGGAAGATACCGTTTATCTAAACCGGTGGATTGAATATGGTAAATATAAAATGCTGAACCTCAGCTATTCATACCTATTTGTACGGGTTTTCCATGGAACGAACGTATCAGGGAAGAAGCATTTTTTACGCAGATTGAAGAATTCACCCAAAAACTGGATTCAGTATATGTGGCACGCAAAAATCAAGGGTGATTTATTCGACCATCCCAAATTTAAACTATCTGCGGCGGAACAGGAATCCTTTGAAATGTTCATCAGAGACTCTAAAGAGCTCGGTATTCTTTGAGCAAAAATTTCAAAATATGTTAGAGTCATTCAAAACAGGGTTTCAGTCATTTCAAAATAAATTCAAGGAGTTCAGGCAGTCACCGCGAGGCAAAACGTTTTTCAAATACCTCTCTTATGCAGCCCAGGTATTCATTATTGCCATCATTGCCATTCAGCTTACAGGAATTGGCTGGGGAAATATTTTCAACTCTCTGCCCACAACACCCTGGTTCTACGTTCTTTTTCTCTTTATCTACTTCCTTCTCCCATTTTCGGAAACTCTGGCTTATAAAATCACCTGGGGCATACCCTACTGGAGAAGTCTTTCCATTTTTATCAAAAAAAGAATTTTCAATAAAGATGTGATGGGCTACTCCGGTGAGATCGTACTGATGCAGTGGGCATCCAATCACACTGAAAAGACAAAAAAACAGATATTTAAAGATGTGCGCGACATGAATATCATCTCATCCGCCGCGTCCACCATTATTGCATTCGGATTATTGGGTATTCTTTTCCTGACAGGCCAAATCAAGGCTTTAGACAGATTGATTCAGCGCGATTTACTGGCAAGTACCACATTCTTGGACTATATGATTGTTGGTATCATTGCCACTGTTCTGATAGCCGTTATAGCACGATTCAGAAAATATCTATTCAGCATGCCGGCTGTAACGTCTATAAAAATTTTCTCTATCCACTCAATCCGAATGATCGTTCTCTACGCCGCTCAAATTCTGCAGTGGCATATTGTTCTTCCGGAAATCAGCCTTGAAGTGTGGTTCACTTTTCTGAGTGTAAACATCATTATCAGCAGGATTCCAATCATTCCGAGCCAGGATCTTGTAGCAACCGGAACCAATATTGAAATAGCAAAAATATTACAGGTTCCCGTAGCTCCGGTAACGGGGATTTTCCTTGTCCACGATGTACTCGGTAAGGTATTGAATTTTGGACTCTACTTGATTCTCACAATTACCGGTAAGAAAGAAAAGTCTGATATTACTTTGTGATATTACTAAGAAGCGGGCATCATGATCTCAATTACCTGGCGTAAATAGTCAAATAGATGCTGAAACATCATTTCAAATGCAACCGGCAGATAGGGTACTACTAAAATCAGCAGGATAATTCCTACACCAAGCTTTATTGGAAGAGCTATAAACATAATATTCGCCTGCGGCATAATTCGTGCAAATATTGCAAGAGAAAGATCCAGCAGAAAAAGTACAATGATAAAGGGTGATGTGATCTGAACACCAATAATAAAAAGGTACGTTGCGATTTCGAGCATCAATGGTCCGGCAAGCTGAACTTCTCCCTCGGCTAACGGTATTACATTGTAGCTCTCCACCAAACCGTTCAGATATATTTTATCCCCGTCTACGGATAAAAACACCAATACGGCAATCATCGTAAAAAGATTACTAATCACTGCGCTCTGCTGTTGAGTCATGGTATCCACAATGTTGGCAAATCCCAGTGCAATTTTTATACTGATGAGCCTTCCGGCCAGCTCCAGACCGGCAAAAATCAACTGACCGACCAACCCCAGTGCGGCCCCTGTAAGCACCTCCAGAATGATCATTATTCCTATGGATACAAATCCAATATCAGTTGAAATGATCACATTTTGCGCCGGAATTACAGGGTATAGCATCACGCTGGTTACAAGCGCAAAAAACAGCTTTACCTGAGCAGGAAAAGCTGCTGAACTGAAAAACGGAGCTGTCATGATAAGACTGCTCACGCGAACAAAGATCAGGAATGAGGCCAGAATATAGTCTATTGAGAAGATCTCCATTACCAGCCTCCCTCGTTTTTATTATCTACTGACTGATTTCAGGGATGAATTCAAAAATACGCTGCATGAAGTCGATAGCATACTGCAACATAAAGCTGAATGTGAAGAAAAGAATGATGACTACTACAACCATTTTTGGCACATAGCTGAGCGTCATCTCCTGAATGGATGTCGCTGCCTGAAAAATCGCTATACTCAAACCCACAATCAGTGCGCCCGCTAGCACTGGTGTTGAAAGAACAACAACGGCCGTCAACATCTCCTGAAGCCAATACAAACCGGTTTCAATATTCATAATAAACACATTTTAGTTAAAGCTTCTGATCATGGACTGAACCAGCAGATACCAGCCATCCGTTAACACAAATACAAGTATTTTGAACGGAAGGGATACCAGAACCGGAGGAAGGAAAATGATACCCATGGCAAGCAACATAGAAGCAACTACAAGGTCAATAACCATAAATGGCAAATAAATCATAAAGCCAATTTGGAAAGCAATCCGAAGTTCACTCATTACATAGGACGGAACAACAACATAAAGCGGAAGTGCTTCTATATCGTCTACAGACTCAATCTCGACCATGTCCATAAAAAACAGGAGATCTTTATCACGGGTTTGCCGTACCATAAACTCTTTAAGTGGTACAGCTGCACTTGTTAATGCTTCAACCTGTGTCATCTCTTCGTTAACGTAAGGTTGAATCGCCTCCTCATTTATGGCATTAAACGTTGGCATCATGATAAAAATGGTCAAAAACAGTGCGAGACCGATTAAAACCTGGTTGGGTGGTGACTGCTGTGTTCCAAGGCCCATTCGCAGAAAAAAGAATACAACGATAATCCGGGTAAAACTCGTCATCATAGTAATAAATGCCGGTCCAAATGACAGTACCGTGATCAATATGAGAGCCTGAATTGCAAGCGAAAAATCGTCTGATTCACCGCCAATCGAGAGATCAATCTGGGGGAGTGCTTGTGCAATTACCGGAATATTATTCCCCGTAAATAGAAGGTTTGCTGCGTCAGCGGTGAATGGAAGTGCTGCTAAAATAGGTAATATTAACAATGCTTTTGAAAATAGTCTCATTTGTTTAGGCATCCTGTTGCCCCCTGAACATCTTGTAAAATGTAGATTGTGAAGATTCAGACACACCGGGTAGTTCAATCCAATCCGCTTTTGGATATTTGTGAAGCAGAGTGACAGAATCAGCTGAAACAGCCAGTATCCACACTTCATTATTAATCTCAAGAACCTTCAGCTTTTTATCGGCATCGAGGTTGTGATCTGCAATTTCCGTAAACGTTTTCTTTTGTGGATCATCGGTCTGCTTTCTTACCCACAGCCAAACGAGTATCAAAATCGTTGCCATGATCAGAAATGTAGTTAGTGCATTCATGAAGATACCGGAGCTGCTGCTTCGCTGATCAGCGGGTGCTTCTTCACCCTGATTTACCAAGGCTCTGATACTATCCGCTTGCTCCTGTTTGGCTGGGTCTGCATGCTCACTGTTTTGATTAAAATCCATCCTGGATATCATTATCAACCAAATCAACAGTAATATCAGAGAGATACCAATGACCGATTTAAGGACCTTATTCGGATTATCTGATTTAGATATATAGTTTCTTATATCCATTACTTCAGGCTGGCAAGTCTCTGCCGTGTAGTAATTAGGTTGGAAATTCTCACACCAAAATGTTCATCAATCACCACTACTTCCCCGTGTGCGATTCGATGGCCGTTTACCAGTATGTCTACAGGTTCACCCGCTAACTTTTCAAGCTCTATTACTGATCCTTTTGATAGTTGAAGTACCTTGCCCAGCGGCAATTCAATTTTTCCAAGTTCAACCGACACATCCATTTCAACATCTTTCAGCAAGTCCATGCTGTGCCCATTGCCGTTCTCCCCGTTAAACAGCGATTCACCATCAAATTCATCAAACTCAACTTGTCGCCCGGTAATTACCCGTTCTTCTTTTCCCGGCCTGTCATCAATACCTTCTTCAAAATCAGACTTTTCATCATCTTTGGGAGATTTCTGTCCATTTATTCCCGATTGCGACGACTTCAGCTCTGTTTCTGCGTCAGCTTTTGGTTCTTCTTCTTCCTTTACATCCTCAATAGCTTCAGGATTGCCAACCAAGACTTCAGCCCGAACCATATCGTCAGCAAGTCCTTCAACCTCCATTTTATATATGAAATAAGAAGAGTGATTCAGCTCTTTCTTTAACTGAACTTTTGTTAACACCTGGAAATCTTCCGGATTCACCTCAACCTTATTATCTTCCAAATGACGCTGCATCGTTGCAGACATTTCGGACGAGAACTTTTTTAATAGATCTCGAGTCACCTCATTATTGCTCTTTTCCTCAACCCCGAGCATTATTGAAGACAAAAGTCCGTACCACTCCTGATCCAGGACAACAACAAAATCAGTATTGTGATGCAGATCTTTTGAATACAGTACGATATCTGTTTTTTCAAGACCATCTAAAGTCTCTTCATTCGTCTTTTCAGAAGCACCGACAATTCCCACTTTGGTCTCTTCTAACAGCACAGACGTCAGAAATCGCTCTACTTCAGGAAGATATTGTTCAAGTTCTTGTTTGATTGTTTCCATAGTTATAAAAGTTCGAGTTCGTTAATTTCCTCTATCAAATCAAATATTCTTATTGCTCTTCTTCCTTGCACTGTCCCCGGATAAGCCGTCATTTTTCGTACTCCATTTACATTTACGTTTAAAGGCTGATCGGTTCGCTGCTGCAGTGGTATTGCATCTCCCTCTTTCATATCAATAATGTCTCTTATCGACATTTTTGTTGATCCCAGCAGTGGTTGAATCTTAACATTTGCCTTTAGCAAAGTCTGTTTATAGGCCTCCAGCTTCTCTTCACTCAGTCTTTCAGCTTTCGACTGATTATTATTTTTCAGTATGGAACTGTTCATTGCTTTTTTTAGCAGACTGTAGGGATAAGAAATCTCAAAGTTTACCTCCTTTGATCCGAGATCAATGCTGAAGCGGGCAATTATGGTTGGATCAACCGACGCCAGATGGATGTTTTCCGGCTTACTTTCATAGATAGTAGAGTCGATATTAAAATCCATATACGGCTCCCAGGCAATGATAATTTCCCGGTTGATACTCTTCATCACTCTTGATACAATCTTCTCTTCTATTGTTGTAAGCGTGCGAGCTTCAGAAAGATCCTCATTACTTCCTCCGCTCTGGCGTTCAATCAAATGAATGCAGAAACCGGCCGGAAAAACGACAATCATATCTCCGCCGAGCTCTTCAACACTCAGTACATATATCACACTCGGACTACTGATCTGGTGTACAAACTCCGTGGTGGATATTTGATCAATTTCCTGAAGATGTACATCCACTTTTTTTCGAAGAGCACTGCTAAAAACACGACTCAGACTCCTTGCAAGCACGTCATGAAGCGTCCGTAAAGTTCGCATGATCTCTTTACTGAACAGCTTCGGGTGGCGAAAGTCGTAGGGCTCTACATATTTAACTTGTCCGGTTTTTTTCCGGGATGAGATTGAACTCATATAGTGTTTTACGTTCAGTTCACAATTTTACTGCATTACATATTTAGTGTAATACAAATTGCGTACCGAACGCTCGCCAAACGTACTGTCTACTATACCGGCAAGCTCTCTCCGTAAATTTTCTCTTTCTTCGAATGTGACCAGCTGATTAACGGTACGGGAAGAAAGCGACTCATTCATATGATGCTTAATCTGCTGCTTATTTTTTTCAAAACGTGCTATAAAGCTTTCATTTGGGAATTCCACACTAATTTCCACGACCAAAAAACGCTGACCATTTGTTCCGGCCGGGTTCACAATCAGCTCTTCCATCTGATGAATAACCGTTTCTTCTTCAGAAAAGTCGTTCACATAGCTGTAGATATCTTCGTATTTACTGTCAACAATTTTATAAGCTACCAACGCCTGACTTAAAATTATTAATACAATCAGGAAATATTTTCCTACTGCAAGAAAATTTAAACCTTTTCGTCCGGTCAGCTCCTTCTTCTTATTTTTTTCTTCTTCAGCCATACTATATTTCCTCGATATCATTTTTTTCAAACTGAGATAAATCCGGCAACTCTTGCATTAAAGAGTCCAAATCGATTGAATTCATTAATAACTCATACCGAACATAAATTTCTACCCTACGATTTTTTCGTCGCCCGGCTGCCGTATCGTTGGTGGTTACCGGCCTATATTCTCCATAGCTAGTAGCAATAAATTTGGTTGGTTCAAGTCCGGACCTCTCCTGTACAAACTGTATAGTTGTTACTGCCCGGGCAGCTCCCAAATGCCAATTACTTCTAAACCGCACATTTGAAATAGGTACATTATCCGTGTGCCCCTGCGACTCTGTCTCACCCACCTCTTCGTCCAAAACTGCGGCAACTTCTCCCAAAACCATCTCAGCAGTTGGCAAAAGCCTGTCTGAGCCACTGTTAAAAGTCAGCGAATCGCTTAATGTTATTTTCACACCTTCTGGAATGGGTGTGATTTCTGCCTGCTCACTCAAGCCGTGCTTTTCCAAAAAATCTTCCACAACTTCCCAGCGCTCCATAATTTCCACCCGGTACTCTTCTTTAGACTGCTGACTCATCAAAGAGCTTTGGTCAATAACCCCAACTGAGTTTTGAAAATAGGATATAAAGTTATCGAACGTGGATTGATCAATCCCCGGGGTAAGTACATACAGCAAAATAAAGAAGACCATAAGCAGGGTAACCAGGTCGCTGTATGTGGTTAGCCAGTTTCCAGAATCTCTTTTAGATCGTCCCATCCGTTATTCTGTTGTTCAATCCAAAGTTTATAGAATTTCTCATCTCGCTCCTTACTAATGCGTATATTCTCATGATACTTCACATATTCTGCCCGGTCGTGTGGATCAACATGAATTAGCATCTTCTTCTCCATAATTCTGGGGTTCTCACCGTCAATCATAGATAGAATTCCGGTCCTGAACATCTCTTTCCGGTTATTATCCAGTTCACTTAAATACTCCAGTTTTCCGGCCAAAGGTACTAAAACCATATTCGCCAACACTGTCCCATAAAGTGTTGTTAAAAGGGCAACTGACAGACCGGCACCTAACTGTTGGGGGTCTTCAATATTTTGAAGCATGAGAACCATCCCAATCACAGTACCAATCATCCCAAATGCCGGTGCATAATTAGACATCGACATCATGACGTTTACTGACACTTCTGTCTGGCGTTCACTGCTCTTTATCTCATCTTTCAGAATACTATCCAAACTCTCTTTTTTAAACCCGTCAACGGCGAGCTGCAAAGCATTTTTTAAAAAATGGTTTTCTACATGCTTTATGTCGCTATCCAGAACCAGTAAACCTTCCGTTCTTACACGTCTGCTAAAGAGGCTCAAAAGCTCCATATCTGTTCTTAAGTCCACCTCTTGAGATCCCATCATTCTGGTAATAGTTTGAAAACTGTCTTTAATATTTTCCAAACTGTAATTAATCATCGTAGCGGCTACCACCCCTCCTGTTACAATGAAGAAAGAGGCAAGACTTACGAACGTAACCAGGCTGCCTTGAGATACGATGGCAAATATAATCAAGCCCGTGCCTAGTAAAAATCCTAATATGGTTGAACGATCTAGCATATCAGATTTATCGACTGACACGAAGCAGACTTAAATCTTTTTATGAAAGATCTTCCCATTTTTTTCAATCACTCCAGCCGTCTAAACCCTAATAAAAAAACGCTCCGGTGCAATGAGTTATGTTTATAAGCATCTCATGCGCCGGAACGTGATAAGGAAGTAAATTATGTTAGCTTACTTTTATAGTATTACCGCTTCAGATTCACTGCTTCCATCAGCATTTCATCAGAAGTACTGATCACTCTTGCGTTAGACTGATAGGCTCGCTGCGAGGTTATCATTTCAGTAAACTCTTTGGCTAAATCTACATTGGAACCTTCAAGCGTACCGGAGTTGATATTTGTTTCAGCAAATGTGTCCGCTGTGTTTACAAATACTTCGCCTGCTGCCGACGTTGCACGGAATAGGCCACCGCCTACCATCTCCAGGCCATTTTCATTTTGAACCCTGCCAAGCGACAATTGAGCAAGCACCATGTTATTGCCATTGTCATAAATTCCCTGCACTCGGCCATCACCATCGATGCTCAAATCCACAAGCTCACCTTGTGTATAGCCATCCTGGTTAATGACTTTTGCTGAATTAGAACCTGCAAATTGTGTGAACTTCGTGCCTTGGGATGTATCTCCCAGACTTAAACTAAATGATGCAGCGTTTGCTCCTGCACCCGGCTCAAAAGTGATATCTACCTGATCATCTGATGAGAGCTGCCCCAATTCATCAAACTGAATGGTTCCTGTCGCTCCATCTGTAATCTCTTCTCCGTCAACAAATTTTGCCGTGTATTCCCACTCATTTGTTGCTGTTTGAGTAAACTCAACAACCAGCGAGTGTGCATGGCCAAGATCATCAAATACCGTTGTGCTCATCGTACGTGTATTTGTCTCGCCATTTTGGGTAATCTGAAACCCTGGGAAATTCACAGAACCGGTGCCGGTCACAGTTGATCCTGTAATTTGCAGATCACTGTCGCCCAGTTGCGACGATCGCAGAACAAATAGTCCGTCAACCAAAGTGAGATCTCCTTCATCACCGCCACCATTCAGTCCGGCGTTGAATGCATCAATCATATCTTCGACGGTGTCACCAGCAGCATATGTATAGCTTACTGTTGTAGTGGTGCCATCATTTAGTGTCACATCAAAATCAACGGTGTCCCCGGCAGCAAGATCCGTCATGGTTTGATCCAGATCATTGATTTCACTGCCAAGAGTTGCAATACTGCCACCGGAAGTAAACCCGCTTTGCGATTGAATAACTTGTGACGTACTTGTAGCAGCGTCCAGGTTACCTGCAAGAGTAACCATTTCCGTTTGTTTGGGTGGCAGAACATTTTCAAAGTCTATTCGAATATTTTCTGTTGTACCTCCGCCAAGGATATTACCTGAGCCATCCGCGTTGTATCCCTGTACAAAACGTCCGCCCTGATCCACAAGGTTTCCGTCTTTATTGAAGACAAAATTTCCGGCACGGGTCATCAGGTTCTGTGAACCATCGTTTACCATAAAGTACCCTTCACCTTCAATGGCAAGATCTGTAGTTCTTCCTGTACTTTGCAGTGCTCCCTGGCTAAAATCTCTGTCGATAGATGCGACTCTAACTCCAAGCCCTACCTGGTTATTCAATTGTGGTGAGGATTCACCTCCGCCTGAACGACCTAGTCGCTGATTCATCATTTCAGCAAATGACACCCTCGACGATTTAAAGCCGGCTGTTTCTACGTTTGCGATATTATTACCGATGGTATCCATTTTGGTTTGAAATGCTCTCAAACCGCTAACACCGGAATTAAGTGATCGTATTAATGACATAATTTACTCCTTATTTTTATTGACGATATTAAAATTTACGCCGGGCTTATCTCACGACAATCCAGTTTTTGATTAATATTCATTTTGAATTTTGTGCCACTTCCTCAACATCACCTATTGAGACATTTACACCATTTACATGAAGGAAAACACCACTTCCTGTATACCTTACTTTTCCTACAGTTCCTTCAACGTAGGTCAGTGCATCTACTTTTGAGCCCTCGTTGGAAGCTTGAATTTCCACGTAGTAGTTTCCGTCAGCCATTCGGTCTCCGGAATCGTTTCGCCCATCCCATGACCATTGATTTTCTCCACCTGCAACGCCTGAAAGTTTTTCTCTCCGTACTTCAGACCCACTTTCATTCCGAATAACAATTTCAACTTCCGAAGCGGAGTTGTTCAGTTTATACTGAATATTTGATTGCCCACCCGGAGCCAGATAAACTTCACTGCTCAAGGCTTTTACATGTTTGCCGGTCATGGAAGCTGCCATCGAGTTTGTAAGACTGGCACTCATCATTTCCTGGCTGCCCTGAAGAGTAGAGAGTCCGTTGTTCACACTGATCAGCTGCTCTACCGAGTTAAACTGGGCCAGCTGAGCTGCGAACTCTTTACTGTCCAATGGATTAATTGGGTCCTGATTTCTCATCTGAGCAACCAAAAGCTGCAGGAATTCCTGCTGCCCCATTTCACTGTTACTCGCTTTATCCTTTTGATTAAAGGCTTGTGATGTTTGAGAAAGTATATTATTAATGTCCATAGCTGATGATATTTAAGCCGTCCATTCCATTTGATTGTATCCGAAATTCCTTACTGTTCTTCCGGCCGTTTGTCTATCTGTCACATTTCCGCTTACTCCGCCCGATGACGCCTGATACCCTCTGTTCGAAGATTTTTGCCCCTGCATGGCCTCAAACCATTCTGAGGAGTTTCCATCGTCTTGCTGACTAAACTCGAGATCCACCTCAATATCAAACTCATTTTGAAGATGGTCCTTAATCTCCTGCTGATTCATTTGAAGCAGTTTTGTCAATTCATTATTGGTTGATCCCAGTTTGAGGTGAAGCACTCCCTCTACTTGACGAACTGAGATTTGCACATTCTTCCCGTTTTCAAGAGAAAACGTATGCTTCTGCCATGTTTCAGCAGTTTTACCAGTTCCAACTGATTTTTGAACGCTTTGAGCGATGCCATTCAAAAGCTGCTGGCGGATAGTCGTATTCATGATTGGAATTTGGCTCAAGCGCGACAATCCAAAATGCAAGCCATTTGATTTGTTTTCATCCACACTTTCGCTTCCCTCATACCCAAAACGATTCCAGAAAAGGACAGACTCTTCCATACTCCCTTCGTCGGAGGAAATATTCAGACTTCCCGGTTCTTGACCGGCTGAGAACGAAAACAGTGACTTAGCAGACCCATTTTCTGAAATATTCCTGCTTCTTGTTTGATCACCGGAAGATGTTGTATTTAAAATACGTGAAGACATCTTTTTCTCTTTCTCTTCGCGCAGCCTGTCGATGTTTACACTTTTAGAATTCACTGCTGCTCCGGCAATTCCCGCCTCACTTATGCCTGCATTTCCATTCTGTAAAATTTGCCCCACTGAAATATCCCGGGGTTTCCCTGAACTCGTACCTTCTTCCGGAGCCTGAAACATTCGCCCGGCCTGCTCTCTGTTGTCAGTTGAAAAGAATTGCTCTCCACCACGATTTTTACCTGAATCGTTATTTTGAATAGGTTGATTGTGGGCTTGTAACGTTGTGCGTTCATCAGCAGATTTCTTATTGCCGTTACTGCCCGATACGATTTTCTCTTCCGGAACAACTACATTTTCAACGCCATTAACAGAGCCCTCTGGATTAATTCCGGTGGAAGGACCTGCTATTTGATTATCTCCTGATTTTAGATTCTGGAGAACCGATGAATCTGACTTACTATTTTCTGTAGATTCAACTCGGATTTGTTTACCATCTACGATCTCATTTGAAGTCAGAGAATTACCGGCATTCTCGCTTTGCAGACCTGATGCTAATGCTATTGTATCTGACTTCTCCGATTCTGCATTCATATTTACAGGATTCAGTTCATTTTCAGATGCCGGTCTTTGACCTGAACCCTCAACAATTTTTCCCTCACTTTCAGAAACCCTTTCAACTGATTTTTGCTCAACGGCCTCTTTGTCTGAAACTTCATCTTTGGTAATAACGGATTCGTCTGCAGATTTTTCTGATAATTGTCCTGGCTCTTCTGTTAAATTATCTGCTTCAGAAACAGCTGAGTCCGCTTGCTCGGTCGCTAAATGATTTACTGCATCTTCGCTATTTTCATCACTCTGTTCTGAGGCGCCTTCAGCCTCTGCCTCGATTAAACGATTTGTAAGTGCGGAAAGGTTGAGCAATGTTTTTGTTCCATTCCCATTTTCACCTTCACTTTCTCCTTCGCCCCCTTCAGAGTTCATGCCGGAGAGGAGGTTTTTACCGCTGTCATCCTCATTTGTCTGCAGAGCATTTAAAATTGCCCCGAAAATACCTTTTGAAGGTTCTTTATCAGACTGGCCTTTTGCCTGCTGTAATTCCTCAGGCTGCTTGCCCTGCAAAATCATATTTGGACTTATCATAACATAATTGTTTGCATGAGCTCTGCTGCTCGTTCCGGTTTTAGAGCTCTCAATAATTTTTCCCGCTGGATACTTCCTCCGCCCTGATACAGCCTCACCAATTGATCCTTATTCATTTTATCCACGATTGGAGCCAACTCTTCTTCATCAAGGTTTAGCAGACTTTTAATCCGATCTGAAAAATTTTCATCAAATCCTTCGATTCCAGCACTTTTCTCTACAATTTCTTCCTGAGGAGCAGTTGTAGACCGTTCGATAATTGAGTCCTGAATAGCAGCCATCAGCACATTCAAACTGTCGTTTACCTGTTTTAGCGAATCAATGCTTCGATTCAATTTATCTTCACGCTCTAAATATTCCTGCATCTGGTTTGCCATGCCTTCAAATTCTTTGTTTAAATCAGGATCATCCAAATTCACATTCTTGGAAAATGCTATCTGTTCTTCCTCTCCCTGCCGATTAATAACTTCCTCATATCTTTCTGTATTAATTTTTGGGTAGAGAAAGTAGAATAAGACCATAAAAATGGGTAACAAGCCTACTAATACTGCCCCAAGGATCAGCTTCTTCTTATCCATGTTTATCGACCGAAACTTTGCGTTGCAATTTCATCCATGGTCTTTTGCTCATACCTGTTCAGTTCTTTTTTGAAAATTCGTTCTTCCACTTCTTTGAGCTTTACCAGGATATGTTTGTTTTTATGTGCTTCTGCCAGTTTTTCCCTCTCTTCACCTACTCGTTTTTCAGCTTCTCCCGCTTTCTCATTCAGCTGTTTCATAACATGATGAGCTTCCTGAATATGGGTGCTGTACAGTCTTACGTTATGGATATCTGCAGCCTGATCGGCCTGTCCGGCGTCTAGGAAATCCTGCAGCTTCTTATTCACATTTTGCTTTACCTGCTCAATTTCCTCTTTTTTCATCACCTCTTCGGCAAGACGCAGTTTCTGCATCTTTTCCTGATGCTTTCTGACTTTTAATACCGGTTCCAGAGAAAACTTAAACTTCATGATTTATACCTAGATTAATTCTCAACTATCTTTCGGAGGCTGCCCCAGAGATCTTCACTGAAGTCGGCCTCGTTTAAATCCTGTATCAAAAATGATTCCAACTTTGGATATTTTTTAATCGCATCATCAATTTTTGGGTTGGAACCCTTTACGTACGCACCGATATTGATGAGCTCTTCTGCCTCACGGTAGGTAGCGAGAATCTCCCGAGCCTGCATCGCAAGTTTACGCTGACCTTCCGTTACAATGTTCGGCATAACCCGCGAAATACTTTCCAGGATATCAATGGCCGGATAATGATTTTTATGAGCTAATCGTCTTGAGAGTACGATATGACCATCCAGAATGGACCTTACAGCATCTGCTATTGGCTCATTCATATCATCATTGTCTACAAGCACAGTGTACAAACCTGTGATACTTCCGGCTCCTGTTTTACCCGGTCGCTCAAGTAGTTTTGGGAGTATTGCAAATACACTCGGTGTATAACCTTTGGTTGTTGGAGGCTCTCCCGATGCCAACCCAATTTCCCTCTGAGCCATAGCAACACGTGTTACTGAATCCATCATCAACAGGACATTTTTTCCTTGATCGCGGAAATATTCGGCAATAGCCGTGGCTGTATAGGAACCCTTCACCCGACTCATCGCCGCCATGTCGGAAGTAACGGCTACCACTACAGATTTTCTTCGGCCCTCCTCGTCCAATGTTTCCTGAACAAATTCCTGAACCTCTCTCCCCCGCTCACCTATCAGGGCAATAACATTTACATCGGCAGAGGAGTGCTTGGCAATCATTCCCATTAATACACTTTTCCCAACACCTGACCCTGCAAACAGGCCAATTCGCTGACCTTGACCTACTGTATTCAATGCATCCAATGCACGAATACCCGTCTGCATAACACTGTCTATTCTTTCTCTCATCAATGGAGATGGAGGATCGTTCTGAATAGGCTGATATTCACTTCTAAAAATTTTTCCCTGGTGATCGATGGGAACACCATTTTCATCCACCACCCGGCCCAGCATGGCGTGCCCTACCGGAACAGTCATCGACTGCCCCATACTTTCCACAAGGCAACCCGCTCTCATACCTTCAACGCGGTCGAATGGCATCAATAGTGTTTTCTCCTCTCGTATTCCCACAACTTCAGCCTGGACCAATGTGCCGATGGTAGTGTGTATTCCATAAACTTCACCGACAGACGCATCCATACCTGTGCATTCAATGATTGTACCTACAATAGAAGAAACCTTTCCGTAGCGTTTATGCCGGAAATTGGATCCTATTAGTTCCTGCCGGATATGGTCGAAATGGTTCTCTAAAGAGTTTTTGGCTACTCGTTCCATGAAGGCAGATTTAATGCATCTTTGAAATCCTGCAACTGAAGCTTAAAATCTTTCACTATCGTCTCCCTCTTTGTTTCAAACTTGAACTCTCCGGGATTGCAGTCCTCTACCATCGTTAAGTGAACAGTCAATCTATTACGATACTCCTCCACCAGACTATTGATCATCTCATAGTCAGACCTCGAAACATGGATTGCTGCCTTACTTCCATCATCCATCTTTTGTAATAGTGAATGGAGCTCTTCAGAAAGCCGCTCTCTGAGTTCTTCATGCTCCAATGGCAGTTTTAAAATCTCTTCAGCAATTTCAAATGATAAGTCCAGGATACCGGGCTCCAGTAATGTTTGAACCTCATTCCATTCTTCGTGAGCGGTTTTCAGTATCTCTTCTATTCCCAAAAGTTTTTGGTCAATTTCAGCTTCTGCCTCCGTTTTGCCGGTAACCTTTCCTTTCTGAAAACCCTTTTCAAATGCCTCAACTTCCATTTTCCTGAGTCGAGCCTGCCATTTCTTTTCCTGCTCGGCCAATTTATTTTCCAGCTCATCATTCTGTTGTCGCAGCTCCTCCGACTCATCCATATCGGGTGAACTATCAAAAATCATATCATAATTTAGCCGGGATACACTCTCCTTCTGCCACTGCACTTCGTCCTGATCAAGAAATCGTTTACTCATAGCTCTCTTTACTCTACGATTTCCTCTTCACCCATCTTACGGGTTGTGATTTGACCTTCTTCCTCAAGCTGCTTGATCTTTCGAATCACTTTCTGCTGAGCCTCTTTCACATCCTTCAGCGGTACAGGACCGAGCGCTTCAATATCCTCTTCCAGCATTGCAGAAGCCCGGTTCGACATGTTCTTGAAGAATTTCTTAGACAGTGCTTCACCAACTCCTTTCAGGGCCATTACCAGGTCAGCCTTCTCCAGTTCGTTAATGATCAACTGAACTGTACGATCATCAAAGTGGAGAATATCCTCGAATAGGAACATCTGCTCTTTAATATCATCGGCCATCTGCGGATCACGCATCTGGATATCTTCCAGTACCTGACGTTCAACTGAAATTTCAGCTTCGTTCAGAATTTGAGCAACCGTTGCGGTTCCGCTTCTCACCCTGTCGCCAAGAGCATCCATTCCGCCCATCTGCTCTTTAATTACTTCCTCGATCTCTTCAATTACATCAGAAGAGATCTTATCCATTGAAGCCAAACGGAAGATGATCTCCCCCTGTAGTTCTTCACTTAAAAAGGTTAAAATTTCTGCAGCTTTATCCGTCTGTAGCTGTGAAAAAATCAAAGCTGCTACCTGTGGATGTTCATTCTGAATAAAGTTTGCAATCTGATTAACTTTATTCTGCTGAAATTCGTCAAACACCGTATTTCCGGACTGAGCTTTCAGCTTTCTCATCAACTTTTCGGAATCGGCGTGATCACCGAGTTCTGCAAGCAACTCTTCCGCATATTGGTATCCGCCCTCCAGGATATATTTTTTTGCTTCCATCATCTGATAGAAGTCTCGAAGAACTTCATCTACCACTTCAGGACTAACATTTTTCATCTTGGCAATTTCCAATGTAATCGCCTCGACTTCATTATCTCTTAGAGATTTCATCATCTCTGAAGCAGCTTTTACACCAACTGAGATAATCAAAACAGCAACTCTTTGTGGCCCGGTTAAATCCTTGGCACTCTTTACCGATTCACCTGTTTTGGCTTTTGTTTCTACTGCCATTGTATGCTAGTCCTCCTCTTCTAATGTCATGTATGCCCGAATTACTTTGGAAGCTTCCGAAGGCTTCAGCTCAATAAAATCTCGAATCTCTTCAAGTGCATACTCTTTCTGTTCAAGTTGTTTGCGGGCTTTTCCACTTAGTTTCCGATCTATAAAGTCTTCGTACTCCTCTTCATCCAGGTCTTCCATATTTTTCTCTTCCTCTACATATGGCACATCATCAAACTGATTTGAACTCTCGGGTGTTTTGACAAGAGCACCTTCCAATTCACCGCCAAGCCTTTTACGAATACTGATAATCAGGTAGATAATCATGCCAATTGTAACGAGAATAATAATCCAGCGAATCCAATCATTGACCGTAATTGGAGGTGATTGGAAGTATGGGTCAGATCCCTGTGCTGTTGGATCATAAAATTCAACCTGGGTTATACTGAGTTCATCACCTCTTCCCGGCTGAATTCCCAAAGCAAGACGGACAATCTCTCTGAACTCTTCAATCTCCTCCTCTGAATAGGGTTCACTAACGGTTTCAGTCTGTCCATCTTCACCCTGCCGTATAGACTGCTTATAGTTAATTAAAACAGACGCACTTAATCGTTTGATCTCCCCCTGGGTCTTTTCATAAACTTCCCGGGTTCGGTTTACTTCATAGTTTCGCGTTTGAGTAGAGTTCTCCTGATTTGTATTGCCCACTACAACGGTTTCCCCTCTTTGATCCACCGGCGTAAATTCATCAATGGGAACCTGCTGGAGCTGTTCATTCGTATTTACATCGCTGCGCCGCTCTTCAGAAATAATGGTTCGGCTATCGGGATCAATGATTTCAGATTCTCTCAATAGCCTGTCGAAATCGTGCTCCGCTGATACCCGTAGAATACTATTGCCATGACCAAGAACCCTGTCTAACATTGTCTGACCGCGTTCCGTAAGATAGTTCTCCGTATTTTGCCGTAATTGCATTTGAATAGAACCTGATGCATAATCAGCATTCTGTTGCAAGCCGTCTGTTAACCGGTTTCCGTTTTGATCCAATACCGTTACGGCCGTTGCTTCAAGGCCCTCCACACTTCCGGCAATCAGTGCCGTAATCCCCTCGATTTGATCATTTTTTAAACTCTTGCCACGCTTCATATTTAAAATCACAGATGCCGACGCTTCAACACTGCTTTCACGAAACGGAGATCGTTCTGGTAAAACAAGATGTATTCTTGAAAATTCTACCTGTTCTAAACTATTGATTGTGCGGGCAATCTCTCCTTCAAGGGCTCTCTTATTGTTCACCTGCTGCATAAAGTCAGTCATACCGAGAGCATTGGTATCAAATAACTCATACCCTTGTACATCAGATCCTTTCACACCCTTTGAGGCCATCTTCATTCGCAGTTCATGTACCTCACCACTTTGCACATATATGGATTGGCCTCCGTTTTCTACTCTGTATTTTATACCCTGTTCATCCAGGTCCTCAACTATTTCATTAGCTGATTCACTGTCCAGAGACCCGAATAAGAGTGTGTACTCGGGTTGCAGAGACCAATAAAAGAGCGCCCCGATAAAAATGACAATAACTGCTGCAAGACTCACAAACATAGTTCGCTGAGCCGTATTCAAGGGCTTAAAAAATTCTTGAAACCCTTTAAGTAATGAATCCATCTTCTACCCTGATTAAATTTGCATACGACTTATTTCCTGGTACGTCTCAATCGCTTTATTTCTCACTTCCACCATCAGCTGGAAGCTCAATTGTGCTTTTTGCATCGAAATCATCACGTCATGAACATTCTCTGTTTTTCCTGCGATAAAGTCCTGAACATTTTGATCTGAAGTTTTCATCGTGGAGTCGACACTATTAATGGCATCCGATAGCATGTCTGCAAAGGAGTTCTTTCCATCTTCAGTAGGTGTTACCTCCTGTGGGCGCGAGTTAAACTCAAGCTGCTGTACCGGCTGAAGTCCCCTAATTTCGATTGGATCTGTCATAATCTTGTAGTTATACTTTTCTGTCTATGTGAGCACCCCTTCCGAGGTAATACTCTTCTTTGTTACCGGTTACATCGTATACCTGAACTTTCTCCGGTTTAAACTCTTTTTCAATCATCTTTGTCTCATCGGGTGTAAGAGACGGTGGATTGGGAGCTACTGCTTCTTTCCGCAGAGCACCCGGTCTGGTTACCTGCTGAAAGTTATTCGATATCACGGATTGAATATTCATGGGTTAACTAACTTCAAATTTC
The DNA here is from genome assembly GCA_964401805.1 of uncultured Rhodohalobacter sp. Taxonomy (GTDB): domain Bacteria; phylum Bacteroidota; class Rhodothermia; order Balneolales; family Balneolaceae; genus Rhodohalobacter. The sequence goes on from CAYNZY010000005.1 coordinate 77,119, forward strand.
AAGTGATTTCCTTATGATCTCTTTTTCAGCCTGAACAGAGCTCAGGTTCGCTTCATACATTCTGTTGGCACTAATCAGTTGCGTCATCTCCCGTACCAGATCCACATCCGGATATTTTACCATTCCATTTTCATCCGCATCGGGATGGTTCGGATCAAACTCAAAACGAAAATTTTCAGATTCCGTAACCCGAAACTCAGGCCCCATTGCCATTTGCTGAACCCGTCCGCTATCGTGTGCCGTTGGGGTTGAGATATGTTTTTCATTTGTAGCGTTCAATCTGCTAACACTATTTGTAAATACATTTTTAAAGGTTTCGTGAGATGGCCCAGTAGCCTGTACAGATTGTGGCTTATACGGACTTCCACTGCCCGCCTCAGCTGAAGTGTTGGCGTTGGCAATATTTCTGGACGCAACGGTAATCTTCTCCCGCTGTACCGCCATTCCCTGGGAAGCCGTTTGAAAAGTTGAAAAAATTCTATTGGGTAGCATGTCAAAAAACGTTTTGTTTATCGATTAATACCGGTAATTCCGTTTCGCAGCATATCAAAGTTGTGGCGGATAGATCGAGTAACTAAGTGGACCCGAATTTGAGTATCCGACATCTCAAGAAGCTCATCTTCCAAAACCACCTCTTCACCCGATTCTATAATCTTTGGGGTTACGTTCTTCATTTTATCCACTCCACCCGATTCCTGGACTCTTTGAAGTTCATCCTCAAAGCTCACGCTTCGTTTTGAATATCCGGGTGTATCCGCGTTGGCAATATTTGCAGCCGTCACTCTCTGCCGGAGTGTATAGGTGTCCATAGCGCGAGCCAGAAGTTGACTATGGGGACTGTCAATAAATTTCATTTTATACGTCTTGTTGATTAACTGTCAATCTTTCCTCTCAGTATGATGCAACACGTATGCCATTTACAGTATCTACCCAAATTCTCTTGTATAGGAAAGAAGCTGAAATGAGATGCGGAAAATCAGACCACTTCACAGAAATAAACGGCAAATTTTTCCAGCCGGGGAACAAACAGTAAAAGTGCAGTTAATATTATCAACTAACGGCTGATAACTCATTTAGACAGAATGGAATTTTAGCCTGTCTGAAACGTATTTGATCAAAAAAATGTCAGTCGCAGATACAAATTTAAATTTATATGCTATTATTAATGAAGTCCGAGACGATATGCACTGCTACAAGCCTCAACTGTAAAAACGAAATGACGCAGATTCAACTAATACAATCCGGAGAACATACTCCCGTCTTTATTGTTGACAGCGATGGATATATCGTCAAAATAAATAGTAAAGCCCTTGGCAAGCAGCCCATCAAATCATTTATCGGTACAGATATTCACTCTCATGTTTTTATAGCCGATTCCCCGTCCATTACTCAAAAAGCGTTTTTCAGGGATTCTTGGTACGATCTTCGTAGTGAATTAATCAGATACAATAATGAAGAGTGCAAAAAAATGGTTCTTGTAAAAGAAATAGGTTATCCGGGAATAGATGAACTCAAAAATGTTCAGAGAATGTCTGAAGTTTTGGTTCATCGTGTTCGTTCTCCACTCACCGGAATGCAGGGATATCTGGAAATGGTTTTGGAAGGAGAGGATGAATTAAATCCAAAGAGCAAAGAAAGGCTTCAAAAAGTAGATAATGGTATTCAATATCTCTTTGACATGATGGATAACCTGAAGCAGATCTATGATCAAAATATTGTTAATGAAAACCCAACATCAGCTTCAGCAGATACTAAAAAGAGCGTAAACGAACTGATAAACGTATATCCGGAAGAAATCCAGAAAAAAATTCAGGTCATCTTTAACAATAGTGGCGATAAGTTTAACACAGATCAAACAACACTCTATTCTGTTTTAAGTATTCTCCTTTCAAATGCACTGGAACATGGTGGCAATGGAGATAAAACTGTAAAAATTCAGTTTGATTCACCTTATCAGGTATCTATAACCAACCGCGGTAAACGTATCGACGAAGAGCTAAAGAATGATATTTTTCAACCTTTTGTAACATCCAAGGCAGATCATATGGGGCTTGGTCTCACACTTGCCTATATGTACGCAAAAAAGTCGAACGGAAACATCTCCCTATCCTCCAATAAGAAAGATGAAATAACCTTTACGTTTTCACTACCTCCTGAAAAGTACCTCAAGTAAGTTGAGATTAACTTTTCTGGTACGTACCGCGCTTCATTCTCAGCAATTTTTTTTCTTTGACGAGAGCAGATAGATAGCGTTTGGCCGTTCGTTCCGGAATATTCAGTTTGGATGCAATTTCAACGGCTTCATCTGTTTTAAATACCGGAGGAAGTACGGAAAAATATTTCTGATATCGCTCTCCCCTTACATTCTCTGTTATTTTATCCGGTATTTCCTGGTAGATCCTGTATGCATGTTTCAAAAGTGTATCAGCAATCCATAACGAGGCTATCACATCACTGTCGGAAGCTGTTACCGCTTCATTGTCTTTAAGGAGATCTGAGTCTTGTTCAAAAGCTCTCAAAACAGCAAATACAGAAGCTATTTTCAAAACTGCGACAGCTGTATTCCTGTTTACCCTTTCGAGTGTGGACGTAAGCCTGAGTTCTTTTATAATTTTTGACTTTTCATGAAATGTTCCGTCTATCATCTCCCACTGTTCATCCGTAAAATCTATATAAAGCGGTGCCTTCCGTTCATCCAGAAATTGATAGATCTGTGCAAGGCTACTCGACACTTCAGGAATAACCCTATTTAATTTTCGGCCACTTGCTGTAGGACGATTGGTTTGCGACTCAAATTCCTGTGGTAAAATATAGACCAAGTGATTCACCAGGTGATTTTTCCCAAGCTGTCGACCAAATTCTTTTAAAGTTTCAAACTGAAAAATGGATGTACCCGATGCTATATCAGGTTTCAGGCTTCTATATTTCCGACCAATTTCAACGGTTACAGGCTCATTAGAATAAACGGATTTATATAGTTGAAAAAGAAGATCGGTATTAGAATCGATCTCTGAAGGCAACACATCCGGTCGATCGTGAATTAGAAGAGCATTTCCTTCGCTACTGTAAACCAGATCATCAAGTTCAACGGATGATTCTATCAAATTTAAACCCAGTGTGGCTGCCTTGGACTGATTCGATCGAACCAGTAATTTTTTGAGTTCGAGAAATGTCTCTTCCGACTTTTTTAGAAATCGAAGAACGGATTCATCGTCAGATATGATCGCAGTAAATAGTGAGGTAGAATAAATGCCGTCCGCATGTTCTGCGAGCACGTTTGGAAGATGAACTGTAAAAACCGGCAGAAGCTGAATCAAAAAAAGATCTCGATGCCTTTCATTCTCCACACACTCCAGAAGACGGGAAACCAAACCGGGAAGATGATCATAGGCTTCCTTAGGAATGACAGGTGAACTATGCAATCCTTCAGCCAATTTATCGGTTTCTAATAAGAGAGCTTTCCTGAGTTTATCAATCTCGTGTTGAATGGCTTTCAGATTAGAAAGAAGAACATCACTGCGTGTTTCTTCCACCTGGTCACTCGTAACTTCAATAAACGGTCTGCTACCCTGTTTTAACAGTTCATGAACACCTTCCTTTTGCTGTTCCCAATAGGCTAGATTTTTTAACTGTTCCAGGTTTTTCTTTGTGAGGTCTCCGCGCCTGATTAACTCTTCACCCAATCGGAGCCAATAGTCTTCTCCAACTTTATTCAGCTCTTCAGGGGCCGCAGGAAGTTTCTCAATATTACGTTCAGACATCAAAATTTAAGTTGTTGAAATTACCGGCGAAATCTTGCTCAAAATAAAAAAAGCACTGTACAAATGAATGCACAGTGCTTTTGCCGAAATCACAAATTAATTTATCCTTTAATCTCAAATGATACGGGAAGTGAAAACTTCACTTTTACCGGTGCACCATTTTGTTTACCGGGAGTAAATTTCACTTTTTGAATCGCCTTTACAGCCGCTTCTCCGCAGCCGGCTCCAATATCTCTCAGTATTACAGGATCTACCGCATTTCCGGATTCGTCAACCACAAACTGAACAAATACTCGTCCTTCAACACCCTGCCGAACAGCTTGTCGGGGATATTCAATTTGATTGTAAAGAGAGGATAGTCCACCCACAATTTCAGGCATCTCATCAACCACTGTGTAAATTTCGTCTGAATCCTGTGCTTGAACATCAACCGGATTAAAGAGTGTTAAAACGAAAGCAAAGGAAGCAAAAAGTATCCCTGCCTTGAAAAGCGTACTTATGGTATTGTTTATTTGATTTAGATATATCATAATCGATCTGTTTGACTTATCGGGTTCGGGTTTTAAAAGCTCTGAAAATCGTCGTCATCAAGAGGCCATTCATCTTCCTGATTATTTGATTTCAGAAAGGGCACATCATTCTTTTCTATAAAATTTATTTTGTTTCGCTTACTCACTCCTTTATCGGAAAAATCTCTCTCGACTTAAGTTTTCATAATCACGAGTAACCATAACTTTTTAAAACTCAACAAATGAAGCATCATTCATATAAAGGAATGTTATAATCACCGTTAATTGATCTTGAACTCTGTTTCAGTTTTGGTACGGTTCAAAAAAAGGAGTGCCTCAATTATTGAAACACTCCTTAAGATGTATAAGAAAGTTACTATTAACTGGCTTTGGCAGCTGTGCCTGCTTCCAGAACATCCTCGGGCACGTCAAAAAGCACCTTATTCACATTAACAATCATTTTTACTGAATCCTTAACCTTACCGATACCTGCTAAATATTCGTTTTTGCCAATAACGCCGACTGATGGAACCTCTTCAATCTGTTCCGTTTCGATATCGGCAACTTCAGAGACTTTGTCAACAACCACACCTACCTGATACTGTTTTTCCTGCACAACAATGACGCAGGTTTCAGATGTATCTTCAACCTCGGGAAGATTAAAACGACTGCGTAAATTCATCACCGGAACAATCTTCCCTCTCAGGTTCAAAACTCCCCTGATATATTTCGGCATGTTCGGCACAGGTGTAATCGGCATCAGGCCAATGATTTCCTGAACTTTCAGAATTTCAAATGCATACTCTTCCTTGCCGAGGAAAAAACTCAAAAACTTTCCTCCGGCTGTATCCAGCTCCAACTCACTGTTCATTACTTCTACATTTTTTTCTTGCATTTCCATAGATATCCAAATTTTTCTCAGATTTTCGAGTCACTGTTAGAATTATCGACTGCATCAACGATTACTTAAATTCCAGCTCAACCTATAATTAAGATGAGTTGAAAACAGCCTGAATTATTGATCAATTTCGCATTTAGAAATCCCCAAAATCTTCATCATCAAGCGGGATTAAAGCCCTGCCGTTTGTTCCATTTTTACCCACACTTGAAGGGTGTTTGGGTTCAGAAGACTGCTGCTGCACACCACCGTTCCTGTTAAAATGGTTCGGGCTCATCGAATGTGATGGTGGGTAACCGTTTGAACGCGGTTTTTTCAAAACCCGAGTGAAACGGCTCTCTTTTTTGATTTTAGCATTCTCCTCACCTACAAGACTTACCAGTTCACCCACCATCCGTTTCAACTCAGACGCCTGTGAAGTTAGTTCTTCCGCTGCACTTGCTGTCTCTTCAGATCCGGATGCATTGGACTGTACCGCCTTGTCCATTTCTGACATCACCGAGTTCATCTCCTCAATGCCTGTAGCTTGCTCCCTTGAAGCAGCCGATATTTCAACAACCAGGGTACTCACATCCGACACACTTTCCGCAATTTTTGTCAGGTTTAATGAGACCTCTTCAGCTACTGATGTTCCCTTGTCTGAACTGTTTTGTGATTTGGCAATTAGTTCTGACGTATTCTTTGCCGCCTCAGCGCTTCTTCTGGCAAGATTTCTTACCTCTTCTGCCACTACGGCGAACCCTTTTCCGGCTTCTCCTGCACGCGCAGCTTCTACCGCGGCATTCAGTGCAAGTAGATTCGTCTGAAAAGCAATTTCGTCAATGGTTTTTATAATTTTAGAGGTCTCCATTGAAGATTCCTTAATCTCTTTCATCGCTTGATTCATTCTTTTCATTGCAGCAACACCGCCATCAACCAGCGGTTGTGCTTCACGCATTGAATTTTCAGCTTCTCCTGCATTTTGTGCGGTTTGTTTAATTTGAGCCGACATCTCTTCCAATGATGAACTGGTCTGCTCCAGACTGGCTGCCTGCTCACTTGCCCCTTCAGCCATTTCCTGGCTGGCTTCTGACAGTTGATTTGATGCATAATCAACTTCCTCAGACCCACTTGCCAATCCGGTTATAACCCGCGCAAGAGATTTATTTATTGATCCTGTAATAATGTAACCCAATACAATAGCCAGCCCGGTTCCTATCAGTAATGCGATCAAACTTATAGTTCCCAGATACATCCCGGTGCTGTTCGCATTCGATGACTCCGAATCGGCAAGTCTTGAATTCAATTGGGTAATCTCCCGGAGCTCACTCGAAGCCTGACTGTAAATTTCATAGTTTACATTTATTGCCTGATCCACTACCAAGTCTAAGAGTTCTGGTGCTACTTCATCATTTGAAATATTACTATCATACTCTTCAGACTTCACAAGAAATTCTTTGTGAGCAAGCTTCCATCGCGACAGGGTGTCCTTAAACTCTGTATATTGTGCAGCCTCTGCCTCGGTTTGGGGCAACTGCTCATACCTATCCATTGCATCATCAAGCCGTTTATTATAATCTTCAATTTCCGAGTATATACTATGTCTTTCCTCGATCGATAGCCGGCTGCTGATCAACTGATTTTCCAACCCGTCTAGCGAGGTAAGATAAGTGTTCATGTTTGCCAAGTACCGAACACCGGGAAGATATTCGTTGGATATTTTATTTATACTCGTATTCAGTGTATAGCTGCTATATATACCTATAGATCCTAGAACGACTACGATTAACGCAAGCGCACCAAATCCGGCATATAATTTTTTTCCGATGGTCCAATTTTCCTGTTCTGTATTTTTACTCATCCTATCGCCTCTTTTCTAGATAATAGTTCCGATTTATTTGGTTTGATTTTGGAGAGCTTATAGTTGTGTTCGAATTGCAATCTTCTCTCTTTGATTTCTTTACTCTCCTAATTAATTATCGGACATCTGCTTGAAGAGCTTAAATTATTTATTAAGTATTTTTAATGTTTTGTATGATCGCTACTTTAAATGGTGTTTTGAAGCACTACAGAACATAAGGTGATCGGACCTTTTGTATTACCAGCTATCTTCTCTCTTATTAAAAGATCGGAAGGTATAATTTCTAAAATTACAGGAAGGGACGGGGCTTTGGGGGCATAGTATAATCCAGTTGTTATTTCTGAAAAATGTATATCACACTTGAACTGTCTAAGGCCAAAATGATTGATGAAAACCCATGTCTCGAAAATAATTTTAGTTCAAAACACATGGTTAGAATGGTGAACCCAAGTACTTTTCATATTCAGGGCTAAAATCTAGAAAAGATCTACCCTACCGGAAAGAGCATCTCCTCGATCTTCTCTCTTAGAATTTCCGGCGTGAATGGCTTGTGTACAAAACCGGCCCCGCTATCACTTATCTCTTTTATTCGGTGGGGATTACTCTCCGTGGAAATGATCAGTATTGGCAGGTCTGATGTTTCCGGCTTTTCCCTGACCCGTTTGAGCATTTCCATTCCATCCATTATGGGCATATTCACATCAATAAACAGAATATCAATCCAGTTTTGATCCAGTTGAGCCAATCCGTCCTGACCGTTTCCTGCCTGGTAAATTTCACCAATTTCCAGTCCGCACAAATTGATCGTTCGGATGATCATCTTTCGCATTATTTCACTGTCGTCTACAACCAGAATATTTATTGCCATAACCTCCTCAATTCGTTTATTAACCTTTCCAGGGTTGCACTTTTTTCTGTTTTACATCATCTATAATTGCATCGGCTATCTGATGCAGTGGCATTACACGCTCAACCGCCCCTATTTTATCTGCTTCTCTCGGCATTCCGTACACCACAGACGTGGCTTCATCCTGTCCAATGGTGTGTGCTCCTTTATTTCTCATTTCCAAAAGGCCTTTGGCACCATCGCCACCCATACCGGTAAGTATCACGCCGGTTGAATTGACTCCTGCTGCAGAGGCCACTGAATTGAAAAGTACATCCACACTTGGCCGGTGATGGTGTACCGGCGGACCCTGTTTAATTTTTACGTAGTATTTGGCTCCTTTCTTTTCAACGAGCATGTGATAATTACCCGGTGCAAGCAGCACTTTACCGGTTTCAATTAAATCCCCATCTTCCGCCTCTTTCACTTCAACATGGCATATCGTATTGAGCCTGTCGGCAAAACTCTTTGTAAACACCGGAGGCATATGTTGTACAATTACGGTTCCGGGAATGGAAGGTGGTAATTTTGGCAGAATCTCCTCCAATGCCCGGGTCCCGCCCGTTGACGATCCAATGGCTATGATCTTATTGGTGGTGTGTACTAAACCGACATTCCTTTCCGGCTGGACAGGGCGATCAGAATCTGATTGATTTTTTTGCTGAACTGTTTCGTGGTCAAATTTTGCAACCGATGCAGCACGTACAGCCTTCACAATTTCCCGGGAAATATTCTGTGTTGAGTAGGCAGATCCCGGTTTACAGATCACATCAATGGCGCCAAGCCTTAGTGCATTCAGGGCATTTTCACTGTTTTTAGGAGTCAGAGAACTCACTACCACTACCGGCATTGGATAATATTTCATCAGTTTTGCAAGAAATGAAAGACCGTCCATCCGCGGCATTTCGAGGTCAAGTGTAAGGACATCCGGCTTCAGCTTTACAATTTTGTCTCTTGCTACATAAGGATCGATCGCTGTCCCAACAACTTCAATGTCTCTTTGTTTTCCCAATTCCTGAGTAAGAACTTTTCTAACCAGGGCTGAATCATCAACAATCAAAACTTTTATCATAGTCTCTAACTCGTTGAATAGTAAATATCAATTTCTGCTACACCTTCATCTAAAAAAACGCGAAGTGATTCATGTTGATACCCCTCAAACTCCATTCCAGGATTGTAACCGGCTTCCATTATAAACGGAGGGCGTATGTAGCATATCTTGTCATCCTTTGCAAAAATCGGAACAGTGTTACCGCATATAATATTAGCGATTTCGCAAAGAGCCCCTTCTTTTTGTTCATCTGAAGCTTCATCTTCCCCTAACATGTTGGAGGCTATAGCCGTGAGCAGCTCGGCATTTGGTCGTATCAACAAAGCACCCTGTGATGCGCCGTCAAAACGCACCATCGCCCCACCTTTTACCGGATCGTCAACTTCTTTTATATCTAAATCTTCCAGTTCCCATTCATCTAATGGAAACATATAACAGGTGATTTCAAAAGTTTCGTAGGTAATATCTCGTATCTGATCAGCTATTAGTCGTGTCATTCTTCATCCCCGGTAAGTTTAACAATCTGATCTTCGAGAAGGTCTCTGGTAAACGGTTTGTGCACAAATCCCATCCCGCTTCTTACAATTGCATCGATCCGTTTTTCATCATTCTCTGTTGAGATTATCACAACCGGAATATCATGATGATCCGGATGATCGCGTACATGGTCCAGCATCTCCATTCCATCCATCACAGGCATATAAATATCAACCAACAGCAAGTCTACTTGATGTTTATCCAACACATCCAGTCCCTCTTTACCGTTTTCTGCTTCAAAAATCTCATTATAGTCAAGATTGCTTCGGTCCAGTGTCTGACGAATAACAACACGCATCGCAGGGTCATCTTCCACTATTAAAATATTTCTTCTCATAACTGTAGTTATTCAACAGTTGAAATTGATGTTCGTGATATCAATATCTTTAATTAATTATCGAACAAAGTTTAAATCTGTTAAGTCGGTTATCATTTAATTTGAATCTCGAAAATGTTCCTTCTCTAACTCTTATTGCACTTCATAATCCCCAACAGTGCACTTAATAGCTTTTTTGCTTCAATCCCAGATTATGCAGCTCAGCAATCAATTGTTCCGGTGTAAATGGCTTATGTACAAAATTGTCGCCAAGCTTCATCATCGATTCAACTCGTTTCTCGTTACTTTCTGTTGATACCACTAAAACAGTCACACCTTCCGTTTCAGAGTGAGAACGCAGAATTTCAAGCATTTCCATTCCATTCATAACCGGCATATTCATATCCAGAATCAACAGGTCGATATCACTTTTATTGATGACGTCCATTCCTTCCAGTCCATTTTCAGCCAGATAAATTTCATCAATTTCCAGATTACTGATGTTTAACGCCCGCTTAATCATCAGTTGCATAACCTTACAATCTTCTACAATCAAAACATTCATAGTTAACCCGGTTTAGGTTTTTGCCACCCGATTTGTGTAACTCCATCACGGCCATTGAATTCTTTTTCTAATGGAGCTGCGGAACCGATCGGTTTTTTGTTAACGGTTACGAGTCCATCTACAATCCTCAGCGTCATAGTTCTTGATATATTCCCGCCTACATCCTTCTTATCAATCATAAATCCATTCTTCCAGAGTAATTTTCGGAGAATGGTAAAATTTCTCTTACCAATTTTGAAGTAGTCTTCACGGTCTGTCTGCTTCATACTTGCTCCCCCTGCAACCGAGATCACCATCTGATCCTTTTCTGCCCCCATTTCATAACAGAGTTTCAACAATTTGGTTACGCCTGTATCAACGTACATTTCAGGTTTTCTTGAAGCTTTTTCCTTATCCGCTTTTGAGAGCGGAAGCATAACGTGGAGGAGTCCGCCAATTCGATTTTTTCTATCATAGACAGCGATACCCAAACAGCTGCCAAGCGCATAGGTAATAATGGTTTCATCAGAATTACCCGAAACCCGTAAATCGCTGACTCCGACAATCGTTTTCATCAACTATCTCCTCCCGGTTTTTGATAAACCGCAGGCAAAATGTTCACAAATGAGTGATCCTTTCCACTTACTGATTCTGAGTGCCCCAAAAATAGATACCCGCCCGGTTCAAGCAGCCTGTAAAATCTGGAAATCAGTTTTTGCTGGGTCTTTCTATCGAAATAGATCATCACATTTCTGCACATAATTACATGAAAAGGGCCTTTGAGCGGCCACTCTGCAAGCAGGTTCAATCTGCCGTAAGTAATCATATCCATGATCTGTTTATTTACGATATAATAATCCGGGACTTCACTATTCTTTTTAAAATAGCTTCGCTTTATATCGGCAGGCACATCACTCATTCTGTTATCCGGATACTCGCCCAACTTGGCAATTCTCAAAACTTCCCTGGAGAGATCAGTGGCAAGAATTTTCACTTTCGGATTTGCATTAACTCTGCCGAGCGCTTCGCGTAATGTTATGGCAAGGGTAACAGCCTCCTCACCGGATGAACATCCGGCTGACCACCATTTCTTGTTCTGTCCTATCACTTCTCGGGCAACTTTATCACGGATAAACTCGAAGTGGCGATTTTCTCTAAAAAAATGAGTTTTATTGGTCGTAAGTACATCTACAAACGCGAGAAACTCTGCGCTTCCATCTTTACTTTCGATATAATCCAGGTATGCGGAAAATGTGTCTATGTTCAGCTTTCTCAGTCTTTTCATCAATCGCGCGCGAACCAGGGCCTGTTTCCCCTCCTGAAGATTGATTCCGCTGTAGGAGTAGATAAGGTTCCGTACTCTGTTAAAGTCTGCGATTTCAAGAGTTACCCCCGCTAAATTCGCCTGTAAACTTCCATTCCCCAACATTCTTTCCTCATTTATCAAAAGTTGAAACCCGTACGAACAGTTGTTTAGGTAATTAACTTATTCCAACAACTGCAGTTGTATCCAATATTAAGCCTACTCGTCCATCCCCCAGAATCGCACCACCGGAAATATGAGGCATTTTGATGTTGATGTTGATCGATTTGCCAACCAGCTGCTGCTGCCCTATCACCTCATCCACCAACAGAGCATACCGCTTGTTGTTATTTTTAATGACAAGCATCGTGCCCTCGAGAAGATCTTCGATACCGCCGTCAATATTAAACAGTTTATGAAGGCGAATTACCGGAACCGATTTCCCACGGAAATTGACCTGCTCCGAATCTCCCATTACTGTGTAGAGTTCATCTTCAATTGCGCGGAATGTCATATCGATATTGATTGTCGGGATGATAAATCGCTGGTCTCCAACCCGAACAAGCATTCCATCTGTAATGGCAAGTGTAAACGGAAGTTCAATAGAGATTTTTGTACCCTTGCCCTTTTCAGATTTCACCTCAACTTTCCCCTGAAGTTCTTCAATTGAGCGACGCACAACGTCCATCCCCACGCCGCGGCCGGAGAGATCTGTAACCTCATCTTTGGAAGAGAACCCCGGAAGAAAAATAAGACTGAATATTTCGCTGTCTGTCAGTTTCGCTTCCGGATCAATGAGTCCTTTTTCAACCGCTTTACTGTACACCTTCTCCTTGTCGATACCCTTTCCGTCATCTTCAATCTCAATGACAACCTTCCCCCCTTCCTGATAGGCCCTAAGCCAGACATTAGCTGTTTTCGACTTTGAACTGGCGGCTCGCTCTTCTTTCGTTTCAATACCGTGATCGATTGAATTTCTAAGCATGTGGACCAGAGGCTCGCTAATAATATCCACCATGTTTCGGTCAATTTCAGTATCCTCCCCGACGGTTGAGAATTTCACATCCTTGTCTGCTTTACGAGTCAAATCTCGAACCAGGCGATTCATCTTATGAAACGTGGCTTTCAGCGGAACCATGCGGAGGGTCAAACTGGTATCCTGCAGCTCTCTCAGTATTTTCGTAGTGTGATTAACTTTCTTTGTTAATTCTGCATTCTGCTCTATCGATCTGTCTTGAGCAACAACAGAGTGAGCAATCACCAGTTCCCCAACCATGTCGATCAGCCTGTCGAGCCTTCCCACATTAACGCGAACTGATGCCTCTGCTTCCTGTTTTTGGTTCGTATTTTCCGTCTGAAATTCTTTTTCAGCGTCTTCTGATGAACTCTTTTCACTTTCGATAGTTGCCACAGCAGTTTCAAAACCGCCTGCCTTTTCGATTGCTTCAGCAGGTTTTAATTCCTCTTCGCAAATAAAACCAAGAATCTCCATCATGCGATCATATCCATGTGGAGTATTTAGCGGATCACCGCCGGATGATACTTCTACCACACCCAGCATTTTCTTGAGCATATCTACCGACTCCAGGGTGATATCTGCAGTGGCCTGATCGAATGACAGGTCATCTTCCCGCACCATACTCAGCAATGTCTCAACTGAATGAGTAAAATCTGAAATAGGGTCGAGACCCATAAATGCCGAGGTCCCCTTTACGGTATGGAAAGCTCTAAAAATTGTATTTATAAGTTCATCATCATTTGGGTTCTGTTCCAGATCCAGCAGAGCACTTTCTGCCTCATCCACCAAATCCGCACACTCTGTTACAAATTCACCCAGCATTCCAACATCGGCATCTTCCGAGATCGTAAATACCGATTCATCGGCTACACCTTTAATTTCCGTTTTTTGATCATTTTTGGGACTACTTTCGCTCTGAGTTTCATTTTCAGATTGAAGTTGCTCTTCCTGCCACTCCAGATCGCTGTTGGCCAGAATTGCCAGTTCTGTTTTCTCAGACAGGACTGTAAACCAATCGTCTTCGAGCTCATCCACCGGAACATCAATTTTATCCAGCACATCTGACAAATGCTTTTGAGCATCTGCTGAAACTTCTTTATGCAGATACCGAATACCCTCTGCAAGTTTTGAAACCTCAACATTCTCTAAATCCTCTTCATTAATCGACATGATAAATGAAGCCAGGTCGTCCAGGGTAATTCCGCTCACTTCATTCTCTTTACTATTTGCCGACTGCTTCGACTTATCCTGAAGATCTTTCACCTCATCTTCATCAATCAGTTTATCCGCAGATTCTCCATCTCCGGTAACGGCGTCTTCAAGCTGCTTACAAGCTCTTTCAAAATCCTCAACCGGTATATCACCATCCTTCAGCAGATATTCTCTGACAATATTCACAGCCTGCATGGTAGCTGCTTTAACTGCCATGAAGTAATCATCCTTCTCATATAGGTGCTTTAATCCTTCCCAGGCAAGGTCAATCAAACGGTTCAGTTGATTTCCGACAACATCAAGATCACCTATTGTCTCTTCAAACTTTGCACCGGCAGTCATTACGTTTTCCCGATCGTTTGGCCATACATCCGCCAATGACTTAACAATACTGCCCAACTCCTCTATATGCTGTTTCTTGTTGCTCATGCTGCCGTCGTTTTCTATAGTCGTTATTTTGATTCGCTCAGTGCCATATTCAACCAAAAATCACCATTTGGTCCTGAAAACTTCATTTTTGTTGTGGGTGGTTTATTCGGCATAAACAGCGTGAGATCGCTGCCCCGGGTAGCTGTTGGCAGAGAGGACTGCCCCCTAAAACCAATCTTCTCAATATTTGCAGCTACTTCTCCGGCCAGAATATTTGAAACCTCACCAACCAAATCCCCCATATCATCACTTTCAAACGGAATCTGCATTCCAATAAATATTTCCGATAAATTCAGTGCTGTATCTTTTGGAATTGCAAGCATCAGGGAAAGAGTATGTTCTGTGTTGAAAACTGCGATATTGCCAATGATTCCATTTAAGGGGCCACTGTCCACATTTTCCTCGATACACTCCGGAGCGGTACCACTGATGCTTTCAAATGTGTTTATCACCGATTGTTTAACAACATCATTAATTTCTTTCGGGATAGAACTTGCGCCATTTAATTTTTCTGCTATCATAGCCACTATTCTAAGATTTTAGGATACTTTTAAAGAAACTCTTTTTCTCGCCACCGTCGTCATCACCACCGGTTTTAACTTTTCCTTCGTCATCGAAGTAGCGACTGATTGTACTGCTCATTTTGTCTGCTGTAAATGGCTTTGTGATGTATTCATTCGCCCCACCTTCATTGAGGGCTTTGTCTACCTTACCCATCGACTTTTCCGCCGTAACCATAATGATCGGGATATGCTCCATGCCCTCTTTCTTTCGAATTTCCTGCGAAAATTCCACGCCGGTCATCTTTGGCATATTCCAGTCAACAAACATGATCTCTATGCCGCCTTCATCAAATTTTTCTAATGCATCCTGACCATCCATAGCCTCAACGTACTCGAAATCAGCGATCATAAGCTGATCCAATGCCCGCTTAACGGCACTGCGCATAATTTTTGAGTCATCAACTACAAGTGCTTTAACCTTGCTCATTGCAATCTCCGGTATTTGTTTTCATTAATATCATTCAGGTTTATCCGTGATCTATTCTGTCAGATTTCCAAAAAGTTGAAAGAATTATTCAATTCTGTTTTCATCATACTTGATAAACATTATCGGATAGATCCCATCATTCTTAAGCAGAAATTCGGACTCTTTTTTTACGATTCTGATAAATGCAATTAACTTGAAAGGATTTATGACGATAACAGAGAGAGGCAATCCTGCACTTGTAAAAAGATCATGTTAAATCATTTTGTACATCCTGCAACAATTTCAATCGGTCAACCTGTTGACGGGGTGCCAGCGGTTCAGGGATATACTCCTTATAATCAACTAAACAAGTTGCTTCCTGCATTTAATCTGCCGGAAGAGGGAGGCAAAGCGGATGATGAAGATAAAGAACAACATCAGATAAAGCTGCAGAATGAAATCAATGAGGAAGAGTCAGATTTACCTGAAATCTTTAAACTTGCCGTAAATGTTAGCTTCAAGGAGCTTTTTAAATACTTCTTTACTCCCAATCACGATCAGATACTGGATGTGAGACGTAAAATATACAGCGCGGTAAATGAAGATGGGATGACAATATTTATTCCAAAAGGTGAAATTCCAAAACAGTTTAATATCATTCGAAAGCACCTTTATGAAATACAAATGCAGCTATTTCAAACACCGAAAGGCCTTCACTGCCATATGATCCTATTCAAAAAAAATTAAACCGGTGTATCCAGTTTTATCCTGAATTCGTAAGATAATTCGCCTCTCTTTATCAACTGAATATCTCCGTTCATCTCTCTCGCATATTTAGAACTGATAGATATTTTAAGCTCATCTGATCGCTTCAAATCTGTTTCATTCCCTTTCTGATCTATTAAATTCCGGAAATACTGAACGGTATTGTTATTCAGTGATTCTGATCTAAAGCGAATACAAATCTCTCCAAGTGAATTGCGGTGTTTTGCAGAAATTTCAATAGGTTCATTTTGATCAGCAAATCTGGCGCTCACCATCAACAGGTTGTAGATACACATCCTCATTTGAAAAGGATCAGCCGTAACATAAACACCGCGATCCTGTCCCACAATGGATAGAACCTGGCCCTGAAATCGGGCTGAGTTGTGTAGTTTGGATTTTATATCCTCTATGATCCAATCAGCATTTAGGTCCATCAGCGTCGAGTCATTCCTGCCAAATAGCTCCTGCATCTGCTCTAATATAAACCCAAGTTCGTTTACGCCTTTCTCGATTTTTTCTCGGTATCCCTGTAGTTTATCTGTAGATAATCCTGCCTCGAACCCAAGGTCCATCAGCTCTAAATAACCGGAAATGGTGCTCAGCGGAGACATAGAGTTGTGCACAAAATTTTCTCCGCTAATTTTCTGCAGTTGATAGAGGTCTCGAAAACGCTCTTGATCTTTTTTTTCTATTCTTAAATTTTCTCTGCCAGATTCTTCTTGATCCCCTTTTAAGTCAATCGAATTGGCCGTTGAAAGATTTCCTCCAATAAACCCCATAATATTATTGAACCCTGATTTTGATTGTCACCCTGAGAAGAAAAATTAACCATATCGCAAAGTATTAGAAAGTATTAATTAATTTTTTTTAATACTTTGCAATTCAAACGGCCTCATGTGTTTGTCAGTTTTTCAAATTAAAACTAAACAACATTTAACAGGAAACAGCCACTCATATTTGAGAGCAAGAAAAATTCAGGAAATATTTCCGACCTTTTTTTGCAGTGATATTTTTGAGTACGGCGAACTTTTCATATTGAATCGCAAGACGGTAAGAGAGTATTTCACCATCACCTCTAAATCGTTTTTAGTCTGGCAGGAAGTATCTACTTTCGCTCTTAACTTTAAACCTAAACTTATGATAAATAATAATTAAGAAAACAGAACCAGAAATATGGAGATCACTGAAAGTAAAAGTGCTCCCATTGAAAAAATCAGCGCTGCTTCAAACTTTTTCTCCTGAGATTCTCTTGTTCGCAACTCAGCAATTGTGGAAGCTACCAAAGGGAAATTAACACCCATACCTTCAAATTTAATTGTCGAGAAAAATGTCGTTCTCTCACCATTTTCATTTTTGTAGCTATACTTTTTATTGAAATGGTAATAGAGTCTACCGAAAACCAATTCTTCCTCAAGTCCACAATCTTTGGCAATCTGATTCACATCGATTGGTACTCGGATTCTCGAAATCTGATCAGGTTTATCCTTGGCGAATGACCGGAAATCATCATAATAACGAGTATAAATCGCCTCTAAAATTTCTACATCTTTTGGCAGTCGCTTCATCTTTTATTTAATTTGTTAGTCGCAGCATCTGCATTACTACCTTACAGAAAAGTTATCGGCCAATTTTTCATTTAATTAAAAAATTTTTTATTCGAGGGTCGCAGTTTATTATGGGAGGCAATGCTGTTTATTTACAGAGGTACGTTCATCATTTTTAAATGGTTACTCACATCAACTTGTGACAAATAAGAATTTTAGTATCTAAAAAATGACCGGAGAGCAAAACAAACCTATTCAAATTCTACTTGTTGAAGATTCTGATGACGACACAGACCTGATAAAGTTCCAGTTTCAAAAAGAAGGTTTAAATGCCCACTTTACACGGGTTGAAACTGAGGTTGAATTTCGAAAAGCTCTATCTGAACAAACCTGGGATTTAATTCTCTCTGATTATTTATTGGTAGAATTTGACGGGCTTTCCGCACTGAATATCATAAATGAATTCTATATCGACATTCCTTTTATCCTTATTTCCGGTAAGGTTGGTGAAAAGTTTGCCGTTCAGGCAATGAAGAGCGGCGCACACGATTATATTATCAAAGATAATTTAAATCGCCTTATACCGGCTATCAGACGAGAATTGAAAGAGGTGTCAATACGCCGTGAACACAGAAAAAATCAGGAAGAGAGAAAATTGCTTTTCAATGTTCTGGAAAGCAGTATGAATGAGATCTATATCTTCAATATAGAAACGCTGAGATTTATCTATGCTAATAAAAAAGCACTGAAAAACCTGGGATATTCTGAGGAAGAGCTCGGTAAATATACAGCTGCTGAAATCAATCCTAATATAGCGGATGAGGAGTATAAAACTGTAATTAAGTCTCTTGAAGA
This sequence comes from uncultured Rhodohalobacter sp., assembly GCA_964401805.1. Classification (GTDB taxonomy): domain Bacteria; phylum Bacteroidota; class Rhodothermia; order Balneolales; family Balneolaceae; genus Rhodohalobacter. Next base: position 95,556 of record CAYNZY010000005.1, read on the forward strand.
GACTGAAAACCTGAATAATATATTTGTTACTGAACACCTTAGGTCAGATGGAACCCGATACCCAATTGAAGTTCAATACACGCTGATTGAACACAACAATACCACCTCAGCCGCCATGATTGGAATTGATCTCACCAATCAGAAAAGAGATCAAAATATCATACGGCAACAGAAAAAACTGGCGATTGAGCTGGAAAGGCAGAGTGAATACAAATCGGCCTTCCTGGCCAATATGAGCCATGAACTGCGAACGCCCCTAAACTCAATTATTCTGCTTAGCGACCTCATGCAAAAAAACCGTGAGGATAATTTAAGCAGAGATCAGATACACAAATTGGGTGTGATAAAAGAATCCGGTGATCATCTTTTGGAATTGATTAACCAGGTTCTGGACCTTTCAAAGGTAGAAGCAGGTAAGCTGCAGTTTGAACTGAGCCGTGTTAAATTGAATGACTTTGTAAAACATCTTAAGCAGACCTTTGAACCGATTGCTGAAAAAAAAGAGCTGAATTTCGAAGTCATCTCAGAAAACTCCGGCAACCTGCCTGAGAGCATTGTTTCAGATGAACTTCGGCTACGCCAAACGTTAAAAAATCTCCTTTCCAACTCTTTTAAATTTACCAAATCAGGTTCCGTCACACTTTCGATTTTTGAAGCTGAAAATAGCCAGATCGGATTTCGGGTAAAAGATACCGGAATAGGGATTCCAAAGAATAAGCAGAAACTGATCTTTAAAAGCTTTCAGCAGGCTGATAGTTCAACAAGCAGAAATTACGGCGGTACCGGGCTTGGTCTCTCAATATCCAAACAGTTGACAGAATCATTGGGTGGATCAATTACTGTAAAGAGTAAAACAAATGAAGGCACAGAGTTTACTGTATTACTTCCATTAGATTCATCTGCCTTTATTTCTGAGAATCTACAATCTCAGGATATTCATATTGGCAATGGAATTCAGATACAAAAAAAATCTAAAAAAAATACTCTACCAGAGTTTGAAACTCCTCAATCTGCAAATGATTCCATATCAAATGAGACAGTACTTTTCTATAGTACGGACCAAGAGTTTTGTAACAGTGTATTAGAAGCTGCTAACTCACAAAATCAGCAAATCATACTGGCTCAAAACTCGGAACGTTTGTGGGAAATTGCAGGATCTGAGGAAGTGGTCTCCATCATCATTGATGTGACTGCCGGTGACTACAGTGGCTGGACCATTTTAAAGCAGTTTTCAGGAAAACCGAATATACCTGTAGCACTGCTTCTGAATCGCACATCAGAGACGTTGCATCCATTATTGAGTAATTATTGCTCCACTTTCATAAAACCTCTCAATTATAACGAAATACTGAAGTTAGTAAACCTCCATCATACAGGCACGGAAAGTGGCCGTATTGGGTCTATTCTCTTAGTAGACGACAGTGAAATCCATAGTGAAGTAATGGTTGAATTCTTTTCTGAATCCGTAAGAAAATGTGATACTGCATTTACCGCAAATGAAGCCTATGAAATGGCATCCGAAGAGCCCTATGATATTGTTGTATTGGATCTTACTTTGCCTGACATCAGTGGAAAAGAAGTGTTAAAAAAACTCAAAACGGATTCAGCTTTTCATAACCCCGATGTAATTATTTACTCCGGCCGGCAATTGAAGCCAGAAGAAAAGAAGGAACTGCAAACTCAATCCGATGGTGTAATTACAAAAAATATTGGCAGTATTAATAAATTAAAGGATCGCATTAACACACTGCTGAGTAAACGGCATTCAAGTCATTCAACATTGGATACAAAATATTTACCGTATTCAAACCCTTCGAAAACCCCTAATTCCCATCTTTTAATTGCAGATGATGACTACAATAGCTGCCTCTCTTTATCGTCTCATCTCGAAGATTTAGGGCACAAAATATCCTATGTCGAAAATGGAAAAGAAGCTATTGATTGGCTCAAACAAAATCCTCATAAAGCAGATGCAGTCATGCTGGATATCATGATGCCGGTTATGGACGGTTATGAAACTCTCGAGGTTATAAGAAATGATCTTGGCATGACCAATCTGCCTGTTTTTGCTCTGACAGCCAAGGCAATGAAAGGCGACCGTGAAAAATGTATTGAACGTGGTGCAACGGATTACATCAGCAAACCGATCGACTTAAATAGGATCAAAATTTTACTTCAAATTTGGTTGTAAATCACAAAAAATATTATTGCACCAATTAATAAATATACTGTTTCAGTGTCGGTATCTGTTACGCAGCTCCTTTCTCTTTTAATAATACACATTTCTCAAGGGCTTTTTTTAGCTCTTCTACCTGTACCGGTTTGGTTATAAAAGCCACAAAACCTACCTCCTTGGCTCGAGAGTAGTTAAGAGAGTCGGAGTTACCGGTTATAAAAATAACTTCAGGCAAATAGTGCTGCTGTACTTTATCAGCCACATTGATCCCATCTATGGTATCCTCAAGCTGAATATCCATCGTAATGATATCGGGCCGAAGCTCCTCAATCATCTTAATAGCATTTTCACCGTTTTTTGCACTCCCAACAATTTCAAAGCCAAACTTTTCTATTGTCTTCTCTAAAATTACTGCCTGAATCATTTCATCTTCAACAATAAATACACGTTTACCGTTAAGGCTCTTACTACTATCCATCATTAATTTTGTTTAGATAAATTGAACTTATTAAACCGGTTGTATAAAAAATTCTCTAATCAATAGATCTTCTGTGTGAGTTATCGGCGAACTTTGCAGAAACTTTAGCAAGCATTCAGATATTGCCTCATTATACATGAGAGTGAGTACCAAAATATGTGGCTATTGAACTGCTATAGAGTAGATTATCAGAAATAATTTTTGATTGAATTAACCCTGGATTTTGGCGTCACCTCATTAAAAAAGCAAGATGAGAAACAGGCAAAACATGGATTGATTTGAAATCAAATATTTAGTCTATTCATTGTTCTAAAAAAGAAAAGCCATTTCTGCTTCAATATGATTTATAGCCTGTCGGGTTTTAAAAACCACCCGACAGGTCTTTTTATTTGGCCTAAAAATCACTGAAGTCGTCCTCGTCGAGCGGTATCAGTTCTCTTGCGCTCTGCTGTTTCTTTTCACTTTCCTGCTTGTTCCCATTTCTTTTAGTCAGATTCGAGTGACCATTACTGAAATGACCATTTTTGAAGTTCTTGTACTCAGCCGTCTTGACTGGCTTGCTCAATTTGGTACTCTCACGTCCAGTATCACCCACAAGTTTCACCAACTCTTCCACAATACGATTCATTTCTGACGCTTGGGATGAGAGTTCTTCAGCTGCACTTGCCGATTCCTCAGAACTGGATGCATTACTCTGAACCACTTTATCCATCTGGTGCATTACCGAACTCATCTCTTCAATACCGGTTTGCTGTTCATTGGCGGCAGCCGAAATCTCAACCACGAGAGTACTTACACTGTGAACACTTTTTTCGATATTTCTTAGATTTTCCGCAACTTCTTCTGCTACAGAAGCTCCTCTTTGCGAAATACTCTGAGACTTTTCGATAAGATCAGATGTGCCTTTTGCCGCCTCAGCGCTGCGTTGTGCAAGTGTTCGAACCTCCTCGGCCACTACGGCAAATCCTTTTCCGGCTTCACCCGCTCGCGCTGCTTCCACTGCGGCGTTGAGGGCAAGTAAATTTGTCTGAAAGGCTATTTCATCAATAGTTTTGATAATCTTGGACGTCTCAAGTGAAGACTCTTTAATTTCCGCCATCGCCTTATTCATTCTCTCCATCGACTCCACTCCGCTCATCACCTGGGGTTCCGTCTCTTTCATAGCCCGTTCAGCTTCATTTGCATTACTTGCTGTCTGCTTTGTTTGAGCAGAGATCTCTTCAAGGGAGGACGTCGTTTGCTGGAGGCTCGCTGCCTGTTCACTTGAACTTTCAGCAAGATCCTGGCTGGCTCCGGAAAGCTGTTCAGATGATGCATTCACTTGTTCAGCTCCGCCCGTGAGCCGGTTAATAATATTTCCAAGAACTTTGGTAATTCTCTTGCTCATTATCCACCCGAATAGCATGGCTCCTACAAACGCTAGAAAAACTCCAACCAAGATAATCCTGGTGTAATTCGTAACCGTTGCTGTAGTAAGATTTCCTCTCTCCATAGCCCCGTTACGAGCTGCCAGTTCTAGTGCTTCTGCATTCTCCAGGACTTTATCATAACTGATAATCCGTACTTCCTCCTGCTCTGCCACTATATTTCTTGCGGAAATCATCTCCCGAACGGCTCCAATATTGTCATTTAATACTGCTGAGGCTATACTCAAATGCATCTGACCTTCAGGATCTGTTACCTCATTCATAAATGCACCCAAATCCTGACGGACCTGAACTAAATTGCTTTCAATATTTGCTAAAGCATCTACAGACTCTAATGCTTCTGCCTGCCAAAGTTGACGTAAATTATCAATAAACCTCCTTGACAGCCGCTCAGCATCTCGTAGTTCTTCAGTTGAATTTGACCTTTCCGCATTTTCAATAAAATCATTCATACTGGCCATGAATTCCTTAGAGGCTTCATCGGTATTATCTCTGAACTGCACCAACTTCAAAGAGGCGTTGTAGTAGATATCCACAGCTTCCCGGTAGATCTTAAGCGACTCCTCAATATCCCCAATCCTTTCTGAGAGAATGGGTAAATCATACTGCTCAAGCAATTCATACCCTTCGTTTATCTGTTCTTCTGTATTTTGGAAATTTACCTGGGCATTATCATACATCTCCTGATCAAGGGTGAGGCTGTAAAGCACCATATTGTATCCGGCCTCCCACATTTCGGTTTCAATAGTACTTGCCACTTCAAGTTCAGGCAGGTATTCATTAACAAGCTCGGTAGCATTCTGATCAATTTCTGTTAGCGAAAAGATCGCCAGAATACCAAGGATTAGTGTTATTACAGCACCACCGGCCGAAAGTAGTAAAATCTGTTTTCCAATAGTCCATTTTCCTCCATCCGCACTCTTTCTAACTTTAGATATATTATCTCTGAGATTACTCATACCATTTTCCATTTTGAAATCGACGATCATGGATCGTACGAACTTCTAATTCCCGTTTTTATTTAACAGTCGTCGTTTAATTCAGGTAGACTCTTTGATTGAGTTCAAACCTGATAACTTCTAAACACAACCATTTTTTCTGGCTATATCTATATTATCGGCCCCTCTCTTTTTTTCTTAAGCAATTTAGAGAGAGGCTCTACTACTAAAGTGTGTTCACGTTTATAGAAAAAGAGAGGCCAATAAATATTTTCTGTCATTCTTTTTAGAAAGATTCAGACTTTACACCTCTGCAAATTCCCGCTGCTGATACGTTTCTCTATTTTTGTGGTTTTGTTTAATGGGTTCACCATTCCCACCAAATGATGGAAGGTAATTTTGATAAGCCTCGTATTCACTTTCAGAATAGTAGCCGGATTTTTCTTCTCTTCCGGAACTGCCTCCCACAATTGCAGCCAAATCGTGTACTAAACGATTCAGCTCCTCGCCTAACGACGTTAACTCTTGAGCCGCACTGGCCGTCTCTTCAGAGTTAGCTGCATTGGACTGAACAACTTTATCCATCTCTGTAACTGCTGTATTTACCTGTCCGATTCCGCGGGTCTGCTCATCAGATGCAGCGGCAATTTCTGAAATCAATGTTTCTATAGATTTTGAACTCTGCTTGATCTGTTCCAGTTTATCGCCAACTTCCTGTGCTACATCTACACCATGCTGGGCATGTTCCTGAGACTTCTCGATCAGGCTTGATGTATTCTGAGCAGCCTCTGCACTTCTCTGAGCCAGATTTCTTACTTCTTCGGCTACAACCGCAAAGCCTTTTCCGGCATCGCCGGCCCTTGCAGCCTCAACCGCCGCGTTCAGAGCAAGAAGGTTGGTCTGAAACGCAATCTCATCAATTGTTTTGATAATTTTTGATGTTTCAACTGATGATTCTCTAATTTCAGAAATCGCTCTATTCATTCGCTCCATGGCATCCACACCGGCTTCAATCATCTTCATACTTTCACTCATCGACTGATTCACCTCATTTGCATTTGCAGCATTCTGCTTGGTTTGTGCAGAGATCTCTTCCAGTGATGAAGAGGTCTCTTGTAAACTCGCAGCTTGCTCACTGGAGCCCTCAGCCAGTGTCTGGCTTGAAGAGGAGACCTCAGATGAAGCCGATCGCACCTGATCACTGGCACCGGTCAGTGAATCAATCATATTCCGAAGTGGCAAAGTGACCTGTTTTTTCAAGGTAAAAGCCAGTACACCTCCGACCGTAAGTAGAATGGCTACAGCCAATCCGAGCAAGAGCCAGAAAACAGACCTTACCTCTGCAAGTGCCACAGATTCGTCTGCTTCAACAACCATTCCCCAACCGATCAGTGGAACCGGGTTGTAACTTCCGATAACCGAGGTTCCGGCAGCATTCTTGTAACTTCCAATACCAAATTCTCCATTACTAATCGCGTATGCTGCATCTGTTTCCAGTTTACCGTTCAGGTTTGTCAAAGAAGCTGCCTGCGTAACAGGTTCACGATCCCTGTTGATTAAATAAATTTCGGTGCCCTCTTCCCTGTCAATTTGAGCCAGATTCTCAGTGAGCGTATTCAATTGAACAGCTGCTCGAAGTACGCCCTGTATCTGTCCATTGTTTCTAACCGGTATTACAACGTTGGCAACTGTGTTACCGGTTGACCGGGAAACCAAAGGATCTGAGAATACATCTTTACCGGAAATTGCTTCCCGAAACCACGCTCGATCTGCCACCTGAAAGTCTGCCGCCGCACTCTCTGAAAGCACCTGAGTTGATCCTTTTGATCCATCTACACCGACTACACCATTACCGTTGGGATCCACAAAATAGATTGTATCGTAAAAGTTCTGGTTTTCGCTTAACTCAGTTAAAAGATGATTGAGCCTCTCCCTGTCTACATTTTTAGTTGCATTTAATCCTGCAACAAAACGCACCTCATCCTGACGAGCCTGAAGCCAGCCATTAAACTGCTCTGCATTCATTGCCCCCACAGCTCCGAGACGCTGCTGAATGGCGTCTTCATAGGATTCCTGATACACGTTAAACGCAATTCCCGTCGTTAATCCAATACCAATCAGCAATAGTGAAAGAACCATTACATTGAGCTTTTTCCCAATATCCAGTTCATTGAAATTCCGTATCCATGATCCCATAATAAGCTATATTCTTTCTTTTAATATTATTCCTTGAACTTCGTCTTTACCGTTTTTTTTATTTTTGCGCAGACATTGAGAGTTATCGGATAGAGGGCTCTTTAACTTAAATTAGAAATGTAGATCTCAGAAACCTCCCTCCTGAACCACTAAACGTTGTTCTCCAACTGTCAAAATTGACAAATCCTACAAACACTCGTGGCACGACTTTAAGGCGTGCCACGAGTAATTGAGTAGTCCTAACATATTCATCTAAAAAAAGGCCCGCCGGGGTAAACCCAACGAGCCTTTCTATATCAGGGTAAATCTTGCAGTACTTAAATCCACTGCAAACTTATCCGGTCAATCTTAGCCCAGGAATCCGAGTACGGACTGTGGTCCCATGTTCGCTTGAGCCAGTGCAGAGGTTGAAGTCTGCTGAAGGATCTGAAGCCTTACACTTTCACTCTGCTCCTTGGCAAAGTCCGCATCCATAATTCTACTGGACGCTGAACTGTTTGCAGAAATAGACTGCGACAATGTGACCTCACGTGTACTCAGTGAAGACTGAGCCATACCAATACTGTTTACGCGATCGTTCATGCCTTCTATTGCACTGTCAACAGCATCAATGAATGAGCGGAAGTCTGCAGCCGTAGCAGCTGTACCACTTCCATCAAATTGAGCGTTAAAAGAGAGTGAACCCTGGATACCTCCGTCAGCTGCCCCTGTACCGTTATCCAATGTAATATTGGTAATTGAACTTGTATCAAAAAGCTCTGCTACATTAACAGCATCGATGGATGCTTCTAAGGTATCGCTGGATCTTTCACCAACCTGAAACGTCAGGCTAAGAGTACCGGCAAAAGAAGTTCCGGCACCGTTTAACAACTGTGTATCCTGAAAGACGGTCTGGTCAGCGATTTCATTAATATCGTTTGCAAGTGCGGAAATCTGCTCGCCAATGTATCCACGCTCTTCTGCACCCAATGTATCATTGGCTGCCTGAGTGGATAAGGACTTCATCTCGATGAGGTTATCCATAACCGTATCGAAGCTCGATTCGGCAATATCCAGAACCGACTTGGCATCACCTACATTCTGAAGGGCTTGGTCGAGACCTGCGACCCGCGCGTTCAATTTGGTTGCAATGGAGTATCCGGCAGCATCATCTTCTGCACGGTTGATCCGAAGACCGGTAGACATTCTCAGCTGGTTCTCAGCCATTCCTTTGTTAATCCGATTCAGCGAAAGCTGGGAGTCCAGCGACTGAATGTTCGTATTCACTCTGTTTAAATCACCAAAACTTGACATATCTGTTCACCTTTGTTTGTTAA
>CAYNZY010000006.1:0-80485 GCA_964401805.1 uncultured Rhodohalobacter sp.
CTTTTAACATGGATTATTCCTCCGCAAATTCTTCAAATTTGCCCAGTGCTTTTAAGCTAAAAACCTGGGAAACGGCAACTTCTTCACCCTCTGTCAACCCAGCACTTACAATTGCAGAGTCTTCTGTTATTCGCGCTATAGTAATGGACCTTATTTCGTACTGTAGATTACTTCGTTTAACAAAAACAGTAGCATTCCGGCCTTCATATTGTACAGCTGACATAGGCACAGACAATGTCTCATCAGGAGTAACAGCACTGTATTGAACCCTTACGCTTTGCCCAATCACCGGCCACTGGTTTTCAGTATTCAAATGCGAATTCACCACAATCGACCGGTTTTCCTGGTCGAGTCCCGGCTGAATCGTTGTGATGACTGTGCTAAGTGATCGTCTGCCTTCTCCATCTTCCCTGTTGATTCTTTGCGATACTACCGTCTCAGCTCCGATACTCAAAAACATGACATCATCGGGATCCACAAAACCCCGAACCAGTACTTGTTCATTATTTACCAGATCCATTAACATATCATTGGCGTTGACAGACTGCCCCAAATCAATTAAATGATGGTTAATTTTTCCATCGATTGTGGCGTACATAGTAAGCACCGCTTTTTCAGTTTCTGAATCTCCATTCCAGCTGTTAATCGTTTCATCGCCTACACCAATTGCCTGCAATCTGGCCCTTGAAGCACGAATTCTGGCATCTGCCCTGCTTAAGTCGGCCTGCGCACGGTCCAAAGAGCTTTGAGGGCTAATCCTCTTCTCAACAAGCGATGAAAGTCTGCTCACCTGCTGTTCCAAATATGATTTTTCAGCCCGGGCCTCCATAAAATTTGCGGCAAGTTCTGCATATTCCAGACTTTCCATTTCAAGCAGCGGTTCTCCCCGGGTAACCTCTTCACCTTCATGTGCATAAATTTTTGTTATTCTTCCATTTACAGGAGTACTGATAAAAGCGACATGTTCAGGAGCAGCAGCAACAATCCCCGAAACTGTTATAGGAAACTCCGTTCTCTTTTTTTCCACAATAACTGTCTCAATAGCCAGGTCATCTGATTGCTTTTCCGTCAGGGTTACAAATCGATTAGCTTCCTCTGTTTCCGCCTGTACTGATGGGGGAAGTGATACATCGTTAACAGATGCTTGATTATTAGTTTCCGAGCATGATAGCAGAGCTGCAACAAGAAAAAGTATGAATATTAGGATATGACGATACATAAGGCTCCCATCTGAATTAACTTTAGTCCGTGAATACAATTTCGTTTGGTAAGAAACGCTCGAGCTCAATAAGCTGAACGTAATAATCTTTCAGAGTTTGATAGAAAACCTGTTGTCCCTGTAAATATGTGCGCTGGGCTTCAAGTAGCCGCAAGAGATCAAGTTCTCCCATTCTGTATCCCTCTCGAGTCAATTCCAGCAACATCGCGGACCTGGACTCAATCACTTCTAAATGAGCCTGAATTTTCTGTCGACTCGCTTCATATCCGTGCCAGGCTTTTTCAGCACTCTCTTTTAATATTAAGTCACTTTCTATACGTGACCATTCGGCCTGATTACGAACAGCCTTAGCTCGCTGAATACTCTGCCCTTCATTGAATCCAAACCAAAGCGGTATGGTTAGCCCTACGTTGAATCCATTAAAGTCGTACCCGTTACCAAAATCCTGCCGATAGAAATCAAATCGGATATCTGGAAGAAATCTGCTTTTAGCTGCATTTATCTCCCGATTTGATGACTCAACCATGAGTTCCCTGACTCTATTTTCCGGATGATCCTCCATCTCATCCAATACCTGCCTTTGTGATATCTGAATATCTACATAGGCGAGTGTATCAGGATAAACTACTCCATACATCTGCTCATCAGGGTTTAGGCCAATTAAACGGAAAAGCGCATAGCGAGCATCATTCTTGAGTCTTTCAGCTTCCTTTAACGCATTTTGAGATTGGGCAAGCTGTATTTCAGCCTGAATTAAATCAAGCTCTGTTGATTCTCCTGCTTCGAGTCGTGCATCCGCGGTTTGTCGGAGTTCTTCAGCTAATTCAACTTCTCTTTCTATCAATTCAACTCTTTTTATCGCATAGGCAAGTTCTGCGTAGGCAAGCTTCACTGATGCGCGAATATCAATCTCAACAGCATTAAGGTTCATTTCAGCAACATCAATATCTGATGACACCTTTTTCCGTTGATAGTAGGCCGTCAGCGGGAATGCAATAGATTGTGAAACTCCCCAACTTTGCTCACTAAAAAGATTATCACTGATCCCTTCTTTATAGTAGTAAACTTCAGGGGAACGGATTCCGAGAGCTCTCCCCTGATAGGACTTCTCAATATTAATCTGTTCACTGGCTCTGTTAAGTTCCGGGTTATTACGAAAAGCAATATCTAATGCATCCCGAACTGTAATTCTGCTTTCTTGTGCTTGCAGTGATGAACACACCAAAACTAAGGTGAAAATGGAGACAACTATTCGTTGAAGTGTATTCATGTAATTACCCACTTATTTACATGTAATATACAAACTTACAGGGTAAAAAGTATATTTAGCTCTATTTATCCAAAATTATATCAAATCTTAAGACAAAATAGCTAAAGACTTCATGTGATCAGTCCCGGAGACTGGTCACATGAATCACTCAATCAGGCAAACTCTTTAGTTTTTTCTGCCCGTTTTCTCTCATTATGATCCAGATAAGTTTTCCGGATTCTCAAACTTTTAGGTGTTACTTCCAGCAGCTCATCTGTATCAATAAATTCAATACACTGCTCAAGACTCATTTTTTTAGCTTGAGAAATTTTAACGGAGTCAGAGGTTTGTGTAGCACGATGGTTAGTCAGGTTTTTCTTCTTCACAACGTTAACTACCAAATCATCAGCACGATTGTTAATTCCGACTACCTGTCCAGTATAAACCGGGTCTCCGGGTTCAACAATAAACTGGCCTCTGTCCTGTAGTCCTTCAAGGGCGTAAGGAGTCACATCACCTTTCTCAAGTGATATGAGTGCACCACGTGTACGTCCGGGAATATCTCCGGCATACGGTTCATAAGAATCAAATTGCTGGTGCATAATCCCGGTTCCACGAGTTTCAGTGAGCATTTCACCTCTAAAGCCGATCAATCCGCGTGATGGTACTTTAAATTCTACCCGGTGATTGTCTCCTTCCTGAACCATGGATGTCATAATTCCTTTTCGCTTCTGCAGATTATCGATAACCTTGTTACTGTAGTCTGCATGTACATCCACTACAACTTCCTCAAATGGTTCATGAGTTTGACCGTCAATCTCTCTGTAGAGCACTTCCGGTCTGGATACTGCAAATTCGTAACCCTCCCTGCGCATGGTTTCAATAAGAATCGCAAGCTGAAGTTCACCCCGGCCGGCAATCCTGAAAATATCGGGGTTATCAGTCTGTTCAACCTGGATCGAGACATTGGTTCGAATCTCTTTATTCAGTCGATCCTTGATCTGATTGGACGTAACATAGTCGCCCTCCAGGCCTGCAAACGGAGAGTTATTCACCCTAAAGTACATTGCCATCGTTGGCTGATCGATATCGTAGTACTCAATCGGCGTGGGATCAGAAACGTGAGTTAAAGTGTCCCCAATTTCCACGGCATCATACCCGGCCATTGCAAAAATGTCTCCTGCCTGTGCTTCATCTACCGGCTCACGATTCAAACCATTAAACGTATACAGTTTTGTGGCTTTTGCCTTTATTTTTTGATTTCCCTTCCGGTCCATCAATACAATTTCCTGATTGGTTTTGATGGTTCCCTGCTCAACCCGGCCAATGGCAATTCGCCCAACGTAGTCGTTCCAATCCACACTGCTAACCAGCATCTTAAATGGAGCATCCAAAATCTGTTCAGGCGGTGGTATATGATCCACAATTTTATTGAAAAGTGGTGCCATATCCTCATTCTCATCTTCCAACTCAGTTTTTGCATAGCCGTCAATTGCAGCAGCATATAGTACTGGGAAGTCCAATTGCTCATCACTTGCATCCAATGACACAAACAGGTCGAAAACCATATTCAGCACAGCATCAGGGCGAGCATCCTGACGATCAATTTTGTTGATCAAAACAATTGGCTGGTATCCGAGAGCAAGGGATTTACGAAGTACAAATTTGGTTTGCGGAAGCGGGCCTTCAGCTGCATCCACTAACAGAATTACACCGTTCACCATCTTTAGGATCCGCTCTACCTCACCGCCAAAGTCGGCGTGACCGGGTGTATCTACAATATTAATTTTCGTGCCTTTCCAGAGAACGGCCGTATTTTTTGAACTGATGGTAATTCCTTTCTCTTTTTCGAGATCACCGGAATCCATTACTCTCTCGTCAACTTGTTGATTCTCTCTGAATGTACCGCTCTGTCGCAGCATCTGGTCAACCAATGTGGTTTTTCCGTGATCAACGTGGGCGATAATGGCTATATTTCTTATATCTTGTGTCATAAATTTGGTAAATCACCATCTGACTTAGATCGTAAATCAGATAAAGTTTAATATTTAAATGAAAATGTTTACAGCTTCCTAAAATAAGCTTTTATTACGACAAGTCGATATTATTTCTATGTGAACCATTTAAAACAGTATTAGAATTATGGATTTAAAATTAGACGGTCAGCGATTTATTGTTTGCGGAGCCAGCAGCGGATTTGGCGAAGCCATTGCACGGCAACTCATCAGAGAGGGAGCCCACGTCGTTCTCGTTGCTCGGAGGGGCAATGTATTGAGGGAGAAGTTTAGTCACTACGAGGATCAGACAGACATTGTGGAAGGAAGTATTCTCTATAGTGAGACACTGAGCAAAATCGAGAAAAGTGTTCAAAAAAAAGCTTTTCACGGGATAGTATTCAATGCCGGCGGCCCACCCACCGGAACACCTTTGAATACAGATATGGCAGATTGGGACTCATCCTGGCAGTTAGTCATGAGGTGGAAAATTGATCTTGCCCTTCGCCTGGCCCCTCTTTTGGTTGAAAATAATTACGGACGGATGCTCTTTATCGAAAGTCAGTCTGTGAAGCAGCCTCTACCCTCACTGGTACTCAGTAACGCGTTTCGATCGGGTGTGGTAGGGTTCGCTAAGTCCCTTGCCCTGGAAATTGCCGAAAAAGGAGTCACGGTCAATGTCCTGGCGCCGGGCTCCCATGAAACACCTGCCATAGAAAGAGTCATCAAGAATAACAGCAGCCTGAAAGGAATATCTTACGACAAAGCTAAAGAAGAGATGGTTGAAAATATACCGGTAAAAAGAATGGGTAAAGCGGAGGAATTTGCGTCTCTTGCTGCTTGGCTTCTTTCTCCGCACAGCGGATATGTAACAGGGCAAACCATCAGCCACGATGGCGGCGTCATAAAAGGAATATTTGGTTAAATCATGAACTCAATTCAGAAATCAATTACTCTGTCACCCAAATCCAGGGGTTTCCATCTCATTACGGATGAAATTCTCCAAAAGGTTCCTGAACTTGATAGTATCAAAACAGGAATTGCTCACATCTTTATCCAACACACCAGTGCCGGCTTAACAATTAATGAGAATGCAGATCCATCCGTACGTCGGGATTTTGAAACGCACTTCAACAGAATGGTTCCGGAAGACACGTCACTTTTTGAACATACACTCGAAGGTCCTGATGATATGACTTCTCATATTAAGAGTTCACTCCTCGGACATTCAGTATCGGTTCCCGTTACGAATGGAAGATTTAACCTTGGAACCTGGCAGGGGATTTATCTCTGTGAGCACAGAAATCGAGGTGGTGCGAGGAGATTGGTTATAACTGTACTTGGAGAGTAAACCTTTAGATCGAATTATTTGCCAATTTTTTTTGCCAAATCCACTCCTCTTCCAGGCTTCTGAAAATAATCCAGTTATAATTTTTAGCAAGTACAGCCACATTCTCGGGAGGTTCAAAAAGAGTTGTAGAACACCTTAACATCTCGCTTACTCTCATAGTGACTACAGGAGTGTAAATGGAATAGCAAATCATACATTCTTCATCGGCTGAAATGCTCAATTCTCCTAAAGCTCTATCAACCATTTTCGATACATCCGGATCCCTTTTTAAAGCAGCCTTACCGGGCAGATATCGTAATTTTTGACGAGACGGAAATGCCTGTTCCATCTTTTGATGTACGGGTAAAACCGGTGCTTGAAGCAATCCGTCTATTAATCCATGTTCACTTTCCGGGAGAATCGAAATCAGGGTCTCTTCAAAAAGGTCCATCGGTTCATCCAGAGATGCAGCCAGATATTCCAATTGAAATTCTGCGTTCTTACGGTTTAGAGAACGATAAATTTCCAGCCAGGGAATTAAATGTTGGTTACAGTAGCTCGAAATTTCCTGCTTTTTTTGATCCCTCTCCCTCTTCTTCTTCAGTATATTTCTTCGTGATTCATCCATTTAATCAGTCACTTTATATACTTTTTTTCAGTTTCAGCATTCTACTCCAAACATCTAACCGGGTTGGCTGGATCTCCTCCTCCATCAGCGAAACTTTTTTCACATCTTCTACGGAATAGAATGCATTAGGTGCAAATTTGTTTACAACCTCAGAGAGCTCCTGCCACCTTTTCCGTTTTGCAACAGTAAAAAGCACTTTCACTGGGCCGAATTTTCCCTCTCCCGGTACAACCGTTACCCGAAAGTCTCTATTCATGAGTTCTTCTGCCAATCCCGAATTCTCCTGATTGACAATAATCCGGTAGATTTGAACACCCATTTTCATTTTTTCTTCGATATACATCCCAACATAGTTACCTGTGGCAAAACCACCTGCAAATGCTACGTAATTGAGCCAGTTATCGAGATTGGTAAATATCTGAGCAACAATTATGATCCAGATAAGCACTTCAACGAAACCAAGAAGAGTTGCCTTACCTCTATACCCTTTCGAAACAAACATGATCCGAATCGTACCGATACTCACATCCAGTATTCGGGCAAAGAAAATAAAGAGTGGAATAAAAGCGGCGGGAATAAACTCTAAAATCAGAAAAGACATGACAGGTTCGATTTAGATAAAAAAAATAGGATGCTATTGTTTAAACAGCATCCTATAAAGTGCGGAGAGAGAGGGATTCGAACCCTCGAAACCCCTTTCGGGGTTTACTCCCTTAGCAGGGGAGCGCTTTCGACCACTCAGCCATCTCTCCGTGTTCGAATTGATTCTCATTTTGATCAGAGCATCAAATATATGAAGCTTTCAGAGCCCTTTGCAACCTCGATTCCAAATAAATTAAAATTAATCCCCATCCTTTTTAATTTGAATATAAATCTGCCCCAGATTTCTTCCTTCCTGCGCAAAATCCAGTCCGTATCCTAATACAAAAAGATTGGGAATTTTAAACGCAGCGTAATCTATCTGTACCTCGTGTCTGGTTGCCTCTGTTTTATGCAAGAGCGTTACAACAGTAAGAGAGGCCGGTTCATGCTGCTTCAGTTTATCCACCAAATACTTCATCGAAAGACCGGTATCTACAATGTCTTCAACGATAATCACATGCCTGTCTTTAATATCCGCGTCGATCTGTTTCAAATCATGCACCTGTCCGGAAGAGACCTTTTCGTCCCCGTAGCTGCTCAATTTCAAAAAGTCCACTTCACAGGGAATACTCACGTATCGCATCAAATCTGCCAAAAAAATGTATGACCCATTGAGAACACCAATAAAAATGGGTCTCTTGTCCATAAATTTCCGGCTTAGTGTTTGGCCAATATGTTTAATCTTCTGTTGAATTTCTTCCTGAGTGAGGTAAACTCTGAACTCCTCACCCTGAACATTAATTTTCTCGGGCAGATACAAATTCATGAATTACGTTTGATTGCGAATAACTACTACTTTTTCTGTTTCAGAAGAACAGCGGACCTTCTCAGATATGGTCCCCGGTTGATTGTCCGAAGTATGGTGAGGGAATATAACGGCACAAATATTTCCATCAAAAGATTCTATTACAAAAGCTTCAGATTTTCTGGCAGATGATATTTTTCTGTTTGTCAAGTGGTCAGATATTAGCTGAGTCCCCTCCATACCAAGCGGCCGTATAGAATCTCCCTCTTCCCATTGACGAATCGTAATTGGAAAAGCAATTTTTGACAAATCCATTGAAAGTGTTTCGGGTATAAATTTTTCAGTGAATTTTTCGATACTTAACTGCAAACCATAAACCTTTTGAAGTTGTGTGAGATCCTCTGAACTGATTTTAACCGGTGTCCTACGATCATTTCTTAGGTTTTGTACCGTAAACAGATCTCTATCCCGAATGATCTGGTAGTGATTGGAGAGTTGAACAGATTTTCCGGACTGAAGTTCAGCTAAATTTTCGGCTATTTTTTGTAAAGAACTGCTGACATTAATATTAATATTCATCTCTTCCATAAACTGATATAGTATGGGAGGGCGAATTTGATCGGGCAAGTTTAAAAATCCGGTTCGGCTTATTGACCGACTACTCTTTTTAACCGAATTCAAAACCTCTCCTGTCATCAACTCAAATTCAGTTGCCCGTACGGAAAGCTTCAGAATATTATCACGCCATCCCGGAAAAAAATTTTGAAGCTCCGGAAACCAGTTGTGACGAAGAAAATTCCTGGCATACGTTGACTCCTCGTTGCTGTTATCAATTCTGTAAGGGATATTGAAATGCTCAGCAAACTTCATTATTTCAGATTTACTTATCTCAAGCAATGGTCTGAAAAGTTGGTTTTCCAGTGGTTTTATACCACTCAATGCAGTAATTCCCGAACCCCTTAGAATCCGTTGCAGTATCGTTTCGATCTGATCGTCCTGATGATGTGCCGTTGTCACAAAATCTGCATCAAATTCACGTTTCAGATCAAAAAATATTTCATATCTGCGCTCCCTTGCCCACTGTTGAAAATTGGAAGCTGACTCATTTTCCAACCGAACAGATACACATTCAAAACCCCAAAATGCGCTCATTTTCTCTACAAGTCTCTGATCTTTTTCGGAATCGTCTCCTCTCAACTGATAGTTGCAATGCACAATAACTGCACTTACCTCAAACCGGTGTAATAAGTACATTAGTGCCATCGAATCGGGGCCGCCGCTCACTCCGGCTATCAATGTTGAGGAATCTGGAAGATAATTCTTAACGGACTTTTGAAATGCTTTCGCTACCGGTGATGATTCGAATTTGCTCATGTGAATAGGTGTTGAGCTCCAATTTCTCATTTAATACTAATAACTCACCTTTTTTATTAACTCCCAAAAATTTAAACCGCCCCTCAAAGATTTCGTCATCAACACTTAACCTGATCCAATCCCCGAAGCCTATCAGTGATTTGCTAATTTCTTTATGAACAACACTGTCCCGATCAGTCCAACTTTGATACAGTTGCTCAATCCTGTTTAAAATATTAGCAAGTATCTCTTCCCGTTTAAATTTCTCTCCCGTTAATTGATGTAATGAGACAGCCTGTTGAACACTACCGGTATAAAATTCCTCCTGATTGATATTTACCCCAATACCGATCAGAACTTTTTCCGGTTTCGGGCCTAAAAAAGAGCATTCTGTTAACACTCCTCCAATTTTTTTACGATCTACATAAATGTCATTCGGCCACTTGAGGAGAACCGTTTTTTTACAATAGTTCTGAAGCACGTTCGCAACTGCCAATGCGCAGGAAAGGGTTAATAGAGTCAGCCCTTCAGCCCGATCCGGTTTTAAGACCAGTGTAAAAGTCAGGTTTTTACCCGGTTCAGTGACCCACTCTTTTTGATGCTGCCCTCTGCCCTTCTCCTGATTATCCGCAATAACTACCTGCCCATGCTTTAACTGTTTGGCAGGGATTTTTTTTAAGTAAGAATTTGTAGAATCAACCTTCGCCAGATGTTCAAAATCCCTACCCAGCCAACGAGTAGATAGTTGATTTTGAAAATAATCTTTCTCGAAAGTATGACTCATTTTAAACTATTTACCTGTAATGACCACTGAGTCATCACTTCCAAATTCATTGGGCGCATATTGATCAGCATCATCATCATTTTCCCACTTCACTCCATCCAGCAAATATCTGAATTTATAAGTAGACTCCGGCTTGAGTCTTAAAGTGAGTTCCCAGTTTCCCTTCTTATTTTTTTTCATAGGATCAGAGGTCTCATTCCAGTCATTAAAATCTCCTACCAGATTCACTTTCTTTTCTGCCCACTCACCGGGTATAGTAAAAGTAACTTTGCAAATTGTTCTTTTGGGTGTATAAGCTTTGCTAATCATTTTATCTCTGTTTTATTTAAAAGATTTAAGGGAATAATAACTAATGTTTTTACTTAAATAAAGATATGTGTTAAATATTATTACGCTTTATATCGATTTAATATTTATATGATTAGTCTAAAACACTATTTACCATGATTATTTAATTCATGGAATCGCTTCCCCACTTAAGAGACAAACTCTACCTAAGCAAAATGCTATATTTATTATGTATTTATAAAGAGAATAAGCTGTATATCCGGGTAATCTCAGAAATGCTACTCACCAAACTCATTCATTAATATCAGAACCTCATCGGGAGAGTTCGCTTTCATAACTTGTTCCGAAAAATTCTTCATATCATTCATATTTTGACTGCAAAGCATACTTTTTACCTTGGGCAGTGCTCCGGTTGTCATACTTAAGTTTTCAATACCCAGCCCAAAAAGACAAGCGGCAGCTTTTGGCTTGGATGCCATTTCACCACAAACAGTCACCGGTATATCACTCTTTTTCGCACCATCAAGAGTCATTTTTATAAGCTTCCAAACGGCAGGATGATATGGCTGATATAAAGTTGAAATTTTTTCATTCCCTCGATCTACCGCCAGTGTATATTGAGTTAAATCATTTGTTCCAATACTGAAAAAATCTACTTCTTTTGCTACTCTGTCTGCCATCAATGCCGCACTTGGCACCTCAATCATCACGCCGATTTGAAGATTTTGGTCAAATTTAATCCCTTCTTCGGTAAGTTTATCTTTTATTTCGGCTATTCTCTTTTTGAGCTTGTGTATCTCACTTATACAGGACACCATAGGTACCAAAAGCTTAATTCTATCCTTATAATCTCCAGATAGTCTGTATATCGCTTCCAGCTGATTCCCCAAGAGTTCGCTTTCATCAAGCAGCATCCTTATTCCCCGCCAACCCAAAAATGGGTTCGACTCGGAATCCATGTCATCCAAGAGTTTATCCCCACCGGCATCAAAAAGTCGTATCGTAACATCCGATTGACCACTCGCTTCCACTACTTTTCTATAGAAATCAAGCTGAGCTTCAACATCGAATCCTGTTTTCTGAAATAATATCGTTTCGGTTCTTAAAAGTCCCACCCCGTCAGCACCATGAGTTTTAACTTTTGGGAGTTCTTCTAAAAACTCGACGTTTGCCTGAAGTTTAAACTTCTTCCCACAAGCTGTTTCACTTGGCTGTTTCGATATTTGAAGAATTTTTTCTGCTTTTTCCTTCTGCTTCTTCTTTCGCTTTACATAAACATTCCGTTCAGTTTCAGGTGCCCGTATAACAACCGAACCCAAGTCTCCATCAACGATAACTTCTTCATTATTTTTAAACCGTTTGGCCTTCCAGTCTACCCCTATTACGCATGGAATGTCCAAAGATTGAGCCAAAATAACTGCGTGAGATGTAAGGCCGCCTTTTTGCATAACCAATCCGGCAATGCTATTTCTGCTAAGCTCAATCATTGATGTGGGAGATACATTAGTTGCAAAAACAACAGATCCCGGTTCCAGATCTTCAACCTGTTTTTTATTCCTTGCTACATCAACTAATTGATCCCTGATTGCTATTAAATCTATCGTGCGCTCATTCAGCCATTCGGCATCAGCGTTCTCCATGATATGGATATATTCATTCAGAGTGCTATAAATCGCGTATTCAGCTTCATATCGCTCTGATTGAATTTTATGAAGTATCGTTTTATATAACTCAGGATCTTTTAAAGATTCTATCTGCGCATCTATAATATCAGCCACTTCTTCCGTAGCATCATCTCTCAGATTGATAAATTCTTCTTTAAGCGCTTTGAAAGCTCGATCACATTTGTCGACATTGAGTTGAATTTCATCCTGATGAATTTTTTCCGGGCTAACTTCATTCTGTCTCTCTTCAAGAATGTGTGCTTTTCCAATTCCGATACCACCGGCTGCCGGCACTCCCTCAAATTCAATTCGACCTACCATATCGGGCTATTTCAGTTGTTTTCAAATTTATTTTCAAATAGTTCAGAAATTGCGGTCATGGCTTCCTCTTCATCTTTTCCTTCAAAGATTAATTCCATTTCAGCACCCGATTCAGCTGCAAGCGTCATAACTCCCAAAATGCTTTTCCCATTTACCTTATAACCATACATGCTAATGTAGAAATCTGATTCAAATTTAGATGCCGTTTTTACAAGTACGGACGAAGGCCGGGCATGTAATCCTGCTTCGTTTTTAACTGTTACTGTTTTTTTGACCATCCGAGATAGAAATACTTTTAGTGGACTGTAATGGGTTATAAAAAAGGTCTGTTATGAGCGATAAAGAGCAGATAAATTGTGAACTTCTCTTGCTAATCTCTAATCAAAAATTAGTTTAAACTTTATAACAGTTTTATAAAATAAGAAAAAAGATAGTCACTTTTTTTACCCACAATTATTATCTGCCCATGGAGTGCTTTTGAACTAGAATATCCTGAAAAGGATTCCATTTAATACAGAAATAAACAGACCAAAGAGTAGAGCCCACCAAAAGTTTCGAAGTTTAAATCCTTCGACAAGTTTATCAATCAACATCAACATCCAGGCATTTATCACCCATATAAATAGTCCCAGGGTCAGAATGGTAAGCGGCAGTGTCAGAAAAATGATGAGCGGTTTTATAAAAATATTTACCAATCCAAGCAGAATGGCTACTCCCAATGCGGTGAAATAGTTTTTCACAGACACACCGTCTAAAAGATATGCTCCAAAAAATATGACCAGGCTGTTTATAAGTAGGATTTTTAACATAGCATTGAGATTCGTTACATTTTCCTGAGCTTACGTGAAAAACCCCAAAAAGTTTACCCTGCATGAAATTTTCTCTTTTCCATGGAATCGGCAAGATACCTCCTTCAGAACTTTATGACATCCTTAAACTGCGACAGGATATTTTTATCGTTGAGCAAAATTGTGTTTATGAGGATATTGATGGCTTAGATGACGTTTCTAAACATTTACTGCTTAAGATTGGTGAAGAGCTGGCGGCATACAGCAGAATAGTCCCACCGAAAGTTAAATTCGATGAGATCTCCATCGGAAGGATTGTTGTAAAAGAAAAATTCAGAGGCAAAGGCTACGGGAAGAAAATCATATTGGAATCCATAGATCGTATTGCAGAAGACGGGCATAAGTCTATCAGGATTGAAGCTCAGGCTCATCTTCTACAGTTTTATAAAGACCTTGGATTTAAGCCAGCCGGAGAAACCTATATACTCGATGGAATTCCGCACGTACAAATGGTGCGATACTTATGACATGGTAGAACGAGCTTCCTTAACTTTATTTATCGCTTGGGTGCAAATCACATTCAACTCATGGATTAACCCTTCAAGCTTTTTTGTATCGGGATTATTTTTACCGGCCAGCAATTCAATCTGTTCTGCAAGCTCTGTTGCTTTTTCCATTCCAACATAGGTAAACGTTGGTTTAAGAGTATGTGAAAACTCTTTGACCTGATCGTACTCGTTGCTTTTGAAGTGGGATATTACATTACCCATCAACTCCGGCGTTTGATCCAAAAAGAGCTCCATAATCTCCTTTAAAAGATCTTCATCACCACCGGTTAACTCATAAAGGTTTTTAAGGTCAAGCCCCGATGAATCATCGCTTTGTGAAGTAGTATTTGAGTTTGAAGATCTGCCGTTATTAATAAATTCTTTAAAGCTGTTATAAAGTTCATCATAGGTAAACGGCTTGGCGATAAAACCATCCATCCCCGCTTGTTTGCACTCTTCAATATCCCTGTCCAAAACTGACGCTGTAATGGCGATTATAGGTACATCTCTTTTTGATTTTTTTTCATGTTCTCGAATTCTTTCCGTTGCCTCCAACCCTCCCATTCCGGGCATATGAACATCCATAAAGATCGCAGAATAATCGTTTTGTTCCACCATCTCCAATGCGGTACTCCCATCCTCCGCTTCGTCGGCATCTACTCCAAGCTTTTTCATCATCCCTTTCACAATTCTGCGGTTTACAGTGTAATCGTCAACAATTAAAATTTTATGACCGCTAAAACTCTGACTTTTACTGTCGGTTTCTGAGCTCTTTAATGTTTTAAAATCAACAGCATCTTCAGGCAAATAGAACGGTATTTGTAAAAGGACAGACGTTCCCTCTCCTTCTTTGCTTTCAACATCTACCTTACCATCCATATAGCCTACCAGCTGCTTCACCAGTGAAAGTCCGAGTCCCGTCCCCCCAAACTTATATGACGTAGATTTCGATGCCTGACTAAAACTCTCAAAAATATTATTGATCATCGATTCGGGTATTCCAATACCGGTATCTTTGATCTTTAATTCGATTGGAATTTTGCCATTTTCTGAATTCCTGTTTGTGACAAAAATTGCAATTTCTCCCTCTTTTGTAAACTTGATTGAGTTACTCAGAATGTTCATCACGATTTGGGAAAGCCTTACAGAATCTCCAACAAGATATTCAGGTACATTTTCTGAAATAACCAATTCAAGCCCTAATCCTTTCTCTTCGGTCTGATTTTTAACATTATTCACTACCTGTTTAAGCAGTTTACGGATATTGAATTTCCTGTTTTCTAACTTAAATTGGGTCGATTTTAAGAAGTTGAATTCCAGTATATCGTTAACAATGGCAAGTAAATTTTCCGCGGAAAGTTTGATCTCTTCAACATAGTCAGAGTTCTCTTTATCTAATTCTTTGCTTTCCAAAAGCTGGGTAATTCCAAGAATGCCATTTAGCGGTGTTCTCATTTCGTGGCTCATATTAGCCAGAAACTTATCTTTTACAATTTTGGACGACTCGGCTTCCTTTAGAGCTCTTTTCAGTTCATTTTCACGTTTTTTTCGGATCGTAATCTCTTTTAAAATTGTAACACAAAACTTTTCACCGCCCGCATTCAGCGGAAAGGATTTAATAATAGCCCAGAATGGTGATCCCGCCTTATTCAAACAGGTGCACTCTGCCTCAAATAGTGAATCTTTTTTAAAATGCGTAAGAATTGAATCGTATAGGTTATTTGCAGAAGTTGAAGATGCCGTTATTCGTGGACGTGAACCTATAACATCTTGTTCACTTAAACCGCTGATCGAATAATAGGTTTGATTTGCAAATACAGTCTCGAGGTCACTGCCTCTCAACTTAGATACAAGAAGGGCGTCAAATGTTTGATTTAAAAGTTTTCCGAAGAGCTCGGTGTGGTCGCTGATAAATTTTAAATTATCTCTCATTTATACACTCATTATGACATTCAATTTTGAATGTATAAAAATGTGGCGACCATAGCTATAATTAGCTATTAAATTTTAAATCATCCTGTAAATACGACAATAGCGATAACTACGAGCAGAGCTACCTTGAATAGTAAAGTTTTCCAGTTTTTCATCAGAGAACACAAAAATTTTTAAAGAATGGCTAAATGAGACTATTATATCTAAATATATCCCAAACCAAAATCAAGTTTTAAGTTTTCAACTACACAACTATTTACAAAACTTTAAAATCGCTGTGTATTTTAAAAGAGTATTCAGAAAGGGGTTTGTTACAAAATTGCACGTATAAAGTTCCTTACTAATACACTTCAGGCTAGATTTTTTTCTTTTGCAGCCGTTTCGAATTCCCTACTACATTGATCGAACTAAAGGCCATGGCAATTTCGGCCAAAACTGGATGCATCCACCCAATCATGGCAACAGGAAGCATTATTATATTATAGAAAAATGCCCAAAAGAGGTTTTGCCGGATTTTTTTGAACGTCTCGTTACTTAGATTGATCGCTTTCAGGATTGCCTTGGGATTTCCATCAATTAAGATCATACTGCCCGATTCGATCGCGATATCGGTTCCTGTGCCCAACGCAATACCCACGTCCGACTGAGTAAGTGCCGGAGCATCATTGATACCATCTCCCACCATGGCTACAACTTCACCTGCATCTTGTAATCTTTTGATTACATCTGATTTCTCGTCCGGTTTTACCTGTGCAAATACTTGCTCAATTCCGATCTCCTCTGCAATTATATTTGCCACTTTCTGCTGATCTCCCGTCAACATTACAGTTTTATAGCCGAGTTGATGAATTTCTCGAATAGCATCGGCTGTATCCGGTTTGATTGTATCTTTGATACCACAAAGTGCCACAACCTCTTCGTCAATCACCAGAAAAATGGTTGTTTTGCCGGCTGAATGAAATTCATCCGCCTTGTTCTTAACCAAATCTGACTGGTCTACTGAAAACTGCTTGAGCAGATCAATATTACCGGCCAGAACTCTGGAGCCCTGAACAACAGCTTTTACACCTTTCCCGGTAAACGATTCAAACTCTTCAGAGTCCGGCAGACTATCTGATCCAGTATAATTCAGAATCGCTTTACTAATCGGATGCTCTGAGTAATTTTCCGCAGCTGCGATCATCTTTTTCAGCTCCATATTACTTTTTCCCACTTCAAACCAATCTGTTACTTCTGGTTCTCCCTTGGTCAAAGTACCTGTTTTATCAAAGACAAACGTTGTTACCTCTTGTAAGCGCTGAATCGATTCTCCCTTTCGAATAAGAATTCCGTTCTCGGCACCCAGTCCTGTTCCAACCATCAGAGCTGTGGGAGTAGCTAATCCTAAAGCACATGGGCATGCAATTACCAACACTGCAAGGGCCACAAAGAATGCCTGACTAACCGGTTGCAGATCTGTGATAATCCAGGGAATAAATGAGTCTGCCCATAGTAGAATTGGACGCAGTGATTCCGGGAATAGCAGCCAAACAGTAAACGTTACTGCTGTTAGTACTAAAATAACCGGTACAAATATCGCAGTAACCTTATCTGCAAAATCCTGAATTGGTATTTTTGACCCCTGGGCTTCTTCCACCATTTGAATGACACGGTTCAGAAATGTATTCTCTCCAACTTCTTTTGCCTGCACGCGTATGGAGCCTTCCGTATTGATGGTACCGCCAATAACCTCATCACCCTTTTCTCTAATTACCGGCATCGATTCACCGGTTACCATCGACTCATCAACTGAGCTTTTACCATCTACAACTTCCCCATCTGTTGGAATGGTTTCTCCCGGCCGGACAATCATCACGTCGCCCTTCTTCAGCCTATCAATTTCAATTTCTTCCTCTACACCGTTCTTGATAATTCGAGCGGTTTTTGCCTCCAGTGTTAAAAGCTTTGTAATAGCATCAGAAGCACGTCCTCGAGCTTTTGCTTCGATATATCTGCCTGTCAGATGAAATGCCATAATCATGGCCGCAATTCCGGCAAAGCTGTAGAATTCTGACTCTATCAAGCCAAGCATATGGCCGAGTGAGACCAAACCTGTAATTAGGGATGCAGTTGTACCCAGAGCAATCAATACATCCATATTGGGTGTTAAGTTTCTGGATGAGATCAGGGCGCTTCGAAGTGTTTCATAACCGGGGCCGAAAAGTACATAACCGGCACCCAAAACCATTGCAATCTCCATCACAAGATGCGAAGTAATCTGGATTCCAAGAACCATGCTGAGAAGCATCCAGATCATAAGCGGAACCGTAACAGCCCAGCTCCGTACCGCTTTCTGTTTGGCTGCAGAAAGTTTCTTCTCCTCTCTCTCTCTTTTCTGCTCTAACTTATTGGCTTTTTTTTTTGCTCGTCGATCACTTCATAACCGGCATTCTCAATACTCTCTTTTATTTGATCAACAGATACCTGAGAACTATCGAAGTCAACAAATGCTTTTTCTGCAGCAAGGTTTACATTTGCTGCTGTAACACCAACCTGCTTTTTAACCGCCTTTTCAACGGCAGAAGAACAACCCGTACAGTGCATTCCCCCAATTTGAAAGGTTACTGAATCACTTTTTGGCTCTTCCACTTCGTACCCCGCATTTTGGATCGCCTCACGCACTTTATCAAAAGGGAAATCATCGCCTTCAACTTCAATTTCAGCACTTTCAGTAGTAAGTTGAACATTTGCACTCTTCACCTCATCCAAGCGGTTTAGAACCTTTTCAACTGCGCTTGTGCATCCTGCGCAGTGCATGCCATTTATCTGAATTCTTTTTTTCATGATGTAGATTTGATCATTTTCTTCAATGTTCTGATCCAAATATACGGATAGGAAAGCCCCGGACTGTTACAGGGGAAATATCAGGATGTGTAAAATTTTTGGCTAAATCTGATCCAGTGATTTGCGAGTTTTTTGATCAGACGTTCTGTACTCAGTAACCGTCATCCCCGTCACTTTTTTAAATTGGTTGGAAAGATATTGCACACTGCTGTATTTCAGTTTCCATGCAATTTCACTCAGCGTCCACTTCCGGAAACTGAGCATCTCTTTTACCCGTTCAATTTTCATCTCAATCAGATGAGTTTCAATCGTTGCCCCGGTCTGATCGGAGTAGACTTTACTTAAATAGGAGTAGTTATAATTGGTCTGTTTAGAGACAAAAATAGAGAGCTTATCCGGTGTACGTGAATTTTCCAGATGATCAATATATTGAATGAGAGCTGCCTTCACTTCGTTAACCAGCTCTGTCTCTCTATCAAAAATGAGCTCAAATCCCTTTGACTGAAGACGTTCACTAAACAGATCCAGTTCGGCCTCAGTAAATTTTCTGTCCAATTCAACAGAACCCAGCTCAACGTGTGCGTTAGACAGATCCATCCCCATCAGAATATCTGTTACAGACTCCACGCAACGGGGACAAACCATATTTTTAACGGATACCTTCATAAGATGCTACAACGAACTCAATCTCATAAGATTACATGACTATTCAACAGTCACGCTCTTTGCCAGATTTCTGGGTTGATCCACATTACATCCTCTGTTCACAGCAATATAGTATGATAGAAGCTGCAGCGGTATGACCGTGAGAAGAGGTGTAAAAACATCAAAAGTTGAAGGAATTGAGATAGAGTATTCCGACAGATCTTTCACATCACTATTCTCCTTATTCATAATAGAGATGATTCGTCCCTTACGGGCTTTTACTTCCTCAATATTTGAGATCATTTTATCGTTGGTATGATCTGTTGCCGCAATTACCACAACCGGCATCATTTCGTCGATCAGTGCGATAGGTCCATGCTTCATCTCCGCTGCAGGATATCCTTCGGCATGGATGTAGGAGATCTCTTTGAGCTTTAATGCGCCCTCCAAAGCAACAGGGAAATTGTAACTCCGACCCAGGTAGAGGAAATTGGGCGCGTATGTGAACATCTTCGCCATCTCTTTGGTCACATCGTCACACTCTTTCAAAATCTGGTCAACTTTAGCGGGAATCGTATCCAGCTCTTTGATGTATTTTTTCGCTTTCTTATTGTCGATATGCCCCTTTTTAATACCAAGAGCCAGTGCCATCATTGTCAATACCACTACCTGTGCGGTAAATGCTTTGGTTGAGGCTACTCCGATTTCGGGACCGGCATGGGTAAATACTCCGGCGTCTGTTTCTCTTGAGATGGTGGAACCAACCACATTACAAATACCCAGAACCTTCGCACCACGTTCCCTTGCTTCACGCAATGCAGCGAGAGTATCGGCTGTTTCACCACTTTGAGAAATGACCAGCATTACATCACCTTCTCCAATCAGTGGATCCCGGTAACGAAACTCCGATGCATATTCAACCTCAACGGGTGTTTTAGCCAGATATTCAAATAGATACTCGCCCACCAAACCGGAATGCCAGCTGGTACCGCATGCGGCAATTACAATTCGATTTGCATCAGCCAGATCGTCCATTACATCCGCAATACCTCCCAGCTGTATGGTTCCTTTATCAGGATCAATGCGCCCACGCATGCAATCGGCAAGCGATTTTGGTTGTTCAAAAATTTCCTTCAGCATAAAATGAGGATAACCGGCTTTCTCAATTTCCTCCAGACTGATCGCCAATTCGTGAACCTCTTTTGTCAGGCTGACGTCATCAATTGTCTTAACATCATATCCGTTGCGATCTACAACCGCCATTTCACCATCATCCAGATAAACTACCTTATTGGTATACTCAACAATTGGCGATGCATCTGACGCGATGAACATCTCATTATCCCCAATGCCTAATAATAATGGCGAACCTTTTCGAGCAATATAGATCTTCTCCGGATTTTCCAGGTTTACGATAGCTAAACCGTAGGTCCCGACTATCTGTTTTAACGTTAGTCGGATGGCTTCTTCAAAAGTAAGATCTTTAGAAGTTGTATAGATCTCCTCAATCAGTTGAGCTATAATCTCGGTGTCGGTCATACTCTTAAACGTTCGCCCTTTTTCTGTTAGCGATCGCTTGAGAGATCCGTAGTTTTCAATAATGCCGTTATGTACTACAGCAATTTTACCTGACTCACTCAAATGTGGGTGAGAATTTACGTCATTGGGTTCGCCGTGAGTTGCCCAGCGTGTGTGGCCAATACCAATATGACCTTTTACGCTGTTCTCGAGCACTCTCTTATTCAGGTTGGCAACTTTTCCTTTACCTTTCTGGATATTTAATTCGCCATTCATAATAGCTATACCGGCAGAGTCGTACCCTCTGTACTCCAGTCTTTTCAACCCTTTGATTAATACTTCAGCGGCGTCTCTATCACCTACATAACCTACTATTCCGCACATAGTCTTTCTTTATTTTTATTGATCTGAAACTAACTGATATATTTTTTAAATCAGTTTTTACTCTTCATTGTACCATTATGTACTTTTTTAAATTGTACATAATATTCATAACGTTTGATTCAAAATAATTTGTTATTTAACAATCCGTAAATCATCAAGACAACAAATCAGAATTCCCTGAAAAGGAAATCAAAATATAATGAAATTACAATACTCCTTCTTCGAAGATCACTACATGGAAAACTTCCATCCATTAACTCTTACTCGGCCCGTTTACGATTTGAGAGTTGGAATTTTTACACTTGCTGAAAAATGGAGGTATGCACTCGACTTGCCTAAAGATTCTGAATTAGGAGGCCCCGTGCGCCAACACATGTCAGGAGTATTTAAGACACCCTCACTAAATAAAGAACATAAAGCCGCTCTATGGATTAATCCTCGATTTATACCGAATGTACGTTTAATTGAACAGATAAAGCAGTTAGAAATTTCTCAGGGACTTCTGTGCGATGATTCTCTTGTAGCCGCATTAATAGAACCGGAGGAACATAATAAATGGTGCAAATCGGGTATAGATTTAACTGTATTGGAAACTTCTGATACTGATTCAGAAGGAAATACAATCGTTAAAAACATTTGGGAATTGTTTCAACTAAACGGAGATGAAATTAAAAATGACCTCATCTTATCCAAAAAAATTGCCTATGGAGAAGAGAAGATTTTCCCGAATACTCTGTTCGTTAAACCGGAGAACATATACATAGATGAAGGAGCTGTCATCGAACCCGGTGCAATGCTCGTTGCCGATAAAGGGCCTATTTACATTGGCAAGAATGCCCATGTAATGGCAAATTCCGTAGTGCGCGGACCGTCTGCTATTTGCGAAAAATCGGTGGTTAAAATGGGAGCCAAAATATACGAAGACACTACAATCGGCCCGGTTTGTAAAGTTGGCGGCGAAATTTCCAACGTAATATTTCACTCCTATTCAAATAAAGCACACGATGGATATGCCGGAAACTCTGTGTTTGGCCAATGGGTAAACATTGGCGCAGATACCAATACATCAAATCTCAAAAACAACTACAGCACGGTTAAAGTCACTGAATGGAGATCCGGAAAAATGGTTGACACCGGGCAGCAATTTATCGGTACAATAATGGGAGATCATAGCAAAACAGGTATTAACTCTATGCTTAATACCGGAACACTTTGCGGTGTTTGCTGTAATCTCTTTTCCGATGGATACCCGCCAAAGTATATCCCATCTTTTAGCTGGGTGAGCGGACACGATATTGTGCCCTACCATTTTGAAAAAGCCATTGAGGCTATGGGAAAAATGATGGAGCGGCGCAGTGTTGAATTAACCCCTGCCTATAAAAAAATGATGAAGGCTTTATTCGATTCTACCAGCTTCTGATAAATATTTCCATACTCCAATAGGGGTTTTTCCATTTTCGATTGTCTATATAACAGTGCGCATTTTTTAATTTAATGATACTATGTTAAATCGAATTGCCGATTCATCTCGATTTGGGCTATATCTTGGATTCATCCTGTTTCTCATATTCCTTTTTCTTCCTGCTCCGGAAGGACTTGATGAAGCTGCCTGGAAAACCGCTGCCGTTGCCATACTCATGGCTACGTGGTGGATTTCTGAGGCTATCCCCATTGCTGCCACGTCTCTGATCCCTATTGTTCTCTTTCCGGTACTCGGAATATCTCCCATCGGCGATGCTACCACACCCTATGCAAATCCATTGGTTTTCCTTTTTATGGGAGGATTTATTATTGCCATAGCAATGCAAACCTGGAATCTGCATAAACGAATTGCGCTGAATATTGTAAATGTAATGGGCGTAAAACCATCTTCAATTATCATCGGCTTTATCATTGCCTCTGCATTTCTGAGTATGTGGGTAAGTAATACCGCTACAGCTTTAATGATGCTCCCGATTGCACTATCTGTGCTTCAGCTTGTAGAAAATAAAAGAGACAACGATAGTGAAAAACCCGTTATTACCAATTTTGAAATTGTACTCCTGCTATCTATCGCTTATGCCTGTAATATCGGAGGTATCGGTACGCTGATCGGTACGCCTCCAAATGCTCTTATGGCAGCATTCATGCTCGAAAATTATGGGATCGAGATTAGTTTTGCTCAATGGATGATGGTAGGTGTACCTCTTGTAATTCTACTGCTTCCGATCATGTATCTCCTTCTGAGCCGTTTCATTTTTCCAATTAAAATGAAAGAGTTACCCGGTGGAAAATCGATCATCCTGAATCAGCTTGAAAAGCTGGGCAAGATCACCAAACCGGAATTTCGAGTTGCAATCATTTTTACAACCACGGCTCTTTTTTGGATTTTCCGCCCCCTTATTTCAGAAATTATTCCCGGCTTATCCGACGCCGGTATTGCAATCACAGCCGGGGTTGTTCTATTTGTAGTACCCAACGGTAAAGGCACCGGCGGAATGCTATTACAGTGGAATAATTTACGAGATTTACCATGGGGCATACTGATCCTTTTTGGGGGTGGACTCAGTTTAGCCTCGGCGATAAGCTCAACCGGACTTGCAGCCTGGATTGGTCAGGGAGTAAGCGGTCTGGATACACTACCCATTATCTTACTGCTTTTAGTCGTTATTCTGATTGTTGTTTTCTTAACTGAAATTACCAGTAATACTGCCACTGCAGCTGCATTTATTCCAATCCTGGCATCATCGGCCGTGGGCATTGGTCAAAATCCATTTCTTTTTGTTATACCCGCTGCAATTGCGGCAAGCTGCGCGTTTATGCTCCCGGTAGCCACTCCACCGAATGCCATCATTTATGGGAGCGGTAAAGTTTCTATCCCACAGATGGCCAAAGCGGGAATATGGTTGAATATTATTGTTTCACTAATCCTGAGTATCGCTTGCTATACTCTATTTGCTTATGTCTTTGGGATTGAAATTGGAATTATCCCTGATTGGGTAAACTAAAAAAACATGAACCTTCTGCTAACTTTAGCTTTTGCACTTCTGTTGCAGAGCCCTATACAAACTTCCGACAAGCAAACTCCTATAGAAATTCAGCGAATCCCGTCTGAGGTAACCCTTGACGGTATGCCGGATGAACCTGCTTGGCAGGAGATTCAACCATTTCCCATGACGGTATACCAACCTGTGTATGGAGGCGAAATGTCCAATAGAACCGTAATCAAGGTGGCCTACGATGATGAATATCTATATGTAGCCGGTGAACTCTTTGATACAAACCCGGACGGTATTGTAGCCAACACTCTCTATCGGGATCGCTACAGTGGAGACGAAACATTTGCAGTGATCCTGGACTCATACAATGATAATGAAAATGCAAAGTGGTTTTTTGTAACACCTACAGGTGTTCGCGTTGACCAGCAGGTTTCGAACGACTCCGAAGGCAGTAACTCCTTTAACCGGGATTGGAATACCTATTGGGATGCTGCAACTGAAATCACGGATGAAGGCTGGTTTGCAGAAATTCGAATTCCCTTTTCCAGTCTTGGTTTTCAAGAAATAAACAATGAAGTGATCATGGGACTGATCACCTATCGATGGGATGCCAGCAGGGCTGAGCGTCACATTTTTCCAGATATTGCTCCTGAATGGTCCAGGGGATTCACGAAACCCACTCAGGCTCAGAAAGTTCGTTTTACAGGAATTGAGTATCAAAAACCGTTTTATGTAACCCCTTACCTTTTAGGAGGGTTTAGCCAATCCAATTTTCAGAATATCGATGGGAATGCCTACCAAACCGAGACTGATTATGTAACAGAAGCCGGGTTGGATATCAAATATCCCATCACGGGGAA
Source organism: uncultured Rhodohalobacter sp. (assembly GCA_964401805.1). GTDB lineage: Bacteria > Bacteroidota > Rhodothermia > Balneolales > Balneolaceae > Rhodohalobacter. The sequence continues at coordinate 24,694 of CAYNZY010000006.1, forward strand.
TATGAACCTGGACATTACCCTTAATACTGATTTTGCCCAGGTTGAAGCTGATGAAGCACAAGTAAATCTCTCTCGGACTCCTCTATTTTTCCCGGAGAAACGACAATTTTTTCAGGAGCGATCGGATATTTTTGATTTCAACCTTGGCGGAAATAATGCCCTGTTCTACAGCCGAAGAATAGGACTTGAACAGGGACAGCAGGTGAGAATACTTGGAGGGGCCCGCTTATCCGGACGTACCGGGAAATGGGATATTGGCATCCTAAATATGCAAACGGACAAGCTTGATGATATTGATCTGCCGTCCGAAAATTTTGGAATTTATCGTGCAAAGCGAAATGTGATCAATCAAAATTCACATGCAGGAACAATGATCACCAACCGTCTGGGCGGAGATGGCAGTTATAATGTTGGAGCCGGCTTTGATCTACTCTACAATTTTATAGGCAATCATTATCTGGACATTAAAACTGCAACAACGTTTGATGACAGAGTGGAATCTGACCTCATTGAACAGACTCTTTTTCGTGTGAATCTTCTAAAGAGAACATCGAGAGGTTTTTACTACAATTTTTCAGCTCTTCGTTCAGGAGAACTCTACCTTCCGGATGTTGGATTTAATACACGGTTCGACTATTCACAAATTGATCTGGAACTTGCATACGGGTATTTCAGCTCTGTCGATTCCCCCATTCGTATTATCAATCCATCCCTTCAAAGCACACTAATCTTAAGAAATGAGGATCACTCCGTAGAGACCTTTCAGTTAATACAGCCGTGGCAAATTGAACTAAAAAATGATACTGATATCCAAATCACTGCAAACTTATGGTACGAAGATATCAGGCAACCACTCTTCTTTAGTGACAATGCATTCGTAGAACCCGGAAATTATACATTTTGGGGAGTTGAAGCTGAATACGGCATGCCGGGGTCTCGTCAGTTAAGAACATCAATTTCAGGAAGAGCCCGGACATTTTATGATGGCGAACAGTATTCAGTAAAATTTTCACCGGCATGGAACCCATCCAGACACTTTGAATTAAGTGCGGATGCCGAACTAAACTACCTTCATTTCCCGGATAGAAATCAATCGGAATATCTGCATCTGTTCAGGGTTCGATCTATTGCCGCTTTAAATACTCACCTTTCACTTCAAGTACTGTCCCAATACAACCACCTGGACAAACAGTTTGGCACGAATGCCAGGTTTCGGTATAACGTCAGTGAAGGACACGATTTCTGGATCGTTTACAGCGAAATATCCAATCGTGATTTAAATCGCACGACTCCCACTCTGCCTCGATTTGAGAACCGTACGATGCTTGTGAAGTATACGTATACGTTTTATTAGTATTACATAGATCAAATATTATCAATGCTTTATTTGCATTAAATACTGTCTTCGATAGCTTCAGGCACTCCCCCCTTTTTTTGCATATCTAAAACTTTTCTGCTGCAAGGCAACCCTTCCCCTTTAAACCCTGTACGGTCTTAGCAGAAGGCAGTACATCAATACGAAATATCTCAAGTTCAATCTTAAATCTTAGTCTATGATTACTTCAAATACAAATACCGGGAGAACCATATTATCAAAGAGTAAACCACCACTTATCATTTTGCTAATGATGTTCGTTTTTATTGGTCTTGCAGGGTGTAGTGACAGCACTACGGATACCGATGTCGGAAATGGGAATGGAGATGATAATGGAGGCACACAGCAGGGTCCGGATGAAGTTTGGATGGAAGGCCGGGCTTTTAATCCGGGTAACCTTGAAGTAGAAGTAGGTACCACTGTTACATGGGAAAACAAAAGTAATGAAATTCATACTGTAACCAGTGGTTCTAATCGAACTTACGATGAACTTTTTGACAGCGGAAATTTATCTCCCGGTGAAACTTTTACCTACACATTCAATGAAGTTGGCCAATTCGACTATTTCTGCCGACCCCATTCCGGTATGACTGCTACCATAACGGTTATTGATAACGGGTGAGCTGCTACCGATTATCTTTCTTGGTTCAATCACAGAATATTCAATCTAACCGGATAACAGTGTTCTATTTTCTTCTTCTCCTATTACTGATGCAGTTTTCAACTTCAGAACAGGTAACTGAGGATACAGTCTATATGACTGAATCGGGGTATGCAGAATTCGAATCCAGCGTACCCCTTCACAGTTTCACAGGAGAGTCTGAACATCTTACAGGGATGATTGACCCTGCAAAAAATTTGGTCGATTTTTATTTGGACCTGAATACCCTGAAAACCGGAATTGACCGTCGCGACAGGGATATGTACCGTACGTTAAATGTAGATGAGTATCCTTTTGCAGAATTCACAGGTTCGCTTGAATCCATGTTTGACATGGATTCAAGTGAAAATCAGCAAGTTACTGTGAACGGCGAATTTACAATTAATGGAGAAACCCGGAAAGTAAATATTGATGGTAATATTCAGATTAGCGGTAACGAGTTTATACTGGAAGCATCCTGGACCCTGAACCTGAATGACTACAATATTGAACCTCCCGGCATTTTGTTTTACAAGGTGGATAAGGAGCAGAAAATCCGGATAGAAGCTACACTCAAGCCAAGGGAAAGAGAGAATTTATAAATCATAAAAGCCAGTTTCATGAAACAACAATCACTTACCGGAATACTTCTATGCTTCATATTAGTTACTGTAACTACTGAATATTGTGAGGCACAATTACAAAGAGAACGAGTTCAGACCGATGAACCGGTGAGTGATATATTTTGGGCCAGTTCCAATATAGGAGTTAGCACTGTACGGAATTTATCTGCAGGCAATCTGAATTCGACCATAGCGCATATATTCGGACCTGTAACTGGTGGAATTGATCGGTTTTTCGGGCTCGATGACGGTGCAAATACACGACTTGGACTTGATTACGGGTTTACAGATCGATTCTCTCTTGGTATAGGCAGAATGACCTTCAATAAAATTGTTGACTTAAGAAGTAAGTATAACTTTTTACGACAATCCTCTTCAGGAGATATACCATTTGATCTGGCTTTAAAGTTATCATCAGGCATCAGCACTCTTTCAGGCGCTGGACTTGAATTTTCTGACAGGATCAGTTACCTGGTATCCGTTATGGCTGCGAGAAAATTCAATAGTTTCAGCATACAGCTTACTCCCATGGCAGCATACTTCAACAGCCCTTCTCCGGGAAATCAAAGCCATTTGTTCGGAATTGGTATACTAGCCCAATACGAATTGAATGAAAGATTCTCGATCAATACAGAATATTTGCCCGTGCTAGGTAAGCGAAACAACGGTACACATAATACATTGGCGGCAGCACTTAATATTAATACGGGCGGCCACATTTTTCAGATTTTCTTTACCAGTTCACAATGGCACGGAGAACAGTTTGTAATGGCAAATAACCGTGACCGGTTTTTTGATGGTGACTTTCGCTTCGGCTTTAATATTCACAGGGTTTTCGGGCTATGATTGTTAATAATTAGATTAGAATTTAAAAGGCAACCCTTTACAACCGCCTGCTGTATAGCTAAATAGATGGTACAAAGCATTTTCCGATAAATGTTATTCCCTTTATAAATTAAAGATCTTGTTAAAAAAGATTATCAAAGGTTGCCGTAAAAGACGTAGAAAAAGCCAAAAAGAGCTTTATGAGATGTACTATGCCTACGGTATGAGTATTACTTTAAGATATGCTGATTCCAGAAATGAAGCTGCCGCAATCCTCAATGATGCATTCATGAAAGTTTTTGATAACATCAAAAAATATGAGATTAAACGTCCATTCAAACCGTGGTTCAGAAGAATCGTAATCAATACGGCCATCAACCATTATCATAAAACCAAAAAAGAGAAAGAACGTCCTGTAGTTGATCTTCAAGAAAACAATATTTCGGATGATGAATCAATCATCAGCGGAATATCATACCGTGAGATGATAGAGATGGTTCAGCTTCTTTCTCCTGTATACAGAACTATTTTTAATCTATATGTGATAGAAGGATTCACACATAAAGAAATTGCCAGTAAGCTTCAGATAGCAGAGGGCACTTCCAAATCAAATCTTTTCAAAGCCAAGAAAAATCTCAGGTCGATTTTGGAAAAAAATTTAACACTGCCAAAATACAATGCCAGAAAATAAAAATCATAACGACCCACTTGACAGGCTTTTTCAAAAAAAGGCAAAAGAGTACGACATTGCTTTCAGGGAAGAGGATTGGGCTAGTTTAGAACAAAAACTTGACCTGAAGGATGCACACATTGCACACAGAAAAAAACTGGTTTGGATGGCTGCAGCCTCAGCGTTGATCATCATTATTCTGGGCTACTTTACTTACGATAATTACAGTCGACTAAACGAACTCGCCGATCAGCAAGCGCCTCCGCCCGATTCCGAAATTGCAGAGCCTCCCATAATCTCCGGAATTCCAGAAATTTGTGTAGAGGGAGAGTTTGAAAATAACGAAGAAAGTTTCGCACAAATGAAGGAAACAGCCGCAGATGATGAAGTCCCAGGCCAAAATGAAACCTCAATCGCGTCAGCTCAAACCGATCTTCATAGTGAGCAACTAGCAAGTATTCAACAGGTATCAGGAATAACTGAACGCAAAGTCAGGGGATCCGATTTTGGAACAGGAATTAAAAAACCTATCTCCTTTTCAAGAGGTATTCATACACATCAGCATAAACCTCTCATGTCTTCAATGGGAGCTGAACCAACATATTTTGAGCCTGAAACAGGATTTATGTCGCGATTGTCGATTGGCCTTGCAATGTCTCCTGATCTAAGTACGGTAGGTTCCATCTCTGATTTTTATGATCCAGGATATAAAGCAGGTATAAACTTAGAATACTCCATCACTGAAAATCTGTCGGTGTCGGTTGGTGTTATTCATTCATTGGTAAAATATACGGCTCAAAGCAGCAACTACAACCCCTCCTATTATTGGCCCGGGGGAAATGCTCCGGATGAAATCATTGGGGAGTGTTTGTTATTTGATATACCCATCTCCTTAAAATTTAATTTCCTCAATCTTAAACAGTCGAGATTCTATGTTACTGCCGGTCTCTCCTCTTATTTCATGCAGTCTGAAGAATATGCATTTAACTATCGTACATACCAGCCCGGACAGGAAGCAGGTTGGAGCGGGCAAACAGGCACTTCTCACTGGCTTAGTAACGCTGGCTTTTCAATTGGTTACGAATTCGATGTCCACTCCAACTGGAGCATGCGCGTTGAACCATTCATAAAAGTACCTGTACAAGAAGTTGGATGGGGAAATGTTGAACTCTACTCTATGGGAAGCTTTATATCCCTGAACTATAGATTATAAAAGAGTGAAAATTTTTCATAATAAAGTCATGAAAATTTTCACTCTTACTATCCTGTTCTATTCTTGATTTAAACAACTCTGCAAATTTGAGTTCTGCAATCGTTCAATCGTATATGGAACACTAAAGGCATGCGTCCATCCGAAAATTCTCAGTCCGTTTGAAAATTTCCATATAGGAAGTCTACCGCGAAACGACGGCCCCTCTCCTGCAGATGGAAGGTTACTGATCGTCTCCATATCTTCTGCTAACTCACCCTGATTATCATAGGAAAAAACAGGCCCCGGTAATTCATCCACCGGTAAGTACCGCGATCTGTAGCAAGCCTCTTGCAGATACTTCTCTTCACCTGTCAGATCATAACCTACAATCAATGGGTGAATACTGGATAGATACGACTCCATATCGTGATCGTAAGGAGGATTGTTGTAAAGACTTCGAGCGTTTTCAACTAAGGCGCGTTCAAGATCGGGTCGGTCAAACATCTGCAACACTTTGCTTACCCCATGAGAAATATAGTTTTGCGAATAACCGTATCGGTCAATCACAATTCTTCCACCTTGCTCATTCTGCAGATCTAACATTCGATTGAGACGGTCATTGAGTTCCTCAAGATAAACATCATCTTTTGTCGCATCATAGAGTTCAGACAAATTCCAGATGGAAAGATATAGCCGTCTGCCGGTAAGTCCGTGCCCACCAAAAATCCTGCGAACATAGTAGTCTCCGGTCAGCTTCGCAACTTCAAGCCCACGGTGGTAGCCATCCAGGTAGTATGAAGTGATCCATCCCGGAACCCAGACGTGTGCCGAAAGCATCGAAATCCACTGTTGTCCTGCATGTCGACGCCCCATTCCAACGTATGGATCTATTTCAGGCTGCATTTCAGAATCAAACCAGTCGAGCGATCGGTTGGTGTCCCCACGGTACCTGTTGGGACGAGGCCAGTGAGTATTATCCACATCCATTGTATGGCGGCCCATGGCTTTTGCCATTTCGTACATATCCGTATCAGCCGTTCTTATATACTGCATCCAGTACTGAAAGTCCATAGCCGGTTCATTATTCCCCCACTGATACCAGGAATTGCCAAAATAGTAGTTTCGAACATCTCCATAGTCGAACATTCCATACCACGGTTCCCATTTTTGATTAAAGAGCATCCATTCATATTTATACTGAAGACTTCTCTCCAATCCTTCATAATCGGTTCCCGAACCCGCAAATTCTCCAAATACACCGGACCGACTGTACCAGTCAGCACCTGCATGAGCGACGGGTGAATCTATCAAGGCCATTACTTCAGACCTAACCTGTTGTGCTTCTTGTCCGCCCTGATGAAAATTGAGTATCACTTCTGTGGTTTTGGTCAAACCCTGAGCAAAATTTCCAACCATTCCTCCGTCAGCTTCTGTGTCAAACCTTGCAAAACTCATTGGTTCTTCATTTGGCGACCATGTGTATGCATGAAACGTCCCCGCCTCGGTATTCACACTTAACTCATTCGGGTACTCTTCTACCATGTTTTTGATAGCAATAGTAATTCCCCGTGACCCATCTGAAACGGTCATCCAGCCTTCAGATTTTTCACCGGTCTTTTCAACTCCATTGCCGCTTATCTCGGCAACAAATCCATCAATTCGTTCATTTTCATTGGATACAATCAGGGGAGATTCCCGGGAGGCTTCAGGGCCGGTTTGAAAAACGGATACAATTTCATTATCCGAAGCTTCATGTTCAAAAAAATCAGTAGTCCCATCTTCCCACCATTTGCCGGTCTCCAAAGCTGACTGAACGCTTTTTGTTCCATCTAAATGGAACTGCAAACCAAATCCGGCTGAAGCAATTCGATCTTTTGGTTGAGTAATTCCACTATCACCGGCACGCTCTTCTTCATCTATCAACAATTCTGTCTGAGTTCCAATATCTTCATGTTGCCTGCCGTTTAGCGGTTCACTTTTATCCGGCTTGCCCGTATAAGTGATGGTGTGTAGTACTTTCAAATAGGGTTTTCCGGCATATGCGTGGATATAGGTCACAAACGGTGAGTTCGCATGATCCTCCTGATTATACTCATACTCACCCTCAACGCGCAAAATAGCGTGCATTGGCCCGGAACCTTTTTCAATATAGTGCTGATGGATAACAGCTCTTGAGGTATCAATCCCTGCTCCCTCAAGCATGTTCGAAATCCAACCCTGACTGTCGTCCCTCAAATCTAAAAACGATCCTCGTTGGGGCAGTCCGCTGGCTACAATATGATCTTCCGTATAGCCATTCTGATCCGGGTTGTAATAAACCCGATCTAAGAATCCTGAGCCACCTTTGTCCACTCTTATCTTAAGAGGCCCTGTTTCAATTTCAGCGAATCCATTTGAGCGCTGATTATTTTTAAACATGATTGGGCTGTCCGTAAAAACACTTTGTCGAATATCTTCTCCGTATTGAACCGTGTATTCCTCTGATTCATCTGCGAAGAAAAATATCCAGAGCCATTTTACACTGTTATCCGCCGGCAGCCAACTCGTAACTTCAGTAGTTTGAATGGCAATTTCACGTTCATCACCATTCAATACACGAATATGATCAGGTGATTTCAGTTCACCTTTTTGAAACGGAATCCCAAATTTGACCGGTGCACCTACTTCTGCCCTCTGCACCTGAATTTTTACTTCCTCTACAGATTGAGCAACAGCTGTTTGAAATAACAGATGAATAAATGCAAACAAAAATAGAATTGACAGAGATTTTCTCATCATTATTCAGTGTATTTTACATTAATATGATTTGCACAGAGTGCCGCGGCCCCAAGGACTGCAATATGTTTGGTTTTGGATACGGTAATTTCCACGTTGGTGAGTGAGTGTGGAAATCCAAAGCTTTTGAGTTCCTGTTCAAACCCTCTCTCAAAGAGTGGGTATGTTTGGCTTACGGATCCCCCAAGAATGATTGATTCGGGATCGTATGTGTAAAGAACCATCTTTACAGCTTCGGCTACATGGCCGCCAAACTTGTGAAAAAGCTTTTTCGACGCCTGATCGCCATTCATTGCTTTTTCATAAATCTCTTCCCCTTTCACTCCAACGAGACGAGAGAAAAATTGGCCGCTGCAGTAGTGCTCTAAAATGGACTGTTTGTAAGGGATCATTCCAAATTCACCGGCACCGCAATTTCTGCCTTCGTAAAGTTTTCCATCAAGGATAATACCTCCGGCAAAACCGGTTCCTATGATCAATCCGATCATATTCTTCTTGCCTCGCCCATTGCCAAACGTCCACTCCCCCAAGGCAAAACAGTTAGCATCATTATTCAAATAGACACTCTTTCCTGTCTTCTCCTCAAGTAGATCCTTAAGATGCACTTTTTCCCATCCCGGGATATTCTGAACATCGTAAACGATTCCCTCTTCCGAGTCTACTACGCTGGGAACACCAATACCGATGAGTTCTGCACCGTCATCAACTGATCGGATCATCTCGTCCATCTTATTCAGAATAGACATTACCGATTTGTCTTCAGGTAATTTACACGTTTCCAATTGCTCTAGTTTATCACCGCGAACCAAACCAACACGCAGGTTCGTGGCTCCTAAATCAATCCCAATGACCGGTTGCTTGAGAATATTTTCTGACATGTAATTCTTTTGAAAATAATTTGTTGTAAAAAAAAGCCGAACGGCTTCCACACCATTTCGGCTTAGGTACGTTATGAAGAGCAGTAATTAATTTCCTAACATTGGAAAAATCATTCGGAGCTCATCTTCGGACGGATAGCGTCCATACTCTGCAATTTCAAATGATTCTGCATACTTAAATTCGGCAGCGCGTTCTGAACCGTACCATTTTTCCAGTCCCGCTCGCTGTTCATCCGACATTCCACGATTTACCCAACGTTGTTTAAGCCATTCAATACGCTCATCCGGATCTTCCGGAACATCATCCAGAGTGTGGTTTGTCCAGGGTAGCCACTCATACATCTGAGAAGTATGCGCATCCAGACCTGCCACTTTTGTATCAATAACTTCATCAATACCTACCACCACATCATGGCTGAACGGGTTGGGCTTGCTAAACCGATCTTGCATGTAAAAGAAAACCGGGTTGTTTGGGAGCGGCTCTGTATCCGGTGCTACATTAGGTACAATCACCATGTAGGATGCATCAATAACAAGCTGACCGGCATTTCTATGATCGGGATGGTAGTCATTCGGTCTGAGCCCGAGCACTACATCAGCATTCCAATCGCGAATGGCTCGAATAACATCTTTCCGAATATGAAGTTCTGGTAAAAGTTCACCATCATGATGGTCAAATACTTCATACTCCTCTATTCCCAGTCTTTCGGCAGCTTCTTTAGCTTCAGCACGTCTTCTTTTACCAAGAAAGCCTCCGCCCTCTTCATGGTGACCGGCATCGCCGTTTGTGAGTGACAAGAATTTCACTTCGTGTCCCATTTGAGCCATCATGGCTGCAGTACCACCCATTTTAGAATCAGCATCATCAGGATGGGCAAATATTGCAATAACACGGAGCGGTGTGTCATCCGACGTATTAATTTGAGCTTTCGATACAGATGCCGCAGAAAACAGGAGCATCAGCGTAATAAAAATAATTCTGTTCATGATTCTTTTATTTAGAAATATTGAATTTAATAGAGCCCGGAATGAGACCTTTCTCATTCCGGGCCGAGGTCAACCATTTATTAGAGTGGATTCTGAGTTAACTGTCCCGGCGCTGCGTCCAGTTCCCGCTGCGGGATTGGATAGAGCAGGCGAATATCGGAAGGCGTGAAACCCTCATCCGACAAGAAATCTGACATAACCTGCGGAGCTACTCCAAATCGGAGCAGATCAGGCCATCTCTTATTCTCACCTACAAATTCGCGACGTCGTTCGAGAAGTAGAATCTCCTCAAAAGTTCCAGGCAATGTGGAAGACGGTGTAGTTAAGCCGGAACGTTCCCGCACCTCGTCAATCAGGTCATAAGCTTCAGGGCTTTCGCCAATCGCCTCAGCTAACATGAGAAGCACATCAGCGTACCGGAATACAATAAAGTTGACATCCGAATCGAAAGCGATGGATTGACTGGCATCATACTTATTCAAGTATGGTAAGCCATCTACATCAGTTCCGTATGTTTGAAAGCGGACATCATCATTTTCGTCATAAGTAACCAGCAAGTTATCGTTGATTCCCTGTGGAACATTACCGCCACCAACTCCACCTGAAATTGAGAGATCTGTGGAGTAGTATTCCGTAAATCCACTGCCTGTACCTTGTCCGCCCGACTTATACTGAATCTCAAAAACTGACTCAACATTGTTTTCGTTGGAGGGGCCCCAGATATCCAAATAGTTTGGAACCAGATCATACTCCTGAGAGTTGACAACACGTCGCAGTGCGTCTTCTGCCAGACCACTGTTTCCGTCTGTCAAATGAACCAGGCCGAGAAGAGTTGCGGCTGCACCGCTTGTAGCTCGTCCTACATCATCACCAGAATAAGAGGCAGGCAAAAGATTTTCTGCCGTTCCCAAATCCGTAATGATCTGATCGTAAATTACATCAGCGGATACTTGGTTAATCTCCACACTTGGACTGGTTACCTCCTCCAGCTGTATAGGAATATTACCATAGGTTACAGCCAGATTGTAATAAACAAGTGATCGGATAAAGAGTGCTTCACCTTTAATTCGATCCGCCAGAGATGGATTATCGAATTCAACGTTATCAATTCTGCTGAGAATTGTATTAACGCTTGCAATCACCTTGTAACCGCCGGCCCAGGTATTTTCCAGCTCTGTAGAACCGGGTAGCTCATCAAACCGGGTAATTCGCTGTAGCGACTCAGCCAGACCGGTAGCTCCACCACCGTTAAAGGTGTTGTCTGATCTCATTTCGTGCAGCAACATTAGGTTCCGTCCATATAGGTCGTTACCCGCGATACCTGCATAAGCACCGTTAATGGCCACTCGAAAATCTGAATCCGATTGATAGAAATTCTCAACGTTACGTTCCGATTGCGGAGCGAGAATGGTAAAATCATCTCCGCACGAAACTACCAGAATCAATGCCGGCAGAACCAGCAATAGTGTTTTTAATCTATTCATATTATTCACCATAGTTTCTTTTTGTAATTAAAAGGAGATGTCGATACCAAACTGAAACGCTCTCGACAATGGATAAGCTCCATAATCTTCGCCCGGTGTTAATCCGCTGCCGGGTTGCAGATTCACTTCAGGATTAAATCCATTGTAGTCTGTCCAAATCGCAACATTGGTCACAGAACCATACAGTCTTACACTCTGAGCAAAGTCAGATATGAGCGACTGAGGAAGATTGTAACCTAAAGTGACGTTCTTCAGTTTGATGTATGAACCGTCCTCAACCTGATAAGACGAGGGACGGTTATTGTTACCGCCTGAAGCCCTTTCAGCTTTTGGATGCAATCCATTTCCGGGATCCTGAGGGGATCTCCATCGGTCATTCAGTACCGCGTAGCTTCCAAAGTTTGCCTCACCATTTTTCAGGTGGCGAGCAGTAAGGTTCAGAACTTCCCGTCCTTCTACACCCTGCAGAAAGAAACTAAAGTCGATGTTTTTCCAATTAAAGCGGTTGGTCATACCCCATGTGTAATCGGGCTGATAGTTGCCAAGGATGGTACGATCGTCCGCATCAATGAATCCATCTTCGTTTACATCTCTGAATTGGAAGTCGCCCGGTGTTGGATTTCCTTCCAGATCAACAGGTGCATTGTCTATCTCGTCCTGAGTTTGGAAAATGCCCACTACTTCATATCCGTAGTAGCTACCAACTGCATCGCCCACTCTTGTAATGTGACGAACGCCGGCTGCTCCGGGTACAAGGATTGGATCTCCTTCATTACCCAGTTTCTTAACTTCATTCGCATTTGTCGAAAAGTTAAAATCCGTTGACCATTGAAATGATCCAACCAGATTCCTTGAGGTAATTTGAACTTCAAACCCCTTGTTTTCAACTTCACCGATGTTGGTCAATGCACGCGTAAATCCTGTAACAGCCGGAATATTCACTTCAAGCAGAAGATCTTCCGTGTTACTGACGTAATAGTCGAACGAACCGTAAATTCGATCGGCCATAAATGCATAGTCGAGACCTACATTCAACTGTTTCGTGGTTTCCCACGTAAGATCGGAGTTTCCGAGAGTTGACGGAATTGAACCCGAAACAGTCTGGTCACTAAGAACGTAATTCGCTGATCCCAGCAATCCAATTGAACCGTAGTTTGGAATAAGGAAGTTACCCGTTACACCGTAACTAACTCTTGGTTTTAATTCGCTAAACAGGTCCTGATCAGCCATAAATGGTTCGCGGGTGATTCTCCAACCTAAAGAAGCAGATGGAAAAACACCTGTTTGATTGTTCGCACCAAATCTTGACGATCTGTCCGAACGAATTGTAGCTGTTAACAGGTACCGATCTTTGAATACATAGTTTGCACGAGCCAGGTAAGAGACAAGCGACCACTCTTCAATAAACTGAGAACCGTTTGTTACCTGTCCTCCATTTACCGTCTGAATTTGGTCGTCAGGGAAATTCTGAGCTTCTACAGAATTTCTTTCATCTCGCTGTTTCTGAACCGTATAACCGGCAACAGCATCCAAGCGGTGATCTTCGCCAAAGGCAGTTTGATAGGTGAGAGTATTTTCCCACAACCAGTTAAAGCTTTGAGCAGAAGAAGATTGTCCGAATGGTCTCGGATCTCCGCCCCTGTAGTAGAGTTGTGTTCCCTGGTAATACGATCTTTGATAATTATCCAGATCGTAACCAACCATCGACTTGAACTGTAAATTATCCAGTATCTGGTATCTACCGCTCAGGTTACCGTAAATTCGGTTATTCGCAATTCGCTCGTCAATATAGTCGCGAACGGCTAACGGATGGTTTGTTGTCGTCATCGCGCCGCCAAGATCATTGTGACTACCATCCAGTTGTCTGTAAGTTCCATCTTCATTGTATGGATCAACCACCGGAGACTGGGTCATGGCAGAGTAGATAATTCCCGGAGGCGTACCGAAATAAGGCGCTCCTGCAGGTTTTCTGTCATGCTCAGTGAATGCTCCGTTCATGGCTAAACCAATCTGTATCTTTTCAGAAAGGTCAGCGTTCAGGTTGGCATTTATCGAGTATCGGTTAAATGCAGATCCTTCTACAATACCCGTTTGATCCATATAGCCACCACCTAAAAAGTAGGTAACATTTGATGAACCGCCACTAACAGACATGTCATAGTTCTGCAGTACCGATTGATCCAGTACCAGATCGAGCCAGTCGGTGTCTGTTCCATCCCAATTCACATAGGCTTCCGGAATCAAGTGGTTACCGGTAGCTCCTGAAGCCTCACGGCCTGCATTGGTGTCAGGATTGTACTGAGGGTTATAGAACGGACTGGAAGGATTTGTCGGATCCTGCTCCCTCAGATAGGTATTATTTCTGGCATCCTTTGTATAGTCAATAATCTCTTCGGCATTCATCATTTCCGGCACGTTAAACGGAGTTTGAACACCCAGGTAGGATCTGAATCTCACCTGCGGAGGAGTATCTTTTCTACCTTGCTTGGTAGTAATCAGTACAACACCATTGGAACCTCTTGATCCGTAGATAGCTGCCGATGATGCATCTTTCAGCACTTCAATCGACTCAATATCATTAGGGTTAAGTGTTGACAGTGGATTGGCTCTTGGAGGTTGAAAAGAAGAACGCTGTGAACCAATCGATCCCTGCTGATTGAAATTTTGAGAAAGTGGAACCCCATCAATTACATAAAGAGGATCATTACCGGCAGAGATGGAACCCGTACCGCGAATCACAACCTGAGGAGCAGCTCCGGGCTCACCAGTCGATTCTGCCACATTTACTCCGGCAAGTCTTCCCTGAAGGGCATTTTCAAAACTGGAAGCGGGATTATCCTGAATGGTTTCGGCATTAATGGATGATACAGAACCTGTAACTTCTGTTCTCTGCTGAACACCGTAACCTACAACAACCACATCTTCGAGCATGGTTACATCAGATGTCATTTCAATAAAAAATTCTGTTTCATCACCAATGGGAACCTCTTGTCTCACATATCCTACGTAGGTAAACGCCAACACCTCACCTCCGTCAGGAACAGTCAATGTAAAGCGTCCATTTTCATTCGTGGTTGTACCGGTTTGAGTACCGACCACAAAAACCGTAACACCATATAATGGCTCACCGGTTTCAGCGTCTACAACCTGTCCTTCTACATCTACCATCATCTCCTCTTCTTCGAGATCTTCAACAACTCTTTCACGAAGTATGATTTGTCGACTTGAGGTTATCACTGCTTCATATCCTGTATCTTTCAAAATATGTTCCAGAGTTTCACCTAAACTGAGCCTGCTATTTTCCAAAGTCACAAGATCATCATCACTAAAAACTCCCGAATCGAATGCTATTTCAAGGTCTGCTTTTTCCGCAACCTGGAAAAGCGCTTCCACTATCGAGATATTTTTAAAGTCTACTGCGACTGGTGATTTCAACACCTGCAGCTGATTACTATAATCCTTAACGGAAAAGTATACCAACTGTGGTAACTCCGATTCCGGAGACTGTACCTGGGTAGATGCCTTTAGTGGCATTAAAGATGATATCATCACCATCAATGCCAGTAGAGGCAATCCTTTTAACAACGTAACGGTCTTCATACGCGTGGGTTTTTGGTTTGTGTTATGGTTTAAGGTTTTTAAAAAATCCATTCATTAGTAGATCGTCACACGATCTCCTTCTATTTCAAATTCAATATCCATAGCCATTTGTATCACATTCATTACTTCTGCTACCGATCGGGTTTTCAGGTCGGCAGAAAATTCTTTTTCTAATATCGTTTCATCCGATCCTGTATAGATAATCTCTATATCGTAAATTCGTTCGATATGGCGGAACACCTTATGCAAAGGGTCTTTTTTAAATACAAGCCGGCCGTCCATCCAGGCAAAATAGCTATCAAGGTCATCAGTCCATATCAGCTTCATTCTATTCTCTTCTACCAAAATTGAGCCTTTGTAACCTTCGTTTACGATCAACTTTTGGGAAGGATCTGACTCCTGGCTTACCTCAACAGTTCCTTCTTTAACCACAACTTCGATAACCTGCTCGTCGATATATGAACGTACATCAAACGATGTACCCACTACCTCTATCAATCCAGACTGTGTTTGAATGCGAAAGGGCCGATTTTTATCAGATTTAATATCAAAAAACGCCTGACCGTGCAGTTCAACCTCTCGTGAACTTTGACTAAATGCATCCGGCATAATCAGTTTACTTGCTGCATTCAGAGTCACCCTTGAACCGTCACCAAGCTCTACTCTTGCACGTTCTGCAGCACTTGTTTGAATCTCATTAAATACGGGCTCATACGGCTTTTCCTGCTGTCCCGGCGCATACTGAAGCGTTAAATAACCCGAAGCCACGGCTACCAGAACCAAGGCCGCTACTTTCATCAGGTTTGAGAAAAATTGTTGTCTTTTTCTTAATCGCTTAAACTTTAAAACACGTTCGGTCTTCTTTTTTTCATCCGTCTGGGAAATGTGACTTGATATTCTTTCCCAATCCTCCTCAAGGTTCAATTCCTGAATCAGAGCATTCTGAGACCTCTCCTCTGAAGCTTTCCAGATCTGGCTTACCGAATGAAGGGCACGGCGGTTTTCACTGCTTTCCGCAAGCCATTCTTCTAATTTCTTTGAGTCGGAATCATCAACAATACCGTCAAGGTATCGGACAATCACCGGCCATATTTCTTCTTTGTCTGACATATTTTTACTTATTTGTTACTAATTAGACAGAGCATTATTCCCCTCCCCCCACTGAGAATAATTTTTTTTTACGGCTACAGATCCAGTCGTTCTCTCAAGAATTGCAGCGACTTGCCCATCTGGTTTTCCACAGTTTTTCGGGTTATACCCATTACCTCAGCGATTTCTTTGTAGGAAAGTCCATGTTTACGGTAGAGAATGAATATCGTTTTTCGTCTTTCAGGCAGCTCCTCAACGATTTTCCAAATTTTTTGGGTCAGCTCTTCAGTATTTAAATCATCCGGAACCCTCTCTTGAAGTATCTCCCTCTGTTCTTTCAGACTCTCTTTCAATCTGATTTTCTGCTTATTTTTTTCAAGATGGTTTAACGATTGATTTCGAACTGCTTGATATAAATAGGCTTTTAAAGAGTGCGTGATATCAAACTCCTCTCTGTTATCCCAAATTTTGATAAACACTTCCTGAACAACATCCCGAGCCACATCCAGCGACTTTAAGTAACTATTCGAAAAAACACACAACCTGCTATAGTGGAGATGAAACATTTTTTCGAAGGCATACTGATCTCCCGAACGGATTTGTTCCACAAGTTTATGATGAGTTTTATCACCACCATCCATTACAGAAAACTCCGGTTTATATATTGGCAGAAAGGAAATTTCTTATTTAATACAACAATCACAATGAGCAATAAAAATAAAAGAGATATGAGAATTCAAAACACACCTTCAACACGAACCATCACTTTTTATAGATATATTTTTTACCTCTCAGATACAAACTTGGTTTTCAAAAAAGTAACCTTACTTCAAATTGTAGCGGGTAAAACCTTCAATCGAGTCGTATTCTGCAAGACCAAGCTGATCGTAAAATCTGGCTGTTTTCATGGTTCGTTCGTCAGCAATCATCCAGAACTCACGACTTTCAGCTCCCGGGTATTTGGGCTGGTCTTTTTGAGATGCGTGTTTAAAAATAGCCCGCCTCTTTTTTAATCTTTCATCGGGACTTAAGGGAACCGCCATATCTATATCGCTGATATCCCAATCTTGCCACACCCCTTTGTAGAGCCAGACAAAACAGTCCTTCATCCACTCTTCATCCTTCAAACTTTCAAGTGCTGTACGAATGGCATCCCAGCATATTCTGTGAGTCCCGTGCGGGTCAGACAGATCACCGGCAGCATAAATCTGGTGCGGCTTAACCTTCTCCATTACGTCTTTGATAATCGTGATATCTTTTTCGGAAAGATGATCTTTTTTCGCCCGACCGGTTTCGTAGAATGGCATATTCAGAAAATTAATATTCTCTTCAGGCAGACCGGAATATCTGCATGCAGCTCGAGCTTCAGCCTGACGAATTTTTGTCTTAATCTTCAGCATTACTTCAGAATCCGTATCACCCGGGATTTTTTCCTCTACAGACTTTAATAAATTTTCAAATAGCTTCTGCTCATTTTTGTTGGAACTGTACTGAGAGATAAAATCCGCATATCTGAGCGCTTCATTATCATACACCGAAATATTACCTGATGTTTGATAGGCAACGTGAACCTCGTGACCGTGTTCGACCAGGCGCATTAATGTTCCGCCCATCGAAATTACGTCATCATCGGGATGAGGTGAAAAAATCAACACTCTTTTCGGAAATGGCTCTGCACGTTCAGGCCGATTTGAATCATCCGCTTTGGGTTTGCCACCCGGCCACCCGGTAATGGTGTGTTGCACCTGATTAAAAACACGAATATTCACATTGTAGGCCGGTCCGTAATCAGTCACTACATCACTCATTCCATGCTGATTGTAATCCTCATCCGTGAGTTTTAAAATCGGTTTCCCTATTTTCAAACTCAGCCAGGTTACCGCTTTTCTAATTCTTCGATCATCCCACTTGCAGGGACCCACCAGCCACGGAGTTTTTCGCCTCGTCAATTCTGAAGCAGCGGCTTCATCCAGGATTATCTTTGTGTTTTCATGTTTCTGAAGAAACGTGGCTGGAACCTGGGCGGATATCTCACCTTCTACAGACCGTTGAATAATAGACGCTTTTGATTCACCCCAGGCCATCAAATAGATTTTTTTCGCTTTCAGAATAGTACCCACACCCATTGTGATCGCTCTGCGAGGCACGTGTTCTTCACCAAAAAATGAAGCGGCAGCGTCAGCGCGGGTCAGCTCATCAAGTGTAACAAGACGAGTTCGCGTTTTCTCGAGTGATCCCGGTTCATTAAACCCAATGTGCCCGGTTCGTCCGATTCCCAAAATTTGAACATCCAATCCTCCGGCCTGTTCAATTTTATGCTCATACTCTTTACAGTATTGATATACATCCTCTCGCTCCAAGGTACCATCCGGAATATGGATATTCTCCTTTTTGATATCGATATGATCAAAAAGATATTCGTTCATAAACCTTACGTAGCTCTGCAGCTCTTCCGGCCGGATTGGATAATATTCATCCAGATTAAATGTAATCACGCGTTCAAAGCTTAAATCCTCTTCCCGGTGAAGCCGAACCAATTCGCCATAAACTTGAATTGGAGTGGATCCCGTGGCAAGGCCAAGTACGGTGTTTTGTCCGATTTGATTCCGCGCACGGATTAAACCGGCGATCTCTTTCGCAACAAGTTGCGAGGCCTCGCTTGCGTCAGAAAAGATGGACGTATCAATTTTTTCAAATATTTTCTGACCCAGATGATCGTTTAAATCCATGTTCAATCGTTCTTAAACAATTAATAATTAAGTAGTGGCGATTTTTTTCTCCAAAGAATTCAGTACAGTAATATTCTGCTAAACAGACAGATGTAAACCACAACAATATCATCAGAGATTGATCGTGGTTTACATCTGAAAAATTATCTTACTGCTTTCTGCCCATTTCATCCTGCACCTTAAAATGGCTGCAGTAGAGAGCAGGTTAATTCTGAACGTCGCGAGACATATCTTCCAGCGTGCGGCCCTTCGTTTCAACCACATATCGTTTCACAAAGAAGAATGCGAGAATGCCGAAACCTGCATATATGCCATACGACAGTCCGAGGCCGATGGACGCCAGAAGCACGGGAAATGTCATAGTGATGGTAAAGTTTGACAACCAGTGAATTAAACCACAGACAGCGAGTGCGGCTCCACGGAATTGGTTGGGAAACATTTCGCCAAGCATAACCCACATAATCGGACCCCAGGTGAAAGCAAAAAATGCAATATAGCCGTTGGCTGACAGCAGAGCATACAGTCCCATATTTCCTTCAAGCTGCAGTGATCCTCCGTCTGCAACAGCTGCAGTTCCGAATATTAAAGCTAATATTCCAAGCATCACCGCTTGCCCAAGTGCACCGATCATTAGAAGCGGCTTCCTGCCAACTTTATCGACCAGGGCAATAGCAACAAATGTAAACAGTACATTCACAGATCCACTGATCACGTTCTGAAGAAGTGCATTTTCTTCCGTAAATCCGGCGGCCTGCCAAAGTGTGGCACCGTAATAAAAAACCACATTGATACCTGTAAACTGCTGCAGTGTTGTTAAACCCAAACCTACCCAAATGATCGGCTGAATTTTCCCGGTATGTTTTGAAATAATATCTGACAGTTTTGGCTTCCGGTTTTCCTCCAGGGTAGACTGAATATCTTTGATCTTCTCACCGGCAGTGTCACCGTATGCCAGACTATTTAAGACTTCTTTTGCCTTATCCAGTTTTCCGGCTGCAACCAGATATCTTGGAGATTCAGGGATAAAAAGCAGTCCAAAAAAGAATATTCCGGCAGGAATCATTTCAACCCAGAACATCCATTGCCAGGCATCAAATCCTCCCCAGAAAGGTTCCGTAGCACCTCCGGCACTTCCGGCAATATTGTAGTTGCTTAAAAAAGCGATAAACAGACCCACTACAATCATCAGCTGCATTAATGTGGTTAGTGCACCCCGAACCTTAGGCGGCGCAATTTCACTGATGTAAGCAGGCACCAGCACACTCGCAGCGCCAACGGCAAAACCACCTAATATTCTGGCCATCACAAATAAGAAAGACGAACCGGCAGCACCCGAGCCGTATGCACTAATAATAAACGCCACGGCCGTTATCAGTAAAATAGGCTTTCGTCCAAATTTGTCAGCCAGGCTCCCGCCAAAAAATGCACCGAGTGCACAACCCAACAGCATTGAGGCGACATTGAAACCTGTCCCAACGGCATCCGAGTTAAATGCCTCTTGTAGTGCTCCAACCGTTCCGTTGATCACACCGCTATCAAATCCAAAAAGAAAACCTCCAATAGCCGCTATGGTTGACAGAAAGATCACTCTTCCCATATTGTCTGTTCCTACATCATTCGTATCACTTTTATTTTCCATACCTTAATTATGTTTATAAATAGAGCCGTCGATTAAAGATCCAATACATAGAGTGAATAATTCATAATGGAGACAGATTAAAAAATTGCCCCCCCCACTCCAACCTTAAATTCGATGGAATCTATAAAAATTTTACCGGAATCAAATTCTCTACTTAAAAAAACTCTTCTAAAAATCTTATCAGGTACCTTCAGATAAATAAATTTCCTGACGTTCAATTTCTTATTGCATAGAGAGGTAAAAGCTTCCTATATTTGGAATCTATCAAAGAAACGAAATGCCCGAGTGGCGGAATTGGTAGACGCGTGCGCTTCAGGTGCGTATGTCCTCACGGACGTGGAGGTTCAAGTCCTCTCTCGGGTACAAATTTAAGCCTATCAGCTATGCTGGCAGGCTTTTTCTTTTTGGTGAACCTTTTGAAAATCTCTTTGATCTGAGCGTTGATATTGCGAAGCAGTGCTTCGCGGTTCAAGTCCTCTCTCGGGTACAAATTTAAGCCTATCAGCTATGCTGGCAGGCTTTTTCTTTTTGGTGAACCTTTTGAAAATCTCTTTGATCTGAGCGTTGATATTGCGAAGCAGTGCTTCGCGGTTCAAGTCATTTCTCGGGTACAGTTAAAAATATAAAGCCTTGCAGGTAAATGACTTGCAAGGCTTTATTATTTCAGGTATATAAATTAGTAAAACAAATTGCGACTACCCCTCACAAACTTATAAAAAGTTGGGCCCTTATGACCATTTTCATAAAATGCGAAGTTGGTTCAAATGCCGTTGTCTTCGCACTGCTCGTTTCCCAAAAAGGTGTTTTATAATTACCAAGCAAATATCCTCAGTCGGATAATGATCAAGATCTGGTAATTGTTCAGATATTCGTTGATTCAGATTCCACAGAAGCGCACTCTCACGGCTTTGTAAAATAATTTTCCCCCCGGCTTCATAAACATTTTTTGCACCCTCAACTCCATCCAGTCCACCGCCGGATAGAAATACAGTAAGCATCTTATGGCTGTATGCCTGACTTGCGGAACGAAGCAAAACATCAATGGATGGCCGGTTTTTATTTTCTCTCGGGCCTTTATGTATGCCTAATACCTTGCGATAACCATCACTTTTTATAACCGTGTGATATCCTCCGGGTGCCAGGTATATTTGTCCCGGAATGAGTGGGCTTTCGTTTTGTGCCTCCCTTACATTCAGTTCTGTGATTTTATCCAGTTCTGATGCTAAAGCTTTTGTATATATTTTCGGTAAATGCTGAACAATGACAACCGGAACCGGCAATCCTGTTGGGAGTTCCGAAATAAGTCGGTAAAGCTCTTTTATCCCGCCTGTACATCCGGCGATTAATATCAGCTCTACGTTTGAGGAAAGTTTTTGAGGCTTTTGCTCCAATACTTTTTCAACCATCGGGAAAGTTGTCTCAGACGATTTAGAAGCTGATAACAAATCTCTATTAAGCTCACCGATAATCCTGGTAAGTGGAACCACTCTTTTACGAAAATGGCGTTTAGAGAGGGTAATTCCAATATTTCGGGCAGGTTTGGTAATAAATTCTACGGCACCTAATTTCAGTGCTTGAAATGTTAA
Source organism: uncultured Rhodohalobacter sp. (assembly GCA_964401805.1). Taxonomy (GTDB): domain Bacteria; phylum Bacteroidota; class Rhodothermia; order Balneolales; family Balneolaceae; genus Rhodohalobacter. Next base: position 46,786 of record CAYNZY010000006.1, read on the forward strand.
AAGTGCACCTTTTTCACTCAATGGTGCCATTATAACCACTGGAAGATCAGGTCTGCTTTTTCGAATCGACTCTACCAGTTGTATCTCTCTTATCTCACTTACATCTAATCCCCAAAAAAGGACATCCGGCTGAACCCTTTCGATTTCATTTTCAATATCAGGCATACTCTTCAATGAAAATGAGGTCACAGAATGAACCTCATCCATTCCTTTTAAAATAGATACCAGAATTTGACGTATCAAAACATGAGAGTCTATTACAAGTACTTTAAGCGATTTTTTGATCTCTCCGGACATGGTCACTTGATTTAAGAATTTCAAGATGGTGTTGAAAAGAGTTGCAATCTCTGGAAATAGAATCCATCTGGATATGATATCCGGTTTAAAACCAACTTCTTCTGATGAATGAGCAATAGAGTATTTGAAACCTTCTCAACAATTTTTATCAAATGTAATATATCAAGTATTGCAGTTTGAGCTTTAATCAGAGCTAAAATCTTGTTGTAGTATTTTCTTAAAACTACTTGTAATCCGGGTTAAACCTGTGCTTCGATCTCACGGCTTATCTGCATTTCAACCTGATGCGTTTTGCCGTCTTTCAAAACTTCAATCTTGATTCCTTTCCCTTTTGATACAATCTCTTTCCCATCCACTTTACCGGTTAACCTGCCGGTTTCTAAAGTATCCGGATTTTCAATATTAATGATATACTCAGTGCCAATATCATCAGGCTTATAACGAATTGTGTATGATTTCCAGGATTTCGAAATAGCCGGATTTAGAATGATCTTGTTCTCCTCTACCCTGAATCCTAAAACGGACTCCAGCATCACCCGATACATCCAGCCGCCGGAACCTGTATACCAGGTCCATCCCCCCATACCGGTCAGTGGTGGCTCGCCATAAACATCCGCAGCTACTACATAGGGTTCAACTTTATACTGTAGACATTTATCTAACGAGGAAGCATGATTAATGGGATTTACCATGTTCAGATAATTTACTGCTTTTTCTCCCATACCGAGTTCTGCCATGGCTTTTATGAGCCAAAGTGCTCCGTGTGTGTACTGCCCGCCATTCTCCCGAACTCCGGGAATGTAGCCTTTGATGTATCCCGGATTTTTTTCCGTTTTATCGAAAGGTGGATTAAGCAATCGAATAATACCGTCCGATTCAGAAATAAGATGTTTTTCTGCAGACTGCAAAGCCTGGTGAGCACGTTCATCCGTTGCCACACCCGAAATAACAGCCCACGCTTGTGAAATGGCATCAATTTTACACTCCTCATTCTGTATTGATCCAAGTGGAGTTCCATCATCATAAAACGCCCTTAAATACCATTCTCCATCCCAGCCGGCATCATTCAATCGTTTCTTCAATTCTGACGCTGCTTCTTTATACCTATCAGCCCGGTCAGCATCACCCATTTTTTTGCATATTGGAATAAACCGTTGCAGTGTGCTGTAAATAAAGAACCCAAGCCATACACTTTCACCTCTTCCCTCTTCGCCCACACGGTTCATCCCGTCATTCCAGTCACCCGCTCCAATTAGAGGAAGTCCGTGCTGACCGAACTGCAAGGAAATATCAATTGCTCTGTAGCAGTGCTCGTAGAGAGAACCCTTTTTTTCGGTTACCTGAGGGGTGAGGTACACTTCATGTTCATTATCTTCCAATGAACGGGCCGTGATGTAAGGTACCTCTTCATTCAAAATATCACTGTCGCCGGTAACCCGTAAATAGTGGTCTGTTACATAGGGTAGCCAGAGTCGGTCGTCCGTAATTTTAGACCGAATGCCTCTTCCAGTTGGCGGATGCCACCAGTGCAGTACATCTCCCTCTTCAAACTGCTTAGAAGCATGCAGTAAAATCTGTTTCCTGGTCAGTTCCGGATCAACATACAGCAATGCCATGGAATCCTGAAGCTGATCCCGAAACCCAAAAGCACCTCCGGCCTGATAGTAGGCAGTCCGCCCCCACATTCTGCTGGATAAATTCTGATAGGTCAGCCATCCGTTTACCAGCAGATCTATCGACTGCTCCGGTGTTTCTACCTGTACTTTCCCAATCTTTTCTGACCAGAAATTCTTTACAGCGTTGAGTGCTGATTCAGCCCTTTCAGTGTCTCGGTATTTTGACAGGATTCTCTTCGCCTCTTTTTCACTTTTTGCTTCTCCATCTATGAAATAAATGACCCTTTTTTCTTTTTTCTGTAGTTCCAGATTAAGCTGAATAGCTGCACATGGATCTGATCCAATATTAATCTGATTATCGAGATTTTGAGTTTTCCGTATTGATAATGGGTCGTTCAAGGATCGGTTCCGGCCAATAAAATTCTCTCTTTCAGTAGTGTAGAAAACGTCTTGTTCATTTTCCGATATATAAACACCTGAATATGCTACTCTGCCGGCAAACTCATTATTGTAGAAGTTTTTGGAGATCAGCGTATCCATATCATCCACAAAGCTGGAAATAATATACCTGGATGAGCTATTCCGGCTCACTCCCATTACCCGGTCTAAATACCTGAACAGTGAAAGAGAACGAGGCTTATTATCCATATTCTCAATCACCAAACGGCTGATTTTTACGGAGTCTTTTAACGGCACATAGTGTGTCAGCTCTTGGTTCAGTCCTTCACTGGTATGATAAAATGAGGTGTAACCGAATCCATGAGCTACCTCATAGTTTCCATTTCCAGGAATTGGGCCGGGCGCCGGGGACCAAAATATTTTATTGTCATTATCACGTATATAAAATGCTTCGGAGTGCGGATCTAAAACCGGATCATTAGACCAGGTTGTCATTTTATTTTCACGGCTGTTTTCACTCCAGGTGTAGCCGGCACCGCTTTCGGATATTAAGGAGCCAAAATCCGGGTTTGAAAGTACATTCACCCAGGGAGCAGGCGGGAAATTATGACGATTGGTTTCCGGGTCGATTGTGATATGGATCCGATACTCATTTCCATCTTTACTGAACCCGCCAAAACCATTGAAATATTGTAATTTTCCTTCAACCTGTTCAATTGCAGGATCTCCACGGTGCTTCACCGAAGCTGGCTTATGTTCATCTTCAGAATCACTTTTCAACCAGGATTTTGTTTCTGCACCTTTTTGAATCAGATCCTCTATTGCCGGAAGTTTACGGCTGAACATCGCATGTGCCACGCTGTAAACCAAAGCCAAATCTTCGGGCGGCATTTTATCCGTTCGATGGAGAAAAATCCCTCCATATTTATTCATTAACCCTCTCTCAGACGATGATTCAACCAATTGAATAATGGCTTCATGTACTTCATCTGCATAGCTTGGAGCATGATCGTTCAGGATAAGCAGTTCTGTCTTTAAACCCCTCAACCTCCAGAACGCGTGTGCCTTTAACATTTTCTTCAGATGTTTAATCTGATCCGTCTGATCCATCTTAAATACGATCAACGGAAGATCACCGGAAATTCCGTAAACCCAAAGATCCTGTTGTTTCTTTCTGTTTTCCGCCAGCTGTAATGAATTTGCACGATACTTAGGATTGGAGTAGATCACATACGAAGCGAGTTCCTGGAAATAGTGCGCTTCTTTTGAATTGATTTCTACATGATTTAACTCAACGGAACTGTATACATCTGCCAGATCGAAGGCTCTGAATACGGCTAATGAATTGTCATACATATCAGCCATCTGAATAGCTTCCTGTTCCGATGCAGCATACCCCAGACCAAAAGAAAAAATTTCTTTCTCACCCGGTCCCAATATTATTTTTTTACGAAGGCTCATAATCGGATCTGATACATTCCCCAGCGAATACTCCAGCCTTGAATCACTGTCCATCGCTCTGGGGTGGTTGAGTGTTCTTCCTCTTCCAATAAATTTTGAACGCTCTGTTTCAAACTGCAGCGGATCGGTCAGATTCTCTCTCTCTTTCCCGGCAAATGTATGAACCATCCACATGGGAGACTCTTTATCACTGCGGGGCCTTCGTTTTGCCAACAGAGCATGATGTTCGGCCAGGTAGTCAGTTTGGATAAACAGTTTGGAAAATGCAGGGTGCGAATTATGATCTTTTCTCTGATTTAACACAACTTCAGCATAGCTGGTTACTTCAAGCTCTCTCTCTTTATCAGCATAGTTGGTTAATGTTATCTTTCGAAGTTCAATAGGGAAATCCGGAGATACACAAACCTCAGTTGTTGTTTCAATCCACTCATCAACTCTGGAAGTAACCAATTTACCATTGTGAAACCAGCTGTCGTACCGGTCCGGCTTACGTTTCACAGGCTGATGACCTGCCGACCAAAACTCACCGGTTTTTAAATCTTTAATGTACACAAATACGCCCAGTGGATCGGTCGTTGGGTCAGGCTCCCAGCCATTGAGTGTAACACCATTGTACTGAGAATTTCCGGTTCCTGAGTGAGTCAGTAAACTTGAAAAACTGCCGTTTGAAAGCAGACGCAATCTTGGCGGGCTTAAGTCCAGTTCTTCCATACCGGCATGCTCTACAACATTCTGGATCGTTTCTTGTTCGCCGGGTTCCAGCTCTACCTCAATCGGATGAGGTTCTTTAATAGGCACGCCTCGCGGCACTCGCTCCTGAAGAATTAATTCACAACCCTGGATTCTCGGATCAGCATGAAAATAGTCCTGAATTACATTATTATTCAAAAAATTCTCCAAAGCGATGAGTCCCATCCCATGATGGTGAACCATATACGATTTTACCACTTTGTATGATTCCCCGCTGTTTAACCGAGAGGGAGTAAAGTCTATAGCGTCAAAAAATCCATAAAGCCCTGATCCACCTTTATTCTCTATCCTCTTTAAGTTCTTTATGGAAGAGACAGGATCAACCGAAAGCGATAAAAGAGAAGCATACGGAGCTACAACATACTCCTCAGCAAGTCCGCGTTTTAGTCCCAAACCTGGCGCCCCAAATGCGCGGTACTGATAGTGCATGTTTAAATTCAAGTTATAATAGGCACTTTCTGAAAAACCCCAGGGCTTACCATTCTTTTTCCCATACTCTTGTTGCCACTTAACAACATTTTCGTAAGTATGATCCATCAGCGTTTCAGGGATGCTTTTCATAAATAAAAGAGGCATCAGATATTCAAACATAGTGCCTCCCCAGGAGAGCAGAATTTCATTCCGACTCAAACTTGTGAGTCGCCGGCTCAGCCTGAACCAATGCTCCACCGGAATATCTCCCTTGGCGATGGCAATGTACGATGCAATTCTGGCTTCGCTTGCCAATAGATCGTATGTACTTTTATCAAGCTGGGATCGATCTGCATTAAACCCTATGCTAAACAGCCCTCTCTTCTTCAGATAGAGAAATGTAAAATCCATCTCATCGATCAGCTTTTCACAAATCGAAACAATTTGATCTGTCTGGCTTTTCCATTTTTTTATGAGAAGTATGCACTGAGAATTTCGATTTCTCTCCTGCATCATGGTATCCAGCGCTTCCGGAGAATACATGGCCAGATCAATTGACGTGTCCACACTCAGACATTTCCATTCAGCGATCGCTTTTTCCACCTGCTGAAGCGGACTTTCAACCCAATAGCGCAAATCCTGCATATATTGATCATCGTAGTGGCTTCCTAATGGCATCAGATCAACAGCACTCAGTCGGGTGGCATCCTCTTTTATTTCTTTAAGCAGTTCAAAGCCAGATTTTTTACTTCGATTCACTTTTTCCAGAATGGCTGTTGTATTTAATTTTATGTCTCCAAAACAGGGATCATCCCCCGGACACTCATCCTCAAGCTTAGAAAAAATGTTTTTAACTGTTCTGACTGTATCTTTTAAGCCCTCCCAAAATTCAGAGTTCAGGGGTTGAATTTTTGCAGCTGCTTTTATCCCCTCTTTCGCCACAATCAAGCCGGCCGCTAAATTGCCGGAGTCAACCGTAGATATGTATCGAGGATTTAATACCTCACCCATTTTTGTTTGATACCAATTGTAGAAATGACCTTTATATCTCTCCAGTTTTTCAAGTGAAAGCAGGGTATTTTCCGTTCGATCCAGCAATTCACTGTATGTGATGAACCCCCTGTTATATGCTGCTATGTTCGCAACTAAAGCCAGGCCCATATTGGTCGGTGATGTTCTGTCGGCCGGAGGCAGCGGGGGATCTACCTGAAAGTTATCCGGCGGTAGCCAAGATTGTTTTTCCGTTACCCATCGTTCAAAAAAGAACCATGTTCGCCTGCTATATTCTCTTAGCAATAAATAATCTGACTCGTCAACTTTTGCTTGTGATCTCTTTATCGGTAGACTTACATACCACACGTAGAACGGGGCACCGGTCCAAAACACAAAAAAAGGAACCATTATCCACAGGTAACCGGGATTAATTAATAACGCACCTGCTAATATGGATACGCCCAAAACAATAGGTATAATCATCATTCTCAAATATGCCGGGAATGAATTTGGGCTGCTGGACTCTGTTTGAGAGGCGGTTGTCCACTCCAGTAAATTTCTCTTCGAAACATTGAGCCGATAAAGTGTTCGGAAGATTGCATCCAATTGAATAACGGCCTGATGAGGCAAAATGATAACTACAAAGAGGGCCTGAACGGTGTTAATCCTCAGATTTGCACGAACTTTTTCCATATAGAGCCGCCACCGTACCCTTGCCGGCCTGTTGATGATATCTGTTGATAAACTTACATATATCGGGAATGCCAGAATACCGAACGCAAAAAGTGTCCAAAGCCATGAGGGTCCCGGGAGAAAAAACCAGCCTGATACAAAAAACAGGGTAAGGAAAAATGGATTCAACGATCTGCGGAGATTGTCAAAAACTTTCCACTTCGAAAGGATATTGATCCGGTTTCTCTCTTTACCCTGCTGGGTCGGTACATATTTAAAAAGCCAGGAAGCGATTTGCCAATCCCCGCGCGTCCATCGATGATTTCGTTTACTGTAGCTGGCGTAGGTCAACGGATAATCATCGTACAATTCGATTTCTGATGCAAGTCCTGTCCGCAAATATGTACTTTCGATCAGATCATGCGACAGAATCCGATTCTCAGGAAATTGGTTGCTCATTATTTCATGAAACGCCCTGACATCATAAATTCCCTTACCCGTAAAAACCGCTTCACCTGTCAGGTCCTGGTAAATATCAGATACCGCTGTCGAATATGGATCCAGGCCAACATTGCCTGAAAAGATTCTGGAAAACCACGTTTTCCTGGCCGTTGACGGCGGAATGGAAATTCTGGGCTGAATGATGGCGTACCCTGATGTGACTCTCTTTTTTTCCCGATTGTAAAAAGCTCGGTTCAGTGGATGGGAAATTGTTCTGATCAGGTTTATGGCACTGTCAGGTGGCAGTTTAGTATCCGAATCCAAAGTAATAACATACTTTACTTTTTCACGCTGAATCGATTCTTCAAAATCTCCCGCTATAAATGAGTAGGTAGTTTTTGAATCCGGATCACTTAAAAGCATGTTGAACTCTTCCAACTTTCCCCTTTTCCGCTCCCAACCCATCCATACTCCCTCAGATTCATTCCAGAGTCGGTTTCTGTGCAGTACAAAGAACTTGTCTCCATAAGCTGATGAGTACTTCTTGTTCAGGTCAGCTATTGCTTGCGTGGCAGCATTCAGAATTTCCTGATCTTCCGGTTCAGTCTCACTCGTTGAGTCTTGAAAATCTGAAAGGAGAGCAAACTGCAGTCCCGGGTGGGGATTGGCTAAAGATCTTATCTCAAGGCGATTGAGTTGATCCCTCACGTCATCGGCTGATGAAAACATAGTTGGAACCACAACCAGTGTTCTGGACGAATCAGGAATGCTGTCCCTGAAATCCATTTTGTTTAACTTTCTGGGTGGAAGCAGAAAAGCAAAAAAACGATTGACGGCAGAGACAGAAAGATCAAGCGCCGGAAAAAGTGAAACCAGCAGAACCGATGTGGCAATAAATGTTGATTCACTGAATGCATCTGTGAGATACCACAAGATTATCATCAGAACAATCGTGTGGATAATAATTGTGGAAATGTACCATTTCGGCTTTTGTTCAAACCGCTTCTGAAATCTCTCCCGGACTGGCATACGATACCCTAAATCCCTGAAAAACTTCCTGTAACCCTCCCCCACCAAGAAATACCCTATATGTTCTTTTATTGCAGACCTGTTAAAAAGAGAATCTAAATCTTCATCACTATTTTCATTCAAACGCCCTTGGTCTTCTGCCAAGATTAAAGCCTGTTCCGCTACATCCGTTTCAGAATGATTGGAATATCGACTAAGGCGTTCAACAACACGCCGGTACCTGTCTCGTGTTTCAAAATCCATTTTGGGGTATGCACCGTACGGATCAAGACGCAGAATCTGATCCACGATAGAACACTCCTCTACAAAGTCAGACCAATTCGTTTCTGAGGATTCACGAAGAGTAACAACTGCATTTTGAATGCTTACCTGCAGCCGGGATTGACGCTGGGCATCTGTTCGGATCGCATCATCGATAGATAAATCCAGCTGTTTAAATCTGTATTTAAACCACCGTTTCTGCTCCTCCTGCAACAGCCCGGCCTGCTGTAACTGATTATAGAGTTCAATCAGTGCAACTACGTTCTCATCGGTATTCTTGTATTTTTCAATCCATTCAGACAGGGAACTAATCAACTTCCCGGGCTCATGAATATCATTTTCGACCTTTTTACTGATCAATCTATTCGTCTCTCTCCAGATCTCCTTTCTATCTAAAATCCTTGAGGCTTTTTCAGAGAGATTCTGGATGAGTAACAATCGAATCATGATCGGAATGGCCCAAATTTCACCCAACTGCAGGGTTTCATACTGCTGGTAGTGCTGTATGTAATGGATTAATGCCTCTTCATCTACAAGATTGTCTGTGTGCATCAGATAGTTCAGAGTCAATTCAAATACCCTTGGCAATCCTTCGTGTTCACCACTTGAAAGCGCCGGAATATTTCTTTGAAATTCCCGCGGAAAATCCTCATTAACCTGAACAATCTGTTCCTGAATGATGTAAAAATTATCAATCAGCCACTCAGCAGCTGTCGAAAGATCTTTGTTCTGTTTGGCCAAACCGGATAATACCCGATAGGCATTCACCAATATCTTTCTGGAGTCTTCAAGTATAGGCTTAACCGGACGTATTTTTTTGGAGGACGCAGATACGGAATGGATCTCCGCAAGATTTGCTGCACTCTCTTTTAAATAATTGATATTGTAAGATATCTTGGAATCATGATCCATTTCACTCTCTCAGATCGTGTTTCAGAATTGAGCTTTCCTTATTATCAATATCCACTTCTTTTCTTACAGACGGCTAAGGAATTCTTGATTCTGTTTGAGGGGAAAAAACCGACTAAAAGTCTATAAAATCATGTTTCTGACAAGATCTACTCATCCCAATCGTCTTCCATCTCCAACGGTCGGTACTTATCCCAAATCTGTTGAATCGCTTTAGGCATCTGTCCGCGAATATCGTCCATCTCCCCGGTTGTTGTTCGATCATACAACAATTCGATTATAACTCGAAAAGCATCATTGGCACTGATTGGATTTGCATTTCCAAGATCCTTCTTGATTCTGGACATAAACTCTTCAGCATTGAGTTTTTCGGGTTTTCCAGATGGTTTATACCCTTCAAATAAAATTCCCCGAATTAAAACCGGCAGCTGGGCCGAAAGTTGAAAAACCTCTTCTATGGTTGTACGGTCCCGTAAAGTATGCAGCACAGCGCGTAAACATCCGTACGACCAATCTGTACGATCAGGAAATCCGGCTCGGTCACCAATTTCCAGCAACCACTCATTGCCCTCTTTGCAGTGTTTATCAAAATTGATTTGAATACTCATTCTATTCTCCATTGATTCAGTTTGTAATATGATCTGCTCATCGTCTGCAAATTGAGTAGATTTTCTATCAATCTATGCCGTATAAATCACTCTCATTTGTAGTAGAGATGAGAATACCTTTGTACGATTTTATAGCAAGATCGTCTCAGGTATCCCCCCATTAAGAAACCTAAGGACGTTTTAAACAGTTATGCCCCTCCTGATTACTAACTTCTTATTAAAAGTGTATTTGATGTAAATACTGATCCGTTAAATCTTACTATTTCTGATAAATGATGTATGAGGAAAATCATTCATTTCACTGAACTTCTTAAAAAATAATGTTTAAAACATCTCATGTTAAACAATCTCAAGTAAGTTGACAGAATTCAATGGTGATAATACTACATGTGTTAAACAACAATTCCTACATGGCACTATCACCTAAGTGTTTATACTACTTATGAGTTCTTTGAGTGAATGAGAGTTAATGGATTTAGAGCACAATTTAATTCATTACTACGGTAGTGAGTTGAATCTATCAGAAAATAGTCCGCTGATTAGTCAAAGTATTTTCAACAAAAGGAAGTGCTTGATTGTGCTCCGGTCTGAATATGTGGTAAATGTTGAGCAAACGAGAGGTTCAAAATCAGCCGGAGAGAAAAAGAGAGCGGTTAGGTTAAGAAACTCGAAGTCAACAGTTGGGGGTGTCTTGAATCCATCAAGGCTGAGAATATACCCTTTGAACTTGAAACCCGATCATACGGGTCGTAAGAAAATTGTTGGCTTCGATCCAATTAAGAGAGGAAGTAGCCCCGTAATCAGTTTTCTGATTACGGGGCTTTTTTTTAGTTAATCATTTAGATAATGTAGGACGGTTACATTAATCCAGAGAAACATTTGAAATATTATATATCGGAGCTACAAAATGGTTTAAAGCATGATATCCATTAACAGCTCAACAGAGTAGTTTGTCCTTTTCCCAACTTACCTGCATTTATTATCTACTATGCCGTTCTCAACGCTTTTTGTATACAGGTTTCGCTTCACGCAAATCGTCCATAAGATCTTCTTTATGATGCTGGTGAAATACATTCACGAGAAATAGAAACAGCCAGGTTCCCAGAAAAGAGAAAAACACACCATCTCCTATTCTGGTTAAAAGTCCTATTATTCCAATTCCCACACTCCCGATAACACCAAAAATGATATTCGCACCAAATGAAACACCTTCCTTACCAATTATTAGCGCCATAGAGAGACCTACTATTAATCCTACAGATATATACCAATAAATAAGTGTACCGGTTAACTCACTCATCACTATCCTCCCGAACATTAAATTATGTGGATGATCCGGCCGGTTTTGTGCCATTTTTTCGCTTTTTAGCTAACTGAGTCTGCACCCTAAGCCAGCCGGTCATCCAGATCTTATATCACGCTTTTTGGTCTTCCAGAACAAATGTAATTTTCGCATTGACTCTGAATTTGACCACTTTGTTATTTTCAACTATACCCTGCATGTTTTCACAGTATACGCTTCGGATATTATGCACTGTTTTTGACGCTTCTTTAACTGCATTTGTTACAGCTCCTTCCATGGTACTCCCTTCGGCTATCACTTCAATTACTTTTGCTAAAGACATCACTCCTCCTTTTTAATTTCTCTTGTTTATCATTTCAGATCTCTCAACCAAGATCTCAAAATTACCTGCATCCAGTTGTCCCCCGATCTGTAAGCTGCTTGTAGTGATTTCACTGAGTTTACTGTCAGCAATTCTCAAACACCTACGGATCAGTGTCTGCAATTGATGCAGTCAAGCTTTTCCTACATACGGATCGGCTTTTCCATGAGCCCGTCTCCATCAATCAGCTTATACAGCATCTTGGAAGTAATGGTTAACATTATAGACAGAGATAAAACCTCTTTGTAAAATCATTCACAAACACTACACAGGGGAGATTATGAAATCATATGAGAAGAGAATCCGGATTGTGCTGGACGTGCCAAAAGAGACTACTGCGTATCATAAACTGATGGAACAGTGGGAAAATGAAGGAGGCGCAATCACCGTAAAACACGACAGTGAACCTATACCTGAGGCAAAACTTCCCTTCAGAGAAGGTGAAGCATTCCAGGTTGTACGCGGAACCATCGATTTTGTGGAAAATGAAGTCTACTACATTGTCGATGTCATGAAAGTTGACATCGAATAACTCAACTGACATTAAAAACAACCACAACCAATAATAGGATGTGTCATGAAACTGATGATCGTTTACGGTTCTACAGAAGGACAAACGCGCAAGATTTGTGAGTTTCTTAGAGATGAATCTGAAAAAGCCGGCCATACACCTGCCCTATTTGATGCAATGGTTACCCCTCCTGATCCTGCTGAATTTGATGCTGTTTTGGTAGCCGCATCACTACATGCAGGCGGTTATCAAGTTACCGTGAAGGACTATGTTCAGAACTATCACAAAACCCTCAGCAAAATGATTTCCGGTTTTCTTTCCGTGAGTTTAACTGCCGCAACCGACGACCAGGAATCGTGGAATGAGCTGAAGCAGCACACTGAAGATTTTCTGATCGAAACCGGATGGGAACCCAAGTTTATCGAGCAAATTGCAGGTGCACTGCGTTATACTCAGTACGATTTTTTTAAGCGATTTATCATGCGAATGATTACCAAGCGTGCCGGCGGAGATACCGACACAACCCGGGACCATGAATACACAGACTGGAACCAGGTTCGAAGTGTAATTCGCAAAATTGAAAAATTACAGTAAATCTTTTTTGATGAAATCTACACACTGATTCAGGGAAATATTACACGCAGTTTTTCCTAACCCTTACATCAATCCAATTTGAGAGTCTGTATACTTTAATTGAAAGATTGAAATACTGAAAGGAATTTAGAGCACAGAGTAATTCTATGCTACGGCAAAAAGTTATTCAGCCCAGGAAAATTATCCGCTGGCTCTTTTAAGGTCTATCAAATGATTAAAAAAGTGTGCTCCGGTTAACCATTTTCAAGCTGTATAGATTATTAAATTGAGAAAAAGTCGGGGTCTTGGCAGGAGTGTCTTGATTCGTTCGAGACTGAGATTATATCCTCATAACTTGAAGCAGTTCATGCTGACGAAAGGAATCCGAGACTCCGATCATTATTAATCAATCAAACAAAAATAAGCCCCGTTGTGATTCAGTTCACAACGGGGTTTTTTATTTTTATATCACTCATAAATTACTGCTGATTCAGCACTTAATTTACCTTGATGGATTTTGGTTTTACGGTTTCCGCTTTTGGAACCACAAGCTTCAATACTCCATCTTTAAATGTGGCATGAATCTCCTCATCTTTAATAGTATCGGATAGAGTGAACGATCGGTAAAAACTTCCGCGGTATCTCTCCTGGCGAATGTAATCTTTTTTCTCCTCTTTGGATTCGGTTTTCCTTTCTCCGGTAACCGTAAGTCGTCCATCCTGAAAATTTACTTTGATATCTTTTTTATCCATACCGGGAATATCCATTTTTATGAGATACTCACTCTCGTCTTCCGATATATCAACACTTGGTGACCACATTCTTAAATCTGATCCACCGTTCTCTTTTCTCCAGGAAAATGGAACAAGATCATCAAAAAAGTGATCCATCTCTTTTCTTAGTATATCTATCGTTGTCGGTTCTTCTCGCTTAATCATTTTCATACTGTTACCTCTCCTCAGTTTTATATTTAGGAATTTGGTTCGTTTAAATCCGTGAACCTCTCATACTCTATTATACAGAGTTTATCCGCACAACCGTAGATTGAAGATCTGTATGAAACTGTAAGAAGTTATTGATAAGAAGGGTATGTGATTGTCTTACAAGTTAGCAGTTATAACTGCATTCATCAGAAATGGAAAAAAGTTTTGCAGATAATCCGATTATAAATTTATTTCACTTTCCACCCATTTAACCGCATGAAATATCATCTCTGTTGAGTTTTTAAAGTCCATCTTCTCTTTGATCCTGGAGCGATAAGTTTCAACGGTTTTTGAGGCAAGATGAAGCTGATCAGCAATCTCACTGCTGCTTTTACCTTTACCCATCAATTCAAAAACTTCAAGCTCCCGATCGCTTAAAATATCAATAGATGAAACCGATCCCCCTTTCTTTCCATGCATCGCATTCATTAATAACTTCTCGTTCAATGAATCACTCACATAGATCCCACCTTTTAGAATTTTTCGCACGGCTTTGATTAAGGTTTCGCTCGGTTCAAATTTCATGATATAACCTTTTGCACCGGCCCTTAGAGCTCGTTCTCCATAAAGGGATTCCTCGTGGCGAGAAACAACCAGAATCTTCATGTCCGGGTCCTGAAAAATGATGTTTTTAACCAATTCTATCCCGTTCATTCCCGGCAATGAAACATCTATCAGCAACAGATCAGGTTTCTCATGATCCAGAATTTTCAGTACTTCTTCTGCTTTTTCACACTGATGGATCACCTCCAAATCGGGTTCCATTTCAAGTGTGCTCGTCAACCCTTTTCGCATCATCGGGTGATCGTCTACGATTAATATTTTCTTTATAAATGGATTGCTCATTTACCTTCTCTATTAGTCAAAATGTTGCAGATTATTGGGTATGATGCACCGAACCTGGGTGAAACCATCGGTTGTTCTCGATATTTCGAGTATACCACCCATTATTCGGGCCCTGTGTTTCATGATTTCAATACCCGATCCACAGTCATCGTCGGGATTGTCCGGAAATCCAACTCCATTATCAAAAATTGAAAGTGCCGTGTGATACTCGTTATTTGATAGCCGAACGCGTATATAATCGGGGTCTCCATGCTTTATCGCATTATTAATCGCTTCCTGAGTAATTCTGTAAAGATGGAGACCCAGACTGTGATTTTTAACTTCTGCATCCTCCAAATCATAAAATTCACAAGTAACACCGGTTAATTTTTCTGTCTGATTACAGATATTCTGAAGGGCCACACTTAATCCTTTCTTCTCCAGATCTACCTGTACCAGACCGCGAGCCAATGTCCTTGCAAATTCATCTGCTTCATGTACCATCTTTGCTATCTCACCCACCTCATCAGCTCCCTCTATATTTTTAATTTTAAGCTTTTTTGCGAGGTTTTCAGATAGCATACGAATTCCGGTAAGCATCTGACCCAGTCCATCATGCAGCTCCCTGCCAATATTTCTGCGTTCTTCCTGTCCTGATTCAAGGATTCGCCGTTCTAAATATCTACGTGCAGACAGGTCACGAATAATTCCGGTATAGATTTTGGCGCCTTCCCACTCCACTTCTGTCACATTCAATTCCAGAGGGAATACTTTTTGATCCCTGTTTATACCCTGAATTTCACTACTTCTTCCGATAATACCGGTTAGTTCTATCGGTGTAGATTTGGCTACATTCCCTTCCATTTGCTCGCTGAATGGTGAGGAAAAAAGAATATGGACAGGCTTTTTTTTCAATTCTTCTTTTTGATACCCGAAAAGTGACAAAGCAGCACGATTGCAGCTCAATATTTCACCACTTTCATTAAACGTGATGATCGCGTCAGTAGAAGCATTAAATATTGCGTGAGACAGTGCCTCATTTCTTTTTAACCTCTGCTCGGCATGAATAAGCTTCTCTATTTCAACCAGAGATATCAAACATACGCTGTCCGATACTTCGTGTTTGATCATCTTTGCCCTTACATCCAGCCAAACTTTATCCCCACTCTTTTTTTTACCGTGCCAGTTACCTCTTACGGAACTTCCATGAATACATTTATGAATCAACTCTCTGAATGGCGTAAAATCTTCATCACCGTACAACATCCGAATGTGTTCCCCTACTATTTCGTCTTCCGAATAACCAAAAGTCTGTTCGGTTGCCGAATTAGAGTAAATCATTCGCCCCTTCAAATCAGTTATGATAACACCATGCTGAATGCATTCAAGTACTTCACTGCTATTAAGATCAGTGAGAAATGTCATCGCTTAACCCTTTTTCAATCAAACTTTAATAGATAAAACAAAAGTTTACTCTCCCTTCTTTCTAACCATAATCCAATTATGAATAAACTTTCTATACTTATATCATACTCAAAAATACTACAGAATAAATCATAAATACCCTTTCATATAAGTAGGGAAAAACCCTACAAATTAGATAAACAGTTCATTCTTATACGCTGATTTTTTAAGATCAGAGAACAAAAAAGTATTGAGCCATTAACCTTGGTCTATAACTTCACAGTCCAACCAAGCCCAATGCCTAAATCTGGTGATGCTTCAGATAATCCGGCCGATAGATTCGCACTAATAAATATCCTTTCATTCGCATTAATTCCGGTTCCAAAAATGATACTTGCCGGGGCGGCAAACTCACCGGATATTTTTGTCATCCCATTCAATGATCCGTTGAATATTAGATTGCCGCCGTTTAAAAAAAATCCCAATCCCACACCGTAAGACATGACATTCCTGAGTTGAAATTCTTCCATATCCCCCATCCACCAATAGGCAGAGTGTCCAAATATCATCAAATTATTGGATACCCCTTTTGAGAATGACGCACCAACACCTCCATCCCATGCACCTGTTCCAAACCCGCTTGATGGGTTGGCTACGGGTATTTTGAGCTGGCTGTTAAGTGAGATGATAGTCCTTTTTCTGAGATTAGAAAGGATCGTCAATGAAGCCGAGATTGTCGGATCACTGAAACCCGCCTGATTATATGATGTCGTATCTATGAGCGTAATGTTGTTACCGCGCTTTCCGGAGCCCTGGCCGGCATGCCTGCCTGCTTGTGTAACTTCACCGCTCTGGGTTCCCCCGGTAGGTATTCCTCCCATCTCAGTGTATGAGATCCATGGCGAGCTCTGGATAACATATGGAACATTCAGAGAAACGTTGATCTTTCCGGCTTGCAGCATGAATCCATTCGACAGGTAAAAACTATTGGTACTGTTCTCAAAATAATAGGAACCGGTTGAATATTGTGCACCGCCGGAATAGCTTACCGTCTGTGCAAATAATTTACCGGTTCCCGGGAAAGAAACGATAACTGCAACCCAAGTGATAACAAAAATATGGAGCAGTTTCTGTTTCACTATTTACATGTTAGGCGTTTAAGGTTGATGTGTTCGAAGACGTTCTGCCATTCGTTCCATCGTCTGAATAGCGTCATCCATCTGTTCTGTCATATCGGATAGGTGACGCTGCATTCTTTGCATTTCCTGCTGCATGTCACGATCCCGCATCATCTCTCTGTCCTGCAGCATTAGGTCGCAACGCTCAGCAGCATTTTTCATGTTGCCCAGTGTCATTCCCATCTGTTCACTGAAACGGTGCATCATTTGAAACTGATTCTTCATCTGTTGATTCTGAGTCTGTTCCATTTGCCGATTCATTTCTCGCGTCATACTTTGGGTACGCTCTATCATTTGATTCATCTGCCCCATCATACTTTGCATCTGTTGCTGCATTTGTTGTTGTTGCTGCTGTTGCTGCTGACCTGTTTGTTGCGCAACTGCAGGAAGGGCAAATACAGTCATTGCCAAAGTGATGAGGATTCTTGATTTGATCTTTTTCATCTTCTCCTCCTTTTCTTCTCTAGGTGAGCCCGAGGTTTTTACTACTTATAGATTCTCTCAGGTTTATATACTTCGTAATAAAACATACACCTAATTAAGGTTGTAAACCATTAGAAATCAGGATCTTGAGTAATAATGTATTAGTTCAGAAAATACAATGCCATAACGTACAAAATGTATATTATCAGCAGGAAAGCACCTTCTTTACGATTAATTATTTTTCCCGTAATAAAAATAGGGAGGCAGAAAAGAGCAACCACAAACATCACCGGCAGATCAAAGTAGAACAGTGAACTGCTTATATTGAGGCCGTCCGGTATCATAAAGGCGGTAAATCCTAACACGCCAAGCAAGTTGAAAATGTTGCTGCCTACCACATTCCCAACAGCAATATCTCTCTCACCGCGAAAAGCTGCTATCACGGATGTAAAGACCTCAGGAAGCGATGTCCCCGCTGCTACAATCGTCAAACCGATTATCAGTTCGCTCACGCCCAGTATACGGGCAGCAGCAATTGCACCGTCCACAAACCAACCCGATCCATAAACAAGCAGCGTCAGGCCAACGGCGATGAATACCAGATCCCTGAAGAGGTTTTTAATTGACATGCCCTTTTCCAGAATATTACCGGGAACCTCCGGCTCATTTTTAATTTCTTTTTTCTTTCTGCCAAAATAGATCAGCGATACGATGTAAACCATCAGAACCGAAAAAAGAAAGAGCCCCTCGAAGCGGCCAATGGTCATATCATAGGAGAAAATCCACACCAACCCGGAAAGCACTATCATAAATGGCACATCGTACCTAATCAGCTTCTCCTGAACATTAAGCGGTGTGATAAAAGCAGAAATTCCAAGAATAAACAGGACGTTAAAAATGTTACTCCCGATTACGTTTCCGGCAGCAACTTCGGGCTGACCTGATAAAACGGTTTTCAAGCTTACAGAAAATTCCGGAGAGCTGGTTCCAAAAGCTACTATTGTCAAACCAATTACTAACGGTGAAAGCCCCAGGGCAGCAGCAAGTTTCGAGGCGCCCCTTACCAACAGTTCAGCACCGCCAAGCAGAAGTATAAGACCCAGAACAAATAGAATTGCAGTCAAATTGTGAGAAAATTTTGATTGATTTATTTAGCCACATCATAATTATGATAATCATCGGATAATCAAAATTTACTGATATGTTTTAAATCTTTAGACTCATGAAAACTATCCGATAAAACTCTTTCGCCACCGATTCACAATCTTATCAATCTCACCGCCAATGATAACCAGTGAACCGATTCCGACAATCATTATCCACTGCTCAGTATCAAGAGGTACCGTACGAAATACTTTTTGAAGAAAGCCAACATGAAGTACGGCAAGATGTGCCAGTAAAGCGGCTGTCATACTCACGAACAGAAACTTATTTGAGAAGAAACTGATCTTAAAAATGCTGCGATCCAGAGACCTGCAGTTAATCACATGGAAGAACTGGAATACCACCATTTGTGTCATAGCAACCGTTCGTGCGATTTCCAGATTACCGCCGGTCTGATTCATAGCCCACCAAAAACTTCCAATAGTACCTGCCGCCAAAACAATACCTACCCCGCCAAGCCTCTCCATCAATCTGCCGTTCAAAATACCCTCATTTACAGGTCTTGGCTTGCGCCTTGATATTCCTGGCTCTCCGGGTTCAAACGCCAGGGCCACATCCTGCAATCCATTCGTTACCAGATTGATCCACAAAATCTGAACGGCCACAAACGGCAGCGGCCAGTTCATGATAACAGCCGCCAATATTACAATCACTTCCCCCACGGCGGTAGACAGTAGAAAAAAAGTAACCTTACGGATATTGGAAAATACAATACGCCCCTCTTCAATAGCAGCAGTAATCGTGGAAAAATTGTCATCCGACAGCACCATATCGGAAGCTTCTCTGGCAACATCCGTTCCCGATTTGCCCATAGCCACACCAAGATGAGCAGCTCGCAGTGCCGGCGCATCATTTACACCGTCACCCGTTACAGCCACAATATGACCAAACTCCTTTAACCTGTCCACAATTCGATGTTTATGTTGTGGAGTTACACGTGCATAGAGGTTTACATCTTTTAGTTTTAAATCCAGTTCTTCGTCCGACATCTGATCGAGCATTTTACCCTCCAGGGCTCCACGCTGATCTGGATCCATCCCCAGTTGCCTACCAATTGCAACAGCTGTGTCAATATGATCACCTGTAATCATCACTACACGAATTCCGGCATCCTGCGCTACTTTAATGGCTTCAAGCGCTTCGGGCCGGATCGGGTCTTCCATTCCCTGCAGACCCGCAAAAATAAACCCTCCGCCTAATGTCTCGGGAGATTCTAATTTATCCAGTCCCGTTGGCTTGTACGCCATGGCTAAAACGCGGAGTCCCTCTGCAGCCATCTCTTTTGCAGCCTTCCTTGCTACTTCCTCATCAAGCAGAACGGTTTTACCATTCAAAATTTGGTGTGAGCATTTAGCCAAAATCGCTTCCGGTGATCCTTTCATAAAAATGATCTTTCCTCCTTCTGCACGATTGAGCGTAGCCATAAATTGCCGTTCCGGCTCGAATGGAACCATATCCAGTTCTTCAGGGCGATAGCCGGGTTCCTTGAGGTTAATACCACCTTTAAAAGCCGATACATGGAGAGCTATCTCCGTAGGATCACCATGCGGTTCACCGGATGCAAGTGACGCAGAATTTGCCTCATTTGATAATGTGCCGGCAATTAAGACTTTATAGAGAGCAGAGCTTTTATTGACCGGTATCGACATTCCATTCTTTAAAATTTCGCCGTCAAGTTTGTAACCGGCTTCAGTCGTTTCAAAGAATTGATGGTCTGCCCAAATTTTACGAACCGTCATTTCATTCTTGGTGAGGGTACCGGTCTTATCGGAACCGATCACGGTTGTACTTCCAAGAGTTTCCACTGCAGGCAGAGATCGAATGATAGCCTGACGAATTGCCATTCGTCTCACACCGATTGCCAGTGTAACGGTGAGCACTACCGGCAATCCTTCCGGTATCGCAGAAACAGCCATGGCCACAACTGTAATAAAAATTTCGGCAGGCGCCATTTTATGAGCCAATCCAATAATCGCAATCAGAACGGCAAATCCTACGATCACATACCCGATCATGTGTCCCAGTTTATCAACCTTTAATTGCAGCGGCGTTTTTGTAATCCCAATCTCTTTAACCGAAGATGCAATTTTTCCTAACTCCGTCGATTTGCCGGTTCGAACTACAAGAGCTCGGGCTCTGCCCTGGGCAACAATTGTACCGGCAAATACCATGTTTTTTTGATCTCCCGGTACAGGATTCTCCATTGAAATCATTTTATCTTGCTTTCGAACCACCATTGATTCACCGGTCAATGCCGATTCATTGACTTCCAGTCCATTTGAATGGAGAATCCTCATATCCGCCGCCACCATCCCACCGGATGTAAGAAGAACAATATCACCCGGAACCAAATCCTGTCCTGGAATTTCAAATTCTTTCCCATCGCGGATAACCATGACTTTAGGAGCGGCTAATTTGGAAAGCGCCTCGATTGCATTTTGAGCTTTTGATTCCTGAAAATAGCCGATTACCGCATTGAGTAGAACGACGACCATAATAACAGCCGAGTCGGTGTAATCCTGAAGTATCAGCGTGACAAAAGCGGCGGCAAGTAGAATGTAGATGAGTGGATCTTTAAACTGATGAAGCAGAATCTGCCACTTGGTTAACCCTTTCTGAGTTTCAATCTCATTGGGGCCGTATAGTTCTAAACGCTTTTTGGCTTCTTGCAATGAAAGCCCTTTACTGTATGAACTTTCCAGAATTTTGACAGCACTTTCCGTATCAAGATTGAACCACGGTTTCTCGATCGGCTTAGACTCAAATGTCTCTTCTATTTTCTGCTTCATTTCACTCCTGACTGAATAATCAGATCGCTGATTATTAAACCTATTACCTAATAATATCTAAATTGGTGAACTATTACAGTACGAATTGCTATGAATATAGCATAGTGGAAAACCTGATATTAAAAATCTTAAGTTTTCTGCATTTTACAGCATTATGCACCAATGCACACAACTAAGTGATGAACTCAAAACAGGTATTTATCACAGGAGCAAATTCCGGAATTGGATGTGCTGCCGCTCTATTTGTCACCGATCGAAAAGTGGTAACTAAGATCTGTGGAATTGCTGCAGGGAGATGACCTTTGAATATATTACATTGGATTCATGAAAGAACGAACAATCAGTGCATTTAATAAACTTGAAAAGCAACGGGTAGATTTTTTAAATATCTATCGCCAGCAAAACAGAGAAAAACTTCGATTCAGACCGGATCAAAATTCCTGGAATATGCTGCAGGTAATGCGTCACCTGGTAACTGCAGAATCACTGTCTCTTGCCTATATCAGAAGAAAACTGAGGGAAACTGAAAGCATCCCAAAAGTTGGAATTGGGGCAAAATCGAGGGCTTTGTTGCTGAAGATGGCATTAGCACTACCCATTAAATTTAAAGCTCCCAAAGTTGCAGAAGTGACGGAAGACTATCCCGATTTCGAGTCAACTATTGAGGAGTGGAACAACGTAAGGAAAGAATTCAAAGAAATTTTACTGAAGGCAGATGAGGAGATCTTTCATAAAACGATTTATAAGCATCCAAGAGCCGGATATTTGACTCTGAAACAAACTGTCAATTTCATAGAAGATCATATCAGGCATCATCAAAAACAGGTTGACCGGATTATGAGTCACCCTCAATTTCCAAATGAATGATCTTGCAGATTTTATCTTCCGTTCATTGAGTATAGTTCAAACCTGTTGATGTCCAGATCTGTAATCTCCAAATACAGCCAGGTAAAATCGCCCTCCGGCAGTTTCCATGTTACGGACAGTTTGTTTGGTATTCGATTGCCGTTAAATCTATTGTACTCTTCTGCTTCCACCACCCACTTCCGTAGTACAGCATCTTCTGCTCCCCCATAATATCGATCGGCTTCAAAAAATTGAAAGTCGCCGCTTTCACTAAACCGAAATATTCCCGATACCTGTTGTGTGCCGATTGTCATTGTAGCTTTTGCCGAGGTTTCGTCGATCTCCTCCCATCTGATAAAATCATTCAGGGCGGCCGATGGAAACCAGCAAATTTCACCCAGAAAGCGAATCATGGTGCCTGTATTGATCTGTTCATTCTGCTTCTCATTCACCACATTTATGAGGGATAATAGTTTAATGAGCATTTCCCCCTGACCGTCCATAAGCTTATCGCGACCGGTTAAGGTAATAAGAGGCAGCATCTTTACATCTACTTCCCAGATAAAAGAGGGTTTTCTTGTATCAAAATACTGAACGGCGGAAAAATCCATCCACCTGCCGTCCGGTGAAGTCTTCATTTGACCGGTCTGTTTGAGACGTACGAATGTAACTTCAGGTTTTCCCACTACTCCGGAATTCCTCAACCAGGCTTGAACGATCTCCGGCAGATGCTGAAGATCTTCTTTTTGGACATCTTTATCGTTAGGTTGAGAAACCTGTTCCAACAAATACTCCTGCTCACTGCTCACTTTATTGTGAAAAAACCAGTCTCCCATAGCGGGCAGGGCTACAAGCAGTATGATTACATTCGCAATGGTGCCAAATTTTGCATCACCCCAAGCTGTAAAAATGATAATTTGGGAAAGAATTACGGCACTGATTGCAATGAATGGCCAAATCCGGTAGCTCATGATATACAACACCGCTGACGTCAAAAAGAGAACTGATGCAACCAGCCAGGCCATTCCCATTGGTTTAGAAATCGGGAGGCTTAACTCTGTAATGTTTGCCATATCAAACGCCTTGACAAAACCCAAAAGATGGATCAGGCCATGAATTGCGATAACCAGTATGAAAACTATTTTAAGCATCGGTAGTCTCAATTTAGTTCATCAGTCAGTTTATGCCGGACTGACGGTATAAAAGTTAAGATGAGTAAGATCACACCCAGCAGTCCGTAAACAAGCTGCAGCGGCGGCTCCGAATGATACCCAATCATCCATATTTCAACACCAATCCAGATAATAAGTGCCACACTCACCGTCAACGCCCCCATCCATGCCCAGTTCGACCGCTTCCAAAGTCCGTAAAACACCACCATCGGAAAGATACCCAGAACTGTTAGCAGAATGATACCGGGAATCAAAAATGTGTCAAACGGAGAGCCATCCAACATGGATAGTGGCATCTGAAGCAGTTCACCGGTTTGATCAATGATCAGAGCGAATCCCCCGAACAGGCCGCTGATTCCCTGGAAAAGAATAAGTCCTATTAGCAGGTATAAACTGTAAGATTGTTGTATCTCCCTCATATCTCCTCCTGTTCCGGTAAGTTTTCGATTGGATATTTTAAGCTATTGAGCACCAAGATTGTCAATGTAATTGCGACTATGGCTATTGACGGGATAATGAAAACGACCGGTATGATATTTTGCCCCAGTAACCCGATCGCAATAATTTTCCCAATCAGGGCGATCATCAGTATGGATAAAAATACGAGATAGACCGGAGCTGCAAGAAAACCAATCGGTTTTCTTTGGATGAAAAAAATCCCTGCTACAACCGCAAGTGGCAGCAGTAACCCAAGGTCAAGACCTTGCACAATCAGGGTGGTGTAGTGTTCAGCTTCTACAGGAATGATAGATCCGTCCAACAATGGGGGTACAACAATCTCAAGCCACAACATTGCAATAAGAAGTGCATTCAGGATCAAAAAACCGCCGGCGGATTTAACCGGCACAGATGCACTAAAGGCTTGAGGCAACCGGTTAAGATCAAATGAAAAAAGTGTTGTTGTAAATGCAAAAAAGGAAGTACCGAGCAATGCTGTATATACCAAGAAAAGATGATTATACATGCCCATAACCAGGTAAAAGAGGTAGGTGACGAGGAAATATCCGAGTGTCCCTGCGAGAATATACCGTCCTTTGAGTGATCCTTTACGTGAATAGACTAATGAAAAGAGTAATAGCGGTATTCCAATTATCAAAGTGACGTAGTCTTGAGCAATACCTTGCGGTGCCACTTCTGCCGACATATGACGGTACACCCCAACTCCATAAATCTCTACTGTTTCTCCGCGGATGGATTCGTATTCAAATGACCCCGGCCCGTCTGATGACAATACTCCTGTAAACGCAGCAAAAGCTGACAGCAATATGATGATTGATGTCAGTAAGGTAATACTCTTTTGATACTTCATGACTGTAATGATCTGTTTAAAATTTTATTCACAATTCAATAACTCCACTTGCATGATTTACTCTGTCACTCTTTGGTATTACAGACATTATGAGGCTGGTTATAGCAGTCAGAAATATGGTAAACATCAACCAGCTTGATATCCCCGGAAATACTGAAGTAATCATGAGATAATCCCTGGTCATGCTCCATATTAAAACAGAAGTTAAAATCAGAAATAGTGAAAGCTGTGTGATTTGAACGGCAGAATATTTTTTAATCTGTAAATCAAAACGACGCTCTCCTCGTAGGTAATCGCCAATGATCCGAATCACCTGAAAAAATAGTCCTGCCAAAATCAAGAGAATCAGTATCCAAACCACCGTAATCGTTTTCGAAATTATCCCCATTCCCACAGAGTCTATTCCAGTCCATTCAGCCCAATCGCTCACAATGTGAGATATCAACGGCCAGCTTCTGGAGCTGTTTGTCAGGATCACGATGCCCTCTCCGGTTTCCGGGATGAGATGGAAGTGAGTCATCCATCCGTTTCCCTGACCTCCTCCGAATACGGCTCGTTTGCCGTTTGGAAGGGTTTCAATGAAATGTCCAAGACCATAATATTCCGAAACAAACGCGTAGATACCGCTCACGTCAGTCACTGATGTGTAGAGTTCGTGGATACTCTGTTCCGTCAATACATTCTCACCTGAATAGAATTCATCTACCATACCGGACGCCACAAATCGTGCGATATCTTCTGCATTGGCAAAAAGTCCGCCGGCTCCTTTTTCCGAATAAACATAAACGGGAATCGGTTCACCGTTCAAATTGTGACCATTGGGAACAGGCGTGATAAAATTCTCACTCCATTCATAACTTGAATCTTCCATGTTGAGGGGATTCAAGATCTCTTCCTGCATGAACTCTGAAAAGTTCCGCCCGGTGACATCTTCTATGAGCAGCTCAAGAAGATGATATCCAACATTCGAATAGTTGAATCCGGTGCCGGGCTCCCGGACAAACCGAACTTCCCGGCTAAGGCTTTCTCTCAATGATGGTTTTTCTTCCCCCGGTGCATATTCCAGCCCAAGTGTACCCAATGAAAGGCCTGAACTGTGACTGAGCAGATTTCTGATCGTTATGCGTTCTACATCAATATTGGTCTCAGGAAAATCCCAGTTTTTTACGTGTTGGATTACAGGATCGTCCAATCCGACTTCTCCTCTTTCCACAAGTTTCAATACACCGCGCGCCGTTACTGATTTTGAGATCGACTCCACACGGCACACAGTTTCTGATGTCATTCGAGTCTGCTTTTCAAGATCTGCAAAACCGTAGCCTTCAAACCATGTTAATTCCCCACTACGGACTATTGCGATGGATAAACCCGGAACTCCATACCTGTCCATCCAATCAGGAATACGCTCATTCAGCTGATTTTGAAACTCAGCCTGAGAGTTTTCAGATTTACTATTCGTTCCACCACAACTTCCTGCTACAACCAATAGTAAAAAAGCTATTGCGATAAACCTTATCGATCGAATGATGTTCATCCACCCTTGTATTTAAAGTATCAGATAAAAATCTGCATTTATATCTCTTTAACAGTATGTCTCAACAGGTCTTCAAGAAAGATATCTTCTTCAAAAACCTCATCCTTCCAGTCAGGATAAACTCTGTCTAAAAGCATGGCCTGCAGCATACCTCCGTAGTAGAAACGGCTCTCACCTCTTCGACCCGCCGCCCTTGGA
Source organism: uncultured Rhodohalobacter sp. (assembly GCA_964401805.1). Classification (GTDB taxonomy): domain Bacteria; phylum Bacteroidota; class Rhodothermia; order Balneolales; family Balneolaceae; genus Rhodohalobacter. The sequence goes on from CAYNZY010000006.1 coordinate 73,206, forward strand.
ACCTCGCTTAACTGATTTCTAAAATAGTTCTCTCTTTTACTGTAGTTATGAAAATCTTCCTGTTCTTGAATATCCTGAACAGCTTCATAATCCGGTTTGTTATCAGCAACCAGGCCTATCTTTAACTCTGTGTATTTAGCCAGGCCTTCCAGCCACTCCCTGTTTTTCTCATACTCAATAAACTCCTCACTTAATTCAGCATCTTTTCTCCTTTCGTCCCTGACTTCAAGATATTCTCTGATATATTGACGAATATCTGCATCATTATCAGTTTCAAATGCTTTCAAAAGTAGTTCAGCTTCTTTGCTCCAACCCGCACTATTTTTTTGGAGATTCCAGGGATATTCATTCGATATACCGGCAAAAAACTCTGCTTTGGAAAATTTATCAAATGAGGTTTTCCCCTGAAATCCATGAAATGACTCATGAATCAAGCCGGAAGTATAACTCTCCGCTTCACCCATAATCAGATTCCAAAAAATTTTATAGGGAAATATCAGATTGATTCCAGGAGGTAATTCACTCTTAAATCCATTGTAAAAAGAGACTTCTGCAAACTCTTTTGTCTGCATAGTACTTGCCCAGGTTGAGTCAACCCTGACAGTAAAATTTTCGGGTGTGACAGCCGGATCGGGTAAATACTGGCGATAGTATGGCTCACCTCTAAAGTCATCATTCTCTACCATTTCCCATTTTCCACCCCGGTGTTCATTGGCAGGCATTTTATACCATCCCGAACCCGGATCATCAATCCCTACCAAAAATGCATACTCCTCATTGTAAACAATTGCAGGAATTTTTTCTTCACCAAAAGTTGGCCAAATATCACCCATGAGCTCTTCCTGAAGGTTGAAATATTCAGCTAAGTACGCTTTTTGAGAGGTTGTTAACTGTTCCGTAACCGATGAGGAGTCATTAAGGGTCAGGTTGTATAATGCTGATATTGTCATTAGTAGAATTACAATAATCAATAGCCACTTCAACCCTTTTACGATGATTCGAAAAACCTTTTTCACAAGTTCCATTATTTCACCTTCCGTTTTTTAAAATTAAAGTGTCACATACCACTCCTTAACCTGGTATAGAATTCTCCGCATCTCTCCTGCCGGTCTCGGTCGTTTTGCAGACATAAATAGAAAAGTTATTCCCTTGATCTTTTCTCGAATTGGAGTCCACCCTTTTAAGCTTCTGATGATAAATGCAGTTAGTTCTGAAATGATATTAGGCATATCAGTTTTAATGCCACGGGCTGAACCACCAACCGTAAGAATAGTTTTAAAATGCCAAAACAGCATATGTTTTGAATTTCCCATTTATTTCACCTCTTGAACAGACTAATTCAGCTTATTTAAGGTAAGAATATCACGCTTCATCATCTTTAGGGGATTTCCCTAAATGCCCTCTCTTGAGATCAGAACAAACTTTAAATGGTTCTAAAAGATAAGTGTGGTATATCCAGATGCTCAGAGATCGATTCTGTAATACTTTTGCGAAAGTTCAACTATTTAGCAGGAGAACAAGCCTTATTCAATGGGTATAATTGACTATTACGGTATTGAGCAAATCAATCCTTTTTTGACGAATACACATTCACTCTTCATTACACTCTTTAAAAACTTGGTCTCTCCAATTGTCGTATTCGTCAGTCTAAAATACGCCCTCGTCCTGATTTCGTTGTTCCCGTTCAACACTCCGGTTAATTTGCTCTCAGTGAATAACACTAACAACAATAAACCTTAAGAAAATGAAAACAAAAATAGCTTTTTTCACCACTTTACTCACTGTACTATTAACTGTTACTGTGGCACAAAGCCAAGACTCCCAAAATCGATTCGGTTTTGAATTTAACGTGAGCACTCCGCATGCCACTACATCTATTGGGGATGCCAACCTGGATACAGGTTTAGGATTTGAAGGTATTTTCCACTACCGGGTTTTAAAACACACAGGTGTATATCTTGGCTGGGGCTGGAAACACTTCCCTTCTAAGTCTTCTTTCGACGGCAACAATATAGACTTTGAAGAAACTGGCTATATTTATGGAATACAGTATAAACACCCGGTTGGCAAATCCGGACTCTCCTACATTTTGAGGGCTGGAGGCACATGGAATCATCTGGAGCTCGAGAATAGCGACGGTGATATTACCTACGATACCGGCCACGGCGCTGGGTGGCAGGTTTCTGCCGGAGTTGAAATCCCACTTTGGAAAGACTGGAATCTGACTCCAACATTTAAATACAGCTCACTGAATCGTGATATTGAAACCGAAACAGACAGTTTTTCAGCAGACCTAAACTATTTAGCTTTGCAGGTTGGTTTATTCAAAACTTTTTGAGCTGTATAAAACTTTGAGGGATCGTTTTTGGAATCATCTTTTTTCCACAAAACATCCCTCTATTTTTTTAAAACTATCTTTTTATTTCGCCACGGATTTTCGGAGTATTAATAAACGAAACCATTATGAAAAACCGATCACTGCATAGCGTTATTCCTCTTAAAACCATTTTGTGGCTGCTTCTGGTAATGGCGGTCTCAATTCAGGTTGTCCTCATTTCATATAATCATTTTACAGGTTTCTACTCTATTGCCTCCGTTGACGAACTCATTGCCCGATTTTTGAAGGGCACTTTTTTAAGCTTTATTGCCGCTTTTTTCCTTGCATACCCAAATCTTTTTTTAATCCAATTTCTTGATAGCCGATATCCATGGTCAACATCGGGAGTACGCCGGGTGTTCACTGAAGTGTTGTTTACTATTTTTATCGGACTGTTTATTGGATTTCTAATCACAACAGCGTCCCATTTTATGAACGCATACACAGAGGATTTAACCAGAGTGTATGTTTTCAATATGATTGTTGTAGCTGTTTGTGCTATCGTATTAATGACACTATTTGAAGCATGGATATTTTTTGACCGCCAATCCGAATCAGAAAAAAGAAATCGTGAACTTTCAAGGGAACTGAGCCACATTCGTTTTGAAGTGTTGAAAAATCAAATGAATCCACACTTTATGTTTAACAGCCTCAATGTTCTAAGCAGCCTCATTGAGGAAGACACTGAAAAATCACAACAATTTATTGAAGAGTTCTCCTATATCTACCGATATGTATTGGAAACTATTGAGAAGCATGTAGTAACCCTTGAAAGCGAATTGGCATTTGCCCGTTCATATATGTTTTTGCAACAAATCCGTCATGGTGATGAACTAACTTGGAGCGTTGATATTCCATCGGAGTGGCTGCAAAGTTATTTACCTCCGTTATCTCTTCAGCTTGTACTTGAAAACGCCATCAAACACAATCAGATTGAAAAAAGGAGTCCGTTACATATTAACTTGTCGATTGAGAACGACAAATTGATTATCGTTAATCCGCTAAAGCCAAAAATTTCGTTTAAAACATCTACAGGTGTGGGGCAAAAAAACCTTAAGAAACGTTACGCAATGGCCTCAAATAGAGAGCCGGAATTTCGCCTGGAGACCGACCGCTATGTCGTTACCTTACCACTAATTAGAGAAGAGCATGCTGAAAATACTAATCGTTGAAGATGAAGAATTAGCTGCAAACCGTCTTTTAGGTCAACTCAATAAAGTTTGTCCTGATTGCAGCATACTCTCGATTACCAAATCTGTTAAAGAAACTGTACGATGGCTATCTGATCACCAGCCCGATCTGATATTTATGGATATACAGCTTTCCGACGGACTCTGTTTCTCTGTTTTCGACCGCATTCAGGTCGATTGCCCCATTATTTTCACAACAGCCTACGATCAATATGCAATTGAAGCTTTCAAAGTAAACAGTATTGATTACCTGTTAAAACCGACTAAAACCTCGGATCTGGAGAAGAGTCTTCAGAAATTCAAAAGCCTGAAATCAGCTTTTATGGTAGACATAGACCGGTTGATGGATGTTTTCTCACACGAATCGCCCTCCTACAAAGAACGATTTTTGATTCGTATAGGTGACGTGCTGAAGAAAGTAAATGCCACTGACTGTGCCTACTTTTTTGCAAAGGATAAAGCAGTTTACCTGGTTACGTTTGATAATAAAAAATATCCGATTGATGATTCACTCGATTCGCTGGAGAAACAACTAAACCCCGACCTGTTTTTCAGAATTAACCGCAGTTTATTCGTTAACATACACTCCATAAATGAGATGACGGCCTGGTCGAGAAGCCGTATCAAGCTGGAGCTTTCGCCTAAAGCCTTTAGCGGGGCAGATACACTGGTAAGTACATCGCGCTCAGCCGATTTTAAATCGTGGCTCGACTCTTAATTCTCAATCATTAACACTAAAATCAAAAAGCCTCACCAAACTGAATGTAAAATCCGCTGGCTCCACCCCTGCCTACGCCATAATCAATCCGAATATTTGTGGGATCATTTTTATTGGTATTGAAACGAAAGCCAACTCCGGCACTCCACTTTACAGATTCTAAATGGATCTCATCATAACGGCTCCAAACCTCTCCAAGTGCGCCAAAAACAGTAAAACCAAAGCGGCCTTTGATTGATTGACGCCACTCACTTTGAATTTGCCCTGCATTAACATCTCGATATCTTCCGGAGTAATATCCCCTTCCAATTCTGTCTCCACCCAGTTCCGACATATCCAAAAATGGAGGGGATCCGGCCACAGATCTGAATAAGGCCTGAAATGCAAGAACAGAGCTGCCGTCTCCTTTGATATCGACATATTTTCTGCCGTCCAGTAAAAAAGATGTATATGGATCCGTACTGCCCAGAAAAGAGGGATTCATCAAAAATGAAAATTGCAGATAGTGATTACGGGTCGGTGTCATGTTGCTGTCCCGCAAATCCCACCGGCTCATCCATCCAACACCGGCTGATGTACTGCCGTCCGCTCCTGATACCACAGGTGGATTGATCTCATTTCCTTCTCTGGATTCAAAAGATAGATTATAGATTTTATTCCATCTTATAAACGGACCGGTAAACAGCCCCTTTCCAACACTTTTCAACACCGTTTGCTCCAAGTTAATCTCCGTAAACAACATGTTGAGTTCATCCTCATCTCTTGTACCTGAACCAATACCCCAATAACTATTTGGGAAATAGTTAATGTAGTAATTCCCGTTCATAACCCAGGTTTCCTCCGGAAATATGATATCCGTTACCAGCCCGAATAGAAGCTGTTTTTTTGTTGTGTAAATACCCGAAAAGAGCAGACTTGAAGAGCGTGTTTCAGGACCGGCTCCTAATGGTTTAAATTGCGGGACCACAACACCACCGAACATAAACCCAGTTTCAGGTGTAGAACCGAGAGCCGGCAGAAACAGGATTTTATTTTGATATACCGGTTCATTAACCAGAGTTGAATCCTGTGCATGAGCCAAGTTTACGAACAAGAATATGGCTGCTGACAGTATAATCACTACTTTTTTCACTATTCCACCTCGTTTATCAATACTTCATCTACAGATCTCCTTGGGGCGCGCGGTACTTCGCCGGCATATCCCAACCGAATCAAAAGAAGAGGTTCGTTCTTTGCACTTAATTTCAGATGGGACGACAGTTTCTTTCTCACCGATTCAACTTCACAAGGCATATTTATGTGAGCGTGTGATAGACCAATGGAAGTGGCTTTGAGTGCAATTCTCTGGAATGTTTGACCAATTTCGATCCAGTTTCTTTTATTACTCTTTTCACAGATAAAAAGAAAAAGGTGCGATGAGCTCCGGATCTGCTTTTCCGTTTTATTTGCTTCACTTTCAGGTTTTATAAACGTTTTTAGAATGAAACGACCCAACCATCGAGGGATGTATGGAAACCCCATCACTTCTGCAGTCAATCCATCTCTTTGGGTTCTGACCTCCTTTTTTGAGAAACGAATCCAGGAGATCAGTTCTTTCACAAATTGCCGGTCATTAAACTGAATTTCGCACGCTTCTTTGACCAGCTCTATGATCGGATCTATTTCTTTATTCTTCGTATCAAACGTTTGAACCGTTACCGTTTTTGATTCATTGACCTGTAAAAGTTGTTCAATATCGGCTGAAGGAATCGATTTATGATCATACATACTTCTGTTGGACTTCCTCTCCGGAATAGCTTTAAACAGATCAATTTCCTTTCGGGTAGTCTCATCAGTTAACGTCACGCGAAGACACTCCTTGGGTTCATCTTCAGGAAAATAGTCCACACTGCATTTTAAACCGTCCTGTTTCGCTGAAATCACCAGGTTTTCCAGTGCACATCCCAGGCTGATATAAAGTGCATGATTATCCGGGTCTACAACCGGCAGGGTGCGATTAAAGTCAGGGAAAATCCGTACGACATGATCGTTTGCTGAAAACCTCCAAGGCTGTGTGTTATGCCCTGAGGGAGCAAGTGTTGCGTTGTATATTAATTTTTCGATGTTCATAATTAATTGATAGAATTCTGAATATTCTCATTTTCGATAATATTTTCTCCCACAGCATTTTTAATTGCTTCCTGTTCCACAATCATGAGAATGTGCCCGCCGGACTCGTAGCTCATTATTTCAGATTCCGGAATGGTGGCAGCCGCAAATTCGGCATTGTGATAGAGCTGCAGCAAATCGTCTTTTGCGTGGATGATCAGGGTTGGAGCAGTGATGGCGGCAATACGGCCGCCCGGCATCGTGGCTTCATTATCAAAAACAGCCCCGACCGCTCGGGGTGAAGCTGGATTCATATACTCAATAAAATGATCCGCATTTACTTGCTGATCGGGTGTCAGACCAGCAATAACTTCATCTGTAGCTCCGATAATACCTAACAGCTGCTTTTTAAAGAGTTTTGAAGCCGTCCAATACAAAACATCATATTGAAAGATGGTCTTTAAAATAGTGCCTTTTCTGTTTGCATCAGCTTGAACCTCTGAGGCTGAAGCAGCCACACCGCAAGACAGGCAGGTAAGAGATGAGACCCGCTCCGGATGATTTACTGCAAACAGAAGAGCCGACGGTCCGCCTTGGGACATGGCAACAACGGCGACCTTATCAATTTCCAGATGATCGAGCAGAAAGGCATAGGCATCGGCCTGGTCATCCCAGGTGGCATTGACCGGGAGTTCAGAATCCAGGTACCCGAAACGTGACGGGGCAATCCAATAGAACGAATCATCCAATACAACCTCTGCAATCAGTTCTCCCTGATCGTACCCACCACCGCCTCCATGAATCACTAACACAGGAGTTCCAGATAAAGTACCACCGGTTTTATACTCAATGCTTCCAAAAGGCGACGATATAACCGTACTCTTCCCAGTTATCCGTTCATAAGCGC
>CAYNZY010000006.1:80585-102215 GCA_964401805.1 uncultured Rhodohalobacter sp.
GTAAAATCAAAATCCTCAAATTGAATGGCTTTATTTGGAACTCCATTCTTTTTCAGCTGCGGAACCAATGCTTCCCTCATCGACTTTGGCCCACAGATAAAAACATCCTTGTCTTCAAGCCGGGTTAGCCCGTTTGTGCTAAGTAAACCTTCAACATCCTCACGGATAAGATGAACTTGAAAATCCTTTGTCATCTCTTCAAGCTCTTTAAACTGTTGGATGTGTATTGCTTCATTTTCACTCTTTACGCAGTAGTAAAGATCGACCCTGAAATTCGGATGTTTCTGATTTTTCAGGTCATTTGCAAAGCTTAAAAACGGAGCGATTCCCACGCCGCCGCCAATCCAAATCTGATCCTTTTTCCCATTTCGGTAATCAAACCGCCCATACGGACCCTCAAGCAGCGCAATTGCACCCGGTTTCAAATTCTTGTAGAGCTGTTTTGTATAATCACCGAGGACCTTTACCATGATTTTAATCTGACCATTGTCATCTTCATCGCAAACGGTGAAGGGATGTGACTCCATTGAAATTACCGAGTCTCGAAAACTGAAAAAGAAATACTGTCCCGGTATAAATTGAACCCTTCTCTTTTCAGGTTTCATAGTTATTTCTACAACATGCTCATTCAGGTGATCTGTACTTTCTACACGGTATCTTGGTTTTTCTATCAACAAGTCGAAAAGAAGTGATTTATAAACCCAGGCTACAACTCCAGTCACTGAAAGGATTCCAAGATAGGCTGCCAGCACCGGGTTTGCTGAAACAGAAAGGTCCAGAAAAAAAATGTGCAGAACCCCAAGAATAAAGAAAACCCCCATAAATTTGTGAGTGATCTTCCATTTGTCATACGGTAGTTTAATGAAAATGGTGAGAAGCATTAGCAGAATTAATCCCCATAATGCCCAGCTTCCGAGGTCAATTTCGATCTTTCGATGCATGGGCAACAGATACCAAACAAGTTTCTCCATTTCACCGGGAATGAACCGAATGGCCAGCAAGATGGGGTGAATCAGCAGTAGAGTCAACGCTATCCGGGCCATGTTGTGGTGCAGATGGTACATTTTGTCCAGACCACCAAAATAATCCTCCAGCCATTTCCAACGAGCAGACAGCACAAACGTCAGTGCAAACAGTGAAAATCCAGTCAAAGCTGTGATTTGACTTCCATATACAAGGTATGGATTCATACTGTGTCGAACAGTCGTTTCCGGATATGAGAGTGACCACAGAGGGACGACTATTAGAGCCAATCCCCAAAAAATCAGGTTTCCGAAATCACTTTTCTTCATTTCTTTTACCCGTTTAAGATGTGACCGGTTCATAACCAGACTAAACAAACTGCCTCGGGGCGTTTCCCGTAAGGTATCAACTTGAAATCCATACTTCTTGTGAGTCTACACATTGAAGGGAATAACTGGAGGATCATGTATGCTTCAGAACCGGCATACGGTCAATTTATGACTCAGGTAGTCATTCCCTCAAAATTTTCCGCCCCAGACGGTCAGCGCATCAAACTACTTTAGACGTATGATCTAAAATCATCCGATTTCAGCATGAACATCAGTCAAATCTTACAATATCCGCTCTTACAGTCACTTTCACCTTTGTGTAAATAACCAAATTCAGGATATCAGAATCATACCTGACATTCGTCAAAGCCAGTTTTTGGCCTTCAATTTCTTCTCCCGTCATTTCAAAATTAGCCCAAAGGTTCTCCAGTGCTTCGGCATACAGCATCCCGGTGCCTTCCACTCTTGCAATAGCCAAAGTTGATGCCGACAAACCGGTAGAGTAACTCAAGCCGAGAATGTAGGCAGACTCAGATTCACCCATCACATTCGAAGCTGCGATTGAGTAGTTTCCATCTTCCAAACTAACGATTGTTTGATTGGCTGCTAAAAAAGCACCTGAACTTGTACAACCACCCATAATTAGGGTAGCCAGTAACAGTAATAAAACTTGATTTTTCATTTCCCCACCTCTTTGATTGATTGATATCGTATTTTTTAAATTAGACGTTTACTCAACCAAAAGATATAGGGGAAATGCTGATTTCCATATATTTAGATTAGAACTGAATATCAATAAATCTGTTTGAGCACGGATCCATATTATTCGGCAAAGTGCATCTCCATAAGGTCGAAGCTCAGCCCGTCAATTTTGCCCGACTCAGAATGGCCGGCTGAAATATTGCTCAAAACCACCACACCGTTTTTCTTTTCCGGGTCCATTACGAGTGATGAACGATACCCGCCTGTTCCTCCATTGTGCCAGTACCATTGAGCACCGCTGTCACGATTCAAAATAAACCAACCCATCGCTATATCCATATTGTCATTAACTTGAAAGGTGGACTCACGCTGAAGCGACAATACGGGATCATCCGGATTGAAATTGGCTTGAATAAATCGGGATAGATCTTCTGAAGTTGAAAGGATTCCACCTGCGCCGGCCAATTCGGCCAAGTCCCAGTTTTCTGCAAAATCACCTCTTTTAGTTAAACCCGTTACCAGATAATCTTCAATTTTCTCCCGATCGGTTGTAGAACGATTCATTCCCATCGGCTCAAAGATTTTACTCTGAAGCAGATTCTCATAACTATTGTTTTCCAGTTCGCTTAAAAACAAACCCAGTAAGCCGGCTCCCAAATTGGAATAGCTATGAGCTTCCCCAGGCTCTCTTGACAGGATCAAATCGTTTTTCAAATAGGCTTTCAATTCCTCTTCATCAAAAATTTTATAGGGATTGCTCATATTCCACAAAAAATTAAATGTGTATCCACCGGGAAGCCTTGGTAAACCCGATGTATGATTTGAAAGCTGCAGAAAGGTAAAGTTTGGGTCATCTGACATTTCGATATCCAGTGCACTTCTAACCGTCTGATCTTTAGTGACTAGTGAGTCATATACGGCGTGGGCCAGAAGCGTTGATGTAAATACTTTAGAGATAGAACCAATCTCAAAAACTCGATCATGATTGTTGATCGTCGATAACTCGTCACCGTTACGATGAGCTCCATAAAATGTGGCTCCGGAATCCGAAATAAATGCGATAGAAAATTGAGTGCCGTCGGGGAAGAGACTCAGTGCAGAGGCTATCGAATCGATCTCAACCTGAGTTAATTCATCGGTAATCTGTAACTCATTTACAGCTTTCTCAGGTTCACTAACGCTGCTGCATGAAACAAGCAGTAAAAGAAACAGAATGGATAGACTGAGCAACTTGATGATCTTCATATCTAATTATTTTATAGAGTGTTGAATTGAATAACATTTAAAGCTACCCGAATTTTGTTAATTTTGTTATTAATTTCTAGTTCAATCAGATCACCCCAATAATAATTACGCCTTGTCTTCAAACAACCACAGACAAATTACTCTCAACAGGGAGTCGAACGAACACACACGCCGGCTTAAGCGCAGCCTGAACCGCGTGAGGTGGTCAAGTGCACTTATGCAGATCTTCTGGACGGGCGGCCCCGTTACGAGCATAGCCCTTATCGGTGGATACTATATCGGTTACGGCACCATGCCTTCTACTGAACTGCTCATCTACTTCATCATGTTTACCGTACTCTCAGGTTTGGTAGGTTTGATTGCAAAAGTGGTAAAGGACGGTACCCGAGGTCACCTGGAAGAGAGACGGAAGCGGGATATTCTAAATGTAACGGATAAATTGAGCGATCTAATACTTATTGCCCGGGATAAGATCACCGAAACCTACGAAGGTGAAGCCAGAAAGCGGGAAGCTGCACTTCAACTACTGCGCCGTGTTGACCTCACCCCTTTTGGCGTAACTGTTGCCTTCTCAGATCTGACTTCCGATAAAAAGGTAGGTGAAGCTATGGGGCGAATTTATACGTACCGCAGAATTGGACTGCAAACCAGGGTACGGGAGCTTTGCAATGAACATCACGACTTGATTTCAAATAAAATTAATGAGCTTAAAAAACTTTCTCCGCAGGCAAGCTCCGAGCTTAGACGATGGTTCATCGGTAATCGATCCGGAAAGCTCAAATATGGTGTTCCTCGCGAAAAACAGTTTTTACAGCGAATTATGTCGGCTATTGAACACAACAATCCCCATTTGATGACCTATAGAGATGTGGAAGAGATGCTGATTCTCGCTTTTGAACTTATTAACGGGCGCGAAATTCCAACAATCACATTCAGCTATAAAGGTAAGTGGAAATATGCCAGCGTTTTGGATGAACTTGAGAGAAGCCGGAGTAAATTCCGGGTTGCTCAGGCCAAAGCCGGTAATCGAATGAGGGCACTCTCCTCCTATCTGATAGAAACCGGACACGCCGATCCCGAACAGATGCCGGAAGGAATCGAAATTTCTGAATTGATAGAAAAGATTACCGAGATTATCGACTCGATGTCACAAAAAACAGACTCTTTGAATATAAGTGAACTTACAAAGTCTGAATTGCAAGCAATTGAGAAAGATATTGAAACAGCTATTGAATTTTATAGCATGGCACACGCCGGATCCAAAGAGAGCTTGAAACGTTTTAAGGAGCTCAAAAAGAAATCCGATGAGTGGAAACGAATGACCACAAAGCTGGAGGCTTCTTCAACGGGACTGAAAATCGAATCGGGTCGACGCGGTATACATATCAACGAAAATGTAATTTCACTGAGTGAAGATGCCATCTTGGAGGTTTGCCGGCACCTCACCTGGTTTTTTAAAAAAGAGAATGTACACAATAAAAGCAATGCCATTTTTGCATCTATCAATAATAAGGATGCTATGACTGCAAGGCGCTTGGCCATCGAGATTGCCGTAGCACTTGAACCGCATATAGGCCTGTCTAAACCGGAAATTCAGCGCAATATAAACGCAACCAAAGCCATCTATCTTGGAAGCATATCACCTGAAATGAGTGCTGAACAGAAAAAAGAACTTGCAGAAAAAATGGCGAATGAAGTTGATAATGGTTTAAACATTGCTGCTGTACGATTGGCAGAAACTCTGGTTGAGCAGTACCACGTAGAACTCACAGATGGAGCAATCGATTTCTTTGTTCAGAACTATAACGCTTCAAGAAAAACCCTGGAAAAAATAGCCGCTATTGATGAAAACCGTACCATGGAATCAATAATTTCAAATCAGCTTCCACCGGCGGTCCAGGCTCCCAAATCAGCCTGGAAAAAGAAGCTCCAGAAACTACAACGTCAGGTACAAAAAACGGCTTAATTTTTTCATTCGTCTTCCCCATATACCAACTCCAAAAATTCTGCCTTTTCAACATTTCCGAAATACTCTTTCACATCAATTCCATTTAAGGCAATCTCAATGTCGGATGGATCGTAACGAACATCCTTGAGGATTTCTTCAATCTCGTCTACCGGCTCTTTACCGAAGAAATCACCATAGATCTTCAGGTTTTTGATATGGCCTTTCTCCACATCCAATCGAAGATCAATCTCACCAACTGGAAACCGTTTTGATCTTTGGATATTGAAGTCCGGTGACCGGCCAAAATTCCAGTCCCAGTTACCATATTTCTCATCTTTTAATGCGTGAACAGCGTTCCACTCATCATCCGTCAGATGATACGTCTCAAAATTATCACGTTCACGGTAGAGTCCGTCGAGCAGTCGCTGCCTGAATTCGGAAACACTTAACTCCTTTTTCAAAAACTCACTGATGTTGGCCACACGACTTCGAACCGATTTATGCCCTTTTGATTCTATTTTATTCATCTTCACATCCAGGGCGCGGGTTACTTCCTCCAGATCGCTATTGAAAAGAAGCGTACCGTGACTGAACATCCGCTTGCCGGTGGAAAATTGTGCATTTCCTGAGATTTTCCGTCCTTCTGCGAGGATGTCATTCCGTCCACTCATTTCGGCATCCACTCCCATCTCATTCAAAACCTGAATGACCGGCTTGGTGAACTTTTTAAAATTGTGAAGATTCTCTTTCTTATAGTTTGTAATGAAACTGAAGTTCAGGTTACCCTCGTCATGATAGACAGCACCGCCACCTGACATCCGGCGAACCACATGAATTCCGTTTTCCCTCACATATTCATCGTTGATCTCTTCTAATGTGTTCTGATTTCGCCCGATGATAATGGAAGGTCCATTGATGTAGAAAAGCAGGTAGTCCTCACTCTCCCCAAAATTTCGAAGTGCATACTCTTCAAGAGCAAGGTTGATACGGGGATCGGTAATCCCTTCGTTTTCAATAAATATCATAACAGTCTAAACTTCTAATTGCGAAATTTTTGTTGAATGGTACGGCTGTTATGTTCAATCAATATGAAGGGATCAGCATTCCAATTTATGACATTAGAACCGCCCCTCATCCACGTCTTTCAGAAATTTGAGAATCCCCTCGATATAAATCTTTTGGTCATCATATTGTGATAAGTGACTTCCGTTCGGGCAGTGCAGATATCTCCCGTTTTGAACTTCACCGGCCATCCACTCCATATGTTTAGGGTCCATTGTATCGTAGGTGCCACCAATAGTCAGAGTTGGAACTTTTATTTTTGGGAGGTCATCGGATCGATTCCAGTCGTGCAGCGTGGCTTTGTCAATGATTCCAAATTCGCTTGGTCCTTGCATATACACGTACACCTCAGGATTGAGGTGATCAAATGTCCGTGTGATAGAGTTCGGCCATTTTTCAAGAGGCATCCGGAGAACATGATCGGTGTAGTGATGCTTCATCAAAAGCTCTTCGTATCGAGGATTTTCGAAATCCTCTTTTTCCTCCATCTCCAATACTTCTTTCAATACCTCTTCCGGCATCTGCGGACCGAGCACCTCTTTAGCATATTGATTATACGCTTTTACATCCGACATCATATTGGAAATGATCAACCCTTTAAGATTCTCCTGATGAGATAGAGCATACTCCATAGCCAACATTCCGCCCCAGGATTGTCCCAGTAAAAAGAAGTTATCACTGTTGAGGTCCAAAGCCTGGCGAACCTGTTCAACCTCGTCCACAAATCGCTCGATGGTCCAAAGTTCATTGTCACTCGGCTGATCGCTGTAGTATGACCCCAGCTGATCGTAATAGATATATTCAATTCCCTCATAGGGAAAATATCCGTCAAAACATTCATACAGTTCGTGCGTCGCTCCGGGACCGCCATGCAGCAATAGAACCCTGATTCTGGGATTATTTCCGACCCTTTTCGTCCATACGTTAAATTCGCCTTTAGGAGTGGAAATCGGGATCATCTTAATTCCACCGGTAAACTGATCTTCGGATCCTGAATAGTCGAGGTAATTGTTTTTTGTTGTCATGGCTTTTTTGATGGAGTTGACATTGAAGGAGTTATATGTATCTCAATTAACTACAACCTGAACTAAAATGCACGTTTTAATCAATATTGAACAAATGATTTGGACCTGCTGTAGATGTAGACATAATCGCAGTTCGTCATTCGTCAATCGGTGATTCGCAGTTCATCGGCCATGTACAAGAAATCGCCTGACCCTTTGAAATGAAAATGAAAACCATTTTGGTGTGCCATCACCTCTATTCTATTTCCAGCTCCATTCCAATCTCTCTAATCGGCGATAAATTTTAGAGACATCCTTTAAACCCCGGGTTTCGTTTCACTTCACCCGAGGCTAATGTTGTGACAACCTTTCAGGTTGTTTTATTCAAGACTTCAAATGGCTGTTTTGCAAACAAATTAAAAATATGTCTGAGAAAAATCGCAATTCGTCGTTCGTTAATCAGTGATTCGCAGTTCATTGACCTTCTGTAATCTCAGATTGTACCTTAATCATCTTTTTTTGTAGTGCACATCCGATATAGATTTCATCAGGTCAGCACTGGCTTTCGGAGTAATATCCCGCTGCTGATTTCCAAGCATTTCGTAACCTACGCGGAACTTTTTCACAGTAGCCGATCTGAGCAGAGGCGGATAGAAATGCATGTGAAAATGCCACTCCGGATGTTCCTTGCCATCTGTCGGTGCAGGATGGAATCCGGCAGAGTAAGGAAAGGATATCTCAAAAATATTATCATACTTCACCGTGATCTGTTTGATGATGTCGGCCAATGCATCTCTCTCCTCTTCTGTCATATCCGTAAATCGTGCAAACGGTCGCCGACTAATCACTATCGTCTCGAACGGCCAGAAAGCCCAGAACGGAACAATCACCGCAAAGTGATTATTCTGAACCACAATGCGTTCATCTTCCTGAATTTCCAGTTTTAGATAGTCGCTCAATAAGGTTCGGCCATGTTTTGAGTAATATTCTTTCTGCTGGATCAACTCTTTTTTGGGCTCTTCGGGAATGGTCTGCTGTGCCCAGATTTGTCCATGCGGATGCGGATTGCTACATCCCATAATCTCCCCTTTGTTCTCAAAAATCTGTACATAGTTGATATAGTCGCGGGAGCCCAATTCTTCGTACTCTTTCACCCAAACGTCTACCACGTTTCGAATTTGAGAGTGCTCCATTTCCGGCAGCGTCAGGTCGTGACGGGGTGAAAAACAGATCACGCGGCAAATTCCTTTCTCCCCTTTGGCAATCAATAGATCATTTTTATTAAACTCCTCGTCCGGCGTATCGGGTAGAAGCGCACTGAAATCGTTGTCAAACACAAACGTTGAATCGTACTTCTCATTCTGAGCATCTCCCGCTCTGGAATTGCCGGGACAGAGATAACAATTCGAATCATACTCCGGTTTCTCTTCACCCGGAATTCTCTCCTGTTTTCCCTGCCAGGGCCGTTTGGTTCGATGCGGCGATACCTGAACCCACTCACCGGTTAACGGATTATATCTTCGGTGTGGATGATTGGATAGATCTAAAGCCATGATTCTCTTATTAATTATGTTGATGATCAAATAGTGTGGTTGAAAACCGATGTAGACTGAATTTGGTATAAAATTTTCAAGTAAGAACTACTCTCAACCACCCCTTTTTCCCCTCCTTACATAAGGCGGGGATTGTTCAGGAACAATCTACTGCCTAATTTCAAACTCATAATTTCTATGAGTCAACTGATGGGGGTACTTTCTGCTTTAGAATATGTGTCCCGTCTGAAATGGTTGTTACGTAAACGGAAGCCTCTTTACCGGTTAACCGGCGGTACTCTTCTTTTACTTTTTCAGTAAACTGTTTTACACATTCTGTTCTCACCAGGTTGATGGTGCAGCCGCCAAATCCGCCGCCCATCATTCTTGAGCCGAATACGCCGTCAACTTCTTTTGCGATATCAACAAGAATATCCAGCTCCTCGCAGCTTACTTCATATTTGTACTGCAAACCGTGGTGAGATCTGTACATCTTCTCACCAAACGCTTCGATATCATCTTTTAACAGATCATCACAAGCATTGAGTACTCGTTGGTTTTCCTCAATCACAAATTCACACCGCTTAAAAACTGTCGGATCAAGTTTATCACGATGTTCTTCCAGCATTTCAAGTGTAACATCCCGAAGTTTTTTTACTTCAGGGTATTTCTTCTGAATGATTGATACACCCTTTTCACATTGAGATCGACGGACGTTATACTCCGAGCCGGTCAGCTCACGTCTTACACCCGTATCACAAAGCACAATATTAAAATCGGGATCCCGAAACGGAACTTTTTCAAACTCCAGAGTTCTGCAGTCCAGTTTAAGGGCGTGGAATTCTTTTCCATTCAGACTGGCAAACTGATCCATGATTCCACACTGGACCCCCACAAATTCATTCTCAGCTTTTTGAGCTATCTGAGCCATTTTCATGGTAGAGATTTCCCATCCATTTAATTCAGCCAATCCATAAAGAACTCCGCCTTCGAGAGCTGCTGAAGATGAAAGTCCGGCTCCGATCGGTACATTTCCGCCAAACACGCAGTCGAACCCAACAGTGTTCATTCCATGTTTTCGAAGCTGGTCTACTACCCCCAGAATGTAATCGGGCCAGCCCTTTCCTGACTTATCAAGCGTTGATGATAGCTCAACGTTGTACTCTTCATTCATATCAACGGAGAAGAGCCGAATCTGTCCGGAGCTATTCAAATTCATCGCCAGCCAGATCGCTTTATCAATCGCCGCCGGGAGTACAAAACCATCATTGTAATCGGTATGTTCTCCGATAAGGTTCACCCGTCCGGGAGCCTCTACAATTACAAAGCTTCTACCGAAGCGCTCTCTAAACTCAGCGCTAATATCATCGATTATATTTTTCATCATAAATACGTTCAGCAATTACAAAATTACTTTACCAGAACACTGCGTACAGAACCGCTACTATAATCAGTATCGCATAAGCACCGATATTGAATGCAGGTCCGGTCTTAAACATCTCAGATGTGGTATGAATCGCTTTTGGATCTTCGTCGTATGGATTCGTTGTTAAGCTAACACCCGCAATTATCACAATGGTGATAATAAGCGTGTAGAACATCTGATCGAGAAATGGCATCTCAAGGGCCGGTAATTTTAACAGCAGGGCAACCACAATTGAAGACAACACACCATAGATCGCTCCTTTGGTCGTCGTTTTCTTCCAGAAAAGTCCCATGATAAATACAGCTAAAATACCGGGACTTACCAGTCCTGTATACTCCTGAATATATTGAAAAACCTGTGGGACATTCGCCAATTGAGGTGCCATGATTATCGCAATCAAAAGGGCAACTGCGGCCGTAATTCGTCCGGTATTAACAGTTTGCTTATCGGATGCATTTTTATTGAAATAGGGGCGATAGATATCCATGGTAAAAATCGTAGCAATGGAGTTGAGCATGGAAGCCAGTGAAGAGACTATCGCCGCCGCAAGCGCCGCTACTACCAAGCCCTTAAAGCCCGGTGTTAAAAATACCTTGATTAACCAAGGGTAGGCATTATCATAAATAATGCTGCCATCAGGATTTGTGAATACATCCGCTACACCAGGAATTATTGTGGTTCCTTCCGGTTGCACATAAAGTACATAGACGATGATTCCGGGTATGACTACAATCAGAGGAATGATCAATTTCAAAAAGCCGGCAAATATAATTCCTCTCTGAGCCTCCTTTAACGATTTTGCCGCCAGTGTTCTCTGAATGATATACTGATTAAAACCCCAGTAGTAGAGATTCGCAACCCATAAACCTCCGATTAGCACGCCAACTCCGGGCAGATTCGAATATTCTGGATTCGACTTATCCAGGATCATATTGAACTTCTCGCCCGCAACATCGTAAATATGAACCATACCATTCAAAATTCCACCGTCGGGTGTTACATGATTCAATGCTGCAATGGTTGTTACCGTACCCCCGACGATCAACAAGATTACCTGAAGTACATCTGTCCAGGCCACAGCTGATAATCCGCCATAGAGAGAGTAAGCCGCTGCTATAAATGCCAGACCAATTAATGCAGGAATTAACAGGCTGCCATCACCGGTCCCCATAATCGTATCCAGTGCACGAGCCCCCAGATACATCACCGTTGTTAAATTCACAAACACAAAAAGTGCAATCCAGAATACCGCCAGAATGGTTTTGAGCGTGGTATTAAATCGATACTCGATAAACTCCGGTATCGTGAAAAGTTCTTTTTTGATAAAAATCGGCAGAAAGTATTTACCCACAATAATCAGCGTAACAGCGGCCATCCACTCGTAGGATGCAATGGCAAGCCCTACTGCAAAACCCGAACCGGACATTCCGATGATCTGTTCAGCAGAAATATTGGCTGCAATCAATGAAGCACCAATGGCCCACCATGGTAGTGATTTACCGGCCAGAAAATAATCTTCCGCATTCTTTTGATACCCCTCTTTTTCACGCGATACCCATAAACCCAGTCCCACAATGGCCAGGGCATATGCCACAAAAACAATTGTATCGATTAAGGCGAATTCCATAAGCTCAATTAGTTGGTTTCTATATTTTAACTTTTCCGTCTTCGATTGTCATTTCAAGTGACCACTCTGCCAGTTCTGAACATTTAATCTCCAGACTTTCACCCCACTCTATCGCTCTCTTCAAGCTATCGGGCCGGCCGATGCACGGCTCTAAAGCAACCGTAAGATCCTTTTTTTCAGATTTTTCAGGCCAGCCTCCGTAACAGAGCCAAATCCCCAGATATGGAATTGCAGCCGTATCAAACTTGAAAAGCAGCGTTTCATCAGTCTGCTTCCGATAGATTCCCGCCGCACCGGTTTGAAGCTTTTCCGAAAAAAATTTCCCCGCAAAATCAGTCTTTATTGGCTGTACAACCGATAGATCAAAGGGTAGTAAATTAGATTTCAAATCTCGCCATGATAATCGGTCTCCAAATTTCCCGATTTCCTCTTCCGTCATGCCATCAACCAAAACCTCATTGATTTCAGAATGCAACATCAGCTCATCCCCCGGATCTACATTTAATAACGGGTGAGACGACCAAATAAATGGAATGGCGGACTTGCCTACATTCTCCACACGATATCGTATTATAATCGAATCACCATCGAGCTGAATCCATTTTGTAAATCGGTAGTCCAGTTTTTTACCATATGTAGTCAGCTTCACACCGGGACCCGACTGTTCTACCTCCCACCTGGAAGTCCATAGTTCTCCATGATCCGGCAGGTCAATAGTTTCACCGTTAAATGAAACCGAACATGAAGAAACAGTCGGAAAGCAGTCATCAAAACCGGCCGCATAGGGAGGCATAAAATCCTGTCCATATTCCGGTAATTGAACATTGTGATAGTTCCCTTCAGCCTGCTGAAGAAATTGAGTTCCGGTCTTCTTTCTCTCAATTCCGGAGATTTTCCCACCCATCGCTGGAAGTACAGTCACAACTAACCGACTGTTCACCAAAACCAATTCTCTGTTCTGAAAATCTGAATCAGCTTTTTTTTCTATGGACGGATCATCATTCATGAATTCGTTTTCTGACGTTATTCCGGCATTCCTTCGTTATCCAATCGGCCCAGTCGATATTTGTCAAATACATTGATCACCGGCAATGCATTACCGTCATCATCAAAGAATCCACGCGAACGCAAACCGCCCATTACAGCCGGTTCCCACCACATTATTCCTTTTATTTTTTCACTGTTGATGCTGAGCAGTGTTTCATTGACAGATTCCAGAAAGTCTACCTGACCTTCCGGTGTTTCGGGATAAGGTGGTCGGGCATTTTCGTACTCGCTGGGTCTCCAGTTATAGGCCGTTTCCACAAGCATGATATCCTTATCAAAATGACGATCAAGAGACAGTAGATTGGCTCTGAATTGGAGCAGATTCCCATGCCACCACGGGTAGTAAGAGAGGCCGATCATGTCGTAGGGAATATTGTACGATTCAAACTTCTCATAAAAAGCACGGGCACCTGTCTTATCGGCACCCTGATCGTAGTGAATCATAATAATCGGCCTCGCTTCCTGAGCAAGTTTGATCGTGTACTCTAAATCATTCGGCAGTTCATCGGGCGTGTGAAAAAGCCTCAGTCGAATCCAGTTGTAGCCATGATCGGAAAAGATCTCCAGCCCCGGCTTTACTACGCCATCGTCCATAAACTGAACTCCCTGATCCTCTGCCATCTTCAGGAATGAGAGATCCGCACCGATAGCGTAAGTGATATCCACTTGCTGTTTGATCTCAACCTGATCCTGACCAAATGCTATTTGGATTGCCAACAGTAAAATGGCCGACGTCACTGCACCTAATCTTAAACTTTTCTTCATCATACCATTATTTTAGTTACTCTTTCACGTCAATTTCCAGTTTGGCCGACATCAGTCCATCAGAAAAGGCCCTTACTGTAATTGTACCGGCACTCTCTCCGGACCTTAGCAGAATGGTAGCAATTCCGGCTTCCGCTTCAATTGGGTTATATCCTAACAGTTCAGCATCTCCCTCCACTTCAAAATGAACCTCTGGTTTTGCCTCGGGGATAACCGTGCCATTTCCATCCACAATGGAAGCATACACAAACACAACATCGTTCTGCCCTGCGGTTAGATCTCTGCCACTTCGATCGTACTCCAGTTCAATGGCAGCCGCCTCTCCCGGCGTGGTTCGTTCTGTTTCGGCAACAACCTCTCCGTTAATGTATCCCACTGCCCGTAACGTACCGGACTCAAACTCTTCAATTTCAAATGTAAATGGCGGCTGTTTCAGGTGTGTCGAAACCCGATCACTGTCCGGTGATTTTCTTCCAAGTGACTCACCATTCAGAAATAACTCCACCTCCTCGGTATTGCTGTAAATTTTTGCAGTTGTGTAATCCGGATCATGCCAGAAGTTTGCGATATAGATCATCGGCCGGTTAAACTCCGCATCAGCATCCATATTGGGCCCGCCCTGACTCTGATAAAAGTAATTGGTGAACTTGGGCAGTCTGAAAATATCCCGGATTCCTGAGGCTTCCAGATTTACATCGTACCCGCGGTTGTAATCGTACATCACCCAGTTGGCATCCCCAAACGCCCAGCCCTGTAGGTTGCTGTTGTGAGCCTCCTGGAAATTAAGAGCCTGTTGCGCCAGACGAACCTGACCGTCTCCCCGAAGTTGGCGAGAATTCCGCTCTTCTTCCTGCAGATCTTCGTACGAGTCTTGATTGAATCCGGCATTGTGCGCATAGTACTCCCAATCGCCATACTCCGCTATAAATAGTGGTTTCTCACGCGGATAGCTCGCCCAGTAATCCGGCGGGGATGCATGCTGACGAGCCGGTATAAAAACGTCATATGCGTAATCCATCCATCCACTGCTGTAGGTGTTCTCGAACGGAAGCTCTTCATGAACGATCTGGTGCGCACGTTCCATGAAACTCTCGGGCATGTCAGATTCATTTAGCGAAGCTTCCCAGATCACAATGCTTGTATGATTCCGGTCGCGGCGAATCATCTCACGGATATCCCGATAAGCAAGCTGCTGAAACTCCTCACCACCAAAAAACTGCCAGCCCGGAATGGCGTTCATAAACAGCAGCCCCAATTCATCAGCGGCTTCCAAAAAAGCCGGATCCGGAGGGTAGTGAGCAGTCCTTATAAAATTAAAACCGGCATCTTTAATCTTGTAAGCATCCCGGAATTGAGCATTTTCCGAGAGTGCGTATCCAATGTACGGATAAGATTGATGCCGGTTGGTGCCGCGTAACTGAAACGGCTCTCCATTCAAAACAAACTGATGGTCTTCGGTAAAAGAGATCGTTCTGATACCGATTCGCTTTTGCCAGAAATCGATTGCTTCACCATTTTCGTGTAGTTCAATAGTCAAAGTGTAGAGATAGGGCGAGTCAGGTGACCATAAATTTGGCCCATCAACCGTAATCGATTTTTGAAACAGATAATGATCCCCGCTCCCAACTTCCACTTCATCTGAAACAGATTCTGAAACAACTCTGCCATTTTGATCTTTCAGAGTGGTTTTTATAACAGCTTTTCTCGCCGGTTGATCTAAATTTTCTACATCTGTCTGAATATTGACGGTGGCTGACTCCTCAGAGACTTCGGTGTAGTTTACACGAACACCGCCGGCTGAGACACGATCTGCCGCAATCGGATCGGTAATCTGTAGCTTTTCGTCAATCAGCAAATCCACATTCCGGTAAAGTCCGCTGAACCAGTTAAAATCGAGCGTTTCAATCGGTTTTCCGGGCGGAATGGTGGGATTATTTTCGTTATTCAGTTTTACCAGCAATGTGTTTTTACCTTCAAAATTCACCCGGTCAGTAATGTCCACTACAAATGGAAGGTATCCGCCTTTGTGCTTTTGGATCATCTCTCCATTCAGCCACACATCGGCTTCGTGCATCGCGCCTTGGAATCTCAGAGCGATATACTTTCCGGCTTGATCCTGATCAATCTCAAAAAACTTTCTGTAGAATGCATCTCCCTGCCATTGTTGATCCGATATGACCAGCGGTTCAATATTGGCGGTGTGGGGAAGCGATATCTGCTCCCAATCAATAGACGAGCTTCGATCAAAATATTCTTCTTTAACCTCAGGACCGATATCCTTCACGAACTCCCATCCTTTGTTAAAGTTGAGTGTCGTCGGGTCTTCAAATTCTGAATCCTCTCCGGATGGATTGCAGCCCACAGCTAAGGTGAAAATCAAAAGAATTAATGATAGCTTTTGCATCGTATTGATAATTTAGAATTCGTAGTCGGTTGTCATAAAGTCGATTCCCTGATGGAGATCGCCGTTATAATCAAAGAAAGCGTTATTTTCCCAGGATGAACCGGTCCCCCACAGGTCTTTCATATTTGAAGTGATCCATGCCGGCTCCCAAACCATTACACCACTTCCGCCGCCATCAATTACGGCTTGTGTCAAATCGACTAAATATTGGAGCTGGCCCTCATTCGTTGCGGGATATCCGGCTTCAACCGAATTCTCACCAAAAATGTTGGTGTAGTTATCGGCATTATCAAGCGTCCACGCATAGGCAGTCTCCACAATCATGACATCCTTATCAAAAGTAGTTCGCATGGATTGAATATACCCGCTCAATTCACTCAATGGTGTATCAGAGAATTGACTGTAGTAAGAGAGTCCGATGATATCAAAATCTGAGACCCCGCCTTCAGTTGTAATATTCTCAAACCACCACTCTGCATTTTCCGGCTGAGCTATGTGAAGAATGACCTTTGGATTGATGTCAGATTCTGCGCCGGCATCACGAACTGCCTGTATGCCGCTGTTTATGACAGCACCCAAATTTTCCCAGTTGCCATCGCAACCGTTCAATGGCGGGAAATTTTCCGGGGCATTGGTATACATCATCCCGCAGTTGGTTTCGTTGCCAACCTGAACAAACTCCGGCATGAGCCCCTCAGCTTCGAGCTTTGAAAGAGTTTCGTATGTGTAGTTATAAACTGAATCCTTGAGAACTTCCAGATCAGTAATTTCCATCCAGGCTTGAGGAATATCCTGATGGGAAGGATCGGCCCAGATATCCGAGTAGTGAAAGTCGAGGTTGACCGCCATCCCCCTCGATTTAGCTTCTTCAATACCTTTTTTAACATCTTCAAAACCACTGTAGAGTGGTTTGTTTACATCTTCGTAAACCTCGGTTTGAACCCATTCCGGGTTGTGCCAAAGCCGAAGACGGACCGTATTGGTTCCGTGATCTGCAAAAATCTGATAAGGATTCTCACCATCACCATCTACTGAATAGGCTCCCCCATGATCCAAAATTTGATTGACGTAAGAAAGGTCCGCTCCCATCACAAATTGATCGGTTGAGTAATAGACCGGATCAGATTCTGTGGGCTCCTCATTTCCGTTATTTATTGTAGGTCCAATCGAAGAATCGGAGGAGCAGGCTGAAGATATCAGCAGTAGCATTATTAAACTGTATAAGTGACTCATAACAAAACACTTAAAGTTTTTTCAGTGATAAAAGAAACTGAAATGTTATCGTTAACATTTACATATCAAGATAGAATAATTTCAAAATAATACAACAGTAACCATTCATATTTTAATGATCAGCTATACATCCACAGGATTGCCGAATCTTAATCAGTGCCGGAATCTCGATATCCTCAGACTTTTCTTCTTTGTTATCTATCAGCTTTAACAGTTTTTCCGCAGCTCGTTTCCCAACTTCATATGCCGGCTGATGAACGGTTGTGAGTGGAACTTCAACCAGCGGGGCTCGTATCTCGTCAGAAAATCCTGTGATAGCAAAGTCACCGGGTATTGTTCGTCCGGCCTCTTTAATCGCCTCCATTGCACCAAACGCCACCGGGTCGTTCACACAAACAATCGCCCTGGGTTGATCTGATGATGGAAGCTCCAGAATTTTTTTCATCGCATCATACCCTCCCTTTTCTTTGAATCCTGCTTCTACTACCCATTCACTTTTTTGAGGGATATTGTTTTTTTTCAGTGCCGTTTGATATCCTGCATAACGTTCACGACCGATGGTCACTTCTCTTGGTCCGCTTAAATGAGCAATTTTTTTATAATGATGCCGTTCGATTAAATGATTTGTTATCGCCTCCGAACTCTCTCTGTCATTTACATGCACACAACTGGCACCGATACCCTGGATACAGCGATCAAAAAAAACCAGGTGGGTATCTGATTCTACAATCTCTCTGTAAAATGAGTACTCCTCCACCGTCTGTGAAGATGAAATCAAAATCCCATCAACTTGTTGAGAACGGAGAGTATTGACAGCATGCTGTTCTCGTTCAAACTGCTCATTCGCATTTGTCAGAATCAGCTGATAATCTAATCGATAAGTTACCTCTTCAATTCCCCGAACCACTTCAGGAAAAAAGGCGTGCGTTATTTCCGGAATTACCACACCGATAGTATGGGTTTTTCTTGATACAAGACTTTTAGCCACACGGTTTGGAGTATATCCCATGCTTTTTGCTTTTTGAACGATCCTTTCCTTAGTCTTCTTGTCAACATTGGATTTATCATTCAATGCTCTGGAAACGGTCATAACCGAAACATCCAGTGCTTCTGCAATGTTTTTCAACGTAACTTGTTTTCTCAAAGCGAATAGATTTAAATATAAATTGCCACATATCATCATTACCATACAGCATGCATAGTGAATAATGCGAATATTTCTCTTAAAATTAAATTACACACTAAGGGTACTCTTAAATTTCCTTTTCATGGAAATGTCTTTCCTTACTGAATTGTTGCTACAATGCCCGATTATCGCTTTATTCCATCCATACTCTAACTGACCTATATCGTATGAAAACAACATTGCTCTTTTACTCAACACTTATTCTTCTCTTTTTTTCAGCATGTTCTCAATCAGGAAAGGATTCACTTTATGAGCTTTTAGAACTTGAGGAGATCACTGTAGATCAACTTCAGGAGAGGTACGAGAATGGAAATTTGACTGCCTCTCAGGTTACCCGCGCTTATCTGGACAGGATTGAAGACATAGACAGAAACGGTCCCGGTTTAAATGCGATTATCACCGTAAACCCCAATGCTTTGGAAATTGCAGATTCACTGGATCAAGAACGTCAGAACGGAACTGTTCGCGGACCGCTTCATGGTGTACCCATTATTCTAAAAGATAATATTGATACATACGATATGCCCACCACAGCAGGTTCACGTTTTATGGAAGGATCTGTACCTACTAAAGATGCATTTATCACCCAGAAGCTTCGTGAAGCCGGAGCCATCATCCTGGCTAAGGCAAACTTAAGTGAGTGGGCAAACTTTCATAGCAGTTTTTCCTCAAGCGGATGGAGTGGATTGGGTGGTCAGGTAAACAATCCATACGATATTACCCGAAACCCTTGCGGTTCCAGTGCCGGTTCAGGTGTAGCTGCATCAGCGAATCTCGCCACATTAACGATCGGCACTGAAACAAATGGCTCTATCGTCTGCCCGTCCAATGCAAATGGAATTGTTGGCCTGAAGCCAACGGTTGGGATCTGGAGCCGAAGTGGAATTATTCCAATTTCTCATACAACCGACAGTGCAGGCCCGATGGTTCGAACTGTTCGCGATGCCGCTGTTCTTTTAGGTGCCCTAACCGGTGTGGATCCGAATGATGAAAAAACAGCCGCAAGTGAAGAGTACATTCATCAAGATTATACACAGTTTCTGAATGAAGACGGACTGGAAGGAAAACGAATCGGCTTTTACACGCAGCCCATGGATAACCACTTTCGAGTGGATACATTGATGAATCAAACGATTGCCAAACTTGAAGAACTTGGTGCAGAAGTGATTGAAATCGACCAGATCTCGGAAACGAATATTGGCGGTGATGCCTTTCAAGTACTTCTTTATGAATTTAAAGACGGGTTGAACAAATACTTCGAATCGCTGGGTGATGACGCTCCGGTTTCCAGTATTGAGGAGTTGGCTGAACTCACACGAAATAACCCCGAGGAGACGGAGAAATTTGACAGGAACCTCATATTAATGGCTGCTGAAAAAGGAAATTTGGACTCAGAGGAGTACCGGGAAGCACTCGACAACATGCTACTTCACAGTCGGGACGAGGGAATTGATAAGGTGATGGATGAAAATAATCTGGATGCCTTCGTATCACCAACCGGATCACCCGCATGGAAAACGGATTTAACACTGGGAGATAATTTTTCACTCTCCTCCAGCTCTCCATCTGCCCGTGCCGGTTACCCCATCATTACTGTTCCGATGGGACAACTTGACGGATTGCCAGTAGGTGTTTCATTTTTTGGACGTGCATGGAGTGAACCGGTTCTTTTGGAAATTGCCTATGCCTATGAACAGGCAACTCTGCATCGAATCATTCCGGAATTTAAAAATTAGACAACTCAGAACAATCTGAAAAATGAGCTCCACCCCACTGCTTGAGGGCAAAAATATTCATTTCCAATACGGTGATGAGGTAATTTTTGATCATTTCAATTTTAAAATAAACAAGGGTGACCGGATTGTTCTGAGAGGAGATTCGGGCAGTGGTAAAACCACACTCTTCCGGTTAATCCTGGGATTTGAATCCCTTCAGCAAGGTGAAATTTTATTTAAAGGCAATACTTTAAAGGAGCCGAAAACCATTCGAGATCTCAGAAAAAACTCCGCATGGCTTCCTCAGGATCTGAATATCGGCACCGGTTCCGTAAATGAAGTCATTCTCTTTCCGTTCACGTTTCAAGCTCACAGAAAGAGCCAGCCCGATCAGTCCCAAATCGAATCCACACTTCGGGATTTAGGTTTAAACCCGGATGAGATTCTACTAAAATCATACTTGGATTTATCAACCGGTCAGCGACAACGCGTTGGTCTGGCTATCTCCGTACTGCTCAATCAGCCGTTCATTTTGCTGGATGAGCCTACATCCGCTCTGGATCGCGAATCAAAGTCAAAGGCAGCCGATTTACTGCTCAAACAAAACGACAGAACAGTCCTTTCAACTTCACACGACCCGTTTTGGGTGGATCGCTGTGATACTGTTATCGATTTAAATAAAGGAAATTAATTACATGGATATCATTCAACTCAGCTGGTTCCAACTCTCTATTGCGTTTATCAGTCTGCTCATCCCGGCAGCTATTCTCGGATACTACAAAACCGGACTCAACAGCAAAATGTTGATTGCAACCATTCGAATGACACTTCAACTGATCTTTGTCGGATACTATCTGGAGTACCTTTTTGAGCTCGACAACGCTTGGATAAATCTGGCCTGGATCATGGTGATGGTCATTGTAGCTGATTTTGCCACGATTGACCGAAGTGAGCTCAGCCGAAAAAAAGAGCTGCTTATTCCGGTCTTTGCCGCAACATTCTTTGGTATCGTTTTGATCAATTTTTTCTTCCTGGAGATGGTTATCCAGCTACCTGAACTTCTGGAAGCACAGTACGCCATTCCCATTACAGGAATGGTTTTAGGTAACTGCCTGAGAAGCAATGTGATCGGCATCAACGATTTTTATTATAGCTTGAAAGAGAACAGAGAGCGATTTCAGTTTTTCCTCTCCTGCGGTGCCAGCCGAAGTGAAGCGCTCTACCCGTTTTTTCAAACAGCTCTCAAAAAATCAGCAAACCCTACGCTCGCCTCTATGGCTACCATTGGTTTGGTGTCTCTACCGGGAATGATGACAGGGCAAATCCTTAGCGGCAGTTCTCCCATGACCGCCATTCAGTATCAAATTATGATTATGCTGGCTATCTTTTCCGGAACCATCCTCTCGGTTTACCTGGCTATTAAATTGTGTAACCGAACGGTT
>CAYNZY010000007.1:0-96717 GCA_964401805.1 uncultured Rhodohalobacter sp.
AATCGTCCCTATGTTTACGTGCGGCTTACTCCGCTCAAACTTCTCTTTTGCCATGATTAAATTCTTTTTTAGTAGTTATTAAGCTTGTTGTTCAATGATTTCCTGAGCTTTTGAATCAGGTACCGGTACATATTCAGAGAACTCCATTGAATATGCCGCACGGCCTTGTGTAAGTGATCGAAGATCTGTTGAATAACCAAACATTTCTGAAAGCGGAACTTTTGCTTTCACAACAGAACCTTCTGCGTTATTATCCATCTTCTGAATGATACCACGCCGACCATTAACATCTCCAATTACATCACCCATAAATTCTTCTGGTGTAGTAATCTCAACAGCCATTACCGGTTCAAGTAACTGAGGGCCGGCTTTTTTTGCTGAATTTCTGAATGCTAATTTAGCACAAAGTTCAAAACTAACCTGATCGGAGTCAACGTCGTGGTAAGAACCATCAAAGAGTCGTACTCCAATTTTTTGAACAGGATAATTTGCCTGAATACCATTTTTCATGGCTTCACGGAATCCTTTCTCAACAGAAGGGATAAATTCACGAGGAATATTACCACCAACAATCTCATTGATGAATTTGAAATCTTCATCAACAGACACTTTTTTATCATCATCTGCGAATTGCTCAAAATGCTCAAGCGGTCCGATTTCAAAAGAAATATCAGCAAACTTACCACGACCACCGGTTTGTTTCTTATAAACTTCACGGTGCTCGAAAGGTTTGGAAATCGTTTCACGGTAAGAAACCTGTGGCTGACCTACATTCGCTTCAACTTTGAATTCTCGTCTTAGTCGGTCGACAATAATTTCAAGGTGAAGTTCACCCATTCCGGCAACTGTAGTTTGACCTGTTTCTTCGTCAGTTGTAACCTGGAATGTCGGATCTTCTTCAGCAAGTTTTACAAGACCGGTAGTCAATTTCTCAGCATCAGCTTTAGACTTAGGCTCGATGGCCAGTTTAATAACAGGCTCCGGGAATGTAATTTGCTCAAGAATGATCGGATCGTCCACATCACAAAATGTGTCACCCGTATTCACTTTTTTAACACCTACTGCCGCTGCAATATCGCCGGCACGTACAATATCAATGTCCTTCTTGTCATTGGCGTGCATCTCAAGAATACGTCCCACACGCTCACGCTCACCTGTTGTCGAGTTCAATATATATGAACCTTTTTCAAGCTGACCGGAATAAACGCGGAAGAAAGTAAGCTTACCAACATATGGGTCAGTAGCAATCTTAAATGCGAGAGCAGAAAACGGCTCGTCAACACTTGGAGAGCGTTTCATAGCACGGTTTTCATCTTTTGGATCAATACCGTCTACAGCTTCTACATCAAGCGGGCTCGGCAGATATTCAATTACTTTATCAAGCAGAACCTGTACTCCTTTATTCTTTAAGGCTGTACCGCAAAGAACCGGAGTAATATCGCGTGCCAGGGTAGCTTTTCTAATAGCACCATTAATTTCTTCTTCAGAAATCTCTTCTTCCATCAGATACTTTTCCATCAGCTCATCGTCATGATCAGCAATGTTCTCAAGCATCAGCTTTCTAAACTCATCAGCTTTTGTTTTAAGATCTTCCGGAATGTCAACGATTTCGTATTTGGCACCCAGAGATTCATCATCCCAAACAATGGCCTGCATATTGATCAGATCAACAACGCCTTTAAAATTCTCTTCAGCACCAATTGGGATCTGAATTGGAATTGGATTCGCGCTTAATTTATCACGCATTTGATCAATCACGTTGTAAAAATCTGCACCGGTTCGGTCCATCTTATTTACAAACGCCATTCGAGGAACTTTGTACTTATTCGCCTGGCGCCATACCGTTTCAGATTGCGGCTGAACAGCTCCTACTGAGCAAAAAACTGCAACTGAACCATCCAATACGCGAAGAGAACGCTCTACCTCTACGGTAAAGTCAACGTGACCCGGCGTATCAATAATGTTAATTCTGTGATCTTTCCAGATACAGTGGGTAGCAGCGGACGTAATAGTAATACCACGCTCTTGTTCCTGCTCCATCCAGTCCATAGTGGCTGCACCATCATGAACTTCACCCAATCGGTGACTTCGTCCGGTGTAAAACAGAATACGCTCTGTGACGGTAGTTTTACCGGCATCAATATGAGCCATAATACCGATGTTTCGCGTTCTGCGAATTCGGTCTATAATTTTCGGGTCAGTTTTTGTCGTTGCTTCAGACATGAAATTGTGTGTTTAAATACTAAAATTTTTAGAATCGGAAATGAGCGAAAGCTTTGTTTGCTTCTGCCATTCGATGTGTTTCATCTTTCTTACGAACCGCACCGCCTTCATTTTTTGAAGCATCAATCAGTTCACGACTCAATCGAATCGCCATTGACTTGTCGGTTCTTTGACGAGACGCCCGAATAAGCCATCTCATTCCAAGTGCTGTACCTCGTTCTGAACGAACTTCCATTGGCACCTGATAAGTAGCGCCACCTACACGGCGACTTTTAACTTCTACAACCGGAGATGCATTAGACAGAGCCGTTCTAAAAACTTCAATTGGCTCTTCGCCGGTTTTTTCTTCAATAATTTCAAACGCTTGATATAAAATTTTCCGTGCAACGCCTTTCTTGCCGTCACGCATCAAGCTATTCACAAACCGGGTCACCAATTTGTCATTAAATATCGGATCCGGTTGTATTTCTCTTTTTTCTGCTGTTTTTCTGCGCATAATCTCTAAAGATTAAAAATCCCTGTGTTAACCTTTTGGTTTCTTGGTACCGTAATGACTCCTTCCCTGCTTACGATCATCAACGCCGGCGGTATCCAATGTACCACGCACAATGTGGTAACGCACACCGGGGAGATCCTTCACACGGCCACCTCGAATCAACACAATACTGTGTTCCTGCAAGTTATGACCTTCACCAGGGATATAAGCTGTTACTTCATAGCCATTCGTTAATCGAACTCTTGCTACCTTACGCAGAGCTGAGTTAGGCTTCTTTGGTGTTGTTGTGTAAACACGGGTACAAACACCACGTCTTTGTGGGCAGTTTTGCAGCGCAGGTGATGTTGTTTTTTTCACCTTGCTTCGTCTGCCGTTTCTAATAAGTTGTTGTATTGTAGGCACGAGTTTTACCAGTTTGGTTTCGTAAAATCAAGAGCTGATAAAGATAGCAATTAAACCATCGTATATGCAAAATATTTATCAAAATTTTTTCCTTTTTGGTATGAAAATTCTATATAGTATTCAAAACTTATCATAAACGGCGATTACAGTAAAATTATATTACTCAATTGTTATATAGCACTATATCAATTTGAAACTTCTCGATCTACATAATCTTAGTCAAAAAAGACTGTCTGCTTTACAATCTGCGGGAAT
Source organism: uncultured Rhodohalobacter sp. (assembly GCA_964401805.1). Taxonomy (GTDB): domain Bacteria; phylum Bacteroidota; class Rhodothermia; order Balneolales; family Balneolaceae; genus Rhodohalobacter. The sequence goes on from CAYNZY010000007.1 coordinate 3,377, forward strand.
ACATCACCCTGAAGATTTACTCATGTTTTTTCCCCGCAGATATCTGGATAAATCCAACTTTAAACCGATTGGATTATTAAGAGAATCAGGCGAACCTGTTTCTGTTGCCGGCAAAGTTCAGTCTGTAAATGTTACAGGATATAAAAACAAGAAGAGACTGGAGGTTATTATCCAGGACAGTAGCGGCTCTATGAAAGTAGCCTACTTCAAAGGCTGGAGATATTTTATCAATCGGTTCAAAAAAGGAGAATGGGTTGCGCTTTATGGAACAGCAAAGCGCTATGGACGCTATATGAGTATGGCTCATCCGGAAGTTGATCAGATTTCAGGACCTGACGATGTTGATCAGTTTAAATCATTAACTCCCATCTATCCAAGTAACAAACATTTTTCAAAAGCATATATAACCAATCAGCTGGTTGCCGACTGGGTTCAGCAAATTCTGAATTCCACCACGGTTCCTGAATTTTTACCTGATGCGGTACTAAATCGTTACAGTTTTCCAAAAAGAGATCCAGCGTTCAGGGCTATTCATAAACCGGAAACTCAACAGCAGGCGAATAAAGCTCTGGAGCGATTCAAGTATGAGGAGTTTTTTCTGTTTGAGCTGAGCATGGCTAAAATTAAAAATATTCGCATCACCAGAGCTGAAGGGAAAGTTTTAGAGCCCGGAAAGCTCACTAAAAAGTTCTTCAACGAGCAGTTGCCGTTTGAGCTGACCGATGGACAGAAAAACTCATTAAAGGATATTCGTATCGATCTGCAATCCGGAAAGCAAATGAACCGCCTGATTCAGGGCGATGTAGGCGCCGGCAAAACAGTGGTTGCTATCGGATCCATGTTGATGGCTGTGGATAACGGTATGCAGGCGGCAATGATGGCTCCGACAGAAATCCTGGCCGAGCAGCACTATCATACTATCAAAGAGTATCTGGAACCGATGGGCATCAATCACAGGTTGATTACAGGAAGTCAATCTACCGCCCTGCGTCGGGATATCCTGAGTGATATAGCCGGGGGTACATGCCAGATCGCTGTTGGAACACACGCTATCTTTCAGGATAAGGTAGAGTTTAACCGTCTCGGTTTGGCCGTAATTGATGAACAGCACCGTTTCGGTGTAAAACAAAGAAACGAACTGCTGCTGAAGGGAAACAACCCACACCTTCTGGTGATGTCAGCCACACCTATACCCCGTTCACTTGCCATGACGATCTACAGCGATCTTGACATCTCAATCATTGAAGGCCTGCCCGGTGGACGCAAACCGATCAAAACAGCTGTACGAACAGATAAAGAACGACCCGGTGTTTACGATTTCCTTGAAGAGAGTATCAAAAAAGGTGATCAGGTATATATTGTGTTTCCGCTGATTGAAGAATCTGAAGCAATGGATTTAAAAGATGCCACGATGGGCTTTGAAAAGTTGAAGAAGAGATTTCCTGATTTTCGAATCGGATTACTTCACGGACGGCTGAAACCAGAGGAAAAGGATGGAATCATGAAACGCTTTTCTGAAGGAGAAATAGATATTCTTGTTTCAACAACAGTGATTGAAGTGGGAGTAGACGTTCCCAACGCTTCCATTATGATCATCGAACATGCCGAGCGGTTTGGGCTCTCACAACTTCATCAGCTTCGGGGACGAATAGGGCGAGGCAGAAAACAGAGCTACTGCATTTTGATGCCAGGTCAGAAGCTAAGTAGAGATGGTCGCTATCGCCTGAAGATGATGATCGATACCACCGATGGATTTAAAATAGCTGAAGCAGACTTGAAACTTCGCGGCCCGGGAGACTTCCTTGGAACCAAACAGAGCGGTCTGCCTGAATTCAGATTTGGTGATATTCTGGAAGACAGAATCACATTAGAACAGGCAAAGAATGATGCATGGCAAATTGTCCGAACCGATGATGAACTTTCAAAACCTGAACACAAGTCTCTGAAAAAAGTATTTGAACCTTACTTTAAGAAAAAAGCCGAGTTTTTCGGGATTGGATAGACAGTTCTACAGTTCTACAGTTCTACAGTTCTACAGTTCTACAGTTCTACAGTTCTACAAAAGGCTAATCATCGCAACAATAACTGAAAACTTTATTCACTAAATTATTTGGTCCTGCCATCCACAATTTTATCATATTCCTCATCATTGGGCTCCCAAAGCTCCACCCGGTTTCCCTCTGCATCAATGATGTGCACAAACTTTCCATAGTCAAACTCTTCAATTTCATCGACGATCCGGACTCCCTTCTCTTTGAGCTCTGCAACCATTTCCACCAGGTTATCAACCCGGTAGTTGATCATAAACTTCTGATCAGTTGAATCGGCATATTTGGCATCTTTACTATTCACGCTCCACTGCGTAAATCCTTTCTTTTCGGGATCATCACTCTGCCGCCACTCGAAATTTGTTCCATATTCATCAGTATTGAGACCCAGATTTTTACTGTACCACTCTTTCATCCTATCCGGATCATCACACTTAAAAAAAATCCCGCCAATTCCGGTTACCTTTGCCATATATCCGTTTAATTTAAATTTTCAGATGATAAAGTTCTCAACATCAGTTTCAAACCAATTCCGTAGGAACGATCTGTTTGTAGTATACCAAAACAAAGACCACGCACTCCGTAGGTACGTCCTATGCAAATTAACAAAATTCACGGAAAGGAGGCTCCGATGGAGCCTTGAATCTAACTACCACAAATAATCTAAATAACGTGAGTTTGATATAATTTTATCGATACCCTCAGTTTGAGCGCAGTTTCGACCGTTTATTTGGCCGGAACGGAGTCGAAAACACATTTCGAGGAAAGAGCCCGCTCGAAATTGCGTTCAATGTGACGTGTTGTATCATTTGAGGCATCTTTATCTACCGGTGACAGATTTGGTAGAATATGGGTTTATTGTCCTGAATCAATGTAATTGGCCTGTCCGAACACACCCCTAAATCCCCTCTCCCCGAATTTCTCGGGACAGGCAAGAGGGGACTTTCCTGTCATCTCTTCAATAGTGTTGCCCGCTCATTGGGCAAAATTAGCGGCTCTAACTGACGTTAAATACAGATAACTTTTACTGAGTTGATATTCCAACAGTAGTTTTTGATTTCAAAAATCTCAACTTCTAAGCCAGGTTCTTCATCGGAAACCATGTCAATCGATGAGCTTTGCTAATTATTCAGCACCAGCCAATTTCAGGATCTTGTTGTACTGCTCTTCGGTCACCTCGGTAATAGAGAGTCTGTTCCGCTTGAAAAGCTGCATTTCCAAAAGATTTTCATGCTCCTTCAGCTCATCACGTGTAACCGGCTTTTCAAATTTCTGAACAAATTTCACATCTATCAGCTGCCACCGGGGATCACTTTCACTGCTTTTAGGATCAAAGTATTTACTGTCCGGATCAAACTGAAGCGGATCGGGATATGGTTCGGTACAAACTTCCATCTCACCTACAATAACAGGAGGCTTCACATTGGAATGATAGAAAAACGCACGGTCACCAACGTTCATTTTATCTCTCATGATGTTACGTGCTTCATAATTTCTCACTCCGCTCCATCGAATCTGACCATCTCTTTTTAAATCGTCAATGCTGTAAGCGTCCGGTTCAGATTTCATCAGCCAAAACTGTTTTTTACTCATCGATCAATCTTTTTGTAGTTTGATATTTTCGTTGTTGATTTTAACAGGGGTGTTAACCCGATCATTCCGTGGAAATTAGCTATGCAGTCAACAAAACAAAAGCCTGAAAAACCTCTGCTATTCTGGAGTGGCGGCAAGGATTCATACCTGGCACTTCTGGAGTGGCAATCGGATAGAAAGCCAGAGCCAATATTGCTCACAACCTATGATGATGAATCCGGTGTTGTACCATATCAGGAGATACCGATAAGCCGGGTTCAGCGCCAAGCATTACATTTGGAACTGCCGCTCATCACTATTCCGCTTTCGCATCCCGTGGATAACCAATCTTACCTTACGGCTTTAAAGATCGAATTTGCTGCCTCTCCTTTTTCCGTAAAGGATCTGATCTTCGGTGATATTCACCTTCAGGATATCCGGCAGTGGAAAGAACAGGAGTTTGGGAGTTTGGGTTTTAATACTCACTTCCCGATTTGGGGGAAGTCTCCCGAAGAGTTACTTATCATGCTTGAAGACAAGCCCATAGAAATTCGAATCCGGAGCGTGAATGAACAATGCCGGAAGTTTATTAAACCGGGAACCTTATTCAATCAAAAATTTATTAACTCTCTGCCTGACTCCATCGATCCATTTGGTGAAAATGGTGAATTTCATACTGAAGTCAATTTTTTATAAACGGCAAAACTTTTACGAATACCGGTTGATATACCAGCGAACTGTTTCTTCCAATTTCTCCACAAAGTTTTCTGACGGTTCCCAGCCCAATTCACTCTTAATTTTTTGTATATCCACAGAATATCTGAAATCGTGCCCCGGCCGGTCTTTCACAAATGTAATCAGATTCTGATAATCATCTCCGGGTCCTTCACCAACTTCACCGTTCAGGATATCACAAATTGCACGCACCAAATCGATGTTTTTCCACTCATTTTCACCGCCGATATTGTAGTGCTCCCCTGCATTTCCTCTTTGAAACACGGTCATCAAGGCCGAACAGTGATCTTTCACATAAAGCCAGTCTCGAACATTTTCACCGCTGCCGTAAACTGGGATTTCTTCCTTCTTTAAAGCCTTTCGTATTACGGTTGGAATCAGTTTCTCATCATGCTGATGCGGCCCGAAATTGTTTGAACAGTTGGTAATTACCGTATTCATCCTATAGGTGTGAAAGTATGAGCGAACAATCATATCACTGCCCGCTTTTGAAGCGGAATATGGAGAATTTGGCGCGTACGGAGTTGTTTCCGTAAAAGATCCCTCATCCCCAAGTGTGCCGTAAACCTCATCCGTTGAGACGTGCAAAAATCGTTTAGGACTATCCGAATCCGATTCAGCGCTGTTCCAAAACTGCCGACACTCTTCAAGAATGTTAAATGTGCCTACCACATTGGAAAGAATAAACGGTTCCGGCCCCTTTATAGAGTTATCAACATGAGATTCGGCTGCAAGATGAAATACACCGTCCGGCTGCCAGGTTTTAACAGCCTCTTTCACGGCATTACGATCCACAAGATCCAATTTCTTAAAATGGTAGCGGCCCGACTGTTTCAAGGATGACAAATAGTTTACATCCGACGCATACGTCAATTTGTCCAGGTTAAGAATTTCGATATCAGGGAAATTCTCATGAAGATATAGTATCAGATTTGACCCGATAAAACCGGCTCCTCCGGTTACAATCACTCTCATAACTTTTTTAGCTTTATTTAGTTTTAAAACAGATCTCTATCCTGCATATCATCTATTAACGGAAGTTCACGGTCTTTTTCTGACAAAATCGGATGATCAACCTTCCAGTTGATATTCAACTCCGGATCGTCCCACCTTATGCCCCGCTCCAATTTTTTGTTGTAGTAATTATTACACTTGTAGGAAACAGTCGCTTCATCAGAAAGAACTGAAAAACCGTGGGCAAATCCTGAGGGAATAAACATCATATGCCGATTCTCACTGCTTAATATCGTAGAAAAATGCTGCTTATATGTTGGTGAATGCTGCCTGATATCAACTGCCACATCTAAAATTTTACCATTGGGTACAATCACCAATTTCCCCTGCGATGCCGGCGGAAGCTGGTAGTGCAATCCTCGTATTGTTCCCTTTTTTGATACTGAGATATTATCCTGTACATATTCAAATTCCAGCCCCTGTTCTTTAAAAAGCTCCACGCGGAACGTCTCCAGGAACTCTCCTCTTTCATCTCTAAACCTTTTGGGTTTAATCAGCCAGACATGGGGTAGCGTTGTCTCTTCAAATTTCATAACGAACGATTTAGTTTCTTTAAAAGAACCGACAATCCATCTTTCCAAGCAAGTACTTTTACCCCTTCTTTCTCCAGTTTTTTATTCGAAAGAAGTGAAAAGGCAGGACGCTTGGCCTTAGTGGGAAATTCTGATGAAGGAATTCGATTGAGAGTTACCTCAATATTAGATTGCTTAAAAATCTCTACGGCAAAATCTGCCCACGATATCTTTCCGGAAGAGCTAATGTGATACACTCCCGTTTTATCCGCATTCAGTAACTCAAATGATTTTTCTACTACGTTGAACGTAAAAGACGGGCTTCCCTTCTGATCGTCTACAACAGAGAGTTCATCCCTGGTTTCCGCAAGTCGAAGCATGGTTTTTACAAAGTTGTTCCCAAATGGTCCGCAAAGCCAGGAAACACGTATAAGCAGGAAATCCAAAGGGCTCTTTTCAAGAACCATTTCACCGGCGAGCTTAGACCTGCCGTAAGCGTTGACGGGCAGCTTCTCAGCATCTTCAGGGTAACCGGCAGGAAATTTAATCTCATCTTCCGCCTCTCCTGGAAACACATAATCCGTACTGAAATGAACCAGTCTGCAATTATATTTCAGACAGGCAGTGACCAGATTTTCAACTCCTTTTTCGTTTACAGAATGGGCCAGCTCCTGTTTATCCTCAGCCTCATCCACGTTGGTATAGGCTGCACAGTTGATCACAACATCCGGACGACACTCTTTTATTCTGTTTCGAACCTGCTTGCTATCGGTGATATCCATTTTCTTAGAACCAAAAGCATCAAAGGGTTCTCCCTTCAATTCCAGGAACTGAATCCACTCTCTTCCCAATTGTCCATTAGCACCGGTTATCAAAAACTTCATATCAGTTGTTTTTTGCAGCGAATTCATTGGCTCTCTTGTAAGAATCCGGCGTGCCGGCATCCGTCCACCAACCCCTCAAAATTGAATATGCCATTCGCCCACTGCGGATGTAGTAATTATTTACATCCGTGATTTCCAGCTCGTCTCTATCAGACGGCTCCAGGTTTTCAATCACGTCAAATACATCCGGCGGATAAAAATAGATCCCGGTAACGGCATAGCTCGATTGTGGGCGGTCTGGCTTTTCCTCAATCCCAATTATTTTATCTCCATCCAGCTCAGCCACACCAAATCTCTGCGGATCATCAACCTCTTTAATCATGATTTGGGCTCCGCTCTTTTCATAGTTTTTTGTAGCCCTATTCAAATCCGACTCAAAAATATTATCACCGAGAATAACCGTCATCGAATCATTTCCAACAAAATTTCTTGCCAATCCGAGCGCCTGTGCAATCCCCCCTGCTTCATCCTGAACCTTGTAGGTGAATCTGCATCCAAATTCCTTTCCGGAGCCGAGAAGATTCACCACATCACCCATGTGTTCTGTTCCGGTAACAATAAGGATCTCCTCAATTCCTGCGCCGGTCAGTTTTTCGATCGGGTAGTAGATCATCGGCTTATTCCCTACCGGAAGCAGATGCTTGTTTGTCACTTTTGTGAGCGGATAAAGGCGTGATCCGGTTCCGCCTGCCAAAACAATTCCTTTCATACTATTTCGTTGATTTGAAGTGCCGTTTAACGCATGTAGTCCATTAAAATTAATTATATCTTACAGGCAGACATAATAGCATTCTAATTCTGTACAACAAGGCATACTCTGTATCTTATTCAATACCCACTTGCACAAGGTATTCACTCTTTTTGAAGGTATGAGAAACTCTCTGTCCATAAAAATTTTAATCTATCTATTCTCACTTCTGCTTGCCGGAGGGCTTTTTAATCAAGCCCATGGGCAGGAACAGTCTGCGCGGGATACTATCAGCAGCGCCAGAGACTGGCAGCCAATGCCTTCTGAATTAAATATCCGTACTGCCTCAAACCAGATGAGCTTGCGGATCCCATCAACACAATCTCTTACAACTCCGGTAAACGGCTTCTCAGACGAGTTCGCACCTACAAACTGGACCTTTGATGCTGACGGCGGTGACGGGAGTGTTAATACTACCAATGCACCCAACTCCATAAACTTCCTCAGCTCAGACAATCAATCAGGTGGAGCTAACAATTCAACCTACTGTATCACCATTCCGGGCGGTAATGAGGGAATCCTGGAATTTGACTGGGACTACGAATCCAATGACCAAGACGGGCCTCTTTACGACCCGTTTGGTTACATCGTAAATGGAATTGTCTCTCAATTATCCAATGATAATGGAGCAGATAATCAGTCCGGCAGTGTGAGTTTCACCATAAACGCCGGAGATCAGTTCTGTTTCCTGGTGCGATCCACCGACCAGCAGCTTGGAAGAGCCGAAACCCAAATCAGCAATTTTAGTTTTACTCCATCTACAACAACTCAAGAAGAAGATGTATTTACCTCTTCAGGTACATGGACCGCACCCGAAGGAGTGTTTGAAATTACTGTTGAAGCTTGGGGGGGCGGCGGTGGTGGTGTATCCAATGGGAATAATGGTGGCGGCGGTGGTGGCGGTGGCGCATATGCGCTGCAAACAGTACCCGTCACTCCGGGTACTACGTATAGCCTCACCGTTGGCTTGGGTGGAAACTCCGACGAGGATGGAGAAGACAGTTTTTTTGAAGATGGCAGTTTGGTTTTAGCTAAAGGAGGTACCACCGGAAACAATGATAATGGCGGTACAGGTGGAGCGAGTGCGGAAAGCATTGGTAGTATAACGTTCTCCGGTGGAGACGGCGGTGATGGAAGTATTAATTTAAATTTTTTACCTGCCCCAGGAGGTGGAGGTGGTGGTTCAGCTTTTATAAGTAGTAATGGAGAACCCGGGGGGGATAATTCTGGTGGATTTTTCCCAGAACCAGGTAATGGTGGTAACGGCACAGGTATTGGTGGAGATGGTGGGAATAGTGGTAGTAGCGGACAGCCTGGAGCAGTTCCCGGCGGTGGCGGCGGTGGTGCAGGACGCGACGGAGTTGGCGGAAATGGGGCCGATGGTCAAATTATTATTGCTTATGAGCTTCCCACACCCGGAACAGAAGAGAATGTTTTCACAACTTCCGGTACATGGACAGCCCCGGCTGGAGTTACCGAGATTACTGTAGAAGGATGGGGCGGTGGCGGCGGTGGTTCAGCCACAGCCGGCGGTAATAATGCTAAAGGTGGCGGTGGTGGTGGAGCCTATGCTAGAAACGTTATAAGCGTTATTCCAGGAAATACTTACAGCTTAACTATTGGAAATGGAGGAAATGCTAGCGTAAATGGTGGAGATACTTTTTTTGAAGATGGCTCTCAACTTTTAGCCGTTGGTGGTTCATCTGGTAATGACGAGAATGGCGGAGATGGCGGGTCTAGTACTGAAAGCATTGGCAGTATTACTTTTTCAGGTGGAAACGGTGGTAACGGTGAAACCTCAGGAAACCCAAATTCCAGAGCCGGAGGTGGCGGTGGTGGTTCAGCATTTCCTAACTTAAATGGTTCAGATGGTAGTGGAATCAATGGTGGAAATGGAACTGGAAATGGTGGAGACGGAAGCACGGGTAATGCAGCAGCACAGTCCGGTCAAATACCAGGCGGCGGTGGCGGCGGTGGTGGTCGTAATGGAAACAGTGGTAGTGGAGCCGACGGCCAGATTATCATAACCTATGAACTCCCTGTACAGCCGGATCCAACTCAAACCACAATTACAGCTGATCCGGATATTTTAATGGCTGATGGTACTTCTACTTCAATTATAACGGTTCAGGCCATAGACCAAGATGGAGTTAACATTACGGATGGAGGAGCAACCGTAACTCTGTCTGCAACAGATGGAACACTAAGCTCCGTAACCGACAACGGCGACGGGACCTACAGTTCTACATTTACGTCATCAAATACCCCTGGTGTTGTTACCATCTCTGGAACTATTGACGGGGATACGATTACCGACACAGCTGAAATCGAGTTGACGCCTGCTTCAGGCTCAACTTACTACAGCATTCAAAGCGGTGACTTCGACGATCCCAATGTTTGGTCTTTTACCGGGCATGATGGCGCCCCTGCAGGATTTGCGCCCGGTTCCAGCGATATCATCTTCATTGGTGGAAACAGCAGCATTGACCACACCATCACGCTCGTTGATAACTTTACACTAAATGAGCCCGGCGAACTGAACGTAGTGGATACGGGAGACGGAGCCGGTATTCTATCTACTGAAAGTTTTGTGATTTCAGGGACGGGAGAATTTATCCTGGAGAATGGCGCCACAATAGAAATTGGTTCAGCTGACGGTATTTCAGTTTCCGGGTCGACTGGAAATATTCAATCCAACACCCGCACATTTGGCGAAGAGGCGAACTATGTATATAACGGTCAGGCCGAGCAAATCACAGGAGATGCACTCCCAACAGACGTGAACAATCTTACCATTGATAATAATAACAATGTAGTTGCCGATCAGTCATACCGTGTCAATGGCACACTAAACCTGCTCAACGGTGCATTTGTGATTGGAGACGGACTGTCCTTAATCGCTAACAATAAAAATGTCACTGCCGGCGAGCTCACTTATCAGCTGGAGATATACGGTCAGCCCGGATACAGAATGTTATCCTCGCCTATTGCTGCTGACTTTGATAATTTTTTAAGTGGCGTTCTTACTCAAGGCTACACCGGAGCTTCATTAACCGGCGATTTACAACCCAATGTACTCTGGTATGAAGAGTCTTTTGAAGGAACGGACAATCAACGATGGCGTGCTCCAACGAGTGCTTCAAATCAAATTGTGCCGGGCCGAGGTTATTTTGTCTATATGTTCGGTGATGTAGATAGTGATGCCCGATACAACGATCCGCTACCCTACCTATTGGAGGTTAATGGGCAAGAAAATGAAGGTACAGCGGGACAAATAGACCTGAACGTAACCTACACCGCAGAAGCAGATACCGGATGGAATATGGTTGGTAATCCATATGGTTCGGCCATCGACTGGGATCATCCCTCATGGACCAAAACCAATATTGACCCTACAATTTATGTTTGGGATCCAAATACCAATCAGTATTTGACCTGGAATGGAAGTGTCGGAGACATTACGGATGGCATTTTAGCACCTTTCCAAAGTTTTTGGATTAAAGCCAATGAAAATCCTGAACTCATTGTAAGTGAAGATGCAAAAACGTTTGGCGGTTCTTTTGCCGGAAAGGCTGCGCAGCAGGAGAACACACCTCTTATTAGTATTAATGCCAGATATTCCAGAAGATATCAGTCCACCGCACATTTCTCCTTCAGCGAATCAGCCAGCTATGGACTGGATGAGTCTGATGCCTATAAACTTTTACCACCACCGGGTGTGAGTGACTATTTAGAAGTTTACTCCCTCACAAACGATAACGACCGGCTTGCAACCAATCACTTGCCACGCCGCTTTGGATCTAACATTACCATCCCATTCAGTATCAACGCGTATAAAGATGGGTTCCCGATATCGGACGACATCGAACTTATTTTTTCAAACTTTGAAAATATTCCGGAAGCCTGGGAAGTTGAGCTTGTAAACCTTCAAACCGGCGAAACATACAATATCAGAGATTCCAAAACGGTAAGAGTGGACATGAGTCATCTCGCAGATCAATCGAATGGTACTCGCCATAAGACCGGATATGAAGTTATAACCAGAGATAGTAATAGCCATATACAGTTTGAGTTAAATATTAATCCCGGCTCTGACGCTGCAGATCTGCCAAACTCTTTCGAACTGAAACAGAACTATCCGAACCCATTTAATCCTACAACCCGTATTCGGTTCAATCTTCCAATACAGAGTGAGGTCAGATTTGAAATTTATGATATGCTTGGTCGCAAAGTAGCTACTATCATTGACGAAACCCTTTCTGCTGGTAGCTATGAGAGAGTGTGGGATGCATCAAACCTGTCCAGCGGTGTTTATATCACCAGACTCATCACATCAAATGGTGTGTTCACAAATAAAATGACCCTGATCAAATAGATAATAAAGAAGCTGGGTTTTCAACCGTTTTTCCGCTACACTCTTTTTGAATCAGGTGAAAAACTACTCAATCAACCTTCTATACTCCGAAGTATTTGCCGGGTCAACATCTCTCAGAATATTATAGGCGGCCGTTCGGGTTGATGGTGAGGCATCTCTCAGTGAGGCAACAATCTCAAGATATTTTGAACTGAAAAAGAGATCAAAAAGGTAGTTATTACTCGTTACTCGTTTATTTTCTCTGATCAGGTCCAGTGCCTCAATGATTTCATTTCTGGCAAGCTCTTCCTGCTGCGTAAATATGTTTAGTCCAAACCGGTGATATCTGTAGGGGATACTTCTTAGATCCCTGTTAGACAAGTGGGCAGATAGACATACTGAGATGTGCACTCCGCTTGAAGCATGCTGCTTTAAGAAAACTTAGTAGATAAGGTTTAGGGAGAATAATTGAACATTAAGTAGAGCTTGAAAATATGTACTTCTTCAGTAAGCCATCACCAGGCATAACTGTTAAAGTATATCGCATCCAATTTTGCAGATTCACTTGGAATGACCAGGTTTCTAGGTACATCTTCATTCATATATCTATTATTAATTTCAAGACGAAACCTGTAAATCAGCTGTTGCTGTAGAACATTATTTTGAAAGCGTACATCAGCCTCATAAGTCGTAGAATCCGATTCGCTCGGTGTCATTATCACCTCTCTGTTCATGGAAAGCGGATATACATCCCCTAAGAGTTGAACACTATGTTCTTCCGGGTTAAATAGCCCATTTTCAATTTCGTAAGACACATTTACCCTAAAGGTGACTGTGGATTGGCCAACTGCATATGATGCTGATAAAAACAGGTATATAATCCCTAACAGTAATATTTTTTTCATCGTCTTATTTTTTTGAACTAGTCTTCTTCGTTTAAATTTTGGTTTAGAACATAATCTCTGTCAAAAGATTCCGTAAACCAATGAACAATAGAGAAAAAGCTCTCCCTTGGAAAACTTGGTGGATTCATTCTCATTAATCTTTCGTCGTATTCGTACTGTTTATTAAAACCTGATCGTACCTGTCCTCCACTAAACGTCCCCATCGGTCCTCGTTTCTGCTGTATAATTCCGCCTAAAAGATTTAAATCACCTTTCGGAGATCCATCATTATAATTGTCTAGGGAGAAAGATTCATCCAAAGCCATAATGGAAGCCTGTATGGTCAAATCACTGTAGCCATTGTCCCTGTGAGCATCCTCACTAATAGTGACATTTTTTTCACTGACAATTCCTAATAGATCTGTAGAGTTAGGGTTGTCAATTGGATTGTCGTTATAAACGATATCACCGCTTATTTCAATATTCTTTTCCGAATGAACTGTATAGCTACCGTTTACGGTGCCTTTAATAGAGATGTCCTCAGTTGATGAAATCACGCCGTTGTATCCCGTCATATTAACATAGTTTTCTTCTGTTCTATACGTTGGGTACCATCTCCCCCTGTACCTTCTCCAGCCATCTTGTACTTGTTTAGAAACTTTAAGCCTTCCATCATTTAGAAACTCTAAGTCAACTTCTTCATTAAACGTCAGACCATTTGATGATGCACTGTTCTCCAAAACATTCATTTCTAAGTTGGAAGGTGGATCACGGTAATCTGCATTAAAATCTGTGCCACCATTAAAATTTGGATCATTTGTCATACCCGAATATCCATTCCAGTCATTGGGACTGGATACAAATCCATTGAAGGTAGGATCGCCGGCAATGTTAAACGTCCCGTTTGTATGAACCGGGCCTGAAAGTTCATCTGACCAAATAAAGTAGACTGAACTATTGTTTGTACTGATTTCAGAATCCGTGAAATAAGAATATTTAGAAAATGCATCTTTCCGAAGGTAGATCTCAGACTGAGCAACGATATCTTCATATTCAGATGTACCTTTAACCAACAGCGTGTATTGATCCCATGATGGTATTTCATTCGAAGGGATATCAGAACTGGACTGATCATATACCTGAATACTAACACTTCCATCCATGTAGTCGTTGTTTACATACCCATCTTCCCAATTTTGGTCATTAATAATTTCGCGAAGCGCATAGTCCATAGCACTATTCACTATATTTTCCGCATGATTTTCTGCATGATAATCATAGGTCCTTTCAGGAATAGAACTTAGCCTTCCCTGAACGCCACTTTGCACAATACCAAAAACGATGAACATTCCGCTTACTAAGAATAAAAGTGCTCGTCCCATAACAATTAAAATATTAGATTATCCGGTTTAAATAACTTTTGCCAGCTTGAACTTGCATAATGTGGTGTCCCATCGGCATTGCTACCCGTGGGTTGTAATGATTCTACTTCTAACTCTATTCTTATGCTTCTTACTTGATTTTTATCCGTTGTAACAACAGTTCCATCCGGATCACTGTAAGCAATCACCTCAAATCTTTTTACCGGGAAATCTACCTGAGAATTGTTTTCATTGCCAAATGGCCCTTGCCTTCTTAGGCCAACAAGACTCGGATTTGAAGGGATATTAAAGTTGTTGCCGGGCATTACTCTCCAGCTAATAACCCGGTTACTCCCATTAACTCTGGCTCGAAAACGTATATGACTGTCACTGAAATTCAAAAGTTCTGAAGACTCTCCTAAACCAATCCTTTTGATATCATTCGTAATAAGTTGGCGCAGATTATCAACCTGGTTCTTTTCCATGATATCGGCAGTAAATTGGTAGGATTGAACCATTACATTCTGATTTAATGTCAGAATAGAAAGCATCAATAGACCGCCAATTGCAAAACTGATTGTTATGCCAAAATTCATATTGTAGCTTTTTTAATTAAAGGATTTACTTATCGATAGAATAATCGGCCTTCCATCTTCACCGGTAGTCATATAAACACTGCTCACCTCAACCGTTACCTGAAAAGATGTAATATGACCGTTATCAAAAACTCCCGAAGTTACATTCACATCAACATTTAACGGAACAGAAGAGGCAGATTGACTATTTGTAGAGTAATTGACAACCATTGGGTAATTATCCGCGAAGCTTACCAAATCGGCTTCTGAAGTAATTGACCTTACATCATCGATTACTTCCTGAGCAGCAGACACTGCCAGATAATCTATTTCTGCCGTATCACTTGCTATATTATTTATTAACAGTGACCTGTTCACCTGTAATGAAAGGATGGAAAACAGAAGTATAGCCCCCATAAGGAAGATTATATCAGAGTAATCATTCATTTATCCAATTTTTATTCAATCTCTGAATCTGGTGCAAGTTCTTGTTAAAAGAGTTATTACCTGTGAGTATGTTACAAAACAATTTCTTACGCTTCGGTTATAACTTTTCAAGAAAAGCGTGTAATTATATGAGTGGCATTTGAATGTCCTAACAAATAATTGCTTGTCTATAGATTTGCTAATGTTTTACTCTATTGATCTGAAAAAAAGAGTGTAAACATTTCCACACTCTAAAATCTTGAACAGATATTTTGGTCCTATGGTGTGCTACTCAATCAGCCTTCTATACTCCGAAGTATTTGCCGGGTCAACATCTCTCAGAATATTATAGGCGGCCGTTCGGGTTGATGGTGAGGCATCTCTCAGTGAGGCAACAATCTCAAGATATTTTGAACTGAAAAAGAGATCAAAAAGGTAGTTATTACTCGTTACTCGTTTATTTTCTCTGATCAGGTCCAGTGCCTCAATGATTTCATTTCTGGCAAGCTCTTCCTGCTGCGTAAATTGATCCAGTCCCAAACGATGATACCTATAGTAAGCACTTCTCAAATCCCTGTAAGACGGATTGGTTAAATCGTTAATCAGCCCGAAGCGGTTCCGCTGAGCTCCGATCGACCTTCCCCATCCCGGTGCGCCGGTATTTTGAGCAATTTCAAAAATACTGAGTGCTGAATTAAAATGAGGAGACCCTCCCAATTCGGAGAAACTGTCGTAGTCGTACCCCAAGATAATGTATGCGTAAAAATCCAGGAAGCTTGTTAAATCATCAAACTGCAGATCATCAAAAATGAGATTTTTATTTCTGGAGTAGTTAAATCGCCAGGCACTGTCGCTGATCACCATCAGCGTTGTTTGCCGATTTGTATTGTAGATAGGCCGGTTTGCTGTTATTACTGCTTCTGCCGTAAAGTTGGAATTACCATCCACATCTGTCAATAAGATCTGAATATTACAGCGGATCCGTTCATGCTCTTCATATCGATCATTCGTCCACCTGTTTTCATTTAAATATCTCTCAACGGCAGGGGCCAGTTCAGATACGTACTCTGTCGAGCTTCCACTGATCTGACGGTCGTTTACCGTTACCGAACAGTTCAGCTCCTGGGCATTTAAACTTTTCGGGCAAATCGTTAAAGTCAAAAGAAGCAGAACGTTAACGAAAATTGAAATTTGAAGTTTATCCTTCATATTCAGATAATATAAGTTCTTAAAACGAAATCAATAGAGAATGATAAAGAGGACTCCAATAATATCCCTTTTTATTTTAACATTATCAGTGGCTTTCTGTTTTGGTTTTATTTTGAAAGCAGAAGCCCAATCTGTGATGGGGGCAAAATCGATATCCATGGGGCAAACAGGTGTTGCACTGCCCGAATCAGAGTGGTCGATTTTTAACAACACGGCCCTTCTTTCAACGGAAAGAAATACGGTTTCATTTTATGGATTCCGATATGTAGGCATGACAGAAATCACAGATATCGCAGCAGCTGCTACAATCCAAACGAAAGCCGGAACCATTGGAGCGGGTGTACACCGATATGGTTTCAACCTCTTTCATGAAAACCGGTTTTTGTTAGCCTACAAAAACAGTCAGGACAGGTTCCACTACGGTTTGTCTGTTGCTTACATTCATGTTTTTCAGGGAGAAGATTACGGATCAGCCGGTGCATTTGGATTGGATTTGGGAATCGCTGCAGAAATAGCCGGGTCACTCTGGATGGGTGCCAGGGCCACAAATATAAATCAACCGGCCTATGGAGACACCGATGAAGAACTTCCGCGTGAATTGGCTGCCGGATTAAGCTATCGCCCCTCTTCCTCCGCACAGATTACCACCGAAATAGTTAAAGACATACACTTTCCCCTCTCCTTCAGGACAGGTTTAGAGTTTGAAGTTTTCACGTCATTCTTTACCCGGGCAGGAATTTCCACAAAACCATCCACCTACTCCTTTGGATTCGGTTATGACACTGAACGTTGGGCTGTAAACTTTGCCCTCCAGCAGCATAATCCACTTGGAATGAGTCCGGCTCTTGATCTATCCATACGAATCTAAAACCGGCCTGATCATGACACGACCCGATAAACTCCATCTTAACACACACTTCAGTTTCAGAGCTTTTCATATCTTCGCACTGAGCTTCTTTATTACATTTCTGCTTTTTAGCAGTTTGGCTGCACAAAATCGGGACTCAACTCAGGCGAAGATTGAACGGGATATTGAACGCGCACTTGAGGAGTTTGACGGAGAGGATGCCGATCAGAGCCTTGAAGAGCTACTCGAATTTTTACAAAACCTGGCAAACAACCCATTGAATATTAACCGGGCAACTATAGATGAGCTTTTGCAGGTTCCGGGGATGGACTTTCGTCTCGCTCAAAGTATCGTAGAGCATCGAAACAGAGAGGCACCTTTTGAGGAGGTGGATGATCTCATAAATGTATCAGGAATCGGACAGGCAACACTGAACCGCATTCGCCCCTATTTGACAGTAAGCAGGGGATTTGACCGCGGAAAGGATCTCTACCTGAATCGTCGCTACTGGACACAGAACAGCCGTTTGGAGGGATTCAGTCGTTTCCAACAGACCCTGGCCAAGCAACGGGGATATCAGCGACCGGACACTTTAGGTGGATTTATTGGTAGCCCTGTGAAGTACTATCAGCGGCTTCGCTACACGAGCAATCATCTTTCACTGAATATCACCCAGGATAAAGATCCGGGCGAACCTCTCGAACATCCCACAGGTTTCGATTATACTTCGTGGCATATTGCACTTCAGGATAACGGTCGACTCAGAGATTTAATCATTGGCGACTATAGTGTTGCTTTTGGTCAGGGGTTACTTTTATGGAGTGGCGGAGCTTTTGGTAAGGGCAGTGCGGTGATCCAAACTCCAAACAAAAATGAGCGGGGAGTACGTCCATTTACGTCAGCACAAGAGATGATCGGTTTCAGGGGAGTTGCCGCAACTTATGGCGAGCGATTGCAACTCACCGGTTTCTACTCAAACCGGCAGCGAACAGCGTCTGAGCTTGACGAAACATATATTCGCTTCCCCACCGAAAGTGGGTATCACAGAACCTTGAATGAACGTGAAAGACGACTGAATGTAGCCCAGGAAACATTTGGGGGAAGAGCCAGAATCCAGATCCCGTACGGATTTTTCGGCGTGTCCGGTTTTCATAACCGATTTGAACGTCCCGTCCAGGAAGGAACACTTCCCTGGCAGATCAACAACTTTTACGGAAAGGCTCTAAGCGGATACTCAGCTGATTACAGGTTACTTGCAGGACCGGCACTCCTCTTCGGTGAGGCCGCCTACAGCAGTAATGGAGGTTATGGAGTACTTAGCGGAGCTCAACTTGAGCTCGGGGATCAAACCGACGCTGTTGCGGTTTATCGCTATTACGACCCTGCATTTCAATCTATTTTTGGTGCAGGATTTGGAGAACAATCAGGAAATCCGGGAAATGAAGAAGGGTTTTATCTGGGAATCAGGCATGATCTAAATTCACAAGTTCAGTTCAGTGCCTATATCGATCAATTTCGGTTCCCCGCACCTCGCTTTCAGCAGCGTCAACCTTCGTCCGGATATGACTGGCTCTCTTTGATTGAATACAGTCCGAACTCGGATCTGCATTTTTATGCTCTATTCAGATATAAGTTAAGAGAAGAAGAATATGTAGATTTTGATGAACTGGGAAGAGAACTCAGAGTATTAGGAGACACCCGCCGGATGGGAGCAAGGTTCCAGGCGGAATATCAGGTGAATTCAAACTTAAGGCTGCGCACCCGTTTTGATATGGTCAGAGCCCGCTCCACTCCCGAAGATGCCAGCTGGGGATATCTTGTTTTCCAGGATATTCGATTTTACCCGTTTCAAAACTTCAGGATCGACGCAAGAATAACCCTGTTCGATACGGACAATTTTGATTCAAGGGTATTCCAGTTCGAAAATGATCTGCTTTATGTTCTCTCCAACGCCATGCTTTTCGACCGTGGACAGCGAATGTACGTTGTCATTAACTATGAGGCAGCTACATGGCTTGACTTTTGGCTAAAAGCGGCAACAACCGTTTATAGTAACCGTGACATAATCAGCAGTGGAAACCTTCAGATTGATGGAAACCGCCGGAGTGACATCGGAATTCAGGCACGGGTAAGATTCTAAAATCGAATCATCTAAAAACGTAGCTAATCTATCGGCCGTAACCCTTGCCAGCGGCTTACTCATTACTCCTTTTTTGCAAAATTATCCGAATTATTAATTTAATTATTTAGTTGTTTAATAAATTATGACTTATTAATTAACTAAAAAGCGCTTCCAAGTTAAATTCTATTGCAAACATGAAGATTTATAACATTATTTATTCAGTGATAAACATTTAGAAGTTCTCAATCAGCCCTCCCTCTTATGGACCACTTCAACTATTTTAAGGATAAATCTTCCTGTGGTGTTGGTTTTATTGCCAGCAGAAATAATGAGTATTCCCACGAAAACCTGCAGAAAGCTCTCCATGCGCTCAGTTGTGTTGAGCACCGTGGGGCATGCAATGCCGATTTCATCTCAAGTGACGGTGCCGGAATAATGGCGGATATTCCATTTAGGCTATTTGGATATGAAAAAGGTGAAGTAGCTGTAGCAACGATATTTGCTCCACACTATAGCCCGAGAAGAAGAAAAGCACTTCGAATTTTTGAAGAAACGTTTCAGTTTTACGGCCTTGAGGTGCTCGAGTATAGAACCGTTCCGGTTGACGTATCAGTACTTGGCGATATTGCTAAAGAGTCGATGCCGTATATACTGCATGCTATTATTAAAAGACCGGCTCATTGCCGAACCGACAGCTCATTTGATAAGCTGCTATTTACGGCCAAGCAAATGACCCGTACCAAAGAGAAGGATCAGGGAATTATCCGTGAGTTCTTTTTTACTTCTCTTTCAGCACGAACCATTGTCTATAAGGCGCTTACCAAAGCAAACTCTCTCAAAGACTTTTACCTGGATCTTCAAAATCCTGATTTTAAAACAAGATTTGCGCTTTTTCATCGACGTTTTTCAACCAACACGAAAACGTCCTGGGACAAAACTCAACCGTTTCGAATAATCGCCCACAATGGAGAGATTAACACCATTACAGGAAATCGGTCCTGGGCTATATCCAGGGAAAAGTATCTCGGTGTTCCTAAAGATGAGCTTCTCACAAGACAACAGATTAGCGATTCCGGCAGCCTGAACGAAATGGTTGAAGCCCTCACCTATCGCAGCAGTATTCCTTTTGTGGAAGATATTCTCGCTATTATGATCCCACCCGCAAAACAGGGAAATAGTTTTTATAAGTTCTGGAGTAGAGCAATGGAACCGTGGGACGGACCCGCCTTTATTTCTTACTCGGACGGATCATCCATCGGCGGGCGTCTCGACAGAAATGGTTTTCGGCCCTGTCGCTGGGTTGTAACTGACGACCATCTTTATCTAAGCTCAGAAACCGGATCCTTCGATATTGATCCTGCGGAAGTAAAAAGAAAAGGAACTCTACAGGCCGGAAACGGAATAAAAATGGAGCTCGAAAATGGTAAAATCCACTTCCGGGATCCCAGCTACTCGCGCGAAAATTATGACGCCGATTTTGAGCACCGTCTCGAACCTCTCAAACCGGGAATCATTACGGAAGCTGATAACAGCCTGATCAATAAGCATTTGTTTAAGTACACACGCGAAGATATTGAAAACTTGCTGGTACCCATGATTACGGATGGCAAAGAACCCATTGGTTCGATGGGCGACACCGCCAGACCGGCCTTGTTTTCTGATCAGCCTCGCTCCTTTTTTGACTATTTTTATCAGAACTTCGCACAGGTAACGAACCCGCCTCTCGATTATATCCGTGAAAAGATGGTCACAGACTTAAGCATGTACCTTGGGAAACGGCCCAATATATTTTCACCCAAAGAGCTGATACCACAATTTCCCGGTTTTGAAATTGAATCACCGCTACTTTCCTTGGGGCAGATGAAAACGCTCAGAGGTATTAACAATTCGCCATCCAGAATTGTGACTGCTGAATTTGAGATGACGTTTTCAAGAGACTATGGCGAAGTTGGCTTCAGATCGACTATCAGGGACATTACCGAAAAAGCGATCAAAGCAGTTAAAGACGGAGCTACAATCCTGATTATATCAGATCGAAACGCAACGTCTAATCAACCTCCGATACCAAGTCTTTTAATGCTTCGATCTTTGGTAAATGCATTGAATGAGTCTGGATTGCGACTGAATGCATCTATTGTAGTGGATACAGCCGAAGTAAAAAATACACACCAGTTTGCCGCACTTGTAGGCTTTGGTGCCACTGCCGTATGCCCTTACAAAGCACTTGAGTTTGCAAGATTCGGCGATCACAGGAAATTCAAAAATCTTGAAGCTGACACTCGCGAAGAAAATGTGATCAAAGCATTTAATACCGGCCTGCTCAAAATTATGTCGAAATCAGGTATTTCTGTGGCTCGAAGCTATCAGACTTCAAAACTATTTACCGCACTTGGGATTGGTAAGGAGTTGAGAGACCTGTTTTTCCCGGGGTTATTTTCCCCAGTTAAGGGTATTGATGTAAAAGAGGTAGTACGACAGATCATCAACCATTCCGAAATTGCTGAAGAGATGGCAGATGATGATAAACCGATCCACACCTTTCTATACAAAGAGCACAACAGAGGTACGAAAGGCGAAAAGCATTCCATGACCAATACCCAGTCGAAGATTGTTCATAAATTGGTTCGTGACAAAAATCTTTCTCTGGATAACATCGAACTCTACAACGAATACTTAAAAGCCGGCGAAGACTCCGATCCTGTAAATATCCGAGATCTCTTCACATTCAGGACAACCGGTGATCAAATTGATTTAGACAGGGTTGAACACCGGAATAAAATCTTACAGCGATTTGGATCCGGTGCCATGAGTTTTGGCGCCATTAGTGCCGAATCGCAACGAGATATCTTCCTCGCTATGGAAGAAATCGGTGGCCGGTCGAACAGCGGAGAGGGTGGGGAAAATCCATATTACTACACTCTTGGCATCTCCGCATCCACGAAACAGGTTGCCAGTGGGCGATTTGGTGTCACGGCCGAGTATTTGATGGCCGGAAATGAGTTTCAGATTAAAATTGCGCAGGGAGCCAAGCCCGGTGAGGGTGGACAGCTGATGGGAGTAAAAGTAAATGAAGATATCGCTTTTGCTCGTCACAGTGAGCCGGGATTCGACCTTATATCCCCTCCGCCACTTCACGACATTTACAGCATTGAAGATCTCAAACAGCTGATTTACGAGCTTAAACAGATTAAGCCATCCGCAAAAGTAAATGTAAAACTGGTTTCCGGTGAAAATATTGGAACGATCGCCGTTGGTGTTGCCAAAGCCGGAGCTGATGTGATTCATATTTCGGGAGGTGACGGCGGAACAGGAGCCGCAACACTCACATCCATGAAACACGCAGGCCTACCCTGGGAAATCGGTCTGTTTGAAGTTCATAAAACTCTTTGCAAACATGGCCTGAGAAAATTTGTGGAATTGCGTACAGATGGCGGGCTCCAGACCGGAGCCGATATTGTGTCTGCGGCCATGTTAGGTGCTGAAGGATTCGACTTCGGCAAGCTTCTGCTGATTGCCGAAGGCTGTGTAATGGCCCGGATTTGCGAAAAAAACACCTGCCCCACCGGTATCGCCACACACAATCCGAAGTTCAAAGCTAAATATAAAGGCAAGAAAGAGCATGTTGTAAAAATGCTTGAGTATCTGGCAGAAGATGTGAGACGTCACCTTGCATCCATTGGTGCAGACTCGCTGAATCAACTGATTGGTCGGGTAGATCTTCTTACAGTGAAAGAAAACCACCAGGAATTGGTAGAGTCCAGAAATATTGACCTGGGCTACTTTTCTTCAGATGAGGACGACAATCTTCACCAATTCAACAATCAAAACAACCCTTTTAATGAGGGGATCAGTGAGTTTAATAAGCTCTTTCTGGATCGATGTAAGGAGATTGTTGAAAATGAAGGGGAATACGAACATAAAGGGAAAATCAACTCCACAGACAGGGCCGCACTTGCAACGCTTTCGGGAGCGATAGCGGCAAAGGTTTCAAGCAAGAGAATGTCGGAAATTGAAGAAAAGGGTGAAGCTCAATCAGACCACCGCTTCAACGGCAAAATCGATCTGGAGTTCACCGGAAGTGCAGGACAGGGCTTTGGTGTATTCCTGAATGAAGGGCTGCATGTAAAACTTTGGGGCGAAGCTAACGACTCGGTCTGTAAGGCGATGTCGGGAGGCTCGATGGTGATTAATCCCCCACAAGAGACCATATATAATCCGTCTGAAAATGCCATTATTGGGAACTGTGCCCTGTATGGAGCAACGGGTGGAACCTTGTACGTTCATGGATTAGCAGGCGACCGATTTGCCGTACGAAACAGTGGCGCTGTGGCTGTGGTGGAAGGAACCGGAATGCATCCGTGTGAATATATGACGAACGGCACCGTAGTGATTCTTGGAACTGTATCCAGTAACGTTGGCGCCGGAATGACCGGAGGAACGCTTTATTTGAGACGCGATCAGATTCACCAGATCAATGAGGAGTATGTGACTCCGCTAGAACTCGATAAAGCTTCCTCTAAAAAACTAAAAAATCTGATCACCGATTACTTTGAAAAAACGAACAGTGGAGCAGCTAAAATGTATCTCGACAACTGGCCTGAACAGAAGAAGCAACTTGTAAGGCTAAAGCCCAATGGTGTAATTGCAAATGCAAAAGCAGCCGCAGAAGGCGAGGGTAAAAAGCGAGTTCCGCTAAAAAAAGCAAAACAATAAAAAAGGCCTCTTCAAAATATTCTGAAGAGGCCGGATATTTTTAATTGGTGTTACTTATTCAATGAGATCTCTACTCATTGATTATTTATTTATCGGTTAACGAAACAACGCCCGGAAGTTCTTTTCCTTCCAGGTATTCAAGGCTGGCACCGCCACCGGTAGAGACATGAGATACCTGATCCATCAAACCGGCTTTTTTAATCGCGGAAGCTGAGTCGCCACCGCCAATGATGGTTGTTGCACCGGATTTGGTTGCATCAGCCAGTGCCTGAGCTACTGTAAAAGTACCCTCGGCAAAATTCTCCATCTCAAAAACTCCCATCGGTCCGTTCCAGACAACCGTCTGAGCCGCTTTGATTTTATTGCCAAATGCAAGGCATGCCTGTGGGCCAATATCAAGCCCCATCCATCCGGACTCAATTTCGTCTGAGTCGACAACTTTATGCTCTGCATCATTTTTGAACTCTTTGGCAACCACAGAATCAACAGGAAGCATAAAGTTTACTCCGGCCTCCTCTGCTTTTTTCATCAGTTCGCCTGCCAGTTCAATTTTATCTTCTTCCACCAATGAGTCTCCGATTTCCCAACCCTTTGCTTTCAAAAACGTATAGGTCATACCGCCTCCGATGATAATGGAATCCACTTTTGTGAGCAGATTTTCAATCACACCAATTTTGTCAGACACCTTTGCCCCTCCCAAAATAGCTACAAAAGGGCGTTCCGGATTATTGACACTTTCTTCCAAATATTTGATCTCTTTTTCCAGTAGAAAACCGGAAACAGCTGGCTGCAGAAATTCTGTTACTCCGGCTACGGATGCATGCGCGCGGTGACTGCTTCCAAACGCATCATTTGCAAATAGGTCGGCATGCTTAGCGAGTTGCTTCGCAAACTCAGGATCATTTTTCTTCTCTTCAGCGTGGAACCGAACGTTTTCCAGCAGCACGATTTCTCCTTCACCGGCAGACTCAATAACTTTGTCCGCCTTTTCACCAATGCAGTCTTCTGCAAAATGGACCGGTACATCCACCAGATCCTTTAGATGATCTGCAACAGGTTTTAAGCTGAATTCCGGATCGGGTTCACCGGCCGGTCGGCCAAGATGGCTCGTCAAAATTAACTTGGCTCCATGTTCCACCACATAGTTGATAGAATCTAAAGCTTGAATGATTCTGTTATCGTCAGATATTTTTCCTCCCTTAATCGGCACGTTGAAATCGACCCGCATCAACACGGTTTTGCCCTTCAGTTCTACATCTTTTAATGTCAGTTTAGCCATAGTTTTTTCAGTTTTTTAGATTGTACATCAAAATTTTAGTATTGATCGTCAACTCTACGCTCTTTGTTTAATACTTACTGATTCAAATCAGCCGAAGTTATTATCGATACAAATGAGAACAGTTCACGTCTTATCTCCTAAATTTATCAACGATCATCTATTTAAAATACAGGGATTACAAGTCTAATCGAAACAACTTAGGATGAAATTCTACTCTTTTGTCAATAATACTGCTTGTCCTACTGCTAACCGTTGAGGCTCAGAAACATTCGGGTATCAAAATCTATTTATGGCGATGAGTAACGCGGTTTACAAATCCAGATAGTTTAGCAGATCTTCAAACTTATCAAATTCAAAATCGGGTGAAACCTCCGTATTCCCGTTTCGGCTCTCCTCTTTATCAATCAACGCTGTAAACCACGCCGTTTTCCAGCCGGCGTTATTGCCGCCAACAATATCCGACGAGAAAGAATCGCCCACATAGAGAATTTCATCTCTTGGAACTCCCGCTTTTTCAGTTGCAACATCAAACACAATTGGATGGGGCTTCAACTTTCCGATCTCTTCCGTGATCAACAACGGACTGCAATAATCCTTGATGTTTAACTTGTCAAATTTCAGCTCCTGAGTCTCTTTGAAACCGTTTGTGATAATTCCGGATTTAACCTTGGAGCTCACCAGTTTTAATACGGACTGTGCACCATCAACCCAAGACCAGTACTCTCTGTAGCTGTTCATATAATAGTTACCAATCTCTTCACTATTGGAGGTATCCAGCTCAAACTTTTCCATCGTATTTCGGAACCGGGCACTTTGAAGTTCATACCGATTAATCTCATCTCGCTGATAACTCTCCCACAACACGTGATTAACCATTTGATACTGCTCCAGCCATTCGTCGATAGGAACTTGCTGAAGTACCGGATACTGATTGTATGTAGAGCGCTGCGCTTTTCCCTCTGCTGAAATATGATCCAGTAGAGTATTGTCGAGATCGAAGTAAACGAAAGATGGTTTCATGTATAGCTGGCTTTTGCAATTTTACCTGATTAAATCCAACCCAAAGGTACGGTCTTTAACAACAAATCAGACATTTTTTAAATAACATGAATCTATCCCAATTCAGTTTCGTATATTTTGTTTTAAGACATTTAAACAATAACTAAATACCTGAAATCAATGAATATCAAGACCTGGCTTGGAATTGGGGTTATCGCCTTTATCGTAATTTACGCTGTGGGACTAAACAACTCGCTGATTGAAAAAGAAGAGGGAGTCAATCAAGCATGGGCTCAGGTTGAGAATCAATATCAGCGTCGCGCTGATCTGATTCCAAACCTTGTGAGTACCGTTCGTGGAGCCGCTAATTTTGAACAGGAAACCATCACTCAGGTTATTGAGGCCAGAAGCCGGGCAACTTCCGTGAACCTGGAGGCCGGCGATTTGAACAATCCTCAGGCTCTGCAGCAGTTTGATCAGGCACAGCAGCAGTTGAGTGGGGCACTATCCAGACTGCTTGTTACCGTGGAGCGCTACCCGGAATTGACGGCAACTCAAAATTTTCGTGATCTCCAAACTCAGCTCGAGGGCACTGAAAATCGCATCTCAACAGAACGAATGCGCTTCAACAGGACAGCTCAAGAGTACAATACATCAATCCGCCGATTTCCGGCCAACATGATAGCTGGAATTTTTGGTCATGAACAAAAAGCCTATTTTGAAGCCGTTGACGGCGCTGAACAAGCTCCTGAAGTTTCATTTGATTAACCCATTTAACTATGCCAGCCAGAGAATTTTTATCCGAAGAAGATGAGAAACTACTCGTCGATGCCATTGAACGTGCTGAAATAGACACAACCGGTGAAATTAGAGTTCACATCGAATTTAAGTGTAAAAAAGACCCCTTGGAACGAGCCAAAGAACTCTTCCATGAACTGGAAATGGATCAAACAGAAGCCCGAAACGGGGTCATTCTATACATTGCAACTGACGATAAAAAAGTGGCCATTTTCGGCGATGAAGGTTTCAGCAAAAAAGTAAATGACCATTTTTGGCAGGATGAAATTGACAGCCTGATTTCTGAATTTAAAAAAGGGAATTTTGAAGCAGGAATTGAACGGGTAGTCGGGGATATTGGAGAAAAGCTTAAAACATATTTCCCCAGTGACGGGAATGACCCCGACGAACTGGGGAACGAGATTAGCTTTAAGAATAATAGAGAAATTCAAAATGATGACTAAGCGACATCTGACCACAACTGCACCTACACCTTCATCAGCAACTATTATCATTCTATTTCTGGCATTCACCTTTATTTCAGGCTTAGGTGAGGGCATAGCTCAAAACTTTCCACAAACTCCTTCAGGGCATGTCAATGACTATGCCGACGTTTTAAGTTCGGGGCAAGAGCAACAGCTTGAACGAAAATTGCGGGCCTATCGCGACAGTACTTCCAACGTCATTGCCATAGCCATACTTGAGAACCTGCAGGGAGTTTCGCGTGAGGAAGCAGCGAATACCATTTTCAATTCATGGCGAATGTGGGAGGGCGAACGACAAAACGGTGTGCTAATATTGGTTGCCGTAGAGGATCGCCAGATGCAGATTGAAGTAGGGTACGGGCTGGAAGGTGCTGTAACCGATCTCATGGCCGGGCGGATTGTAGACCAGATCCTGAGGCCAAATTTCAGAAGAAGTGACTTTTACAGTGGTCTTGATGAAGCCAGCACATCCATCATGCGTCTTGCCGCCGGCGAATATGACGCAGTTCCACAACAAAGTAATGATAAACCTGCAGTAGTTGTCTTTATAGTCATCTTACTGATCCTCTTTTCTGTGATTTACATTTTGGTTAAAGCAGGTGGAGGAAGCGGTGGCGGACGTGGCCGAAAACGCCAAACTCTCGGTTCAGGCGGTGTTGTAGTCTGGGGCGGTGGATTTGGTGGCGGTGGCCGTTCTTCGGGAGGATTTGGCGGAGGCGGCGGAAGTTTTGGAGGCTTTAGCGGCGGCGGTGGATTTGGTTCAGGAGGTGGCGGCGCCGGCGGTGGGTGGTGATCTACATTATGCCAGAGAAAGATTACTCAATAATAAGTCAATCCTTATCTGGATGGATTTAGACAGAGTTTATAACTGTAAAAGCATGTTACAGAAATTACTATGCAGGTTTAAAAAGCTCTAAACCACTGCAGGAAAGGTATCGGTACAGGGAGTAATTCACCTTCAGCAGCAACGCCCGCAAAACCAAATTGGAAGGCTTTACCCGGACCGGAATGAAGTCTGACTGAAGGGATGATTAGAGCTCCAAGAACTTCATTTTCCAACTCTGCAAAGATGAATGAATCTAAGACAAGACTCACTCTGTTACTGATGCGAGTGGTACCGGCTACAGAAAAGAATGTGGCCTGATCTGAATCAGTTTCATCATCATAGTAAAATCCATGCCCTACAGACAGTGATAGATTTCTTTCGTATTGACCGAAAGTAACGGTTCCAAATGGAACTGCAAGCCCGAACTCCGGTGCTGCCCACGAACCTGTTCCAAGCATGGCTCCAATTGAAAAACCAATATTTTTATCTTTTAGAAAACTGTATTTTGCCGAGCCAAAAATAGGAACACCTACCCATGTGGTTGTAATACCCATACTAATGTTATCACTTATACCAAACTGAACGTCAGGTCCGTACAAATTCCATATTATAAAATTATTCCCTTTCCTTAGTGGATGCGCACTCGAAGAAAGGTAATACCGTGAGGCAAATTTACTTTCTTCTTGAATTTGGCCATTTCGATCCAATTCATTTTCATTCAGCTCCCTGATTTCTTTAATTTCATGCTTTGGAATCGCAACCTCTCCAAGATTTTCAGTCTTTATTATAACCTCCTGCGCATTTTCAGAAATTATATTACCGATATATCTTGCTCCATCATTTTTGATCACAAGATAAGTTTTATCAGGGGCATAGTTATTCTGTGCATAGAGTTGAGTAGTGAATAAAGTGATAGAAATCAGAATGAGTAGCGTGAAAAAACGAACTGAATGCTTCATATTTAAATAGTGATTTTATATTTGCACCTACTAAATCCATTACACCAGAAATAGCTAATAAACGGAGCCAAATTTCTTAAATAAAAGCAGAATAACAAATACAAAATTTAAGTTTTCACTTTTTTCAATCCCTGTTTTGGTGGATCCACCACACATGCCGGCTGCCATACATATACCAAAAGAAGTGATTCGCGTGGAGTGATGATTTAACCGGACCTCCAAGGTTTTCAAAACCTTGAAGGTCTAACTACTCAAACTCACTCTAAAGCCTGCTCCAGATCAGCAATAATATCATTCGCTGATTCAATTCCAACCGATAGTCTAACAAGCCCGTCGGTAATCCCGGCCTCTTCTCGAATCTTAGGATCCACCACAGAGTGCGTCATTGATGCGGGGTGCTGAATCAGTGAATCAACCGTACCAAGACTTACAGCCAGCGTACACAGTTTTACCCGATTCATCAACTGTACCCCGGCATTCAGTCCGCCTTTTAGCTCAAAAGCGATCATTCCGCCGTGACCATTTATCATCAGCTTATTGATAATCTCCTTGTCCGGGTGATTTTTTAACCCGGCGTGCCAAATTCTGCTGATCTTTGGATGATGACTCAGAAAATCAGCCACTTCTTGTCCATTGAAATTGTGCTGCTTCATTCGCAACGGGAATGTCTTTAGCCCCATCAATGTCAGCCAGGCATCAAACGGGCCGGAAATCCCACCAAAATTCTTCCGGTAGATATGCATATCCGTTTCCGCAAAGAATCCCTCTTTTGCAACAAGCGCTCCACCAACCACCGTGCCATGCCCGTTCAGATATTTCGTAGTAGAGTGTGCCACAAGGTCCACACCCCAGTTCAGCGGGCGCATATGGTAGGGAGTTGCAAATGTATTATCCACCATCACCAATGCACCATTTTGATGGGCAATCTGAGTAATCACTTCCAGGTCACAAACTCTCATGGTCGGATTAGCGATACTCTCCAGATAGACCAGCGCAATATCATCGTTCTCTCTAAAAGCATCCATCACCTGATCCAGATCATTCGGATCCATATTTGTTACTTCAATATTGTATCGGCCGGCCTCTTCCTGCAAGAACTGAGATGTACAGCCATAAAGGGCTTCCTGTGCCAGAATTCGTTTACCGGCGGCAAGTGCCATCAAACCTGTTGTGATGGCGGCCATTCCTGATCCAAACATCATCCCTTCAGTTTCCACTTCAAGGTCAATGCCTTCCAATTGTGCAATAATCTTTTCTGCTTTCTCAACCGTTGGATTCCCAAGTCTGGAATAGCTGTGTGTTGCCCCGCCCTCTTCGTGTGCAAAAAAGCGTTTTCCGGCTTCTACATCATTAAATCGAAATGTGGATGTCTGATAAAGCGGCATCGCATGCGAACCGTACGGATCTTTCTCCGGATGATCTGCCTGTGCACAAATTGTTTCCATCGACTTTTTCTCCTTAATTAGTGTCTCCATTTTCCATCACCGTTATTTTAGATTGCTCCTTAATTACCGACAGTACTATTCCTGTATAAATTCTCTCTACACCCGGAATCCGAGTTAGCTTTGTACGCAGAAAGCGCTCATACTCATTGGTATCTTTTACCACCACATGGAGTAAATAATCATACTCTCCGGTTGTATTGTAACAGGCAAGTATTTCAGGTATTCCATGTATATGTTTTGAAAACTCTTCCATCTTACCGAGCTGATGAACCGATAATTTGATATTACAGAAAACAGTCAACCCTTTATCTATCGAGCTCTTGTCTATCCAGGCCGTATATCCTTTTATCACACCTTCTCTCTCAAGGCGTTTTACACGCTCCAGTGTAGGAGTTGTTGTGAGCCCCACTCGCTTGGCCAATTCGTTATTGGGCATCCGGCCATCTTCTTGCAGAAGATCAATAATCTTCCTATCGGTATCATCCAGCTTTACGGGCATATATAGAATTATATTCTCTGTTATACTTTAATTTAAAGAATATAATTCTAACAGTAAAAGGATATACAGGTATTAAATCTAAGAGTCTCTGATAATTTATTCTTACCAGTTGATAAGTGTATTACCCCGATGGGCTCGGGGGTACAAAAGATGAGCTCTATACATTATCCAAAATCTCTCTGATTCCTCAATCATTTTGACATACTGAGCTATTTAGCATCCAAATTGACCTATTTTATCAAATCAACTCATGCAAAACAGATAAACTTTCACTTGAGCTATCCAAAGGAGATGCAAACCCCGCCGTTTATTTGTAAGGCTTTAACCGGGTCGATTGATCAGAGATCAAAGTCATCCTCCTCAAAATCTCCCATTCCGCCAAGCATGCTCCCCAGCATGTCGGAATATGAACGATGATCGTCAATATCTTCTTTTCCAAGCTTCGAGAACTGGTGAAGGGCCTCAATAACCAGATCCATAACCGGCAACAGATCATTCTCACCGATTGATGAATTGTCTTGAACTAACTCTTTCAAACCGTCTACCCTTTCCAATTCCTTTTTATAATCACTCTGAGGCATCATATCCGGAATATCTAAAGAATTACCCATAGCGAACCAGTCTAATATTTTTTCATACGGATTCGCATCATTTTCCTTAGTCTTACTTTCTGATGGATTCTCAAAAACATCCAAAAATGCTCTTCTGATCGCCTTACCAAGCAGATGCTTTGCTACATTCACAGCACCCTCCTGTTCACCTTCATAAACCAGTTCCAGTTTGCCGGTAAGCGCCGGGATCATGTAGTATAAATCAGTTACTCGAAGTTGGGTTGATGATTCACCGCCGGCAATCATTCGTCGTTCAGCAGCTGAAATCACCTGCTCCATAGCCGTGATTGTCATACGTGTAGAAACACCGCTTTTTTGGTCGATATACTCACTGTCGCGAGCTTCGAAAGCCACATATTCCAGTACATCTCTGTAGAGCTCGGGAATTATCACTTCTGCACCACCATCTCTTTTACTCCACGCTTCCTGTTTGGTAATTTGCGAAGCAATTTTCAACTCTTTTGGATAGTGAGTGATAATCTGGGAATCAATCCGGTCTTTGAGTGGAGTAATGATATTTCCACGATTCGTATAATCTTCAGGATTTGCGGAAAAAGCCAGCGACACATCCAATGGGATCCGCACATTAAAGCCGCGAATTTGAATATCCCTCTCTTGCATAATATTCAGCAGAGCTACCTGAATTCTCGGCTGCAGGTCGGGTAACTCATTAATTACAAAAATTCCACGATTGGTTCTCGGTATCAAACCAAAGTTAATCACCTCCTCGTCGGCCAGGGTGAGTTTTTTAGATGCAGCCTTTATCGGATCCAGATCTCCGATCAGATCCGCTACTGTAGTATCGGGCGTGGCGAGTTTTTCCCCGTAGCGCTGCTCACGGTTTAGCCATGCAATGGGCGTATCGTCCCCATGCTTCTCTACCATTCCCCTGCCATATTTCGAAATTGGATTCAGCGGGTCATCATTTACTTCAGAGCCTTCGATAACGGGAATCTTTTCATCCAGAAAACCGGCTAAAAGTCGAAGAATTCGGGTTTTGGCCTGTCCTCTCAAACCCAGAAGAATAATATCGTGGCGGGCTAAAATTGCATTTTGGAGCTGGGGTAACACGGTTTTTTCGTAGCCCAGAATTCCCGGAAAAAGCTCCTCATCAGCTTTCATTTTGCGGATCATATTTTTCCGCAGTTCATCCTTTACCGATTGTGATTGATAGCCGCTTTTTCTTAATTCGCCGAGTGTTTTCATGCTTAAAAATAGTTTGATGATTTAAATAACGGAGATGCGCAAAATCACCTCTTCGTCTCAATGGCTTATAACTCATTCAATCGCGAAAGAATTTCAGCAGCTGCAAACTATTTTTCAGCAATTCGTGTCAAAACACGCGCTTTAACATGCGTCTCTTCCCACTCCTCTTCGGGGTTTGAGTCACCGGTTATAGCTCCACCAACCGGATAGATCACTCTCCCGTCCTTAACAATTGCGGAGCGTATGACAACATTAAAATCGAAATCACCTTCAGGGGTAAAATACCCGATCGCTCCGGAATAGATCCCTCTGCGGTAGATCTCAAGATCTTCAATTGTTTTCATCACCTCTATTTTTGGTGCGCCTGTCATAGAACCCATCGGAAAACATGCCTTAATCACATCAACCGGATGAACATCTTTTAATGCCGTTGCTTCGATCGTTGAGATTAACTGATGAACCGTTCCAAAAGACTGCACATCAAACAACTTCGACACCTGCACCGAACCGGTTTCTGCAATAAGAGACAGATCATGGCGAACCAGATCTACGATCATCAAATTTTCTGCCTTATTCTTTTCATTTAAAAGTTCTTCCCGGTACTTCAAGTCGGCAACTTTCTCATCCGATCGGGGTGAAGTCCCTTTTATCGGTTCACTGATAACCTTCCTTCCGGATTTTTTTAAAAATCGCTCAGGTGATGCGCAGCATACTTGAAAATCCTCTGTTTTTAAAAATGCACCAAACGGTACCGGGTTAATCTCTCTCATTTTTTTATAGATGCTGAGCGCATTGCCTGCAGTTTCAGCCTGTATCGGATAGGAGTAGTTCAATTCATAAAAATCGCCCTCCCTGATCAACCTCTGAATCTCATTTATTTTTCGAATGTAGGACGCCTTCTCCTCCAGCCTTTTAATATTCTTTACACTTTCGGTGCCTGCGCTTACGGGTTGATTTTTAATCTCCTGTAGATTGACATCCCCGGATAAAACCTCAATCGCTTCCCCTTCAATCTTTAATATGATTCCCGGTTCCATAAAGTAGAAGTCCGGAACATCGATTAACTCCGGATTCTGTGAGCCAAGGGGCTCAATGTGATTTTTTAAATCATACCCCAAAAAGCCGAAAGTCATGCTCAGGCTCTCATCCATAAACTCTTTGATGGCAGTCCATGGATTTTGATCTGAATTCGTTTCTTTTCCCTCAACAATATTTGTGATGTGCCTTCCTTTACCGAAAATAATTCGCTTTGGCTGAACAGCCACATAACTTACCTGAGATGATGGATGCTCCGGCATTTGCGATTCGAGCAGAACGTACTCACTCTCATCGTAATATTCAGTAATCTGATCAATAATATTTTTATGCCATTTTTTCATTCCGCAAGTATAAAAGTTTTTCGGGCATTTTAATACCTGTTTCAATCCAACGAATCTCTGTTTACCTTAAACAGTCAAATTCACATTAAACTGATGTATGTATAAATTATTGATCAGGCCTTTCCTTTTCAGGTTGTCGGCAGATTATGCTCACGAACTTACAGTTAAGGCTGCTAGCTCCTACAGCAAAAGAAAAGTTTTTTTGAGGGCTGCAGAAACCGTCTATTCGTACTCCAATTCGGCCTTAACTCAAAATATCTGGGGATTAAACTTTAAAAATCCGGTTGGTCTGGCTGCAGGCTTCGACAAAAACTGCACGATGGCTCCCATGATGGAAAAGCTGGGTTTTGGTTTTGTTGAAATTGGCAGCATAACAGCACTCCCTTCTACCGGAAATCCCAAGCCCAGAAGTTTTCGCCTGCCGGTTGATCAATCGCTCATCAATCGCCTTGGACTCAACAACGATGGTGCACAGACCATCTCAAGAAGATTAAATAAACTGGATTTAGATATCCCTGTTGGGGTAAACATCGCAAAAACGCATAATCCTGAAATTTACGGAGATAAAGCCCTTGAAGATTACCGGACAAGCTTTAATCTGGTAAAAGATGATGCCGATTACATTACGTTAAATATCTCCTGTCCTAACACTGCAGAAGGCAAAACGTTCGAGGATCCTGATGTATTAAACTCTCTTCTACAAACATTGGAGCTAAATAAAGATTCAAGCCTGCCTCCGGTTCTGGTAAAATTTTCGGTTGATCTGGATGAAAACCGTCTGATGGAATTGATATCCATTTGTGAGAATCATGCGGTAAGCGGTTATGTAGCAACAAATACATCCTCAACGCGCGAGAATCTCAAAACCTCAGTTAATGAAATAAAATCAATTGGCCGGGGAGGATTAAGCGGAAAAGCTATTCAGCAAAGAAGTACTGAAATCATCAGAAAAATTCACAAAGCAACAAAAGGGGAAAAAACGATCATTGGGGTAGGAGGCATCAGTTCCGGCATGGATGCCATCGAAAAAATTAAAGCAGGTGCTGACCTGATTCAGATTTATACGTCCATGGTTTATGAAGGCCCATCTATTGTTAGAAAGATTAATAAAGAGATTGCGGAATATCTGGTGGCAAACAACCTGGAAAACATTTACCAGATACGTAATAAGGTTAAATCTCAATCAGATTAAGACCGAATTGGGAAATTCAGTTTACATCGGATAGAGTGCTCTCCTCCAATCGGATCAAAGCTGAGATCTTCGATTACGGAATTCAGGGCATTTTCAAACTCAGCCGGAACATTATCACTCAAAATCGAGAAACTTTCTACCGAACCGTCCGGATTGATGGCAAATCGGTATGAAATCACATCTGGTAGTTGCGATTTCTGTTCATCACTCCAATTCATCTCTGCTACAATCCTCGCTGCGCCACCTGCCAAATTTAGTTGAGCATTAACATCCATACATACAGGAAGTTCCCCGGCCGGATCCGTGGGGAAAAGTTCTTCCGGAAATCTCTCGATCATAACTTCCTCCTCTTCATTTTCATTTTCAATTTCATCCTCTTTTTGATCAGCTAAAAAACTTTCAACAGATTCCAGCATAAGAGAAGATCGGCGTTTTACTCGTGAATCTGCCTCATCCAACTCCATAATTTGTTTCAACAACTCCATCGCAGAGTTATAATAAACGACAGAAGTTTCAGATGGAAGATTGCGAGCCGCTTTCAGATAATTTTCTGCAGCTTCGAGGTAAATCATCGATTTTCTTTTCTCATCAGTAATAGTCTCAGCCAGTTCAACAAGATTGTCAGCCTTTTCGGCGAAAGATGTGTCCGCAATATTTTGTTGAATTGAAGTATACTCTGTTTCAAACTGATCAGTTCTGCCGGTCTCCTCCGGTTCATAGTCTACATCCAGCCTAACCGCTATCCTGTCTGCATAAATACTTTCAGGATATTGCTCGAAAAGAAGATTGGCCTTTTGAACCATTTCATCACTGTTATTTTCACTGACTTCAAGTTCTGCCAGTGAATAGATGGCTCGCGGAATGAGTTCCTGGTTGGCCGACGACTGAATCACTTCATTAAAATAGTACCTGGCACTGTCGGGCATGTTTAACGAAAGAAAAAACAGATTTCCAAGCCTGTATTTAAACTGCTCTTTTGACTCTTTCATCCGGTTTTTTTCATCCTCGGTAAATGGGATATCTGACAGATCAATACCAACACTGGCGGCCGTTCCCAATAAACCGTTCCCACCATTTGCTGTTGCCACATTTTCGGCAGGATTGTTGACCAATTCAGGATCTTCATCAATGGATGATATTGTCAATGCGCTCTGGCGTCTCCAATTATCTTCCAACGGCCTGTTCCCCCAAACGGCCCGAAAATAATTCTGTGCTTCCGCTTTTCGCACGGGGTCATTACTGTTCAAAAAGCCAAACTCCAAAACCTCCGTGGCGTCATCCGGGCTCTCAGCAACGTTTCTCGCCGAAAACACATTCTGCTGTCTGTTAACTTCTGTACGGTCTATCTGCTGATCCCGAATTCTCCTTATCACTGAATCCAGTTCCGCTTCGTTTAAGGTAGATAGATGCAGAAGGCTATCAACTCTTGCAATCTCATTTTTTAATGATGCATACTCCCCAAATGCCCTTGCAATCTCTTCAGCGTCAACATCCTCATAAATATTGGATAGCTCAACGGATTGTGTATTGGCAGAATCAAAATAGGCAGCAGCTGTCTGAAAATCGTTAAAACGGTCTCTGTAGATCTCAGCAAGTCCAAAATATGACTTTGCCTTTATTTCATTCGAAGGAGCATTAAAGCGGTCACGCAACAGTCTGTTATATCTTGTAACGGCTTCCTCTGCTTCATTCATCTCCTGGAAAGTTTTGGCAATTTCATATCGCAACTCTACATGATACTCTATAAATTTATCGTCCCTCTCTAAACTTCTGAACAGCTGCACCGATGACTCGTAATCTCCTGTATTGCGATACATTTGGGCAAGCTTACGTCTGGAATTGAACTCAATATCGTACTCCGACATGATGGAAGATGATAAACGATAAGCAGCCAAAGCCTGAAAATTATTTCCTAACTCCTCATGAACCTGCCCATGGAGAAAATATGCTCTCGCCTTAAGGCGATTACTTTTCAGCAGGCCGGTATAGTCCTGAAGCACCGCTGAGGCTTCGCTCCACTCACCCCTTTCTGAATATAACTGAGCTAACACCATATTTAACTCAGAAAGGAGAGCAATATCCCACTCTTCTATAAAATCGATCTCTTGTTGAGTAAAATTGATCCCTTCTTCATAGAGCTCCAATTCTAAATAGGTACGGGATTGCCAAATTGTAGCTTCCTGCAGCTCTTTGCCTGAAGTTAGTGACCGCAGTTCCCGGAACTTTTCGAGGGCCGAAAAGTACTCTTGCCGATAGAAATAGGATTGGCCAATCAGTGAAACAGCTCTGCTAAGATATTTGGAGTCGGCATGATCCCTCAGAATGGAAGCGCCTTTTTCAATTGCCCTCTCAAACTCTTCTCTACCGGCTTCTGTAGGAGTAGGGTGGATCCTGATGGGTTGATCCGGATTAATGACAAGCTGTTGACGTTGATTTAACTCAAGCCCCTCATCAAAGGCCTGTTTGGCGTTATAAAAGGTATTGTAATATGCGGTGAAATTTTGCCACCCTTGTTTTAACGGGGATACACAACCCGTCAAAAGTATAGCAAACAGAATGATATATAGATGCTTAACCACAGTTTTTAAACGTTTCCATTCTGTTTAGCGTATTTACTCCTTATCGATGGTGCTCACCTTAATCATGTTCGTTCTGCCACGCTTTGCCACCGGCATTCCTGTAGCAATAATCACCCGGTCTCCGGTATTCACGTAACCGTTGTTCTGCAGATAATCTTCCATCAGCTTCACGCTAATATCCGTATCAAATATCTCTTTTAGCCGAACCGATTGTACACCCCAGACTAAGTTTAACTGACGTCTTACAATCAGGCTTTCCGTAAAAGCTACAATTGGTACCCGTGGCCTGAATTTTGAAATTCTTCGGGCTGTACTGCCTGAGTGTGTAATTGTACTGATAGCTTTGGCTTCTATATTATCGGCAATAGTTACGCATGAGTATGCCAGCGACTCAATGATCTGCTTTTCTTTCCAATCCGGTTTTTTATATTTGAGACTGTAATACAAACTATCTGCATTGGACTCCACAGATTTTATAATCTTATCCATCGTCTTAACAGCTTCAACCGGATATTTACCCGCGGCCGTCTCCCCTGAAAGCATAACGGCATCTGTTCCATCCAAAACAGCATTTGCCACATCCGAACTTTCAGCACGCGTAGCGCGAGGGTTGTTGATCATTGAATCGAGCATTTGAGTTGCTGTGATAACAGGTTTGCCTGCAATTCTGCATTTTTCAATAATCTTCTTTTGAACCAGCGGTACCTGTTCACTCGGAATTTCAATTCCCAAATCGCCTCGTGCAACCATAATGCCGTCGGTCTCCTCGATAATATCATCAATGACTTTAACGGCTTCCGGTTTTTCAATTTTTGCAATAATTGAGGCATTACTGCCGGCCGCCCGTATCCGTGAAATCACGTCCTGTATGTCTCTTGAAGATCTGACAAAAGACATGGCTACGTAATCAACACCCACTTTCAGTCCGAATTCCAAATCTTCTTTATCTTTTTCCGTAAGTGATGACATGGAGATATCAACATCGGGGAGATTCACGCCCTTCCTCGATTTTAAAACTCCTCCTACAACTACTTTGGCTACAATTCCATCATCTCCTTTTTTAACAATTTTGAGCTCCAGAAGACCGTCGTCAATTAAAATCTGATTACCTACCTGAGAATCTTCAGCCAGTTTTGGATAGTCGATCGGGACTACTTCAGCGGTTCCTACAACATCCTCGGAAGTCAATCTTACAAAATCCCCTGTTTTTATAACCTGGGCATCGTCTTTCATTTGCCCAACCCTGATTTTAGGGCCTTGCAGATCCATCAAAACCGGAATGGCGTATCCAACCTTTTCTGCAACCTCTCTTACATAGCCTATTGTTTTTTTGTGCCCTTCGTGTGATCCATGAGAAAAATTTATTCGTACAACGTTCATCCCTGCACGATATAGTTTTTCAATATCCTCTTTCGTATTACTGCTGGGACCTAAAGTACATACAATCTTAGTTCTACGAGCGCCACTTAGCATAAATATGTGATTGTTTAAGAGTGATTTTTTATTTAGATATGATTGTGATGCCTAATGTAAGCAATTATATATCCATTTTGATGTTGTAAACATAATAATCAGAACGATTATTCACTTTATCCGGTTTTTTAAAATAAAATAAGCCTATGTCTATTCATCTTAAACATTTCCTTCTTTTTTCAGTTCTTTCCATTGGATTCTTGATGTCGGGGTGCGTACGATCATCAAATCCTGATGTTGAGAGGGGCTCTCTTTTTCAGTTTCAAGCCGGCTATCCAGAAGTTCGAAGTTCATCCATTGGTTTGTTGAGTGAAACCGATCAGCCACTTATTGATATTACGACAGAAGTTGTTTTGGGAAGCCTTATTTACAGCACTAAAGATGATAGAAGAGTTGCCAATGTAAGTCTGGAAATCCGAATTTTACAGGAAGATGGAGATTTCACAAAAACGGTGAACCGGGAATTTGAAATTGAATCAGAATTTGAAGGATCTTTTATAAGCCAGGAAGTATTTACCAGTAATGAAGTGATTGAAGTTGTCCCCGGTACTTTTGAAGTAAACATAACCGTACTTGATCAATCATCGGGTCGAGCTTCCAACAGAACCAATCAGGCTACTATTCCTGATCCCGATGATCCGCAGATCAATCTTACCACTATCCGGTTGCTTGGGAAAAATCTTGAACTGTCTCAAAATCAGTTTAATCCCATTACTACGTACACCGTCCCATCTAAAATCGATAGTCTTAAACTGGACTTTCAGGTAACAAACAACGATTTAGATGATCCTCTTACCATCAATGCCCGTCTGATTGAATATCCGGCTGACACGTCCTATGCCCGGCCGATGAACTTCAATAATTACAGCCCATCATCCCTTCCCTATATCGGAGTAGATATGAGGCGAGCCGAGGAGATCGATACCAATGTTAGAAGGTTGGATCAACCGGGAAGTGTACTCATTGAATTTAAATATCCATTACTGGATCGCGGCACCTATCGTTTTGAAGTTGAGACTACGGATCAGGATGGTGAAACAATCTACCGGGCAAGAGACTTTTCTGTGGTAAGTGAAAACTATCCCTCGATAATGACGGCCCGAGAGCTTGCTGAACCATTAATATACCTTATGGATCGGCGCGACCATGAGCGTATGATGGAGATTCAGAATCCTGACTCTCTGAAAGAAGCTGTTGACCGTTTTTGGCTGTCCAATGTTCAGAATATGAACGAGGCCAGATCTGTCATCAATCTTTATTATGAGCGAGTGGAGCAGGCCAACAAGCAGTTTACTACTTTCAAAGAGGGTTGGAAAACCGACATGGGGATGATTTACATTTTATTTGGCCCACCATGGTATGTTGATCGATATCTAAATACGATGGAATGGTCTTATTCTTACGACAGGAATGATCCTGAGTACAATTTCACATTCCGCAGACCCAACCTGAAAAATGAATTTTTCCCATTCGACAACTATCTGCTTCAGCGAAATCAGGGTTATTTC
Organism: uncultured Rhodohalobacter sp.; assembly: GCA_964401805.1. Classification (GTDB taxonomy): domain Bacteria; phylum Bacteroidota; class Rhodothermia; order Balneolales; family Balneolaceae; genus Rhodohalobacter. Next base: position 44,598 of record CAYNZY010000007.1, read on the forward strand.
AATATTCAGTATCGGCAGATCCAACTATGGCTCACCGGCGGAATACTCACCAATCGACTATAAACTTGATTGAAAAAACTTCCCATTTCTTTTCTTGTTTAATTCTTTACCTTTTTTCAGAATAAAAGAATTTTATATTAGCTTACGATCTTAAACAATTACAATAAAAGCATCTACGCATGTCTGATAAAAAAAAGGTTCTGATTGTAGAGGACGACTTAATTCTCAGCCTCTTGTATGAAAACTACATGGACAAGTTAGGATTTGAAACCGAAGGAGAGCTCGTTTATGGAAAAACAGCCATAGAGGTAGCTAAAGAAGTTGAACCGGATCTGATATTAATGGATATCTCCCTGGAAGGTGAAATGGATGGAATTGAAGCAATGATCGAGATCCGGAAGTTTTCCTCTGTGCCAGTAATCTACATTACCGGCAATTCTGATAAAGCTCATCAGGAACGTGCCAAACAAACAAATTATGAGGACTACTTAATCAAACCCATTGAATTCAATGAGCTTAAAGCCAGTTTGATTAAAGCAGGCGTACTATCTGAATAAACTACGCTCTCCTTAGATACATTTTATTAACACATCAAGATTTGAAGACATGATCAAGAATTCTCTCTCCATATCAATATTTTCATTCCTCTTTCTTTTCACCATCTCCTGCGCCAGTACGGAGCAGCTGGATACCACAACAGAGCCTCAAACCAACGAATCAGAATTAACCGTTTCGGAAGTTGAACGGCCTTTACCCTATCCCATTGATGTACCAAATGCATTTTTACAAGCTGTAGAAAACGGTACAAGAAGCCTTGACGGCACACCCGGCGAAGAGTATTGGCAAAATTACTCCTCTTATACTATTTCGGCCGAGATTGACCCCGAGAGCCACACCCTTTATGGAGAATCATCCGTCGAGTATATCAATAATTCGCCCGTTGATCTGGAAGTTATTGTAGTTGAGCTCGCTCAAAATCTTCACAAAGAGGGTACTCCAAAAAAAGAAACAACAGAGATTACCGGTGGTAAACAGCTGCAGCGAGTTAACGCAAATGGCCAGGATTTAGAAGCTATAAGCATGTTTCAGCGCTGGACTCAAAACGCCTCCGGCTACGTAATTGATGGCACACGCCTCTATATTTTTCCGGACGAAGAGCTTGCCTCTGGCAGCAGAATGAACTTCGAATTTGAATGGTCTTTTGTAATTCCTCAGCAGGGCGCTTCGGGGAGAATGGGTCGAAATCGCGATAACCTCTATTTTATTGCTTACTGGTACCCTAAGATCGCCGTTTTTGATGATGTTTATGGCTGGATGGACGATTCCTTCCTGGGCAATGCGGAGTTTTATCATGGATTTGCGGATTACGAACTTTCAGTTACCATGCCTAATGAATGGCTGGTAATGGGTACCGGAGAGTTTTTGAATCCGGAGGAAACACTTGCTGAAACAACTTTGGAACGTTACAATCAAGCCGGAAACAGTGACGATACGGTTATAATCGCTGATTTTGATCAGCTTTCGGATGCAACTATTCAAAATGGTTCCGAATCATTAACCTGGAAATTCTCTTCAACTCAGATAAGAGATGTCGCATTCAGCGCCACCCTTGAGTCGCGATGGGACGGTACCCGAACACCGGTTGGGGATCTGGACGGAGACGGTGAAACAGAATACTCACGAATTAATACTTATTTCCGAGAAGCAGCACCGCTTTGGTCAGAACAAGCTGAATACGCGCAACACTCGATCTCATTTTTATCAGACTATACAAATCTTCCATATCCCTGGGCCCATATGACATCTGTTGAAGGTGCAGGGATTATAGGTGGCGGTATGGAATTTCCAATGATGACAATAATTGGAGATTACAATAATGCCGGGGCTGTCCGACTCTACGGAGTTACCGCTCATGAGTTAGCTCATATGTGGTTTCCGATGATATTAAGTACCAATGAAAGGCGATACACCTGGATTGATGAAGGTTATACTACTTTCCATACCAATGAGGCCAATAAGGATTATTACGGTGACCGGTTCGATAACAACGACATTTTCGGAGGATATCTGCAAATTGCCGGAACAGATCTTGAAGGCGAAATGATGAGGTGGTCCGATTTTCATTATCCGGGGCCTGCCTATGGAGTTGCATCCTATCCAAAGCCCGCGTCTGTTCTCGCAGCTCTGCGCGGAGTATTAGGAAATGAATTATTTATGGAAGCGCACCTCGAGCTGATTGATAGATGGAAATACAAACATCCATACCCTTGGGATATATTTAACACGTTTGAAGATGTAACAGGAGAAGATTTGTCTTGGTTCTGGAGACCCTGGTATTACGAAACATGGGCTCTGGATCAGGCCGTAACCGATGTCTCATCTGAGAATAACACTTATACTATTTCAATTGAGGACATTGGAAATGTACCTATGCCTGTCCTCTTGGAGATTACGTTAGCCAACGGTGAAATAATCAATGAGCGTGTGGAAGTAGACCATTGGCTGCAGGGACACCGAACAAAAGAGTTAACCATAGATTCGAATTCTCAGGTTGTACGCGTTGAAATCGATCCTGAGAATCACTTTCCTGATGTAAATCCTTCAAATAATGTTTGGAAACGTTGAAATGAGTGTCAATATTAATCAATCAATTACGTTTAAAAGTCAGATCTAATCTATTACTTCCACGTATGTAGTTGTGAGGTTTGTAAAAAAGTATTTCAAACGGTGTAGAATCTGACCGATGTTCCTATTTTAGATTGACATAAAATTCAATTTCAATCCATGCCTTTTTTTAACAAAATGCGTAAGCGTAATTCAGTCAGATGGCTGTTCCTCAGTTTAGGAATTGTAGCAGTGTTGGCTCTTACAGTGATGAACATCTACTCACTCTATGCTTTACGTGAATCGACCATAGAATCTGCCAAAGACAATAAAAAAAGTCAGCTTGATGAGTTCACGTTTCAGGTAAGGCATCAATTTGGTGGTCCTTTTCGAGAACTGCGTAAACTGGATATTGAGAAACTGGAAAACAGCTGGAACGTAAGTGGGAATTTCCCTGCTCATTTTACAGACGTTTTGAGCAAAGCATCTGAAGATCCTCTCTATGATGAAATTTACTACAATCCCAGCGACTCAGATGCTTGTTACGACGAAACTCAATCTCTTTATAAGTTCGACCCCGATTTGAAAATGTTCACCGTGGTTGATGAGGTTCCGGATCTTGTTTGTGATGGCTTTGGTATTTCAAACTCCAGGGTTAAAGCGCTTATTGATGAATATCGTTTCAATAACAAGGTTACCTTCGACGCCCACCGAAGTATGAACCTCGCCCTCATTAATTTGGATGATAAAGTTGTTATTGGTCATTTAAATTTTACGATCAATCGAGACTATCTGGTCAACGAAGTTATTGCCAAAAAACTTAAAGAACAGTTTGGTCCGACAGATAAAACCGGTATCGTTGTTTGGCTCAGAGACTGGATACAGGATGATATTTTATCCAGCAGCGACGAACAGTACGCCTATAACCGGGATGTCTATGAAATCGATATGAGGCAGCGGTTTCCGGAAATGCTCGAAAACTGGATTCTCCATGCATCCTTCCTGCAGTCGCCAACGGTTGCGGCCACGAATGCATCTCTGACCAGGAACTTAATTGTTCTCGGATTTGCAGTGATCGTACTTTTTGGAGCACTCGTATTTATGTTTATTAACGCCCAGCGCGAAAGAGAGTTAGCCCAGCGTCAGGCCGGATTTTTGGCAAACATCACGCACGAACTCAAAACACCTTTAGCCGTCATGCAGGCAGCCGGCGAAAATATTTCGGATGGACGCGTAAAAGACGGACAGCGCCTGAAAAGCTACGGAGAGCATATCTACAATGAATCCGTTCGACTGCGTAAAATGATCGAAAAACTCCTGGATGTGGCCAAAGTCGATTCAGGCCAAACCGTATTGGAACAAGCTCCACATCAACTGGATGCATTGGTCACGGAGTTTGTCAAATCCAACAAACAATACATTCATTCGAAAGGTTTTGATTTAAATTTCAATAGCGATTCGAACCTACCGCTTGTGATGATCGATCCGGATCATCTTGAAACGATTCTCAATAACCTGATTGAAAATGCCATCAAATACAGTTCTGAAACCAAACAGATTGACATTCAATTAAAGAAGAGCAGTGATAATGTCGAGATCTCTGTTGCCGATAAGGGAGACGGAATGGCTAAGAAAGTTCAAAAGCTAATTTTCGAAAAATTCTACCGAGTTGAAAACAGTCTCACAGCAAAAACTAAAGGTCACGGCTTGGGATTGGCCATCGTTAAAAACATGGTTGAATTAAATGGCGGCACCATTCGAGTTGAAAGTACCGAAGGCAAGGGTTCAATATTTACGGTTAGCTTCCCGGCTCTTATCAAGGGACAAGATGAGCTTGACCCAGGTTTAATGTCCCACCCTCAATCTACAGATAGTGAAATAGAAAATATAGACTCCAAGCAATATGTCTGATAAACAAAAGAAGATCGTTATCGTAGAAGATGAACCCAGCCTTGTTTTTACTCTTCAAGACACACTGGAGTCGGAAGGGTACGATGTAACTGTAGTTCAGGAAGGTGATAAGGCCATCGAAACTGTCAAAGATGTGGAACCCGATCTAATGCTCCTCGATATTATGTTGCCGGGAACAAGTGGTTACGATATTTGCAAAGAGGTACGGGAACTTAAATATACGTTCCCAATCATCATGCTTACCGCTCGCGATCAGGAAATTGATAAAGTTGCCGGATTGAATATCGGTGCAGATGACTATATGACTAAACCCTTTGGTGTAAAAGAACTTCTCGCTCGTATTAAAGCCAGGCTGCGAAGAGCCAATGCTTATACCAAGTCGGGTCCGGTTGAAATGCTAAAACTCGGCGATGTAAAAATTGACCTTAAAGAATCTAAGGTCATTAAGCCCAACGGAGTGGAGCATGAACTCTCAACCAGGGAGGTAGAACTCATACAGTACCTGGTATCCAAGGCAAACAAACCTATATCCCGCGACGACCTGCTTGAGAATGTATGGCGTTACGAATATAGCACTAACACAAGAACCGTGGATGTACACATCTCTAAGTTACGCGCAAAAATTGAGATGCAGCCTGATGATCCACGCTTCCTGGTTACATTACATGGTGTGGGCTATATGTTACGCGTCAACTGATACATCCAGGCTCTTTATCTTCTCCACGAAGTCAGGGAAGCCATCGAGTTGACTCATTAACAATTTTTGCAGTACCTCGTTTGACAGGCCTGATTCGGGGTCAAAGGAATCATTCACTCTTTGAATAAACATTCGCTCAGGATAGATATATGCTTTTCTATATTTGAGCAGTTGCTCAAATTGTTCCACAGGACGAAGGGCCCCAAATGCACCGGCAGCTTCTCCTATTAGTGAAACAGGAATCATTTCGAGAGCTTCAGGGAAAGGCAGATAATCATAAAAGAATTTCAATACTCCCGGGAAACCTCCGTTATATTCGGGGATAACAAAAAGAATACCGTCTGCGCTTAAAAGTTCCTGGTTAAACTCCTTCACAGAATCAGGTGTATTTCCGTACTTACCTCCCACTATATCCGCAAAAGGATAGTCCATAAGAGAGAAAATCTTGGTATCTGCTTTTTTCGCCAAATGCTGCTCCACATACTTGGAAACCTTAAGCGCATTGGAGTTAGGCCTGTCAGTAGATGATAAAATGTGTATTAAGCTCATTGATTTATTCTGCTTTAATTTTTTTTACTAATGCTCACATAACACTTCAATCAGCATAATGATTCATGTCCTCAAACGACGCACAAAATTTATAATTCAGCCCCTGCCAAATTGTTTGCAAAGTGCATTATAAACGTCTGACAGTACAAAATTTTATTATTTTTTGACTTAAAAAAAGCGCTTTTCTAAACCATATAGTTAAATAATAATTGCTTAATGATTTTTTAACTTAATTTAATTTGTATAGGAAGCTATTTCACTTTATCATTTCACTATAGATTTAAGGATATAAGTTATGAACTTATAAAAGAGCTCATGTTATGGTAGACATCGAGCAATAGCTCCAATACTAAGAAAGCCGGAATGGATAATTCCGGCTTTTCTATTTTCAGGACCTACCTGATTTGTCCCTTAGCATATTTAACCTTTCCCAAAGCTTTTTCTCTCGACCTGTATTCCCGCCTTCATACCACGATCTATTTTTTAATTCATCAGGTAAGTACTGCTGATCTACCCAACTATTTGAATAGCTGTGGGGATATTTATAATCGTCTGAAGCATTTTCAACATCCAGGTACTGAGATGCGAGTTTATTCGCAGTTTTATCTTTCAGATGTTTTGGCACCTCTCTTGTACCCTTCTCCCTGATCAGGCTGGTTGTCTCAAAAATAGCTTTTGTACTGTTGCTTTTTGCTGATAGTGATAAGAAAATCGCCGCATGCGAAAGAAAATAAAAGCCCTCCGGCATTCCTGTTTTCATAAAAGATTCATGGGCTGCGTTAACTACCGTTAATGCATACGGATCGGCCATGCCTACATCCTCTGAAGCAAAAATGAGCATTCTTCTGAAAATAAAATTGGGATCTTCCCCGCCTTCCAGCATCGCACTCATCCAATAAAGAGCTGCATTCACGTCAGACCCCCGCATAGATTTGATAAAAGCAGAAGCGTAGTGATAGTGCTCGTCTCCCGTGCGATCGTACCTTACATTCCGTTTTTGAATAGACTCTTTTGCTATATCGAGCGTAATTCGAACCACACCATCTTTGTCTTTGGCTGTAGAAAGCGCAGCCACTTCTAATGCGTTCATTGCATTTCGAACATCACCACCGGCATTCTCGGCAAAATAGTGTTTCGCTTCTTTAGAAACTTCAATCTTCAGATATCCAAGGCCTCGCTCTTCGTCTGCCAGGGCACGATTTAACATCTCCTCAACGTTGTCGCGAGTAAGGGGAAAGAGCTCAAAAAGCTGGCATCTCGAAAGCAATGGATTAACCAGCGAATAGAACGGGTTTTCAGTGGTTGCACCCACCAGTGTAATGATACCCGACTCAAGATGCGGGAGCAGTGCGTCTTGTTGTGCCTTGTTCCATCTATGAATTTCGTCCACAAAAAGGATGGTCTTTCGGCCGTTCGCTTTCTTCTGATGCTCTGCCTTTGCCACAACATTTCGCAACTCTTTGATACCGTCCAAAACAGCGTTGATAACCTCAAAGCGTGCGTCTATTTCGTTGGAGATCACATACGCAAGTGTGGTCTTACCTGAACTTGGAGGCCCGTAGAAAATCAAAGATCCAATTACGCCGCTCTCAATCATCCGCTGCAGCATCTTACCTTCACCAACCAGATGTTCCTGCCCAACAAATTCATCCAATGACACCGGGCGCATTCTCGTAGCAAGCGGTTGATTTTTATTGTCCGATTTTTCTTTAGAACTACCGGATTCATTTTCAAATAGATTCATCTCACAGTCTTTTATAATTAGAGAAGTGCCTAAGCTTTCAAAAAATGAATGATAACGAAATTACAACGGAATTTCGCTGTATCTCGAATAGGTTATTTTAAGTGATATTCTTGCATAATGAGAAAATTCTGCTTATTGATAATGAGTACTTAAACTTAAAAAGGGAGGTATATGACAGTAAAGGATATTCTAAACCGAAAAGGCTCAACTGTTTACTCAGTGCATCCAAATGAAACTGTTTACGATGCCATAAAGAAAATGGCTGATCTGAATATAGGTGCGCTTCTCGTTCTTGATGATGGAAAAGTGAAGGGAATTGTATCCGAGCGAGACTACAGGAATAAAGTGATTCTCCAGGGAAGAACCTCTGCCTCAACACCTGTTAAAGACATAATGGTGAAGCAGGTATTCTGTGTTAACAGTTCAGACAGCATAAATTTATGCATGCAGCTCATGACTGAAAAGAAAATTCGCCACCTACCGGTTCTGGACAATGGAGATTTAGCCGGAATCGTCTCCATAGGCGATATCGTAAAGTCAGTGATTGAAGATCAGAAAGTAGAGATCAATTCGCTCCGTAACTACATCGCTGGAAGCTATCCGGGCTAATTTTTTTAAAGCGGTAAATTATCATGCTTTTTCTTTGGCACCCGGTCTGCTTTGTTGTGGCACAATTCGAAAGCCTTTATCAGTTTATTACGGGTTTCGGACGGTAGAACCACATCATCAATAAAGCCACGCGCAGCCGCTTTATAAGGATGTGCAAACTCTTCACTGTAGCGGTCTTCCAGCTCTTTCTGCTTTTCTTCGGGGTTATCTGCTTTAGAGATTTCTCTTCTGAAGATGATTTCGACTGCACCTTTCGTACCCATAACCGCTATTTCAGCAGTAGGCCAGGCTATGTTATAGTCGGCCCGGATATGTTTGGAGTTCATAACGTCGTAAGCGCCGCCATATGCTTTTCTGGTAATGACCGTCATTTTGGGGACGGTTGCCTCGCAAAAAGCGTACAGCAGTTTGGCACCGTGTTTTATGATCCCTCCCCACTCCTGGTCGGTACCGGGCAGAAAGCCGGGTACATCTTCAAACACAACCAATGGAATATTAAACGCATCACAGAAACGCACAAACCGTGCCCCTTTCAGTGAGGCATCAATATCGAGAACTCCGGCAAGAGAGAGTGGCTGATTCGCAACAATCCCAACCGTGCGCCCATCCAGACGAGCAAAACCAACCACGATATTATCTGCATAGCGCTCGTGTACTTCATAAAAAGAGTCTTTATCCATCACCCCGTCAATAACATCTTTGATGTCGTACGGCTTGTTGGGATTGAGCGGAACCAGGTCATCCAGCGCCTCAGCCTTGGAGGAATCCGGCTCTTTTGAAGGCTTCATTGGAACTTTTTCTTCGCAGTTTTGAGGTATGTAACCAATAAGTTTTCGAATATTTTTCAAACAAACGGCGTCATTCTCTTCTGCAAAATGAGCTACTCCCGATTTAACACCATGTGCCGATGCTCCTCCAAGTTCTTCGGATGTCACCTCTTCGTGAGTAACCGTTTTCACAACATTCGGTCCGGTAACAAACATATAGCTTGTATTTTTAACCATCGATACGAAATCCGTCAGGGCAGGGCTATAAACAGCGCCACCAGCACAGGGACCCATCACTGCAGAAATCTGCGGTATTACACCTGAGGCCATCGAATTTCTCCAAAATACTTCGGCATAGCCACCCAGGGAGCTTACTCCTTCCTGAATTCTCGCTCCGCCTGAGTCATTGAGCCCAATGACGGGAACTCCATTTTTCATAGCGAGATCCATAATTTTGCAGATCTTTTCGGCATGTGTTTCAGAGAGCGAGCCGCCAAAAACGGTAAAATCCTGACTAAAGACGTAAACCGGCCTTCCATCCACTTTTCCGTATCCGGTTACAACACCGTCACCTAAAAACTGCTGATCCTCGAGCCCAAAAGCCGAACTACGGTGAGTTACAAATGCATCTATCTCTTCAAAACTGTTTTTATCGAGAAGCAGGTCGATACGCTCGCGGGCCGTAAGTTTTCCTTTATCGTGTTGTTTTTTTATCCTGGCTTCACCGCCGCCTTTTTTAGATTCTTCCCTGAATTTTAATAGCCGTTTTACTTTTTCGTTTTCAGACATCCTATGCAGTTAAATATTCTTTTTATTTTCGCTCTTTAAAAAAGGTATGAAGTCTGTCGGTAAAATCAACAGCTACTTCATCAAATATGTCAATATGGTTCCGATTAAAAACCTCATCTTTAATAAATCTGGAGGCGCTCTTCCAGTCATCTAAAAGTGCAATATCCTCCAGTGACTCCTCGTACGCTTTCTCCGACCCGCTAAATATGCCATTCACGAAACGTTTTCGCTCATCAGAAATCCATTTCATCAGCTCTTCAGCCGTTGCTTCTGAATTTTCTTCATCATCCTCATCGTAGCTACCGAAGAATGAGTCAGCCAGCTTGTCAGCCAGCTGCAGTTTTTCAGCTTCTACCGACTTAGCCCTGGAGTCGGCACTATCTTCATCTTCAACAACACGACTCAAATCCTCTCTTTCAAGAAAAGCCCGCCAGATAGGTACATCCTCCTCATCATCTGTTTCGTTATAAAGTTCGATCGACTCAACTCCGGCATCCTCATCTTCATCCGGCCTGTCTGTTTCAGCCAGATCCTCTACTTCAGAGTCACTTTTCTCTTTCACCTTTTTCTTTTTAGGGGTATCGTCACCCGAAATTGCCCTCCACTTGCTGAGCAGGTCGGATTCTAATTTTTCAGGATCTTCATCCTCATCATCAAGTTTCAGAATATCACGCCGTATTTCCCTGGTTGATTCCATCGGATCCGGCTTTTCAATTTTACCGCCTTTCTTCTTCTCAGCTATATCCTCTTTTTTATCCAGCTTGAATTTTGAGTGAATCTCTTTTTCAGAATCTTCCTCTTCTTCAGGATGTTCATCTCTTCGTTTCCGAAAAGAGTTGAGTATTGAATCCTCATCATCATCTTCATCCTCTTTCCTGTTTTTTGAAGTTTTTGACTCTGTACCTGAAGCTGCCTCAGAGTTGTTACTTTTAGCATCAGCCGCAACTTCTTCGTCATCCAATAAATGATCCGGGGACGACATTACCTCAATAAACTCTGTTCTATTTAATGATTTACTAAGCTGATCGAATAATTTTGAAATCTTTTTCCGGCCTTTATCTTCAAAATAAACTCGGAACATGTCGGTATCTACGGAGGGCCCGGCTAAAACAAACAGGGGTTCCAGCTCTTTTGCCCAGTCCAGAGAGTTAAAGGAGTGGATCAATTTGTCGTCAATCTGTGCAATAATTTTTTTACACTCAGAGATCTTGAGCTCGGTTTTGCTCTTCTTCTCCATATATCGAATAAGTGCTGCTGCAAGCGGACGCCCAACTGTTATGTACCGAATTCTTTTTTTCAGTTCTTTAACAGTTAGCGTTTCATCATTGCCAAATAGAATTTCCGGAATAGCATTGCGGGGTTGCGTAGCAAGCTCTAAAGCATCGGCTACCGCTGTTTCCAACAATGGCGCAGCGTAAGAGGCGGGCATTCTCACTTCTGCTTTTATCGCCTCAAGGAAGTTTTTCCAGGCAAAACGTACAGAATCACCTTCCATATCGGCCCACTCTGTTTCCGGTGGATTTACAGATTCGCTCAGATTTTGATGCATTTCCAATATCACCCTCTCCGTGATAAAATGGGGTATATCAAGCACCTGGAGATCTTCCGGTGTGTAATACTCTCTAAAACGGGGTAACTGAGCTGTCAGCTTCTCTGTGATGTGGCGTACTGTTCGCTCCATATCTTTTTATATTTACTCGTTATGCAAACTTTCTAAGGCTTCTATTATAATAACTTTTCTTCAATTACTTTATGATCAATTTTGCCACAATTTTATTAAAACCCTCTTTTTTCTTCTTTTTGCATCTCTTAAAATTTACCTTTCAACATGATTGAACTTTCTGCAGACAATATTGCAAAAAATTACGGCAAAAAACGTGTGCTAAACGGTATCAGTTTTCGCCATCAAGCTACCGTATTGGGAATCGCCGGTTCAAACGGGTCCGGCAAATCCACGCTATTAAAAATCATTTCGGGTTTGCTCAAACCAACTTCCGGAATGATACAGTGGAAGATCAACAACGACACGTTGCCACCTAAAGCTATAATTCCACATATCGGTTTTTCAGCACCTTATATTCAACTTTATGAGGAACTGACTGTAAAAGAAAATTTACGTTTTTTAGTGGAGCTTCAAAAAAACTCCGCTATAGAAGATATTAATGATCTAATGTCCCGTTTCGAAATAAAAAAGCTGCAATATTCACTCTACGGCAACCTATCCACCGGGCAGCAACAGCGCGTAAAACTGGCTTCTGCTGTAATAAAAAACCCATCTATTCTGATTATGGATGAACCCGGATCCAACCTTGACCTGAAGGGAAAATCGCTGATCAAAAATCTGGTTCAAACATTCAGAGATAACGGTAAGATGGTGATTATAGCTTCAAACCTGCAGGACGAACTGAATCTCTGTGACCATACAATAGACTTAAATAATTTTTAAATACGTAAAACATGTACACTCCTGAAGACAAACAGTTAGCCAAACAACTCCTGAACCACAGCACCGAGTTAAAAGAAGGAGAAAATGTAATGCTCCAGCTTGTAGGACTGAATGGGATTGGATTAATCAGAGCGCTTACGAATGAGGTTAGGAAAAAAGGAGCGCACCCTTTCATCAAAATTGAAGATGGTGAGACTAATCGAATTGTGTTGGAAAAGGGTGATGAGGAATTTTGGGCAAATCAAGCCGACGTAGATCAGCTTCCGTTAATGAAGCAGATGGATGCATTTATTGGTATCCGTGCAGCCGAAAACATCTACGAAAATTCTGATGTGCCAAAAGAAGCCAATCGGGCCTACTCTCAGAAATTTTTGAATCCGGTTCATTTCGAGGAGCGTGTCAACAACACACGCTGGGCAGTTTTGAGATATCCATCCGCAGCTTTTGCCATGAACGCCAAAATGCCAACTGAGAAATTCAGGGAATTCTACTACGCAGCCTGTCTATTCGATTACAATAAACTGGAGCAGGCGATGAAACCGCTTGAAGATCTCCTGCGAAAAACAGATCGAATTGAGCTTAAAGGGGAGGGAACCGATATCAGTTTCTCCGTCAAAGGTCAAAACTGGATTCCCTGCTTTGGGAAACGAAATATTCCGGATGGTGAACTTTTCTCATCCCCAATTCTCGATTCAGTAAACGGCCATATCACCTATGCACCGTCTGTCTACCAGGGCAAACCGTTTGAATTTGTGAAACTTGAGGTAGAAAACGGTGTGGTAACCGATTTTGACTCATCGAATAATTCAGCACTCGAAGAGATTCTTGACACAGACGAAGGCGCAAGACGATTTGGCGAGTTCAGTTTTGGCCTGAATCCGATCATTAGCGAACCAATGTATGATATTCTGTTTGATGAGAAAATCTACGGTTCAAATCACCTCACCCTTGGCAACGACTACGAAATTGCACCAAACGGTAATGAGAGCAACATCCATTGGGATTTGGTCTGTATTGGAGCAGATGTATATCTGGATGGTGAGTTAATCCGAAAAGGAAGAGAGTTTGTGAAAGATGAGTTGAAGGGGTTGAATCCCGATTCTCTGGTCTGAATTTTTGCTGATTACCAACCCTCTCAAAAACCTCCAGGTTGCCAAAATTCCCGGAGGTTACCCTTGTTACATATATTGCCAGTTAGTACGCTCTGTAAAGACAGACAAACTTACCTCTTTCCATTGTAATACTTGGCAACATCCCACCTGCCTAAACCTCAATTCATTGCCCTAAAAATTCATCCCGCCTCAATTAGTTAGCCAATGATTCTATTGAGCATGAACGATTTATCAGATAAATTTCTTATTAAATAGATACGGCCTATTTCAATAATTCATTTGAGGCCTGCACGATGAATGTAAGATCTTTCCGGAGCCGTCTCATCTATGCTCTTCTAAGATCTCTTCAATAAAACAATTAATCGCAATCAAATCTCACTCCTTATGATACCAAAGCTCTTACAAAACAGTACGTATCGTTTCATTCTAAAGATGACGAGTTGTGTGGCATTACTGTTTGTGTTTACCGCAGCACAAACATTTGCACAGAGAGGAACTGTAGAAGGTGTCGTATCTGATACTGACAACAATCCTTTGCCAGGCGCAAACGTAGTGTTGGTCGGTGAAAATATCGGTACTTCTACCAATCCGGATGGTGAATATTCTATAGAAGCAGCAGCCGGAGACTATACTCTACAGGTTAGTTTTTTGGGTTATCAGACTTCCAGACAGGACATTACGATTTCTTCCGGGGAAACACTGACCCTAAATGTCACGCTTGAGATAGCTACCGTTGGAGGTGGTGAGGTTGTTGTTTTAGGTACCCGCCGACAGGGAAGAACGGTAACACAATCGCCTGTCCCCGTAGATGTAATTAGTGCTGAAGAAGTACAAGCAACCGGTTTTACACAGACTACAGCCATAATCCGGGCCTTGGTTCCATCGTTTAACTCGCCGGAATCCTCAATAACCGACGGAACAGATCACGTTCGTCCGGCAACACTTCGAGGCTTAGGACCTGATCAAACACTGGTCTTAATAAATGGTAAAAGACGACACACGAGTGCCATCCTGCACGTCAATGGATCCGTGGGGCGTGGTGCAACAGGTGTTGATCTGAATGCAATTCCGGCAAATATGATAGAACGGATTGAAGTATTGCGTGATGGAGCTGCAGCTCAATATGGATCTGATGCCATTGCAGGCGTTATTAACATCGTTTTGAAACAGTCTACAGGTCTGGATGCTTCTTTTTCATACGGACAAAATGTAAGCCAGGAAGAGCGAGGCTATGCTCCAAATCAGGCGCTTCCTGAAGGTGGATCTACTGCCGGCTTTCAAAGTTCACCATACTATCCCGGACAAGAAGATGTTTGGCACTATGACGGTAAAACCGTAAATCTGCACCTTGGTTATGGTTTTGAACTCCCAAATAACGGGCAGCTGTATGTAGCCGGACAATATCGTGATCGTGGAATTACAAACCGATCAGGAATTGACCCAAGACAAAATTATCCTGAAGTAAATGGTAATCCCGATCCGCGTGAATTAACATTTGATCGCATCAATCACCGTTATGGGGCCGGAGATCTGCTGGATGTTAGCGGATTTTTTAGTGGAAATATGGAAGTAGCCCCCGATGTTGAACTTTATGCTTTTGGAGGTATAAGCCTCCGCGAAGGTGAAACCGGTGGTTTTTATCGCCGTGCGCTGGATGGAAGGAATGTTCCCGAATACTATCCAGACGGATTTTTACCACTTATCACCTCTAACGTTTACGACGGATCGTTTTCTGCAGGAATTAAGGGACGAGCCGGCGATTGGAGTTACGATCTAAGTCAGGTCTATGGTCATAATTCTATTAATTACGGTGTAACCAACTCTGTAAATACATCTATCGGTGTAGGCAGTCCAACAACATTTGAAGCGGGTACACTGGCATTCGATCAGGCGACCACCAATCTGGATTTTGTTAGAACTGCCGACATTGGAACTGCACAGCCGCTGAGTATCGCGTTAGGTGGCGAGTTCCGCTACGAACTTTACAGAATCATCCGAGGTGAAGCAGAATCGTATGCCGATGGCGGAAATGGCGCGGCTCCCGGTGCACAAGTATTTCCGGGTTTTTCACCCAGAAATGAGCAGAATGAAGATCGCTACAGCATTGCAGCTTATGCCGATTTAGAAACAGATGTGATCGATCCATGGACTGTAGGTTTAGCCGGGCGCTTTGAAAGTTACAGCGATTTTGGAAACACACTGACCGGGAAATTTTCTACCCGTTTCGAAATTGTAGAAGGATTGGCTGTCAGAGGTGCTGCAAGCACCGGATTCAGAGCACCATCCCTGGCTCAGTCTTACTTCACATCCATCGCAACCGTTTTTATTGATGGCACTCCGTTCGAGGTAGGAACCTTCCCTGTAAATTCTGCCGCAGCTCAAGCATTGGGAGCCGAATCTCTCGAAGCGGAAACCTCGGTCAACCTTAGTGCCGGTGCCACATTCGAGCGTGGTAACTTCTCCTTAACGGCAGATGTTTACAGAATAACAATTGATGATCGCGTAGTTTTCACCGAAAACTTTACCGGTGAGGATCTTGCTGATTTCCTTCAAAATCAGGGGATCAATGCTACAGGCGGTCGATATTTCACTAACGCTGTAAACACTGAAACTCAGGGGATAGACATAATTGCAAGATACGGATTTAATATGGCCGATAATTCTACTCTTCGTTTTACCCTCGGAATGAACTTTAACGACACCGAGATCACCAACAAAGATGAGATTGATACTCCGGCAGAACTTCAAGGTTTAACCGATGTGCCGCTCTTCGGACGTGTTGAAATTGGACGTTTTGAAGTGGGACAACCCAGCAGTAACATTAATTTCATGGCCAATTACGAACGAAATAAATGGTCAGTTATGCTGCGCGGTGTCCGTTACGGAGAAATTGAAGCCATCCGATCTGACCCGAATGAAGACCAGGTTTATGGTAATGTCTTTACTACGGACCTCGAGTTCGCGTATAGCATCAGTGATAACGTTCGATTTGCTCTTGGCGGAAACAACATCTTTGATGTTTATCCGGATAAGACATTCCAGGGAAATAGCTTTAACGGTATTTTCCAATATTCCGGATTCTCCCCATCCGGTTTTGAAGGACGTTATATCTACTCCAGAATAACGGTGAACATGTAAATATTGAATGAACCCGAAAAACAAAAACCTCCAAGGTTTCAAAAACTTTGGAGGTTTTTTTATTGAATTGAATTTCCCGCCCCGTCAGCTCGCTTCAAGCGGGTAGACGGGTATAAAATCTAAAATATGATGGGGCAATGATTCCGTCTGACCGCGTGGAGCGGTCTGACGGGGTTACTTTAATCTGCCCATGCTTCGACGTCGTTATACACTTCGGCAAATTCGAGCCTGCTTCCATCTTTGCTGACGGTTGCCTCAAACTCAATGCCTTTGGTATCATCTTCTCGCTCAATAAGATGCTTGGCTAACTGATTTACGATCTGAGTCTGAATGACCCGCTTCAGTGGACGAGCACCGTAAACCGGGTCATATCCACGTGCTGCCAGCCAATCACGAACTTTATCCGTCACGGATAGTTTAACTTTATTCTTCGCCAGCATTTTCTCAACACGTGTAAGCTGAATATCCACAATTTGTCGGATGTGTCGCTGATCGAGCGGATGGAAAACAACTACGTCATCAATCCGGTTCAGAAACTCCGGCCGAATGGTTTTCTTCAACTGCTCAAAGAGCTTGTCCTGCAGCTCGGTGTATGTGGCATCGTCCATTTCGCCGCCACTCTTCTCAATCTGGTCGGAAATCAGGTGTGAGCCGATATTGCTGGTCATAATCACAATGGTATTGGTAAAATCGACCGTTACGCCTTTGTTGTCCGTCAGGCGTCCGTCATCTAATACCTGTAATAAAATATTGAAGGCGTCCGGATGAGCTTTTTCGATCTCATCGAGCAGAACAACCGAATAAGGTTTTCTGCGAACGGCTTCTGTCAGCTGACCGCCCTCATCATAGCCCACATAGCCGGGAGGCGCACCGATCAATCGACTTACGCTGTGCTTCTCCATATATTCACTCATGTCGATCCGAATCATGGCGTCCTCGTCGTTGAAGAGGAAATCAGCCAGCGAACGGGCAAGCTCCGTTTTACCAACTCCCGTGGATCCGAGAAACATAAATGAACCGATCGGACGATTCTCATCCTGCAATCCGGCTCTTGCTCGACGTACCGCATCAGAGACTGCCTCGATGGCCTGGTCTTGGCCAATTACCCGCTTATGAAGTTCTTCTTCCAGCTTGAGCAATTTTTGGCGTTCACTGGAAAGCATTTTGGTCACCGGAATTCCGGTCCATCGGCTTACAATATCTGCAATCTCTTCGGCTTCCACCTGCTCTTTCAAAAGTGAGCGGCCTTCTTGAACATCGTCCAGTTTTGCTTTTGTCTCTTCGAGATCTTTCTCAAGCTGAGTAATGGTTCCGTAGCGCAGTTCAGCCACTTTTTCATACAGTCCTTCACGCTCAGCTTTATCAGCCTGATTGCGAGCCGTTTCTATCGCCTGTTTCAGTTCACGGGTTTTCTGGATCAAGCCTTTCTCATGATCCCACTGCGCTCGCATAGACTTCCGTTTCTCTTCCAGATCGGCCAGCTCTTTTTCATTCGATTTCAACTTGGCTTCGTCTTTCTCACGTTTCAAAGCTTCCCGCTCAATCTCAAGCTGACGAATCTGCCGTTCAATGCTATCCAGCTCTTCCGGCATGGAGTCGATTTGTAACCTCAGTCGTGATGCAGCTTCGTCAATCAGGTCAATCGCCTTATCAGGCAAAAACCGGTCGGCGATATATCGGTGAGACAGTTCGGCGGCCGCTACAATTGCAGCATCTGTAATTCTCACACCGTGGTGAACTTCATATCTTTCCTGAAGTCCGCGCAGAATAGATACGGTATCTTCAATGGACGGTTCACCAATAAATACGGTTTGAAGACGACGCTCCAGCGCCTTGTCTTTCTCGATATATTTTCTGTACTCGGTTAGCGTAGTGGCGCCAATTGCGTGCAGCTCGCCACGTGCCAATGACGGTTTTAGAATGTTAGCAGCATCCATCGATCCTTCCGTAGCACCGGCCCCTACCAGGGTATGAATTTCATCAATAAAGAGAATCAGCTCTCCATCAGAATCCATCACCTCTTTGACCACCGCTTTCAGACGCTCCTCAAACTCACCACGGAATTTTGTACCGGCCACCAGGGCTCCCATATCAAGGGCTACAATCTGTTTGGTTTTCAATCCCTCCGGCACATCACCGCGAACAATTCTCAAGGCAAGTCCTTCGGCAATTGCCGTTTTACCCACACCGGGCTCTCCGATCAGTACCGGATTGTTTTTGGTTCGCCGCGATAAGATTTGCATGACACGGCGTATCTCCTGATCCCGACCGATCACAGGATCCAATTTATTCTTCTCAGCCAGCTCATTCAGATTACGGGCATATTTTTTCAATGCCTGGTAACGGCTCTCCGCATTGGGATCATCCACCGTCTGGCTGCCTCTAACATCTTTTAAAATCTGCAGAACCTGATCCTTTTTCACTCCCTGATCTTTGAGCAGTCCACTTGCTTCGGATGAAGTAACAATCAGTGCAAGCAAAATATGCTCAGAGCTAATATACTCATCACCTAAATCGGTCGCTTCAGTCTGAGCTTTATCAAATAGTGCTTTTGTATTGTTCGACAGGTACTGCCCTGATACAGAGGCACCCTTCACAACGGGAAATGTTTTAATCTTCTTCTCAAGCTGCTCCAATAAGGTAGCCACATTCACCCCGATTTTTTTCAAAATCTGGACCGTAACATTTTCAGAGTCACTCAAGAGCGCTTTTAGAATATGCGCCGGCTCCACAGCCTGATGATTTGCATTCTGAGCCAATTCAAGTGCGGCCTGAACAGCTTCCTGCGCTTTAATCGTAAATTTATTGAAATTCATCTTTGCTCCTATTTAGACTTTCTTTTACTCTACACAGAAGCTAAAATCGTACCTGCGGCCAAGAACCTGTCGGAATTGCAGTTCAAGCACTATATGTTAGATCAAATCACTGTTTAAGCAATTGTATGGCAGAATTCTTGCGGTCTTTTCTGCCTCAATTACATTTACAAAAGAAACCGACTGCCATTATCGAAACAATAGCAGCTGAGGGTTACTTTTAAGCCAATTGGAATTGTTTTGATTTAACTACTTCTGAGTTGAAGTAAGCTGATTGGCTTGAGCACCGTTTCTCAGATATTCAAAAATCCTATCCTGATTCATGTGATACAATTCGAAAATCAGGCTCTCAGGTTCCGGAAATTTTCCGGATTTTTGTAAAAGAAGATCACCAAATTACCTTTGAAAAAGATCTGCTTTGATGAAGGTTCCTCCGCTATTTTTTTGCGTTGTCCTTTACTTTATCGGATCTGAACCCGGAATAGACAATTAAACAGGCCAAATTACTGTTAATAGATAGTATGAAGTACTATTTAAATTCTGAGAATTGACGTTTTAATAAATTAAAAAATTTGATTTTCCACTCTTTTGAGATCAAAGAGCTGTTTTGTGGTCTATTAGATAACCTGTAGCTTATATAAAAAGCCGTTTTAATTAGAACTTAACCTGAAAAGAATGCACGTTGAATTCAATGAAGTAATGCTCGAACTATCAAACGGCAATATTGCTGACCAACCGGACTGTGATGCAATTGTGAACGCTGCAAATGCTGAACTGAAAACTGGCGGTGGCGTTGCAGGTGCCATTCACAGTGTGGGTGATCCCGAGCTGGAAGAACTCACAAGACCTTTAGCTCCAATTAAACCGGGTGAAGCGGTAATAACAGAAGCCCCTAATCTGCCAAATAAGTATGTAATACACTGTTTGGGTCCGGTTTATGGAAAAGACAAACCGGAAGATCAATTACTTTCAAACTGCTATCGAAATGCATTATTACTGGCGGAAGAAAATGGAATTGAATCGATTGTTTTTCCGGCTATATCTACAGGTGCGTTCGGATATCCAATGAAGGAAGCAGCCCAAATCGCATTTAATACTATAAAGAAAACGTCAGCGGAGCTTACCAACGTCAAATACATTCGATTTGTACTGTATAATGCGGCCGATTACAATCTCCACCTGAGTGTTTTAAAAGAGTACTGATGAACGACTACTACTCAGCTCCATAAATGTCGTTTAAAACACCTGCTGTACGAACACCTGCCTGGAGTAATCTCTTGAAAATCAAATCCCTGTTGTGATATCGATACTCGTATCCAACTCTCATATCATCGGGAAGATCATATACAATATCACGATAGCTTACGGATTCATAAGCCCAGTCCCGAACGGATGAATTCTGCCACTCTTCAACCTGCTCTTCAGTAGCAGTATCAATTTCCCATGCAAGCTCTGAGTAACTCATTTGAAGTGAGTTTATGATGTCGCTGTCCCAAAGTCTGTGCAGGTTTGAATTTTCTCCCATCCACTGAAGACGAACATCATTTCCACCTACATCCTCACCGTTACCCACATGTAAAGGTTGATGAATATCGCCAATCATGTGGATAACAAGCCTCAGTTTATCTTTTTCTTCCTTCTCCGTCAGGTCGCCATTCCTGAGTTCCTCAATAAGTGTTTCAAGAGCCCAGATGATATCACCATCCTCTTCTTGTTCAGTCTCTTCATAGGTCTTTCCTTCCTCAATGGTTGCCCAATGCCAGGTCCGGGTATAATCATATTCACTGTCCGAACGGATATCATCCATCCAAACAGCAGACAAAGATAATGAGCGATCGCCTAAAATTTCGTAAACGCGATCACGGGCCTCATCGCTGAGATATATATCCGCAATTTCTCCGGTCACATAATGACCAATTTGTCCCCACTTTTGGTGCTCCTGATGATCAATTTCTCCTGTATTGAAAAACAGTGCTGCGGCTAAAATCAAAAATCCTTTCATATCTCAACGAAGTATTAAATTTATCTTTATTAAAGGTACGATCTTTTATCTGAACAGTCTATCCGATCCAATATTTATTCAGACCGTATTTCGGATAATTTTTTGTAAAGATCTTTTTCTTCCTGGCTCAATTTATCAGGCAGATGTAGAGAAACTTTCACATAGTAGTTTCCTCTTTTCGTCGGATTATTAAACTCCGGAACGCCCCGACCGGCCAGGCGGAACATCTTCCCGTTTTGAGTATTCTCGGGAATATTAAGTTTCACTTTACCTTCCAGTGTTTCAACTGTCAGAGTGCCACCCAATGCGGCTTTATGTACCGGCAGATCCGTTGTTTGAATAATGTCTTTACCTTTCCTTTCAATTCCTTCAGGCTCATTGATTTTGATTTTCAGGTATAGATTACCTTTTCGCCCACCGGGGCCCGGCTGACCTTTTCCTTTTAGCTTGAGCCGCTTGCCATCTTCAATACCCACCGGTATTTTCACTTTCATCTTCTCGTTGCCTACGCGAAGGTGTTTTTCGGCACCGGTTAACACATCTTTTAAATCAACATGAACAACGGCTTCTGAATCAGCAACGGCTTGAGAAGCCCTTCTTCCACCGCCGGCTGAATATTGCTGTCTGCCCTGTGCAGCACCAAATGGATCGCCACCGTTTTCGAATTGCCCACCTCCAAATAGTGTTTCAAAAAAGCTGGAGAAAGGGCTCCCTCTGCCTGCAGACTGCTGACCACCGCCAAAAATATCATCCATGTTAATGTTTACACGTTGACGGCCTCCCCCACCTCTACGTCCGGCATACTGCTGCCAGTTAAAATCATCTGCGCTCGCACCGGCTTGTTCATACTTCTTCCAATCAGACCCAACTTTATCATACAGCTTTCTTTTCTCGGGGTCTTTTAATACCTCGTAAGCTTCACCGATTTCCTTGAATTTTTGCTCGGCTTTTTTGTTACCCGGATTCTTATCGGGATGAAATTTCGCCGCCATCTTACGATACTTCTTCTTGATCTCGTCTTGCGAAGCATCCCGGGATACATCTAATGTTTTATAGTAATCTTTGTATTCCATAGCTCAAGTGTACTTAACTTTGCTTTTAATATTTGCAAAAGTAGTGCCATGCCCCTCTCAAATTGTTGTATTGACAGTAAACCTGACGGAATGGAGGTAGTACAGGCCTCAGGCATGCGCCATACTCCCTCTAGAGAAATTGTGAGAAAATGAATAATCAAAACTTGATCAGATATCATACACCCTTTATTGCAACGGAGACACGGAATGTCACAGAGTTTTCAGTGTTGATCCGTGTTTCCGTGGCAATAGTTCACAGTCTCTCAAGCGGAGACTTACCCCCTAATCATCATCTAAACAAAAACTAAACCCAATAAAAAAGCCTCTGCCTGAAATCAGACAGAGGCTTAACCTTAATCACTACCTAAACCATTTTTTAAAGCTCAAACGCCACAAAAATATTTCTTCCCTGGCGGTTCACACGAAGCAGTGCTACTTCAGTGCCGTCATCAATCAAGGTTTGAATTGTACCGTAGAACTCCTCCGGTTGAGTAACAGGCGATCCGGCTACCTGGGAAATAACATCGCCTCTTCTCAGACCTTGTGCGTATGCGCTGCTTGCTTCGCTAATTTCACTTACCACTACACCAAACGCCTGAGATTGCAAATTCAGCTGCCGGCGAATGGAATCCGTGAGTTCATCTACGGCAAAGCCTAAATTTTCACGAAGCTCCTCCTCATCTGAAGTACTCATTTCAGCGGCTACCTCTTCAGGATTCAACTCTCCGAGTTCAACAGTAAACGACTGCGTTTCGCCATCTCTGAAAACTTCAATCTCTACTTCTGTACCCGGTGCAGAGTTCGCAATTGTAACACGGAAATCGTAAAAATCACGAACGATGTTGCCATTCAAACGAACAACCACGTCGCCTTCCTGAAGCCCTGCTTCTGCAGCCGGTCCATCCTCAACAACGTCGCCAATTACAAATCCTCTGGGAGTGTTCATTCCCAAAGCACGTGCCATGGTGCGATCAACTTCACCGCCCAAAGAAATACCAAGATATCCGCGGGCAACACGTCCGTCTGTTATCAAAGATTCCATTACGCTTTGAGCCATGTTGATTGGGATTGCAAAACCAAGTCCCTGATTTCCACCACTGCGGCTGGCAATAGCTGTATTGATACCAATCAACTCTCCATCAACATTAATGAGCGGTCCGCCGGAGTTGCCGGGGTTAATAGCAGCGTCTGTCTGAATGTAATTTTCGAATTGGTTCAGACCTAATCTTGAACGGCCACTCGCACTAACAATACCCATAGAAACTGAATGCGCAAACTGATTACCCAATGGACTACCGATCGCGAAGACCATTTCACCGGCTCTAAGTTCATCGCTGTTGCCGAGCGGAATTGCTTTCAAGTCGTCATGATCAATTTTCAGCACGGCTATATCGCTGGCGGGATCTGCCCCAACAATTTCTGCGTCCAGTTCTTCGCCATCAAAAAGAGTAACTTTAATTTCATCGGCATTATCTATCACATGATTATTTGTGATGATATATCCTTCCTCAGATACAATCACTCCTGAACCAAGCCCTTGTCGTTGAAACTCTCTTTCGCGATCCAACCTGGGGTCATCAAAAAAGAAGGAAAATGGAGATTGCTGTCTTTGACGAACCGTTTGGGTTGTGTTAATTGTAACCACAGTTGGATTGGCCTGTTCAGCGATATCAACAATAGCGTTGTTAAAATCTCTCAGTGTCACTGCTCGCTGTGTACCCGTCGTCTGTGTTGATTCATTGTACGTTGGCAGTTCTGATTTTGTCGAGTCCGATTCGGTTTCATTTCCATAATTCAGCCCGATAAAGAAAAACGCCACAGCTACTGCGGCTATTACACTTTTTGTTATTCTATCCATAAATGTCGACTCTTTTTTATTTGAATTCTATCGGTAGATTTTTTTCTACCTCGCCCTGTTCCGGACGGATTTTTAAAAGCATTTTTTAGTTTCTACTAACGAGATGGACAGCGGTTCCTTATTCATGTAAAGGAATCGTGCGATCATCAAAGGCTTAAACTTTCAGAAATCCCAATTTATTGTCCAAAAAAATGCCGGAGACACTTGTCAAAGGATCTCCGGCGCTAACTAACCTGCTCTCTTAGGGGACATATGAGAACAGCTCTTACTACTAACTTCTTATTTGATTTTAATTTGCTTCTTCATTTTCTCTTCGCTCTTATCGATGGTGATATTTAAAATCCCATCATTGTATGATGCATTGATGCTGTCATCGTTCACATCATCCGGGAGCTGGAAAGTTCGGGTAAATGTACCGTAGTGGCTTTCCACTCTGTGGTATGTTTTACCTTCTTTCTCTTTTTCAAATTTTCGCTCTCCGTTGATTGTCAACCGGCCTTTTTCAAGGTCAAGCTGAATATCATCTTTCTTCATTCCCGGAAGAGTTACATCTATAACGTATTGATTCTCGGTTTCTGATATATCAATTTTAGGTGCGAACGAATTTTGTCTATTTGCGACTGCATCATTGAAAAATTCGTCCATAATGTCTGAAAAACGTTGACCGAATACATCATTTCCGGGTTTTGAATATCTAACGAGTGCCATAATGACCTCCGATTTTTAAGTTGTTGTTTAAAAGTTTATTCAATTGTTCACCTATACTTGTTGCAATAGAAATGCCAACAACTATTTTACTGCCACGTTTGTCATGTTCGGCAGAATACTTATGAAGTTGTTTCAGACCGGAATTTCAGCTGTGACCGGCTGTCATTTCCGGGAAGACAGAGTGACTCCACCACACTGTTATTCTGTCTGATTTTCTATCTGCTTCATTTTTTGGATATGATCAATCATATAAACAGGATTGGAGTGTAACCTGTTGCAGGCTTTCAGCCTGCTTTTCGGTCTGGATCATTTTTTCATGGTCTTGGGACGGTGCCCCAAGCTGGGTTGTTTTAGGCTTTCAGCCTGTTGTTTTTATTGATCTAATGGGTTATTGATTTCTAAATATATAATCAGCTACAGGCCTGAAAGCCTTCTCCACCCGTTCATCCCACTCAACGTCCGATGCTTCTAAATCTATGCCATTCGTTTAATCCTCTTCGCAATTTTTTCCGCTGACTCTCAGTAGAGGATATCCTTCAACTATGAGAACACATTTGGACTGTTTCTTAGAAGATCGATGTATCAAACTGGGGTACTGTAGGCTTTCAGCTTTTGGCTTAAAAACCGATTACCACTCGGTTGCCAAATAAAAATTTAATCAGGTTATCAATGCTTATCCTCAGTACTATAAATCTTATTCAACTTCTACCTTTTCGCCTTTATCTCTTTTAGGTTATTTCATACTACAGCTCAGATTTTGGGCGAAATAAGGCTGAAAGCCTTTTACAAACCAGCCCGGGGCAACGCCCCGGTAATCAGTCCCCATCAAATCAGGCAGGCTGAAGGCCTGCAACAGCGTAAATCTTTTTTTTAAAAAAAATTTCTGTAAGCCTGCATAGATTTTCGGTTCATACAGGTAAAAGTTTCTACTTCACACCTCTAAACTAAATCACTTGTCATGAGCCAGTCTCTTTCCAAACTTTACATCCATCTTACATTTTCAACGAAAGGCCGATTGCCGATGATCTATGATGGTATTCGGGCCGATTTACACGCCTATTTAGCAGGGATTTTCAAAAGCCTTGGATGTCCGGCAATTATCATAAACTCTGTTCCGGACCACGTTCATGTTCTATTTCGTATGTCTAAAAATATCAGTCTGGCAAAAATTGTCGAAGAGGTAAAAAAGGGATCTTCCAAATGGATGAAGGAAAGCACAAATAATCCTTCCTTTTATTGGCAAATAGGATACGGTGCCTTTTCAGTTAGCAGTTCCAAAGTTGGGGTCACTACGCGTTATATCGCACGCCAGCAGGAGCACCATAAAAAATGGAATTATAGAGAAGAGATCGAGCAATACATGAAAAGGTATGATGTAGTTGAGTATAATCCGACCTATTTTTGGAAAGAATAGTCAGGTCGCAGTTCCGCCTGTTGCAGGCTTTCAGCCTGCTTTTCGGTCTGGATCATTTTTTCGTGGTCTTGGGGCGGTGCCCCAAGTTGGGTTTTTTAAGGCTTTCAGCCTTTTGGATAATTTGATCAGCAACAGTTATCCTTACAGTTCAATAAACTGACTTCATTCTTTCATTTTGACTGTTCAACATGTCTAACCTCCGATTTTATACCTTCTTCGTTGTTCTTTTACTCTTCACCGGATGGAATCCGGTTACCGCCCAACAGACAGACTCATTCCATTATGAGGTAACGGACGATCATTTACGCCTCCAACTGGACCGGGGAATTTATGAGATCTCATTTTACTCGCCTGAAGTTGCTGAGGTAACATTTTACGAAGATGAGCTATCTGAATACCCGCCATCACATGCGGTTGTGATGAATGATAAATTCACTTCCTTCGATGTGGATGATACCGGCAATTATGTTGCGTTAATAACCGAGGGACTACAAGTTTTTATAGAAAGACCATCTGGACAGATTTCTTTTTATTACGGAGGAAAAAAGCTGATCGAAGAACGAAATGGATTCCAATCGACGGAAGATGGGTTTAAAGTAGACTTTAATATTTCCGAAACAGAAATATTGATGGGTGGTGGCGCACGAGCACTTGGAATGGATCGGCGTGGGAATCGGCTTCGGCTTTACAACCGGGCCGACTATGGGTATGAAACCCACTCTGAACTGATGAACTACACTATCCCAATGGTTCTTTCCTCCAAGATGTACGCCATTCATTTTGACAATCCCACTACCGGCTGGCTGGACCTGGATAGTCAGTTCAACAACACACTCTCATTCGAAGCAATATCCGGACGCCAAAGTTACCAGGTGATTGCTGGTTCAGATTGGGAAGAAATTGTTTATAACTATACCAACTTAACAGGGTTTCAGCCTCTTCCGCCACGCTGGGCTTTTGGCAATTTCTCAAGCCGGTTCGGCTACCATTCACAGGATGAAGTTCTAGAAACCATTGAGACATTCAAAAAGGAGGAAGTACCGGTTGATGCCGTTATTCTGGACCTTTATTGGTTTGGGAAAGATGTAAAAGGGACGATGGGTAATCTCGCATTCGATCGCGACTCATTTCCCGAACCGGTACAGATGATGGATCAGCTCGAAGAACAGGGAGTTAAGACCATACTCATTACTGAGCCATTTGTTCTCACTACCTCTAATCGATGGGAAGAGGCTGTAGAAATGGATGTGCTCGCCAAAGACTCACTTGGGAATCCTGCCACCTACGAATTTTTCTTTGGCAACACCGGCTTAATCGATGTATTTGACCCTGAAGCCCGCGATTGGTTCTGGAATATCTATCAAGGTTTGATTGAGATGGGTGTTCACGGATGGTGGGGAGATCTGGGAGAACCGGAAGTTCATCCGGAATACCTTGTTCATCATACCGGATCAGCTAATGAAGTTCACAATATTTATGGACACGAATGGGCAAAAATAGTTCACGAAGGATATCGAGAACACTACCCGGATGTGCGACCTTTTAACTTAATGCGCGCCGGATACTCCGGGTCGCAACGATTTGGGTTAATTCCCTGGTCGGGTGATGTCAATCGCACATGGGGCGGACTTCAATCACAGCCTGAAATTTCCCTGCAAATGGGGCTTCAGGGACTGGCCTACATGCACTCCGATCTGGGTGGATTTGCCGGAGACCTGGTAGATGATGAAAAATATGTTCGATGGCTGCAGTATGGAGTGTTTCAACCCATTTACCGACCACATGCACAAGAGGATGTACCCTCAGAACCGGTATTCAGAAGCCCGGAGGCACTTGAATTGTCACGAAAAGCGATAGAACTCCGGTACCGCCTGATTCCCTACATCTACACCCTTGCGTTTGAAAATTCCAGAACAGGTATACCACTGATGCGTCCGCTTTTTTTCGAGGAGCCTGATAATCACGAAATCTATAAAGTGGCAGGCAGCTATCTCTTCGGTGATGATATTCTGGTTTCTCCAGTTATGGAACCCGATAAGAAAAAACAGACGGTTTGGTTCCCCGGTAAATCGAATTGGTTTGATTTCTATACCGGTGAAAGGTATCGCGGGGGAGAACAACGCTCAGTAAAGACTCAGGAAGAATCGATCCCGACTTTTATTCGGGGCGGAGCTATTATTCCAACTGTGGAATTGGTTCAGTCACTGGACAACTACTCTATCAATGATTTAAACCTCACTCTTTTCTATGACGCATCCATGCCATACTACAGAACTTCCATCTATCATGATGATGGATTGACCTACGATGCCTATACAAAAGAAATGTATGAGCAACTTCACATCAGCTCGACTAATCAAAACGATAAATCAACTATCCGGTTCATGAAGGAGATTGGTCAACAATTTGCATCAGAGATTGAATCAATTAATCTGACCATTCGAAATGCCGCTAAATCTGTTGAAACTATTCATCTCGATGGGCAACCAATTGAATTTCAGGTTCGAAATCATACTATTCAGGTAGAAAACCTTGAACTATCCTCAACCCGGCACGAACTCCTCATTATGTGGAAATAATTGAATTACTCAGATTCCCGGCTGAAATCATAAATCTCAGGAAGTTCAAACATTTCCTTGAAAGCAAAGAAAAAACCTGAGTACGATTTGGCCGGACTTAAACGGCGACCGGTACCTGGGCCTTCTACCGCTTCCCCGAATACGTTCCATTTTGTACCCTCTTGGTCTACCATCACAATGGGTAGCTGATCCTGAACAGCTTCAAATTCCAGTTCCGCACCGTCAGAGAACATCTTGTAGGCAATAGCAAAACTGAGACCGCTACTGCCAATAATAACAAACTCCTCTCCCACAATAGTGTCATGAAAAACTTCAATTCCGGAATCGAACTTACTCACTTCATAAAGACGTACGGTTGACTGTTCATCCAGATCCTCATCGATAAATACACCGTGTACCCTTGCTTTGTCGGGCAGTCTGACATCTGTTCTATGAACTAAAGGGAATGAGATAATGCCGTCTGTGGTATTATAATCTTTACCGTATGCGTATGAATTATAATCTCTGACATGCCCCGTTGAAGTATTCATCACTTTAGAATCAGGGTACATTTTTTTCCAGGTTTCCCAGGTGGTATCCAATACATTTAGTGGATTAATGCTGGCACCTAAGTGCTCGCCATTAATCGCCCTCAGCCTCATTTGAGACCACAAAGATTCAGTATTTCTATCGTAGGCAATCAGATTATTTCTAAAAATAAGTCCGGAAGTTCCAAAACTTGGTCCTTGCTGTGGATTCCATGCGATACCCGTAGCTGTAAGAGGACAGTATGTAATGGTAATTTGACTGTCATCATTTACAATTTCGTGCCAGTCCAGTATCTGTACCGGGTAACCGACAACTTCCCCTTCATTTACCATGCCAATTATCCGCCTTTCATCAGGAATAAAATCCACCTCTGACACGGTGGTATACTTTGGATTTTCAATTGGCGGAATGCCATCCTTGCCCGGACCACCGGCTATTACTTGGTGTTCAGGAACCAGCCATTTAATTTCTGTGTCGATATCTAATCCTTCAAAATTACCTCCCGAAACCGAATTGGTATCACAGGCTGAAATCGTAAAAAGAAGAAGCGATACTGTAAAAGTAAAGCCTAAGGACTTATAGAAAAACGTGGCCGGTGTTTTCATAATGAATAAATTTTTGTTTCTAAATATCGCCAAATCAGAAAATATAAGCTTACAAAAGATAGACACACTATGATACAGTATTCTTACTTGTAATCCGGATTCTCTAAATTCCAACGCGTTCCTTCATCCAGATAAGTCGGCCCGGGACCTGCTTCACCGATCCAGCCACAGTCAGCCTGTAGCAATATTGTATACCCATCATGCTGAAGGAAGTAAAGTATATTCATAGCGCAATGCTTTTAAATTCGAAAAATCGGGTTTACTCATGGTGCGTCTTTGATTGAAAAATTTATTTAAAAATAAAGCAGCCCGGCTACTAACCGGGCTACCATAGGAGTTATGCGTTTGTCGTGTATCAATCAAAAAGTTACAATCTGATACCCATCCTGAATAAATGAACGCAGGCTCGGATGATCATCGTAATCATCCAAAAGATCTACATCTGTTTTACTCACGTCATTAATCACTCCAAACGCTTTGGAACAAAATTTACAGGCCCCGTGAATACTACCCTTCACGGCCTTATAAAGCGGGTGGGCATCGTGCTCTTCATCCGCAAGCTTTGGCACCCACGTAGTTCCTGCTCCGTCGAAAACAATTTTTACTTTATCATTATGATCCTGAAGCTCTTTAGCGAACTCCAGAGCGTTAACAACTCGCCCCAGCGCTTCATGACTTCCGGCTTCTGCCAAAACAACTACAGCTACTTTGTTCATTGTACTATCTCTTTTTTCATTCAGAGTTTACAACTAATTGGACGCGGTCACTCAAGCATTTCTTACGAAAATAAAATCCACAAATACTCCCTTCTTTAACTCCCTACCTGATGAATACTTAATGAGGTATCACGAATTGTGTAAATTATTCGGCCAACATTGTTTAAATATTATCAGAAATATTTGCAGGTTGGCATACATCTTTGAAGGCCGGTAGATCAATAAAATACTTAGTATCGCCTCTAAAATTGAGCTAACCGAAATTGACTGATTTTCACTCATCAATTCAATCGGGTTTAGAATTTTATCCTTATGGCCTAATCTATTATCCTCCACTACTTTTTATTGATGATAGAAACTATGTTGGTTAAATTAGTCGGATGAAAAATGTACTCTTGATTGCCCCATATTTTCCTCCACGGCGCCGAGTTGCATCACTAAGACCTTTCAAATTTGCCATTAGACTAAAAAAATTCGGTTGGAATCCTACTGTACTAACAATCCAATCTACCAAAGGCCTACTCTCGAATAATGAGCAAGATCTGCTAAACGGAGTTAAAATCGTTGAAATAACACCCCCTTTTGATCGCACAACGTCAACAGCAAAAGAGCCATCCGCTACTCAAAAGGGTCCAAATAGAGTTTCCGGATTTATTTCTGAACAAATTGACAAACATACACCGCTGGATACCTGGATCTTGTTGTTTTTGCTCAGATATTCATCCATAAAAAAAGATGTGGCCAAATATAAGCCGGATTTGATCTGGAGTACGGGTGATCCATGGTCCGGGCACTGGTTGGGTCACAAACTGTCAAATGAGTTAAAGATTCCCTGGATAGCTGATTTTCGTGATCCCTGGACACTTTCTGAGGTGAACTTGCGGCCAAGATCTTTATTTTCACACTGGGTTGACCGCAAAGCTGAAAGAAAATATGTCAAATCCGCCGATCACCTGATATTCACTTCCCGGCAAACCGAGCAGCTCTACAAAGAGCACTACCATCTACAGGATGATAAAACATCGACTATTTACAACGCATACGATCCGCTTTTAAATCAAAAAAGTATCGATTGGGATGTTGTTCTGGATGATGACTATTTTCATGTTCTGTTTTTTGGCCAGTTTAGAAAATTAAGCCCGGTAGAGCCCATTGCGAAAGCCGTAAGCCTTATGAGTCCTGAAAAAATGAACCGTCTGAAAATTCACTCTTTTGGTTCGATGATCAATAAAGATGCAGAGCTAATTGATATGCTAAATGTGGAAGACCAGTTTGTTATTCATAATCCTGTATTACCCTCGCAGACGATGAATGTTTTAGAAAAAGCAGATTTGTTACTTGTCAGCACCGATCAGAGACGAAAGCATATTATCCCTGCGAAATTGTGGGATTATCTTGCCACCGATCGGCCGATTTTATCTATAGCCCCAAACCCCGAAGTAGGAACTATTCTCGAATCGACCGGACAGGGGAAGCAGATCAATCCGGATCACCCAAAAAAAATTGCTTTATTTCTTGAGGAACAAATTTCAGAAAAGGAAGCAGGAAGTTCAAAAAAGAGTAACCGGAAATCGTACTCTAATAAATTTACAATAGAAGCTGCAACATCAACCCTTGCGCAGCGAATGGATCAGGTTCTGACAGTTGGGTAAAAAAAACGATAATCTTACCGAAAAAACGGGTGTGGTGGTCTTTTCCCGCATCATCACTACCGTAATTGATCTGGCAATTGTAATTGCCACTCTCCAATTGCTGTCCAAAACAGATGTTGCCATACTGATGTATCTGTTGATGATACATGAGATTGCCCGGAATATGGCTACACTCGGTTTTCCGGAGAGTGTATTTTACTATTTTGAACGAGTTGGGGGCAGCGCCAGGAAAGCATTCGTACTGCAAACGGTCTCCATTCTTCTTGTAACTGCTTTGATTGCCGGACTCATCATTTTGGGCGTCAGTTATTTTGCCCCCGTGTTATTAAGTGAGTGGGATCCTGCCAGCGCTTTTCAGGTGCAGAATCTTCTGCCCTGGGTGGCACTTATAGCACTGCTGGAAATTCCAACGTGGCCAACCACAAATATCCTGCTCGCTCTGGATCGTCAAAAAGATTCAGCCTGGTACGAAATGTCAACAAGCTTGCTTGTATTTGTCTGTTTGATTGGGCCTTTATTGCTTGGCTACGGTATCGAAGTTGCAATGCTTGGCTTCGTCGTCTATGGGATCATTCGATTCGCGGGATCATTTATCTGGCTTCAACGTGTTTTACCGGAGGGAAAAATTTCAGATTCCGAGGTTCCTCTTAAGGAACAGGTCAATTTTTCGGCTCCTTTGGGATTTTCCGCCCTAGTAAATAAAATTAACCGCTACGCCGATAAATTTATCGTTTCTGTATTGCTCTCGGCCACTGCTTATGCCGAGTATTCCGTGGGAGCACAGGAAATGCCTATAATCCGGGTCATTCCGTTTGCCGTTGGTTCGGTACTCATTAGTCGGTATGTAGCATTCCAGCTGGAAGAAAAAAAGGAAGAGTTGCTGGAGCTCTGGTATAAAGGTGTGGAAAAAGTAAGCCTGCTTGTTATACCACTCACAATTATGTCGATTGTAATCGCTCCCGACCTGATTTCATTAATAGCCGAATCTGAAGGAGAAGATTACTCAAATGCTGTGTTACCTTTCCAGATTTACAACCTCATCGTGTTAATGAGGATTACACACTACGGCAGTATCCTGCAAGCTTTTGGAGATACCAAAGGTGTGTTTTATCTCAGCTTAAATTTAGTAGTAGCTAATATCGCTTTAAGCATTCCATTTACAATCTGGTTCGGTATTGCAGGTACTGCAGCTGCAACATTTATTGCCAACATGTATAACTGGTATATAACCTTAAGGAGAATAGGCGGGCATATGGATCTTCCGGCTCACAAAGTGCTTCCATTCCCTTTTTACTTAAAAGTACTGGGAACGTCTGTACTGGTTGCTATTCCGGTATGGTACTTCCGGAGCTTATTTTTTGATACCGAAAGTGTAATAACAGGACTTGTTTTTGGGATTGTAATGTACCTTTTTGTTTTCAGTGTGGCAGCTACGATGTTAAGGGTAATTACATCCGATGACTGGAAAAAACTGAGAAACTGGCTTCAGCTAAAATTTTTAAGATGATTTTAATGTCCTTTGCATTATCTAAAAACCTCGTTTAAATAGCGTAATTCCCTTTTCACTGTGGAATTTCTCAACAGTAAATTCCTCAAATTTTTCTATCCATAGTTTAATAATCTCTGTTTCTTCGGATCTGTTTGTATCATGCATGATCACAACTGCGTGTTCACTCAAATGATCATAAAGTAAAGGCAAAGCAGGATATCTTGCATTTTTTTGTGTTTTTACCGGAGGCCCATCCACAACAAGCAGATCAATTGGCTTTTCAAATTTAATTTGATCTGTGGAGTACCATAGCCACTCTTCGTTTTCAATCGTAACCATTTCCAATGGGGCGACACGGATTTCTACCTTATCAGACAATCCATGTAATTTTACTTCATCTTCTGTTTTTGATGCAAACAGCGGGTCATGGTCAAGCGAAATAATCTTTCCGTCAATATTATGTTTTTCAAGCGAATATCCTGAAATGAGAGTCGTTATTCCGCTGCCAATCTCAACAATTGTGGCAGGACGATACTTCTGAATCGCTTTTAGTAAAAATGCTGACAGTTCAGGTGTCGCTGCCCAACCGGTCATTGGAGGAAGCGGGGCGCGAACAGGAAGAAATTTATAAATTTCATTAAGAACTTGTGTTTTGTACTGCAAATGTTCCCTTTCAGCAACACTTAAACGGTAAACATGAAACTGTGATAAAAGGATAAAAAACAGAGTGACTGTAAGCAGGTATATGGTGTATGCACCTTCCGAAAAAATCAGATGACCTATGGCTACAAGAACAAAATAGAAAAGGAAAGTTTGAAGGATATAAGGCCAATCAGCGTGTCTGATTTTACTCTGAAGAGAAAAAATTTCAGCCATAATATTTGTTTAAAATTAAGTTTTTGATATGCTCGATAATAAAATTCAATCAAACGGCAATGTTTTTAATAATTTAACACGATCAGACGATGAGGTAAGATTATGTTTGCACGGCTTTATTTTCTAAATCGTTTAACTTTTTTTCCAGAACACCATTATTTCAATTCTAAAAAAATGATTCTTAAAGTAGCAATATCTGATTAGCCACTCAATTCCTGCTCTATCAAAAAAATTACAGATGTAAATCAGGAGATATCGCGGAATGCTTGTTCCACGGATGGATAGAATCAAAGTCAGTCTTTTATACTGTCCGAAATCTATGCGATTAACCCCAATACATTTTAGCATAATAATTAATCTAATCTCAAATAATCATGAAAATTATGATATATGCTTTACTTATAACAGTAATCTATTATTTTCAGATGAACAGAGTTAGACTGAATTTATTCAAATCCGGAGTGGTCGATGCTTAAGTGGTTCAGGAAAAATAATAAGAATAATGGCTCATCGCTTTCCAATGACGACTGGATTACACAGCTTACTCCACCTCCTGAGGATCAAGCCATTGCAAAACTTCGGGCTATTTTAATTCGCGGACTAAAACCGGCTCTCTATAAATATGTAGACCGGGAGCTGGATCAATTTGTTGAAGATACTGTGCAAGATGCATTACTGAAGATCTTGGACAAGGTTGACACATTTCGCGGAGAGAGTAAATTCACGACCTGGGCGATGAAGATTGCCGTGCGAGAGGGGCTCTCCGAATTAAGAAGGGCCAAATACAAGGATATCTCACTCAGCGACTTGGTTATAAATGATGATGAATCGGGGCGGGAGGAAATCAATCAGAAGAGCTTTACGGACGACCAACCCGGTCCGGATCGAGCAACTCACGAGCGGATGATTCTCCAAAGGGTTCAGAAAATGATCGACGAAGAACTTACCGATAAACAGAAAACTGCGATGAACGCCTTGATGATGCATGGAATCCCGATTGAAGTTGTTGCTGAACAGATGGGCACAAACCGTAATGCGCTCTATAAACTGGTACACGACGCAAGACTAAAAATGAAGGAGCGACTTATGGCAGAGGGAATTGATCCGGATGAAATGTTAAACCAATTGTAAGATTTTTTTTCACCGAACCGTCTAAGGTTCGAAAGATTTAGGAGCTAAATATGAAACTGACACAAGACAAACTTAAAAGTATGATCCGGATGGTCAAAATGACACTGGATCACGAAATCGGGTGTGACGACTGTTATGACCAGCTGCATGAATTTGCTGAACTGGAACTGCAAGGCAAAACCCCGGAAAAGGCGATGCCAAGTGTAAAAGAACACCTTGAGCGCTGCGGCAACTGCCGTCAGGAGTATGAAGCCCTTCTCAAGGCTTTAGAAACTGTAGCAGCCTGATAATATACTAAAGAGACAGAACGGTAAGACTTTACCTTGTTGTTACATCAAAGAAGCAGAACGGTTTTAACTTATAAGCTTGTATCAACAAATGGTAAATCAGTCACTATATTCAATTCTCCTGTTGAGCTTTTTGCTCATTTCCTGCGAGTCCGTATCTACCAACACTTCAACACCAGATAATCCTAATACAAACACGGATAGCAGCTGGCTTATCCCGGAAGACCAGGTATTTGTAGGCGCCGGACGTGATGACATTCCATCCATTGACGACCCTTCATTTAAACCGGTCGGCGACATCAATTTTCTCGAAGATGATGAGCTTATTATTGGAATTAAGATTGGGGACGAAATCAGAGGCTACCCTCATCAAATTTTGAACTACCATGAGATTGTAAATGATTTTATTGGTGATGAAGCGGTAGCTGTCACATTTTGCCCTCTCACCGGATCAGCCGTGGCATGGAACAGGGAAATTGAAGGAGAAGTTACGGAGTTTGGCGTTTCCGGATTGATTCATAAAAACAATCTCATCGCTTACGATCGCGCCACAAATTCTTACTGGAGTCAAATGCTCGAACAGAGCGTAAATGGTGAGCGAATTGGCACCAGACTGCAATCATACACTGTTATTGAGATGAATTGGGAAACATGGAAACAGCATTTCCCGGATTCTGAAGTACTCACTGGCGAGACCGGATTTGATCGTGACTACTCCTCCTACCCATATGGTCGAAACTACAGCAGTGACGACGATAACATTGTCTTCCCAATTAACCGGGAAGATAACCGCCTGGACCGGAAAGAACTTGGGCATGGTGTTTTGTACAATCTGGATTTACACGTATTTGTCCTATCTGATTTTCCGGATTCAACTATTACGGTGAATAGAAATGTAGCCGGTGAGGATATTGTGATTATTGGCAATTCCGAACAGGACTTCATCACTTCCTACTCCTCCGTAGCATCGGACGGAACCGTATTGCGTTTTTCAGTTTCTGAACAGGAACCGCCTGCATTTCTGGAAGATGAAGAAGGAAATGTCTGGAATTATTTTGGAGAAGCAATTTCTGGCCCCAGAACAGGCGAAATGCTAAAACCCATTCGATCATACAACGCATACTGGTTTGCCTGGGCAGATTTCTTCGGACTGGACCCGAGAAGGCCCCATATTTCCACACCTTAAAAGCCGGAGTACATGGTTCGAAAAATAACTTACCTGGTCTTATTTGCTGCTTTTAGCTTATCAGTCCAGGTTTTATATGCCCAAACCTGTAGCTGTGCCGGAGCCCCACTCCTGGGATCTCAAAGTTTGGGTACAACCGAATCAGGAAACCTGGTGATAGGCCTCACTCACGAGTATAATGATATTTCCAGCCTATACGCAGGTAACGCGTCACTTGATGACTCAAACACGACCCGTGCCACAAACTCCACTCTGCTGGAAATCAATTATGGTTTCAGCAGAAGGTTATCTCTTTCTGCAACGTTTAGTTATGTGACAAAAAACAGGATTACCGGTCGTTCGACTTCCAACCCCGATGATATCACAACCCGAGGCATCGGTGACGGAGTTTTCCTTTTGAAATATGTATTAAAAGAGCACTCTCTGGCTTCACAGTACTCCATAGCAGTGGGCAGCGGTGTGAAGGCTCCCTTTG
Source organism: uncultured Rhodohalobacter sp. (assembly GCA_964401805.1). GTDB lineage: Bacteria > Bacteroidota > Rhodothermia > Balneolales > Balneolaceae > Rhodohalobacter. The sequence goes on from CAYNZY010000007.1 coordinate 82,356, forward strand.
GTACTACATCACTTCGGAACAACGGTTTTCAGATGAACGCCGACATGCAGCCCGGATCCGGCGCATGGGATGCAGTTTTTTGGAGTTACGCCTCTGCTTCATTTGTTCCTCATACCGACTTTTCGGTCTATATGCTGAATTCTTACCGCCTTACGGGTAAAAATGATCGTTTCGGTGAAAATGATGAGTACAAGTTTGGCAACGAATGGATTACGATGGTCGGGACGGGAAACTCGCTAACGGACCAACTCGGGTACTCTCTATCATTCCGGTTCAGATATACAACTTCAGATCAGCGAAACAATCAGGATATGCCAAATACCGGAGGGACCTGGCTTATGGTCAATCCCGCTCTCTCCTACGATCTTTTTGATCAGCTAACGATTCGGCTTAGCGGCAATGTCCCGGTTTACCAACATCTTGAAGGGACTCAGCCGACAACATCCTACACGGCATCCCTTTCACTATTCTACTCTTTTAACAAGTCCGCCGACTTTGTAAAGTATTAATTCTGAGTCCCGTTGTTTCGTTTTTTATACTCTGTAAACTCAACATTTTCGACATCTTCATCCCGGATATATTCCAAAAGCAGTATAAACTCATTTTCATCTGCAAAACCCCGGTACCTGCCAATAACTTCACCCTCACTACTCATAAACATAATTGTTGGGGTTGCATCAATTCGCATTTGATGACTGAATGATTTTTGACTCATCTCTCGATCCTGATAGATGATTTTTTCTTCTGACTCAATATCAATAGCCACCGGAACAAATCCCTCTCCAACTTCGGCCTGAACCGAACGCTGTGGAAAAACCTCACTCCTCATCTGTTTACAAAAACCACACCATTCCGCTTCAAAAAAGAGAACCAGGGTTTTGCCGTCATGATCAGCCGAAGTTATGGCAGAGTTAAAATCATTCCAGTTGAGTGAACCGGATTGAGCCACTCCCCGGTCAAAATCAGCAAGGATAAATAGTAAGAGCAGAAAAAGGGGTATAAACTGTTTCATCATCACGAATTACTTGAAATGGAAAGATATCTTTATCGCTTAGATGAGTTGTTCTACCACGTCCTTACTTCACAAACACTCTGTAATCCCATGGTTCTAATTCAAGAGTTGAATTTTCATCAAACTCGACAGGTTCATCACTAAAATAATTAACGTATTCGCCGTGATGAAGAGATTCAGTAAATGCCACAGAATTCAACTCATCAGAAAAATTAAATACTGCAAAAACTTTACTTTGGTCATCTTCCCGGACAAAACTCAGCACACTCTCTTCTGCCGTATTCGGAACTCGTATCATCGTTGCGCCCCATTCTGAGTGCCACAACGCAGAGTTCTCCTTCATCAGGACAAAAAGCTTTTGATATAGCTCACCGATTGGATGTTCCTGCCACTCGATCGGATCCTTTTCAAAAAACTCCAGCCTGCGATCATTTCCGGCTTCCTGGCCATTATAAATCAGCGGCATTCCCTCACCCACAACAGAGAGAACTATGGCCGCTTCCAAACCATCTCCAAAGTTCTCATACATGGTGCCTTCCCATGCATTCTTATCGTGATTGCTTACAAAGGTCATCCGCATACTCTTTTTGGGAAACGCGCTCTCATTCCAGGAGTAGTAGACATAGAGCGGACTCAGATCTTCAGCATCACCTGTAGTTATTTGTTCCACAGCTTCGTACCAGCTCCACGCGTAGGTCATGTCAAATGCTTCGGCATGCAGGTCGCGAGATTCCCACTCGGCCAGCATAAAAACCGGCTTTACCTCTTCCAGTTCACGGCGCACGTTATTCCAGAATTCGACCGGGACAAATCCTGCAACATCGGCACGGAAACCATCAACGTCGGCCTCCTCAACCCAATACTTCATCGCCTCGGTCATATACTCCCTCACTTCCGGTTTGCTGTAATCCAGATCAATGATATCGGACCAGTCCCACCAGGGTGTCGGACGGAAATCTCCTTTCCAGTCGCGTGCGTACCACTCCGGATGCTCCTCAACCAGATGGTTATCCCACGCGGTGTGATTGGCCACCCAATCCAAGATCACATACATGCCCAGCTCGTGAGCCCGGTCCACAAACTGCTTCAGATCTTCCAAGTCACCGAACTCCGGATTGACGCTGTAATAATCCTTCACCGAGTATGGACTTCCCAATGTTCCTTTCCGGTTTTGTTCACCAATTTCGTGAATCGGCATCAGCCAGAGAATATCCACGCCCAGATCCTTCAGGCGAGGCAAATGTTCCTCCGCCGCACTGAATGTTCCCTCTTCGGTAAACTGCCGGGTGTTGATCTGATAGATGGCGGCATTTTTACTCCATTCAGGGTGATCAAGCTTTACATAGGATTGCGGCTGATATGGATTTGTGTTTTCTGAACAAGCTGACATCATGAATAAACTGAAGATTATGAAAATTGGGAATTTGAGAAATTGTACTTGCATCATGGCACTCTTGTCAAAATGAAATTCTGATCGAAAATCGACATACTTATTCAATTAATAAATTTTTAAATATATATGACACATGACCTTAGTGATGCTTCGTGGCAAATGCGACAGCTTGCCACAAAGGCACAAAATCTCGAAGGGTCACAAAGCGAACTTTAATTATAAAAGTAACCACAATTCATAAATATCTTTTGAAAAAGCCTCACACACTTTTTCCAAATTCTTATCCCGACCTCACGTCAAATTAAAAAAGGCAGCACTCAAACCTATCGTTTAAATGCTGCCTTTTTAAAATAGTTATAAAGCATCCATCTGCAATGAGTGCAATGTTACGATCGATAGCTCTTATTCCACTCCTTGGCTACTAAAAAAGCCATCTCCAGGCTCTGTTCGTAATTCAGGCGAGGATCGCAGTAGGTTTCGTAATTCGTTCCAAGACCGGCTTCATTCAAACCGTTGGCTCCGCCTACACATTCGGTTACATTATCACCGGTGAGCTCCAGATGTACACCACCAAGATAGCTTCCTTCAGCTCGATGGACCGCGAAGGTCGACTTAATTTCCTCGAGAATGTCATTGAAACGGCGAGTTTTTACATTGCTCTCCGTTGCAAACGTATTACCATGCATAGGATCGCAGCTCCAGACAACCGGCTGACCTGAATGTTTAATTTTTTGAATAAACTTCGGCAAACTTTTCTCTACTTCATCGGTTCCCATCCGGGTAATCAGCACAATCTTTCCGGCCTCATGATTTGGATTTAGTTTATCAATAATCCCCATTGTTTCATCCATATCAAATGGCGGGCCCACTTTAATACCGATTGGATTCCTGATTCCACTCAGGTACTCAACATGGGCTCCGTCAAGCTGTTTTGTACGGTTACCCAGCCATACCATATGTCCACTCAGATTAAAAAATCCAGGTTTTCGCGGCACCTGCCTGGTTTGAGCAGAGTCATAGTAGAGATTCAAAGCTTCATGCGAAGTATATATATCAACTTTATGCAGCGTATTAAAACTATTCGGTGTGATGGTCTCCATGAAGTTGATCGCCTTATTAATGGAGGCCACCATGGCTTCATAATCCTTGTAGTACTCGTTATTCTGCATAAAATCGAGCTCCCACTGTTCAGGATGCTGCAAATCTGCAAATCCTTCATCTGCAAGAGCACGCAAAAAATTAAGCGTCAACGCTGCTTTTTCATACGCCCTGATAAGACGCTGAGGATCGGGAGTACGAGCCTCTTTATTCTGTTCAAAACTGTTGATGAGATCACCGCGGTAGTTCAGCATCTCCACGCCGTCAATGATTTCTGAATCTTTGGAACGCGGTTTAGCATACTGCCCCGCAATTCGCCCTACCCTTACAATCGGGGTACCCATTTCGTGCACCAGAATGAAGCTCATCTGAAGCATCACCTTCAGCATGTTCACAATTTTCGGCGCAGTACACGCATCAAATGTCTCGGCACAATCGCCCCCTTGAAGAAGAAAACCTTTTCCCTGAGAAACATCAGCAAGTTTACTCTTAAGCGCCTCAATCTCCCAAGATGTGATCAACGGAGGCAGAGTTTTTAACTCGTTATAGGCACGCTCCAAATTTGCCGTGTCGGGATATGGCGGGAGCTGCTCAATTGGCTTCTCACTCCAGGAAAGCGGACTCCAGGCATGGTCACTGTTCAGAGATTCTATGTTGATAGGATTTGCTTCTTTAGCTTTCTGTTTCATTTAGAATACGAGCATTGATGTGTTAAAAAAGAGATCCAAAATAACGGTTATACGTCTCAATAACTACTTTTTTATCGTAAACCATCTAAACATCAAACGAATGGGTTTCGTTTTTAATTTGTTTTTCCCGCATGCCTTTCCGTCAAAGGTTTCGTATTTTTGACGGTTGCCCAATTGAATTTGTAATTAACCCGTATCTCCTTTTGCAAAATAATATTGTCATCCGCGGAGCGCGCGAACACAATCTCAAAAATTTCGACATCGACATTCCCCGGGAGCAGCTGGTGGTTTTTACCGGTCTCTCGGGCTCAGGTAAATCTTCCCTCGCCTTCGATACAATTTACGCGGAAGGACAGCGACGATTCATGGAGTCGCTTTCCGCTTACGCGCGTCAGTTTCTCGGTATGATGGAGCGCCCCGAGGTGGATTTCATCGATGGGCTCTCCCCCGTGATCTCCATCGATCAGAAAACGACCAACCGAAATCCACGCTCAACGGTTGGAACCGTTACGGAAATCTATGACTTTCTCCGCCTGCTCTACGCCCGCATCGGTGTACCCTACTCCTACATCTCCGGCAACAAGATGGAGAAGCAGACCTCTGATCAGATCGTGCAGGCGATTATGGATCTGCCAAAAGGGACTAAAGCATACTGTATGGCACCGGTGGTTCGCGGACGGAAAGGTCACTATCGAGAGCTGTTTGAACAGATGCAGAAACAGGGATTTGTAAAAGCCCGCGTGGACGGCGAGCTGATCGATCTGGAAGGAGAAATTAAGCTGGATCGATACAAAACCCACAACGTGGAGGTAGTCGTCGATCGATTTGTCATATCACCCAAAAGCGAAAAACGAATATCCGACAGCGTGCATATGGCCCTGGAGATGGCCGATGGCAACCTTATTCTCGGTGTACAGGAAGATGGTGAAATTACCGATAAAGTTTTTTCAAAGCATCTTTACGACCCTGAAAGCGGTCTCTCTTACGAAGATCCCGCGCCAAATTTATTCTCATTCAACTCTCCATACGGAGCGTGTAAAGCGTGTAACGGACTGGGCTATCGCTACGATGTGAGTCGTGAACTGGTTATACCCAATACGGATCAAACCATTGCCGAGGGTGCTATTCGATTTTTGGGTGAACCGCGTGATATATTCATATTCAAGCAGCTTCAGGCTGTCCTGGAATCGGTTGATCTGGATTTTCATACACCGATCAAAAATTTCCCGGAAGAGGCTCTTGACCTTCTTTTCGATGGAGGCGGAGATCAGAAATTTAATGTCAGCTACGATTTTAAAAACAGCAATGTAACGTATAAACACTCTTTCGCCGGCCTGAAAAGCATTATTAGTGATCAATATGAAGACAGCAAGTCCAATAAGCAGAGAGACAAAGCCAAGGCGTATCTATCCAAAATTGACTGCCCGGAGTGCGGCGGCGGGCGGCTCAACAAAGAAGCTCTCTCTTACAAAATTGATGGGTATGGAATTCATGATCTCGTCAATCAGGATATAAAAAACCTTCGGCTGACCATTGGCAATCTGAAATTGACAGAACGCCAAAGAAAAATAGGTCAGCAGGTTTTAAAGGAGGTCATCGACAGAATCGACTTCTTATTAAATGTTGGCCTGAACTACCTGACACTGAATCGCGAAGCGCAAACATTGAGTGGAGGTGAAGCACAGCGAATTCGTCTGGCAACGCAGATCGGAACTCAGCTTGTCGGCGTTCTCTACATTCTGGACGAACCGAGCATTGGGCTGCATCAGCGAGATAACATCAAACTGATCAAATCTCTGGAAACGCTGCGCGATCTTGGAAACAGCGTCATTGTGGTGGAGCACGACCGGGAAACCATTGAACACGGCGACTATGTGGTAGATATGGGCCCCGGCGCCGGAACCGAAGGTGGATACATTGTAACGCAGGGCAAGCCCGATGAGCTCGATCCCGAAGCAATGACTACCAAATTCCTGAGAGATGAAGAGGCCATACCCTACCCGGAGGAACGCAGGAAAGGAAGCGGAAAATCGATCACCATTCATGATGCTCGCGGCCATAATCTGAAAAACGTGGATGTAGACATTCCGCTTGGGAAGTTTATCTGTGTAACCGGTGTGAGCGGAAGCGGAAAAAGTTCACTTATCAACCAGACTTTAGTCCCCATTCTGTCTAACGAGTTCTACAACTCAAAGTCAGTACCGCTACCCTACAAATCTGTGGAAGGACTTAATAATGTTGACAAGGTAATTTCGATCGACCAAAGTCCGATTGGCCGAACTCCGCGTTCCAATCCCGGAACCTATACCAAAGTTTTTGACCATATTCGTTCGCTTTTTGCTGAACTGCCGGAATCTAAAATCCGCGGGTACGATCAGGGACGTTTCTCGTTTAATGTAAAAGGCGGGCGATGTGAGGAATGCCGCGGAGATGGCGTAAGAAAGATTGAGATGAATTTTCTGCCCGATATCTATGTGGATTGCGAAACCTGCAATGGAAAACGCTACAACCGCGAAACCCTGGAAATTCACTACAAAGGCAAAAACATTTCAGATGTTCTTCAGATGCCCATCAGCGAGGCGGAAGAGTTTTTTGATTCAGTCCCTTCCATCAAGCGAAAACTGGAGACTTTGAACTCCGTTGGACTGGGTTATTTAACATTAGGACAATCCAGCACAACCCTCAGCGGCGGTGAAGCTCAGCGAATCAAGCTATCCAGAGAACTTTCCAAAATCGGAACCGGTGATACCATTTATATCATGGATGAGCCCACAACCGGACTGCACTTTCAGGACGTTCGGATGCTGGTTGATGTAATCCAAAAACTGGTTGAGAAAGGGAATACCGTCATTGTAATTGAACACAACCTCGATTTGATCAAAGCAGCTGATTGGATTATTGACATTGGTCCTGAAGGTGGATCCGAGGGCGGTGAAATTATTGCAGAAGGAACTCCGGAGGAGATAGCCGAAATTGAAGAGAGTTATACCGGTAATTTTCTGAAACAGGAGTTTGAGAGAGAGAAGAAAATAGTCAGTACTCAGTAGGCAGTTGGCAGTAGACAGCCCCGATTAAATACATCGGGATTTCGCTGCACTCAATTGGCAGTTAAATATTTTGAGATTAAATCTCTGTGCTTTTCCGGAAAAATTAATTTGTCAACCGCCGGTCATCTGACTATTTTTGACAGTCTGATGAAAAATCGATTTTTACATATCGTTCGCACCTCTATCGTCTCATTCCTGGTGGCCGGAATAATGGCTCATCTTTTTGTGCCGTTTACGAGTCATGCCCAAAAAACAGCATTCACTCAATGGTTGAATCAGAATGTAGCTTCAACAGGTGACGAATCAGAAAGTGAACTCCGCAGTGCGATTCTCAAGTTGCCTGAAGAAGTTTCAGATTTTCGTGTACTGCTAGAGCAGGCATCCCATCTGATTGCCAGCAACAAAGAAGATTTTCGCCTGCACCGTGCATTACCGGAACAGAACAGCGATCAGGTTACTTCGTGGCTTGTTGGTCAGTGGAATCTGTTTCAACAGCAGCAAACCGGCACGGATGCTCTGCTTCCGGAATCGTCCATACCGGGTCATAAATGGATCTCCACCAATGACCTGTCAAAAACATTTTTCTCATTTAGTGAAAGCAGAGACCAATACCAAATTGTTGAATCGGGCGGTTTCTATTTCGATTTTATAACTCAATTCTCCATTCAGCCGCTGATTAGCGGAATTAGCATAAATGCTCCTTAGTTTTTTTGTTGCAGGAATTTAAAGCTACAGTTCAATCTGCAACAAAATCTATCAACCTATCTATTTACAAACATTTTTTGCCTTAGGGGCAAACGATTATCAATCATAAAACTTGAAATATTATATATGAAAGGTCAAAACAACGGTTTTAAAATTGGTTCGATCGTCGTCTTTCTTGGACTGACGCTCTATTACCTTTTTCCAACCTTACAATGGAATTTAGAACAGCGCCATATGGCTGATATGACAGAATCTGAGAGGGTTCAGTATCGGGCCGAAAACATGGAAAAGCTGAATAGTTATCAGGAAAACGCACTTTCACTCGGTCTGGATCTTCAGGGTGGAATGTACGTAACTCTGGAAATTGGCACGCCACAGTTGGTGTTCGAACTGGCCGGTGATTTTGCTGATGAAAATTTAAGAGAAATCATTGACGTTGCGGCCGATCGCGCATTAGAACAGCGTACGGACTTTATCGACGAGTTTGTCGCAGAGTTTGAAAGCCGTGATCCCGATGCAATGTTAAGTCGATATTATCGATCGGATGCAGATAATATCACACGGCGTTCAACAAATGAAGAAATCACCACTTATCTAAAAACACAGCGCGACGAAGCAGTAACCCGAGCGATGGAAATTATCCGCTCTCGTGTTGACCGTTTTGGTGTAACTGAACCTTCAATCCTCCAACAGGGTAACAACCGGATTGTAGTTGAACTTCCCGGAGTAGATGATGAACAGCGTGTACGTGATCTTCTCCGCGGTACGGCCCGGCTGGAGTTTAGAATGGTTGCTGAACCTGACGAGATTAATGCTGCAAAACAGCAGGTAGTAAATTACTTCCAGAATAATCAGGAAGAACTCGAAGAGCTTGGCGAAGACAACCTGCTCGAAGTCTTCAATCCAAATGGCAGAAACCAGTATGTTTTTGGTTATGCAGCAGGACCGGATACATCAGCAGTCAATACCCTTCTGAAAAAAGAAGAAGTCCAGCGTCTTATCCCGCGTAACACCACGTTGATGTGGGGAGCTCAGCCATTCGCGACAGACAGTGGTCTTGAACTGTTTGAGTTGATTGCCGTTCGAAGCCAAATTGAACTTACAGGTGACGTAATTGACGAAGCTCGTGTTGCTTTTGATCCAACCACTAATGCTGCTGAGGTTTCCATGACCATGGATTCTGAAGGTGCCCGAAGATGGGCACGAATTACCGGTGCCAATATTGGCCGGCCGGTAGCCATTGCACTGGATGGATACGTCGTTTCCTACCCAACCGTTCAGAACGCAATTAACAACGGGCGTTCATCCATTACCGGAATCGGTGACGTTCAGGAAGCGGAAGATTTGGTAAACATCCTGCTATCAGGTGCTCTGCCTGCCCCGCTCGACATTGTAGAAGAGCGAACGGTTGGAGCTTCACTGGGTGAAGATTCCATTCAAGCCGGACTCTACTCTACACTTTTCGGTTTATTCGTAGTAGCCCTCTTTATGATCGTTTACTACCGAACCGGTGGCGGAATAGCCGATATCGCCTTGATACTCAACATTATCTTTATCCTGGGTATTCTTGCTGCCTTTAATGCAACGTTAACTTTGCCGGGTGTAGCCGGTATTGTGTTGACAATCGGTATGGCGGTGGATGCCAACGTGCTGATATTTGACAGGATTCGTGAAGAGATGCGGGGAGGTAAAACATTGCGCGCTGCCATTGATAACGGTTACTCCAACGCGATGAGTGCGATTGTTGATGCGAACGTTACCACATTCTTTGTAGCTGTTATTCTTTACAGCTTTGGTGTTGGACCGATCAAAGGCTTTGCGGTAACACTTATGGCCGGTATCGTTGCGTCACTATTTAGTGCGATTGTAATTACTCGCGTGATTGTGGATTACCTGACACGCGACAAAACAGCAACCATCAACTTCGGTTAATAACTCACGAATTTAAACAGTTTAAAAAATAGGTAACATATTATGAGATGGTTTGAAACACCAAGTTTCGATTTTATTCGAGCACAGAAGATTGCGTATCTCTTTTCAGGTACGATGATCGTGATTTCATTAGTTGCCATTTTCGGCCTTGGGCTGAACTATGGCATCGACTTCCGCGGCGGTAAGGAATTTGTATTTGAGTTCGATCGCCCGGTAGATGTAGTTGAACTTAGAAGTGAACTGACTGAACCACTGGGTACAGGTACGGCACCGGAAATCAAGCTTTTCGGTTCAGACAGTGAAATTCTTCTCCGAACGGATGCAGAACAAGAGATTGACGTAGTTCGTGAAACCATTATGAACACTTTTAGTCAACTCTATCCCGAAGCAACGGTTACCGTTCAAAAAACGGATCTTGTAGGGCCACGTTTTGCGGAAGATTTACGGACTGGAGCACTCTACTCAATCATCTTTGCGCTTGCCGTGGTATTCATCTATATATTTATCCGCTTTAAAGGATGGTACTTTTCGGCCGGTGCGATTGCCGCATTGGCCCACGACGTACTTATCGTTCTGGGGATATTTACTGTGATGGCTCAGTTTGCAACTTTCGATGTAAGTATTGATCAGGCAATTATTGCTGCTTTTCTTACCATTGTTGGTTATTCACTGAATGATACCGTAGTAGTGTTTGATCGTATCCGAGAAAATTCTATTATATATAAAACAATGGCGTTTAAGGAAATGATTAACAAAAGCCTGAACGACACATTGAGCCGTACAGTAATCACATCGGTTACAACCTTGTTTGTAGTAACTGTGCTGTTTATATTCGGCGGAGAGGTACTGAAAGGTTTCGCATTTGCGCTTGTACTTGGCGTAATTTTAGGGACTTACAGTTCGCTATTTGTTGCCAGTTCGCTCGTTGTAGAGCTTCAGAAACGAGCCATGGAAGCAAAGGCAAAATCTTAGATTGTTAACTAACAACATAAAAGGTAATTAATATGAGCTTTAATGTTTCTGAACGCTATAATTGCGTAATCATAGAATTGAAAGGTAATGTAATGGGCGGCCCGGATGCGGTAAACCTGAATGAAAAACTCCATGAACTAATTGATCAGGGCAAAAAAAATGTCGTGGTAAATCTGAGTAAAGTGAAATTCATGAACTCATCAGGTTTGGGTATGCTCATTGGGGGACTTACCACTTTGAGAAAAGCCGGTGGCGATCTCCGAATAGCAAATGCTTCGGATAAAATCGAAAGCCTGCTGATGGTAACGAAGCTCATTACTGTTTTTAAACATTTCCGCTCTGTGGATGAAGCTGTTGCTTCGTTTGAGTAATAATTACACGTATTCACTTTAACTAACTAGATAAGGAGGTGTATACAGCACCTCCTTTTTTTTGGGATATATGGCTGTAAGAATCATTATAGGTGCCCAGTGGGGCGACGAAGGTAAAGGAAAAATTGTAGATCTCTTAAGTGCTGAAACCGATTATGTGGTTCGCTATCAGGGTGGGGCCAATGCCGGACACACACTAAAGTTTGACGATAAGACGATTGTTCTCCACCTCATACCATCCGGTATGTTTAACGGAGATTCTAAATGCATTATCGGAAATGGCGTTGTGATCGACCCTACCGCTCTGGTTGAAGAGATTAAGGAGGTTGAAGAGCTCGTGGATATTAACCTAAAAGAGAGACTCTTCATCAGCAGCTCAGCACATGTTATTCTTCCTTACCACAAAGTATTGGATCAGGTAAAAGAGAAAAACCGAGGCAGTGACGCAATAGGTACCACAGGACGAGGAATCGGCCCGGCTTATGTAAGCAAGGTGTCCCGTATTGGTATTCGCATGGGTGATCTTTTAAATCAGGATGAGTTAGAAGCCAAAATCAAAAAGAATCTTGCAGACATAAACACCGCACTCAAGAATGTTTACGGCGAGCCTGAACTTGACGCAAATGAAATAATTGGTCAGTTAAAAGCCGCTACTGCCACGATTAAAGATTATATTTGTAATACTACGCAAATACTCCATGAAGCGATTGAGGCAAATGAACCGATACTGCTTGAGGGAGCCCAGGGAAGCCTTCTGGACGTGGATCATGGTACGTATCCGTATGTAACCTCATCTTCGCCAACGGCCGGCGGAGCCTGCACCGGAAGTGGCATACCTCCTTTAGCCATTACTCACTCTCTTGGCATCACAAAAGCATATTGTACACGGGTAGGAAATGGTCCGTTCCCAACAGAACTGGATGATAAAGACGGAGAAAAACTCAGGAAAAATGGGCAGGAATTTGGTGCTACTACCGGACGCCCAAGACGCTGTGGCTGGCTCGATTTAGTGGCTTTAAAGTATGCCGTTCGTCTAAACGGCATGAACGAGCTGGCTTTAACAAAAATGGACGTATTGGATGATTTTGAGACCATCAAAGTTTGTACGCACTATGAACTTGATGGTAAAACGATCAATCACTTTCCGTCTGACAGCCAAGATGTTGAACGATTACAACCTGTTTATAAGTCATTTCCCGGCTGGCAGACAGAGACTCGAAATATTTCTTCATTTAGTGATCTGCCTGAAAATGCTAAATCATACATAAAGTTTATTGAAGAATATATCGGCGTAGACTTTACAATTGTATCTACAGGCCCGAAACGAACAGAAACGATTGTTCGGTAATGTGAACAGATGAGTAACCGGACTACATTTTGGGTTAAGTATCAGGTTGAAGCTACAAACGAAAATGATGCAGCCTCAAAAGCCCGGCAAATCAGTATTGAACAATCTGTTGAAATGCCGCCCGAAGTGGTCCCGGATTCATCTTTAAAGAATATTGCTCAGGTTCAATCATTAAGTAGAATTGATGACCGGACTTGGGAGACATCGATTTTATTTGACGCAAATCTGGTGGATTCCGACCCTACTCAATTTCTGAACGTGCTGTTCGGGAATATTTCGCTTCAACCATGGTGCAGAATCATGGACGCTGATCCTGCATATTTAAGCCGGTTATTGAACGGGCCATCATTCGGCATAAAAGGCACCAGAAATCTTCTCAATATTGAGAATCGTCCGCTCAGCTGCGCTGTCATTAAGCCAATAGGTTTATCATCGAATGAACTTGCAAGTATGGCTCATCAATTCACAAAAGGCGGAATTGATATCATTAAAGATGATCATGGGCTGACAAATCAAAATTCTGCTCCTTTTGAAACGCGTGTAAAAAATTGCGCTCAAGCTATTCGAGAAGGTGAACAGTATAGCGGCAAAAAAACGCTTTACTTTCCAAACATTACAACTTCAGCTATTCATATTATTGAACGGTATCAGAAAGCTGTAGAGTTTGGCGCAGATGGTGTTTTGGTAGCACCACAACTGGTAGGGTTTGAGACAATGCATGAACTGAGCAAGCTGGGAGATGTCCCAATTATGGCTCATCCCACATTCTCCGGTTCATACGTAATTAATCAAAGTGGGATCGATCCGGTTTTCTACTTTGGAAAGCTTACACGCTCTTTTGGTGCTGATGCAATTATTTATCCGAACGCAGATGGCCGTTTCTCATTTTCATCAGAAACATGCATGGCAATTAATCATTCTTGTCAAACTCCTGCCGAAACCACGAAACCTGCCTTTCCGGCACCGGGCGGTGGTGTTAAACTGGATACAATCGCCGATTTGGCTGAGCAGTATGGACGTGATATAATCTTTTTGATTGGAGGGAGTTTATATAAACACCCGAACGGTCTGCAAATTGCCGCTCATGAATTTCAAAAAGCACTGACCAATCAACATGAATAGTAATTCCAAAATCATAAAATCCACGGCTCAGGGCTGGAAAGGGGTAGAACCCAAAAAGTATAAAACGGATGGGTCTAACTTTAAAAGTATTTCACGCTACACTCTTCTGGATGATGAGATCTCGGATTTGAATACACATACACGCTATTTCGAAATAGAACCTGATGGATACTCATCGCTTGAAATGCACAGGCATCCACACACTGTTATTGTCCTGAAAGGTTCCGGTTCTGTAATTCTTGATGATCAAATTTCAGCAATTAAAATGCACGATGTGATCTATATATCTCCGGAGACCATTCATCAGTTTCAGGCAGACAGTGGGGAAATCTTGGGTTTTCTTTGTATTGTGGACCGATACAGGGATAAGCCGGTCGTTCCATCAGATGATTTTATTCAAGCAAATATTCATTCTGAAAAAGTTTTAAAGAAAATCAGAAAATAGTCTTGAAAAGGTCCCCTTTAGACTCGTATATTTACGACTCTTGATTAGAGTACTTGTTAATTTATTGATTTTTAAACACACCAGCGGGAATAGCTCAGTGGTAGAGCATCCCGAGACTTCGGGACCAAGGTTGGGGTCGCAAGTCATTCATTGATTTACTGATTTTCAATTTTACACCAGCGGGAATAGCTCAGTGGTAGAGCATCCCGAGACTTCGGGACCAAGGTT
>CAYNZY010000007.1:96817-96901 GCA_964401805.1 uncultured Rhodohalobacter sp.
ATTGATTTACTGATTTTCAATTTTACACCAGCGGGAATAGCTCAGTGGTAGAGCACAACCTTGCCAAGGTTGGGGTCGCGAGTT
>CAYNZY010000008.1:0-16549 GCA_964401805.1 uncultured Rhodohalobacter sp.
GGATTTCCAACAGCCTGTTCTCATCAGAGAAAACAGAATCCGGAGTGTTTAATTCTGATTGAACTCTGGAATCACTCCGGAGGAGTGACCTGTTTATAGAATAATGAATTCAAACCAAATGCCCGCCGAATAGAGTGCGTAGAATGAGCTCATGGTGAAATAGAGGCGGTGATTGTACTGAGTGGATGATGTAGCAGCGTTGCCGATTGGTCGTCCCGGAGCAGAGCTCCATGACGAGGAATTCAGGTAGTCACAAAAACCCGCTCAAACAATTTCTCTATTTGATAAACAGCATCTTTTTATTCATGACCGTCCGGTTTGTTGTAATTCTGTAAATGTATAGTCCGGAAGCCAGGCCGGCAGCATTAAAATCAACAGAGTAGAATCCCGCGGAGTGCTCACCATCAACAAGAGTTTGAATTTTTCGCCCTATGGCATCAAATACTTCAATTCTAACTGGCTGGGTCTCTGTGATGGCATATTCAATTTTCGTACTGGGATTAAAGGGGTTTGGATAATTTTGTGCAATGAGGTCCTCTTCAGGAAGTTCTGAAGAAATGTGAAGAAGGTAATTTGCTGTGACAGAACGGTTTGTATTTACAACGGCAATAGCTAAATCGGTCAGTTCACTCCAGTCCCAGGATGTTTGAATCGATTGAAGTTCAGACGAATTGTTGAGAGCAAGTTGAACATCCGTCGAACCGTCACGAAAGTAGCCGATCACCCCAATGCCAACACCTTCCCGGTCAGACTCAAGAGTAAATAGAGGTTGTCCAAGCGCAACGTTGGAAGGGGATGCCTCAATAAAGTGCGCAGCCATCGGCCGGAGAGCAAAACCATCGGTTTGTCCCGGTGCAATACCCAGATTATTGGTAAAGTTAGGCGTAGGATAATTAACCCTGTCTTCAAATCCGAAATCAAAAGCTGAGTAGACCGGTCCCGAAGCAATGTGCCAAAGTAAATTGTTCAGGTGTTCACGATTAAGCTGCCGGTTTCTATCGTCAAGAGAAGTCTCAATGGCATTGAAGAAAGATTTTGATGGCTCATCAATGAATTGGTCCCAAACCTCAACCCAAAAATCCATCCCGTACTGTTCGGCAAAATAGAGCATCCAGGTCATGTGCCAATAGGCTCCCGGTGTAGCATCGCCGGGTGTCCCGAAAATGGACTGAATGTTGGGTTCATCCGTTTCAAGATCATTTAGAATATAATTGTAGTAGTCATCCACGTCGGGATAGACGATCTCTTCCATCAATGTGGCATCCATTTCAATCCAATCGAAACTTCCGGCGCTTCCATCCCATCTGTTTGTAGCGTATTGAATAGCGTGTTTGATTTCGTGAGCGATGGTGGCGTATAGAGCTCCAATGGTTTTGCCATCCGGATGACGGTTGTCAGGAAAGTTCTCAAAATTGTTGTTGATGGTGATAAACGAGGAGGAGCCGGACGACGTGGTGGTTCCATAAAAAATAATATCCTCAAAGTAGATCTCATAAGGCTCACCGCTAAGAAAATCGACAAAGCCAAGTTGTTCAACTTGATATCTGTATGATGAATCAGCTGCCTCGGCGGCCAGATAGATGTAATCCGGAATTCCCGGTTCGATGGTACTCTCTGAAGGGACTGCATTTTCTCCCTCAGTCTCGTAAAAGAGTATAAAATTGCCTGACTCCGATAGATACTGTTCAAGGTGCGAACTTTCAGGCCTCTCAAAATAAGGTTCTATTTCAGCAACTGAGTTTGCCGTGAGTTGATCTTTAAGATGCAGAAATTCAGCATGAAGGGGTACGGTGCATTTGATGGGGGCGTGCCCGGTCACGTCTTTGTCTGAATCTAATTGAGATTCTCTTGAATTGTAGCTCAATCGAAACTTTTCGATGAGCGCTTTTTCTCTCGATATTTCTCCCCGGTTGAGAGCTTCATCCAGTTCTCTGAAAGCCGGGTGCTGAACAGTCTGAGCCATACTGTCGATAGAAGCGACAGTCAATCCAGCCAACAGAAAGAGTAAAATCAGATATTTAGAGTAGCGCATTTTTAAAACAAAGAGAGATAATAAAATGTCGAAAAATTCGTAATTTTAAGGCTGTGTAAAAACAGGATAAATCTGCAGTGATTTACTGATTATTATGCTCCCCTCCTGTGTAAGGAGGGGCCAGGGGTGGTAGTCTAATGAATTTTTGTCTTAAAGGTACAGAATTCACCTTTTCAACCTCCCCTGAATCCCCTCCTTGAAAAGGAAGGGGACTTTTATGCGATTTATTGAGTATAGTTTGAAAAATCTAACTCCGTAAAGCCATCACATAAACAGAAGTATAACGACTTACGCTAATAAAACGTCTATTTCCATGAATTACGAAGTAATTCTCTATTACAACTTCAAACATATTGAAAATCCGGAACAGTTTTGTGAGGATCATAAAACCTTTTTGAAAGACCTGGGTGCAAAGGGCCGTGTGTATATCAGCGATGAGGGACTAAACGGAACTCTTGGCGGCACACCGGAGCAGATGCAGGCGTATAAGGAGTACGTTTGGAGTCTGCCGGGGTTTGAAGACACGGAATTTAAAACAGACTTGCACGATACCGTACCCTTTGCCAAACTGAAGTGTAAGGTACGGGAAGAGATTGTGGCTCTGCACATGGACGGGGTGAACCCGGAAGACGGCGGATATCATATGCCGCCAAACGAGTGGCGAGAGACGATGGAGTCGGGCGAGGATTATGTGATGATTGACGTACGTAACGACTACGAATCAAAAGTGGGACATTTTGAAGGAGCGGTTAAACCACAGGTTGAAAACTTTTTTGATTTCCCAAAGTGGCTCGAAGAAAAAGAGAAGGAGATTCCCAAGGACAAAAAAGTATTGATGTACTGCACCGGCGGAATTCGTTGCGAGAAATTCTCCGTTCTGATGAAAAAGAAGGGGTGGGAAGATGTGAATCAGCTGCATGGCGGTATTTTAAATTACGCCAAAGAAGAGGGCGGCGAACACTTTAAGGGAAAATGCTTTGTATTTGATGACCGGCTTGTTGTGCCGGTGAATAAAGATAACCTGGAACCGGTGGCCCATTGCGAAATTACAGGTAAGCCGGCCGACAACTACATTAACTGTGCCAATATGGAGTGCAACAAGCTGTTTGTTTGCTCCGAAGAGGGAGCCCGGCTGATGGAAGGCTGCTGCAGCGAAGAGTGTAAACAGAGTGAATTCAAGCGGCCGTTTGATCCCGAAAATGCATTCCGCCCGTTTAGAAAATGGTATAACTACTTTGATGACGAATTTAAAGAGAGAGAAGTCAGCGTGCCCGGTTCGGGTGGTTGCTCCGTATGAGCTGACTCGCAAAATCAGAATCAAACCGGCAGACGCAGGAAAAACCGTACTCGATTTTTTTGATGAGCGATTTCCTTTTGCCGGAAGAACCGGTTGGCTGGAACGCATTAATCGCGGCTGGGTATTGGAGAACGGCAGGCCGGTATCCTATGCCGATATTCTGAAAGAAAATCGTGAGCTTCATCACTACTCCCCAAAAGTAAAAGAGCCGGCCGTGGCCTCGGATGTCCGAATATTGGACGAGACCGATGACTGGCTGGCCGTATACAAGCCGGCGCCGTTGCCGATGCATCAGGGAGGACGGTACTTCAAAAATACCCTTCACTTTATGTTAAAAGAGATGGGTTATGAAAATCTGAAGATGGTTCATCGCCTGGATGCCGTCACGTCCGGTGTGGTTCTGTTTGCCAAGCATAAAGAGTCAGCCAAAAAACTTAGAAGTGTATTTGAAGCCGGCAGTGTTCGAAAAGTGTACCATGCGATTGTAGCCGGTGAGGTGAGAAATGAATTTACAGTAAATGCACCGATTCGACGTAAAAGAGGATTTGTATTTGAGTGCGGTGAAGTTTTACAGGGATCGAAACCGGCTACGACAAAATTCTATCCTGAGAAAGTGATTGATGGAAGAACAATCGTTCGCTGTGAGCCAATTACCGGCCGAACTCACCAGATTCGTCTCCACCTGAAACACGCCGGATTCCCCATTTTTGATGACCCAATCTACGGCCCAGACGGGGATGACAGCGGCCAAAAACTACAAAACTCCGCAATAAGCTTGCGGAGTTCTGGAATTGAAATTAGGGAGTTGGGTATTAGAGTAAACCATTGATAATATCTTCAAGCAGACCACCATCTTCTTCTCCACCTTCTTCAGAGTTACCGCTTGATGATGGATTTACTGAGGTTTGATATACGCTCACTTGTTGAAACACTCGACGGGCAGTACGTGAGGCTGCCATATCAGCATATTGTTGAGCTCTGCAATCATACTGAAGTTTTGCTTTACCATTAAACTGTATATCAAATCTAGGCGCATTTGGATTTGATTTCCCGACAAGAACTGAGCCGAAAATTTCCACAGCACCGCTAGAGCTCAATGCAAATGCATTTTCAAAAATTACTAAACCATGAAATTCTGGGGTACCAGCTGTTTGCAGATCCGCCTCTACTTCAACATCTACATTTCCAGAACTTCTTACAATCAGAATCCCAGACCCAACAGTATTTCCACTAATTTTTGCAGTAGTATTATCAACAACGTAAACACCGGGATTTGGTATACCGGTTTCAGGATTTACATCACCAAAATCATCTTGATCAACTTTATTCTGCAAATTTGTATAATCAATGCCTGAGGTTCCGGAATGCAATGCTTCAATCAATGTTACAACATCATTAAAGTCCATATCAGGATCAAAGCCAAACTTTGAATCTCCAGTAATATTATCAGATTCACCATCTAAATCACTTCCATTCTTGTAAACATCTGAGTCTGATGCCATGACTCCGGGTAGATCTTCACATTGTCCGGATGCATCTCGACCATCTATAATTTGTCCTTTATTATTCCCTCCACCACTTATTCCAAAAGAGTAATCTGAAGCATTATCCATATAAAGACCTAATGCAGAATTAATTCTTGGGACCAAACTATTTTCACTTTCATCAAGAAGTAAAGAGAGGCGCTGTGTTTCACCGTTAAATTGACCTACGGAAACCAATCGTATCTGATCACCTGTACCGGTTTCTTCAACTCCAACGGAAGCTTGCCCGCCGTCCACATTAAATGTTCTTTGACCATTTCTCCAATCCGGATCATCGAGCATAGCCCTTATAGCCATTTCTGATCCCATATAGGCAATATTTTGTGCCTGAGTTGCCTCTGCATAGTTCGCCGAATGGCTGGCCAAATTATTCAGCCCCCCAAAAACGGATGTTTGTGTGATGCCGAGCGAAATCAATACGCCGGCTACAATAATAAGCATGGCTCGTCCCATAGGAATTACCTCATAAATTTAAATTTGGCGGAGTAAATACTCGGTGCCAGGATGATGTTGTAAATTGATTGTTTCGGCCTGTACCCTCTCTCGGCTGCACTTCCAGTATCACTTCAATTCTGTTTATGTCTTCTGTGTTTGCAACCGGAGTGGTGAGCGGGTTTGGATCTCCAAAACTGTAATATCTTATTTCGAACCGGGTAACACCCACATTAATTTCTTGTGTATCTCCACCCACTATCCGAACAAGTGAACGGTGATTTGCATTGTTTGATCCTGCTAAAGCGTCATCTTCTAATCTCCAGGTAACGGACTCTACAGATTCTCCTGCATCATTATCCAAATTGGCCTGGAATTGAATTTCATCCTCATCAGCAAAGGCAATAGGATCAGTAATTGGGCCGGATGCATTATAGCCGATTTTTGGGAAGTCGTACTGGATCAGGTCACTAATGGCACTCACATGATTTTGACTCATAGAGTGCAGAGAAATATCCTGTGTGCTCTGACTCATTCTCAAATTCATAGATACGATTGAGAGCATCAGAAGCGCGGCGATAATAAAACTTGTGACTAAGCCTAAGTTCATAATTTCTCTCAGTTGGTATTATTGTAAACGCGAACGTAGCTCAGGTTTACGTCATTCATCATCGATTCGTTAGCTACGGTGACTGAAATTCGTTTATAAATGGACCTGGATGTAGTCGTAGAAGTTAAATCCGCCGGGTTCATATATTCAACGACTGCTGAAAGCTCAAAATCACCTAAATCTGTATTGAACGTTTCCGTATATCCGTTTAGTTCTTCAAAGGAGTCAATGTTCTGGCGATTTGTCGCTGTAGTAGTTGGAACAGGGTTCCCACTTACAAAATCATCGGGGACATTGTCAGGTATAGTGTTGCCAATTGTGGCTGCATCAAATGGAACTGTTTTGGAAAACTCAATGACATCCTGCGCGATGGAGACAGCACGTACTTCAACTTCAGAACTCACTC
Organism: uncultured Rhodohalobacter sp.; assembly: GCA_964401805.1. Taxonomy (GTDB): domain Bacteria; phylum Bacteroidota; class Rhodothermia; order Balneolales; family Balneolaceae; genus Rhodohalobacter. Next base: position 6,322 of record CAYNZY010000008.1, read on the forward strand.
TTACGGTATCGTTGTTCAACATAAAACGATTAGCCGTAGTGAGTACCAAAGCGAAAATGATCATGGCTCCCATGACCTGTATGACTTCAGTATATCCCATCATAGCGTTAGCTGTTAAATTAAATGAAACTTTTTTTTGCAGATACAGCTTCTTAGGGCTGACCTACCATCTATAGTATAAAGAGAATAAAGGCAGGTTTTTGTTACAGTTTTCTTAATTGAGGGGCTCTGCGATTAAAAAACCCCAATACGGCGGGGCCATATTGGGGCTTAAATGCAAGTAGTGAAGAGCCAAGTCTTCTTTTATTTGCGGTTTGTTTATTTGTCCATCAGTTTTTTGAAGTCTTCCAACGTGGAGCGGACTGCTTTTTCTGATGCTCTTAAAAGTTCGGTTTCTGATTCGTCTAAATCAACCTCAATTATTTCCTTGATTCCGCCATGTCCAAGTTTAACGGGTACGCCCAGGAAAATATCTTTAATGTCGTACTCGCCCTCGAGCAACACGGCACATGGGAATATACGATTCTGATCGAGCATTATTGCCTCAACCATCTGTGCAGCTGCTGCTCCCGGTGCATACCATGCAGATGTTCCCATCAGACCAACAATTTCGCCGCCGCCTTTTTTGGTCCGCTCAACAATAGCGTCCAGTTTGTCTTTGTCGATCAACTGTGTGACCGGAATACCGGAAACGGTTGTATAGCGTGGAAGCGGAACCATGGTATCTCCGTGACCACCCATTAGCAGAGATTGGATATCTTTTGGAGATACATCCAGTTCTTCTGCCAAAAAGGCTCTGAAACGGGCAGTGTCCAAAATACCGGCCATTCCCATTACTTTACTTTTATCCAGGCCGCTGGCAGTGTGTGCCACATAGGTCATCACATCAAGCGGGTTCGAAACAATGATAATAATTGTATCCGGTGAATATTTGACCAGTTCCTCGGTAACACCCTTAACAATTTTGCTGTTAATTTCGAGCAGGTCGTCACGACTCATTCCGGGTTTTCTGGGTACACCGGCTGTAATAACACAAACATCGGATCCTTTGGTATCTGCATAATCAACGGTTCCGGTCAGGCGTGTATCAAATCCTGAGATAGGTGAAGCTTCCCACTGATCGAGTGCGCGTCCTTTGGATGGGTAAAACGTGTTGTCTCCATCTTTCTTTTCAATGTCAACCATTACAACTTCTTTCGCGAAATCCCGCTCAGCGATACTTAACGCTACGGTTGAGCCAACATTACCACCGGCTCCTACAACTGTTACTTTCATGATTTTCTGTTTTTTAAAGTTAGAAATATATTATTTCGAAAGACTCTTTAGCATTTCAAGTAATTCCCCCTGAAAAATGCCCTTCTTTAAAATAACGGAAAAATGAGTAGAATTGAAGTAATTTTGGAGATCTTTATCCCTTTCTTCGATCCATTCCCCACATCAGCTTGTTGCGCAGTGTTTCGAAGTAGTTTTGCTCGGGAAGCTGAATCAGCTGAATAGTGTATTTACTTCTCTTAATGCTCACTTCAAACTCTGTTTCGCTGGGCTGAATGATGCCATCGTAGGCAAAAAGCGTGTGTTTACCACTCTCAGCACTTCTGATTGTCAATGTATTGTGATCGGGTAGAACCAGCGGCCTTGTAGTTAACGTGTGAGGATTGATGGGAGTAAGCAGCATTACCGGTGTTGAGGGCATTACGATGGGGCCACCGGCCGAAAGGTTGTAAGCCGTTGAGCCGGTTGGAGTAGATACCAAAAGACCGTCCGCCCAGTAGTTGTTGATGAACTCTCCGTTGTAATCTGCGCGAAGCGTGATCATTGAAGAGGTGTCTTTTTTTGTAAACAGGAATTCATTCAGGGCATAGTAGGTATTTCCGCCCGTGGAGGTTGCCTGAAGAAGTCTGCGGCGGTCTATCTTATAATTTTCAGCCGAAATTTCATCAAGTGCATGATGAATAAAGTCCGGCTGAATATTTGCCATAAATCCAAGTTTGCCCGAATTAATGCCCAAAACCGGCTTGTCAATCTCCTTGATGAGGTGAGCTGTGTGGAGGAGTGTTCCGTCACCGCCGATAGCTACGATAACATCCGAATTCCTTACAGCTTCAAGCTCGTTTTTGAACGTATTTACATGACTCGGCCAACTTACTTTTGGGAATTGAGACTGCAGTGATTCCGTTAGAGAGATGGAGTGTTTATTTTTTGAGCACCATTCAAAAACCTGCTCAACAGGTTCCTGAATGGAGTATTTTTCCGGATTTGCAAGAATGCAAAATTTCATGAGGCGTCCTGTTCGGGCCGGTCAACGGTTAGTCCTTCAAGTGGGAGAAGCCATGGAACCGATGATGGCACAACTCCATCAATAAAGCTATGGTGAATGCCGATAATAACGGACTCTGCCGACATCCAGTAGCCGGAATAATTTCGGCTGTTCATGAATGGATAGTGAAAAGAGTCGGTCCATTGGCTGTAAAGTGACGATTCCGGAGTTACGGCCCGAATATCCAGAAATGCCAGCCTTGTATCAGGCTGAAATACGCTCCTATTTATATCACCCAGGAGCATTCTTGCAAAAGGGTTGTCTGTAAATGGAATGTACAGCTCGGACGGTATTGTTTCTGCGGAATCTATTTCTGTAGCTTCAAACGATTCAAAGGTGATCGTTCCGGGTATTGAAAGTTGATCTCGATTTAGTTCAGACAGTCGGTTTTTTACGAAATCAAGGTTCTGCTCGCTGTCCTGATTTAAATAGATCAAAGTATGTCGCTTGGCGCTATTTTGAACCAGCCTGAACTGATTTCGATAAGCCGCGTTCAGATTGGAACCATCTACAGTGACCTGATTTTTTATCTGAGGTCCCAGTTCAGGCATCCAATCGATCTCTCCACGTGCGAAATCCTGAAACATTTCTGCTTCTGATGATTGATAAATAAAATCTATTCGATTTACCGGGTACTTATCAACTTGGTCAGAAAAACGGGGTGATGGGTTTCTGGAGAGTACAATTTCTTCTTCATTCGCAGAATTCAAAACGTATGCGCCGGTTCCAACGGGTTTGTCTTTCAGCCCGTTGTCGCTGTTGAGTACGGCTTCTCTTGGGTAGATGGATAGATACGGTGACGCCAACTTTTGAAGGAAGGTGCTGTCTGGCTGACTGAGGGTAAAACGAATGGTTTCAGCGTCAACAACCTCAATTCCGGAAATTCTGTCTAAAACTCTTTTAGATTCATCATAAACGGAGCGTTGTTCGATAAAGTAATTTTCATACCCGGCGATGTTCATTAAAAGCTGCGATGCTGAAGGTGGCACGTTGGCTTTTGCTGTTCTTTCAAACGCCCAGCGTATATCGTCTGCTTGTATACGCCGACCAACACCGGAACCAAATACATTGCTGTCCTGAAAATAGAGATCTCTGTTGATTTTAAGCTCGTATTGAAGACTGTCTTCTGAAACGGAATAATCGCTTACCAATGCGGCTTCTGCCTCACCTTCAGGATTTAGAGTAAACAAACCGTCGTATATTAACGTGATAACGCGCAGCGTACTCAAATTATCGGCGAAGAGTGGGTCAAAGTTGGTGACGGGCTCCAGGTTTCCCACCCTCAGCTGTTGGAAATTATCTTGGGGCTGGGTGTTTTCATCACCGTCTTGTGCAGTTGCGGATTCAGGGGACTGCTCAACAACGGTTACGGTACCGGTTGACCCGCAACCATACAATAGAACCATCAGTGGGAGCAGAATCAGTAGTTTTTTTGATAATGTAGTATTCATAGCTATTTATTGCCTTTTAGACCTTTCATCCCCTTAACAGCTTTTTGACTAAGTAAGTTTGTTTCGTATGAGAGAACACGGCCATTTTTCTTTTGATGAGTTGAGACAGCGAGCTCAATCAGCTCTTGAAGCAGACGATCAAAATCTATCCCCGACTCTTTCCAAAGGTAGAACGAAAATGATCCCGGTATGGTGTTGATCTCGTTGAAATAGAATTTTTCCGTGTTTGATTCAACTAAAAAGTCGAGCCGGGCAAGCCCGCCACAGTTAAATAGCCGGAAAACCTTTTTTGATGTCTCCTGGATGGATGAAGCCAGTGAATCGGGAATATCAGCCGGAATAACCCGGTCTGCTGAAGCCATTCCCTTGGCAGCATCATCCCGCATGTATTTGTCTTTAAAAGAGAGGAGTTCTTCCGTTCCCATCGGCCTTTCACATACACTTGCCCTGCAATTCTGGGCAGAACCCATTACCGAGCAGTTGATCTCTGTAAGGGGAGATATTGCCTTTTCTACCAGTAAATGTTCATCAAAACGGAAGGCGATTTCTACGGCTTCAATCAATGCCTCTTTGTCGGAGCATACTTTTACTCCGATACTGCTGCCAAGGTGAACCGGTTTTACGATAACAGGGTAACTCAGCTGTTCAATTTTATCGAGAATACTCTCTTGCGAATCAACCCATTCTGTTTCAAAAAAATCAACTCCTTCAACAACGGGGACCCCTGCTGATTTACACAGCGCCTTGGCAGTTACTTTGTCCATTCCTACGGCAGAACCCATCACGCCGCTGCCGGTATAGGGAATGTTGTAGGTTTCACAAACGCCCTGGAAAGATCCGTTTTCTCCGGAGGCACCGTGAAATGCAGTTAGCACGGCATGTATGACATGCTCCTCGGGTTTTGCAAAAAAACCGGTTTTAACCTCAGATAGAACGGTCTGTCCCAGCTCGTTATGAGTGAAATGGCAAGAAACGGCTTGTTGAGTCAGCTTATCAAGGTCTTCATAGTGTTTGAGATCGAGGAGGTAGTCTCCGGTAAACCATTTCCCATTTTTTGTAATATAGAGTGGACGTATTTTGTAGGATGAGCCTTCAAGAGCTGAAATGGCCTGCATGGCCGTAAGAACAGATACTTCATGTTCCGGTGATGCACCGCCAAAGGCAACGACAAGATTTTTTTCCATAATGGTTTAACTGAATTTAGCTGATGATACAAAGTTCACTTTTTAATTAACAGCACCTTATCGGGATTGATCGATATTATTTACATCTAATTCACTTGGGCTCTGTGTTCGGTCTAAAATTCTTATATTTTGAACCTGTTAGTTCTCAAACCAAATTCGATTTATTTAATGGCTCAAAGTAAAATTCTTGTGATTGAAGATGAAGAGATGACGGCCAGACTTATTACTTACCGGCTTAAGTCTCTCGGTCACGAGGTTAGGCACGAAAAAGACGGAGTTAAAGGATTGAGTGCAATCAAAGAGTTTAAGCCCGATCTGGTAGTTCTGGATATTATGCTGCCCGGTCTGTCTGGTTTTGAGATTTTACAGGAACTGCAGGATGATGAAGAATTTGATTCAGATAGATTTAAAGTGTTGATGTTGTCGAGTAAAAAAAGATCGGAAGACGTATCCCGGGGATTTAATCTGGGTGCGATGGAATATGTTCCGAAACCCTTCAAAATGGACGAGTTTCTTCTTCGTTTAAATCGAGTTTTAAAGCAGTAAGCTCCTTTGATAGATTATTTGAATACTCATGCTGAGCAAGTTGTGCTGATTGTCGTCATATTTCTGGCAATCTTCAGTCTTATCGTGTTTGTCGGTGCGATTTACAGCCGTTGGGTGCTCAACCTGAAAGACAAAAAGGAGAAGAAGATCAGAGAGAGACTTTCAGACTTGGTAATTCAGTACGTATCGGGAGACCTAACTTTTGAAAATCTGAAGGGAGAACTCTCCACAGATTCCGACTACAGTATTTTGATGCAGATCTCCAATCAGTTAGAGAAGAATCTGGAGGGTGAAGAGGAGTTAAGATTAAAACGATTACTGAATCTTCCGCCCATCAGAAGCTTTTTTATTGATCGGTTCGAAACGAAAGATCCATTAGAGAGAGCGAAAGCTTGCCTCTATTTCTCAAGACAGAATAAAATTAAAAAAAGTATCCTGCCAAAAGTGATGTCTTATACAGCAAGTACATACCCGATGCTTGCATACTCTTCCTGTATGGCTATCATTGTGCATGGATCCACGAGGCAGAAAAGAGAAGCCATTCACAATCTTTTGATCAACGAGGGCGTATCAGATCAGGCGCTGAATGATATTTTTAAGGAATTTCAGCTTCAATCAAGTGAAGATGGTGAAGTGGAATCTCATCTGCTGATGAGGTTTATCGCCGAGAAAGCTTATGGTGATAAACGAACTGCTCTTCTAATCAGAACGCTGGCAGAATTAAATTTTTACCAAAGTGCTGAATTTCTTTTAAATGAATTCAACAATTTGAGGGAGGGTCACTATTCGCCCGTGATAGCAACGGCACTGATTGATGTGTTGGCACAGTTTGGTATGAGTGAAATTTTAGACGATTTGCACACAATTTATACCAGCTCAGAACATCGTGATGTTCGGGAGTCCACTGCAAAAGCACTGGGATTTTTTACAGATCCGGTAAGTAAACCAATCTTAAAATGGCTGATGCTGGACAGAGATTTTTATGTAAGATTCTATGCTGCAAAATCTCTATCTAACTACCCGGATGTTCAATTGAGTGAGCTTGATTTGCCCGGTATGCAATCAGATGAATACAGTGAACTACTGGGCGAAGTTGAAACATCAAAAGAGTTGGAGTATTGATGGAGATATTGGCAACAATATTGGTGGTGATCAACGTATTGATCTTTTTCTACTTTGTGTTTGTGAACTTCTCGTACATAACACTGATCATTTTTTCCTATATCCAGACAAAGCGATCGAAGAAGGAGAGCTCCATTTTTCAACTCAGTGGTCTGTTTGATACCCGCCTGTATAAATCGATTAGCATTCTGGCTCCGGCCTATAATGAAGAGGCTTCTATTATAGAGTCAACAGAAGCGCTGCTGCATCTCGAATTTGCTGATTACGAAATTATTGTGGTGAATGACGGTTCAAAAGATAAAACGCTTGAGAAGTTGATTACCCACTTTAAACTCAAAAAGATTGACAGGTACATTCCTAAGTCAATCGACACAGAGCCTGTGAAAGCGGTATACGGAAGTCATCGATATCCAAATCTTTTTGTGGTCGACAAGGAAAATGGGCGGAAAGCGGATGCACTCAATGCCGGGATTAACGTATCTCGGAAAGACCTGATTTGTGCCGTGGATTCAGATACACTGCTTGAGCCGACAGTTCTTCAACAAATGCTGATGGCGTTTGTGGCAGACCCTACAACGGTGGCTGTTGGCGGTGTGGTTCGCGTTGCAAACGGCTGTAAGTTTGAGCTTGGAGAGGTTTCTGAAGTAAAAGTGCCTAAGTCAACAATTGGACGAATTCAGGCTGTGGAGTATCTCAGGGCATTTCTGTTTGGCCGGACCGGCTGGGACTATTTCGACAGCCTGTTGATCATTTCCGGCGCTTTCGGTGTTTTTGACCGGGAATCGGTGATTAATGTTGGCGGATATCTGCACGATACGGTTGGCGAGGATATGGAGCTGGTGGTTCGTCTGCATCGCCACTATCGGGATAAGGGGGAGAAATATCGGGTGCGGTTTTTGCCGGAACCGGTTTGCTGGACGGAAGTGCCGGAGTCGTGGTCAACGCTTGGCAGGCAGCGCAATCGCTGGCAGCGCGGTTTGGCTGATACACTCTGGAGGCACCGCAAAATGATGCTCAATCCCAAATATGGCAGGCTTGGTTTTTTTGCGATGCCGTTCTTTCTTTTTGTGGAATTGCTCTCACCAATCATTGAGCTGGGCGGGTATTTAATTTTAACTATTTCATTCTTTATGGGCGTCATCAATGTACAGTTTGCCCTTCTATTTTTGACGGCGGCTATTCTGCTGGGAATGATTTTGTCTGTTTTATCCGTACTGATGGAGGAGCTCACATTTAGGAGATACGACCGGATGAGAGACGTTGCGATACTTATTCTTTATGCTTTTCTCGAAAATTTGGGTTATCGCCAAATCCATGCCTGGTGGAGATTTAAAGGCCTGATTGACTTCTTCAAGGGAAATAAAAGCTGGGGTGAGATGACGCGGAGTGGTACTTTCTCGCGCTGATTTTGTCGCTGATTACTTTGATTACGCTGATGTTCAAAAACCGCTGATTCGTTTATTCACTGATTTCTCAGAATGCGCTGATTGTTTATAATTCATAAGGATAAAGTTTGTAAGGAACTTGCTGTTTTTGAGCCTTACAGATAAAACCGGAAAAGTGAGTTATATCAAACCTGAATATAAACACAGTAAATTAACAGGAGCTATTTTAGGCTGTGCTTTTGAGGTTTATAATGAACTGGGCATGGGGTTCCCTGAAAAAATCTATCAGAGAAGTCTTGAACTAGAATTCAAAGAGAATGGTCTTAGTATAGATCGTGAATATACCATTCCTGTTTATTTCAAAGGCATGCTTGTCGGTAAAAGACGGCTTGATTTTGTTGTGAACAAAAAAGTTGTCGTAGAAATTAAAGCACGCCCTTACCTACACGATTCTGATTTCATTCAGCTCCGAAACTATCTCAAAATGGCGAAATTGGAAATAGGACTGCTTATGAACTTTGGGTCCACATCAGTCCAATACCGACGTTGTATTCAAACAATTGAATGATTTTAACCATCAGTGTGATCAGCGTTACCAATCAGCGTTTATTACTTACTCAAATACAAGCTCTTAAACTCATATGGCTTTTTAAAGTGCTCATCATCGAAGTTCTTGGCGAAGTAGATACTCTCGCCGGTTGATTTCATTTCCGGACCCAGCTCTTTTTTCACTTCCGGGAATTTATCGAAAGGGAACACCGGCTCTTTGATAGCCCAATTCACCAGTTTTGATTTCAGGTCGAACTCTTTGAGTTTGGCACCCAGCATCACTTTCACGCCAATGGCCGCTTCGGGGATCTGATTTGCTTTGGCCAGAAACGGGATGGTACGGGTAGTTCGGGGATTGGCCTCCAGCACGTACACCACTTCATCTTTAACCGCATACTGTACATTCAGAAACCCAAGGATTTCCATATTCTCTGCAATTTTAAGCTGATGGTCTTCGATGGTCTTGATCACTTCATCACTCAAGGAGTACGGTGGCAGCACTGCAGTGGAATCTCCCGAGTGTACACCCGCCGGCTCTATATGCTGCATGATTCCCGCAATATGTAGCTGGTCGCCATCATACACCGAATCCACGTCCACCTCTATGGCATGCTCCAGGTATTTGTCGATTAGAAACGCATTTTCGGGGTGGGTTTTCAGAATGTTGGCTACGTATTTTCTTAGCTCTTCTTCCTTCACGGCAATCCGCATTCCCTGACCGCCCAGCACATAACTTGGCCGGATCAGAACCGGGTAGCCAATTCGTTTGGCTATTTTTACTGCCTCTTCTACTTCTGTAGCTGTTCCATATTCAGGAAACGGGATGTCGAGCTTTTTCAGAAACTTGGAGAACTCTCCACGATCCTCGGCAAAATCGATCATTTCAAATGCGGTGCCAAAGATTTTGATGCCCTCCTCTAAAAATCGTTTTCCAAGCTTGAGAGCCGTTTGGCCGCCAACTTGCAGAATCACACCTTCAGGTTTTTCATGATCGATGATATCCAGCACACGCTCCCAGTACACCGGCTCAAAGTAGAGTTTGTCGGCAAAGTCGAAGTCGGTGGATACAGTCTCCGGGTTGCAGTTTACCATGATGGCTTCGTAGCCCATCTCTTTGGCTGCCAGAACGGCGTGTGTACAGGAGTAATCGAATTCGATGCCCTGGCCAATTCGGTTTGGGCCACTCCCAAGGATCAGCACCTTCTTGCGATCCGTGACTTCACTTTCATTCTCTCCTTCATAGGCTGAATAATAGTATGGCGTTTGTGCGGGAAACTCGGCCGCACAGGTATCCACCATTTTAAATGATGGAGTCAGACCCAACTCTTTTCTGCGATCACGAACTTTCTTGTCATCTACTTTTTCTCCGCTCTTGCTAAGCAGATACGCAATTTGTGAATCCGAAAATCCGGCCTGTTTTAGTTCGAAAAAGTCATCTTTTGTAATCTCTTTCAGGCTTTGACCTTCTGTTCTATTCTCGAGCGAAACCATATACCGGATCTGCTGCAGGAACCATGGATCCACTTTTGTGATGTCCGCTATTTCTTCCACAGATGCTCCCAGCTTGAAAGCATTTCGGATCTGCATTGATCGATCCCAATAGGGTTTCAAAAGTCGCTCCCTTACGGTTTTTCGATCGAACTCTTCATATCCATCTGCGCCCAATCCATCGCG
>CAYNZY010000008.1:16649-41269 GCA_964401805.1 uncultured Rhodohalobacter sp.
TGCTGAAGCTGTTTATCGGAGAGCGTTTGGGTTGGAGCTACCGTTACGGAATCTCCCGTGTGAACTCCCATCGGGTCCATGTTTTCGATTGAGCAGATGATAATTACATTATCGTTGGCGTCACGAAGAAGCTCCAGCTCATACTCTTTCCATCCAAAAATAGATTCCTCAATCAGCACCTGGTGTACCGGACTCATTTCGAGGCCGCGCAATACTTTTCGCTCAAACTCATCTTCATTCCAGACAATACCGCCGCCGGCTCCACCCATGGTGAAGGACGGACGAATTACGATCGGCAATCCACCCAGTTCTTCTTTAATCTCTTTGGCATCAAGGAGTGATTGAGCTGTGCGACTCTTACACTGCTCAATTCCGATGGATTCCATTTTATCCCGGAAAAGCTGCCGGTCTTCAGTTAGCTCCACCGCATCGATATCCACACCAATAATCTGGATGTTATTCTCTTTCCAGAAATTCACCTTTTCCAGATCACGGCACAGATTCAACCCGGTCTGTCCGCCCATCGTAGGAAGTACAGCGTCAGGATTCTCTTTGGCTACAATTTCACGGATGGAGTCGGTGGTCATTGGCAGCATGTAAACGGCATCGGCCATAATCGGATCCGTCATGATGGTGGCCGGATTCGAGTTGATGAGCACAATTTCGTAACCCTCTTCCTGTAGTGAACGGCAAGCCTGAGAGCCGGAGTAGTCAAATTCGCAAGCCTGGCCAATTACAATAGGTCCTGAACCAATGATCAAAATTTTGTTGATATCGTCGCGTCTGGGCATTTTTCGAGGTTTTTTGTAGTCGTTTTAAAAATTATGGTACTTACTTGATTCTCGTTACGCAGCTAAGCTTCGTAACACTTGATGGAGGTTTTGCCTCCATTTATTGAGTGTAAAGCTACTGGCCTTTACACCCACCGCCCGACTTCGCGCTTGCTCAGTCCGGCACCTCCCTCAAGGGAGGATGCAATCATGTCTCATATCTCAAATCTCACGTCTAATATCTACTTCTGCTCCTTCATCATGTCGATAAACTGGTCAAAAAGATACGCTGAGTCGTGCGGCCCCGGGGAGGCTTCGGGGTGATACTGAACCGAAAATCCCGGGAAATTTTTGAACTTCAATCCTTCAATCGTACCATCATTCAGGTTGATGTGTGTAACTTCAGCAATTTTCTCATCGAGTGAGTTTTCATCTACTGCAAACCCGTGGTTTTGGGTTGATATTTCAACCAATCCGGTCGAAAGATTTTTTACGGGCTGATTCGCACCCCGGTGGCCCACAAACATTTTGGTGGTTTTGAGACCTTCACTGAGCGCCATCAGCTGGTGGCCAAGACAGATTCCGAAAAGTGGCTTCCCGGTTTCTTTAGCGTAATTTACGGTCTCTAATGCATACTCTGCGGTTGCTGTTGGATCTCCCGGGCCGTTGCTGAAAAAGTAGCCGTCAGCTTTCCACTCTTTAATTTCTTCTACAGATGTTTTTGCCGGGAAAATCCTCAGTGTGCATCCGCGCTTGTTCAAATTGTTGATGATGTTCTGCTTGATACCGTAGTCGAAAGCCGCTACCCTGAATTCATCTTTACCATTTACGGTTTGAGCTTCCGAACGGGTTACTTTGGTTGCAAGCTCCAAGCCAACCATGTCGTCCCACTCTTTGGCCATTTGGACAAGCTTCTCCTCATCCATTTCGGTACTGGAAATCACGGCGTTCATCACTCCCTTTTCTCTCACATGACGAACGAGTTTTCGGGTATCTACTCCGGATATTCCAGTAATTTCATTGTATTCCAGGTATTCCTGAAGACTTCGGTCGGCCATCGGATTGCTGTATTCGTGAGAAAATGCACGGCAGATCACTCCAGCAACCATCACCTTGCGGGCTTCATCATCCCGCGGTTGGGTTCCGTAGTTACCGATGTGCGGGTAGGTCATCATCATCAACTGACCGTAGTAGCTCGGATCGGTAAAGATTTCCTGATAACCGGTCATGCTGGTGTTAAAACAGAGCTCGCCGCCTGTGATGCCTTTGTGGCCGATGGCTTCTCCGTGGACAACAGTTCCGTCGCTAAGTGCGAGTATAGCTTTATTTCGTGGATTTAGAGACATGTATCAGATTGGTTTCTGGTTTGGTGAAAGGTGAATTTCTTAATGCTACATACGCTCCGGGTTAGAGCATAGTGGTCACAATATGGAGCATCGTGACCGGTAAGGCTGTCAAGGACAAGTTTTAAGAGGGGAACTTCAAAATTTAGCCCAAAAAAAATCCGACTACGGAAACCGTGTCGGATTTGAAAATTGATATGGGCAAGTAACAATGCCATTAATTGCACAACCTCCATCGTTGAGTGTGCGTTGGCAGAAATTCAGTTCTATAGATTACTGTCGGGACGATTCTATTCAAGGCTTTTTTGAAGTTTGAATAAGATAAGGAGTGGGATGATTTGATTCAACGTTCTTTAGGATTTTAATAAATCGAACATGAATTAATTTCCTCCGGCCGCTCCCTCCATCATATAGTAGATTTCTTCACCCGGACCTACAGGAATTCCAAGACCAAATACCATGATATAAAATAGAATAACCCACCCTATGAGGAAGAAGATACTGTAAGGCAGCATCATGGCAATGATGGTTCCTATTCCCAGATCTTTATCGTATTTGTTGGCAAAAGCCAGAATCAGTCCAAAATAACTCATCATCGGGGTGATGATATTGGTAACCGAGTCGCCGATACGGTAGGCGGCCTGAATCACTTCCGGTGTGTAGCCAATCAGCATCAGCATGGGCACGAAGATAGGAGCTGTAACCGCCCACTGAGCAGATGCAGAGCCAAGCATCAGGTTTACGGATCCGGATACCAGGATGAATCCAATGAAAATAATCGGCCCGGTTGCTCCCATACTTTGAAGGAATTCGGCACCTTTCACTGCAAAAATCTGGCCCAGGTTGCTCCAGCCGAAATAGGCTACAAACTGAGCAGCAAAGAATACAATAACAATGTAGAGCCCAAGAGTGGACATGGCATTCGACATTCCTTTAATGATATCACGGTCCGACTCCATTGTGCCTACAAGCTTTCCATAAACAAAACCGGGAATGAGGAAGCAGATAAAGATAAATGCAACTACACCACGAAGGAATGGAGAGTCTTTCCAGTCGCCGGTTTCCGGATTTCTTAAAATTCCGTTTTCCGGAACAATGGTGAGTGCTAAAATGGCAAACATGACCACAATGGAGACTCCTGTCCATTTGAGCGCACGGATCTCTTTTTCAGTTAATGGATCCATGGAGGCTTCGTCGGAGAGATCTTCCATGGCCATGCTTTCGTCGTACTCGCCCAATTTAGGCTCAACGATTCGGAGAGTAACGAATGCGCCCAGAGCTGTAATCATAAAGGTGCTCACAAACATAAAGTAGTAGTTGGCGGTAGCTACAACTACGTAGTCAGGGTCGATCAGGTTAGCGGCTTCCTGGGTAAGCCCTGCCAATAGCGGATCGATGGTTCCAAGCAGAAGATTGGCACTGTATCCACCGGAAACACAAGCAAAAGCACACGCAAGACCCGCCATAGGGTGCCGGCCCATGGAGTGAAAAATGACTGCGGATAGAGGTACAAGTACTACGTAGCCCATCTCTGAAGCTGTGTTTGATATCACGGCGGAGAAACAGATTGCGATGGTTACCAGGTTCTTTGGAGTAACAATAAAACGATAGACTCTTTTTGGAGCAGCAAGAATACCTGATTCTATTTTACCTTCCGGTTTGAATGAGGCGGCTTTAAGAACAATTCCCCGAATTACAGCGCTGATCAGGCCTGAATGCTCTGCAACACCCACACCAAGCAAGGCAACCAGCACCACACCAAGTGGTGCAAACCCTGTAAAGTTGGAGACCATATTCGTAACGATCATCCGGAGACCCTCGGCATTCAGCAAGCTAACCGGACGGATGATGCCATCCGGTGCTCTTCCGCCGGAACCTTCGGGGCGCGGATCGGCTGCACTCCAGTCCATCCATTCTGCAAAACCACTTAACAAGACAACGCCAAAAGCAAAAAGCGCAAAAAGTGTAACGGGGTGAGGTAGTAAATTTCCGAGCCATTCAACAAAATCGAGAAAGCGGGTAAAAAGAGTTCTCTTCTCTTTGTCCTGTTCGGGTACGTTCGGGTCGTCTGTTTTTGGATATTCACTCATAAAATCTGAAGACGTCTAACGGGTTAATGCGGTTATTGCTGATTATAAGTGCCGGTACTAAAGGCAGAGTTGAATAGGTAACCTGTTGATGCTGCCACTGCTCCCATCACTCCACCTATAATGAACGTGATGAGAAGAACATTTTCTGAACTGTTTACCTGAAGCATGGTTGCAATGCGGCCGGTAAGAATCCCATCATTCATAATGTGGATGTAAAAAGCCTGAACAAACCAGGCAAACCCGGCTCCCGAAAATCCGATTAGAAAAGCGTGAAGCCAACGGTCGAGCATGAGGGCGCCAACGGCAAGTGACGGTAAAATACCAACCCACCAGGGGAAGAAAAGATTTAGAAACCAGGTTAAGGCAAAAATGATAAAGAAAGCGAGCATGGGTATAACTCAATTTTGAAATTACATCTATGGAGTATATCAGTTTAATATGAAATCTGAAATAAAAGTGTCGATGATATTCTTTTGACGCAAAGGAATTTAAAATAATGCATAAAACTTTTAAAAAAGCGATTTTCTTTGTCGTAAGCAGGTCAGAACTTACGGTCTCAATTTTGATCTGATATCGATTATTCTGATCTTTCAGTTCATTATTTTATAGCGCTTAAAATACATTCACAAACAGAAATTAAGTATACATCAGCATGGCAAAGGTTGAAGTCGTGATGCCCCAAATGGGTGAATCCGTAATGGAAGGTACCGTTATTGAGTGGGCTAAACAGGTTGGGGACAAGGTAGAAGTAGACGAGACACTTCTTGAAATTGCAACAGATAAGGTAGATACCGAAGTCCCTTCACCCGAAGCAGGAGTACTTGTAGAAATTTTAGTAGAAGCTGACGAAACCGTTGAGGTGGGGCAGCCCATTGCCATTATTGATACTGACGGTGATGCATCGGCCACAGCTTCTGACGATTCGGGAGATGATGCACAAGAAGAGTCTTCTGCTGAAGAAGTGGAAGAGGAAGCTGATCCTGAAGCATCAGAAACTGAAACGGATTCAAACTCCGACTCAGGCGGATCCGATGAAGGAGAACGCATTGAGGTTGTGATGCCTCAGATGGGTGAATCTGTGATGGAAGGTGAAGTCATTGAATGGCTCAAGAGTGTGGGCGATACTGTAGAGGTGGACGAACCGCTGCTTGAAATTGCCACTGATAAAGTGGATACCGAAGTTCCATCACCTGAAGGTGGAACGCTCGTGGAAATTTTAGTAGAGGCCGGCGATACCGTTGAAGTGGGGCAGCCCATTGCGATAATCGGAACAGGAAAAGCTGCCTCAGGCGGATCATCAGCACCTAAGAAAGAGTCTAAGCCCAAAGCTGATGAGAAAAAACAGGAAGCACCTTCTCAGGAAAAATCAGAAACGGCACCTGCCGCTGAAGGTTCAGAGCCGCAGCGAGTTGGAAGTGATGGACGTTTCTTTTCTCCACTGGTTCGATCGATTGCAAAAGAGGAAGGGATCAGCCAGGAAGAACTTGAATCCATCGAGGGGAGCGGTAAAGATAATCGTGTAACCAAAGATGATGTTCTCCAATATCTTGAAGACCGTAAGGCTGGCAAGACAAAAGCGGCGTCCGCATCAAAAAGCAGTGGATTGTCCAAGCCCGGAGCATCTGCTTCAGGTAAAAGCTCAGGCAAGATTTCAGCCGGTGAGCTGAATATCGCCAGCCCGGACGAAAATGTTGAAGTGATTAAGATGGACCGCATGCGTAAGATGATTGCGGAGCATATGGTTCGATCCAAACAGACTTCCGCTCATGTGAGTACTTTCAGCGAGGTTGATGTAACCAATATTGTTAAATGGAGAAATGCGAATAAGAAGAAATTCCAGGAGCAAACTGGTATTAAACTGACCTACACTCCGATCTTTATTGAAGCATTCATAAAAGCCATCGGTGAATTCCCACTGATAAACAGCTCTGTGGATGGAGATGAGATCATCCTTAAAAAAGATATCAACTTTGGCCTTGCCGTTGCGCTTGGCGAAGGTGGTAAAGGCGGATTGATTGTCCCAGTGATTAAAAAAGCACAGGATTTGAACTTGAAAGGAATTGCCAAAGCTGTTAGTGATTTGGCAAGCAAAGCCCGAAATAAAGAGCTGAGTCCGGATGACCTGGTAGGCGGCACCATCACACTGACCAACTATGGAAGTGTCGGTAATCTGATGGGAACACCGATTATCAATCAGCCACAGGTAGCTATTCTGGGAACCGGTGTGATCGAAAAACGTCCGGTTGTGATGGAAACATCTCAGGGTGATTTGATAGGAATCCGTCATATGATGTATCTGACAATGAGTTACGATCATAGAATTATTGATGGTGCTCATGGCGGTGCGTTTACGACCCGGGTGAAAGAACTGCTCGAGGGTTTTGATCCGGATCGCGCTATCTGATATCGGATGAAATAGAGTGCATTTATAAGAAGCGGCATAAGTGATTGTGCCGCTTTTTTTGTTTAGTTTACATAAAAAAGAGTCACACAGAATGGACGTTTGCAAATCAATAGACGAAATTCGGGAAGCTGTTCAATCATTAAAATCTCAAGGAAAAAAGATTGGTTTTGTTCCTACGATGGGCGCTTTGCATGAGGGACATCTTTCATTGATCAAGCAGGCAAAAGAGAAGGCGGATGAAGTGGTTGTTTCTATTTTCGTGAACCCTGAGCAGTTTGGGCCGAATGAAGATTTTGAAAGCTATCCAAGAGAGTTGGAAGAAGATCTGAAAAAGTGTGAGGATGAGGGAGTTTCTGTCGTCTTTGCTCCAAACCGAGACGACGTATATGATAAAAAGAAATACTTACGGATTGAAGTTGATGAACTGAATCGCCATATGTGTGGCGGCAGCAGGCCGGGTTTTTTTGAGGGAATCCTTCTTATTGTTAACAAGCTCTTCAATATAGTAAGCCCTGATGTAGCGGTTTTTGGTCAGAAAGATATTCAGCAGTTTCAGATTATAAGCCGGATGGTTCATGAGTTTAATCACGATATTGAACTGATTATGGCTCCGATTGAGCGGGCAAACGATGGGCTGGCACTAAGCAGCAGGAACAAATACTTGAGTGCAGGGGAGAGAGAAATTGCACCGGGACTCTACAGGGCACTTAGCTACGTAGAGAAGCAGATTCTTAATGGTGTGGATAACCCTTCACTTTTATTGGAACATCAAAAGAGTGAGCTTGAAGCAAAAGGTTTTAAAATTGATTATCTTGGTGTGTTTGACAAAAAAACGTTACAGCCAACAGAAACGTTATCTGAAGACGGTGAGTATATTCTTGCCGGCGCGGTATGGCTGGGTAAAACACGTTTAATAGATAATTTTTTGATTGAATTATAAGAAGTACGTTTTGATATGAAACTTTCGATGTTTAAATCTAAACTGCACCAAATGCGGGTAACCGAAGCGAACCTGATGTACGAGGGGAGCATCACGATTGATGAGGACTTGCTGGATATGGCAAATATCCTGCCGTATGAAAAAGTGCAGGTGGTAAATATTACCAATGGTTCACGTTTGGAAACGTATACGATTCCGGGCGAAAGAGGCAGTCGAATATGCTGTTTGAATGGTGCTGCAGCACGCCTTACGCAGGTGGATGATCGAGTAATCATTATGGCTTACGCACAGATGGAGCCTGAAGAGGCCCGAAATTATAAGCCTACCGTTGTGATAGTAGACGAGAACAATGAACCGAAAGACGTTCTTGAGAGTGTGAGTCACGGTAAGAAATATGGACTCGAAAACGGGATGATTGAAAACCCGAATTAGATAAAGATCTCAGAGATATAAAAAAGCCCCGATTTGATTCATCAAGTCGGGGCTTTTTTATTTTTTGAAAAATTTAGTGAAATAGTTTTCTCCTTCGTCTGGCGAAGGGGCAAAAGAGTAATAGTCGAAATCGGTAAAGTCCCCTCCTTATGAAGGAGGGGCTGGGGGTGGTTGGATTATAAATAATTGATAGAAATCAGTGCGGAAAATGAGCTTAACCTGTTTGAACCTCCCCTTAATCCCCTCCTTGAAAAAGGAGGGGAAATTGATCCAAAAAATAGTGCGCATTCCTCTGAATTACCCTGAATACTCCGGCAGCAGTTCGAAGAACTTCGCTGAGGTTTGAATACCCCGGTGGAAATCCTTTAGAGAAAAACTCTCATTGGGAGAGTGAAGGGCATCTTTGGTCTGTCCAAATCCCATCAGGATTGAGTTCACACCCAATACTTTTTTGAAATCAGCAACAATCGGAATTGAACCTCCTTCGCGTGCAAAGAGCACATCTTTGTTGTATACCTTTTCAAATGCTTTGGCAGCAGCCTTCAACCCGTAGAAATCGAGATCTATTACAACAGGATGCCCGCCGTGATGTTCTTCCACTTCAACGGTTAAAGTATCCGGTGCCAGGGATTCCACGTAATCTGTAAACAGTTTGGCAATTTTCTTGGGATCCTGTCCCGGCACAAGGCGCATACTGATTTTTGCTCCTGCTTTTGCAGGCAGTACAGTTTTGGCGCCTTCACCCTGGTAACCGCTCCATAATCCATTTACATCGAGTGATGGCCGGGCTGATGCACGTTCCAACGTGCTGTACCCTTTCTCACCGTGAAGAGCTTTAAGGTTTAAATCTTTTTTATACCCATCTTCATCAAAAGGCAGCTTTTTGTACGCTTCGCGCATCTCATCAGTCATTGGCTCCACATCATCATAAAAGCCGGGAATCTGAATAACTCCGTCCTCATCTTTCAGCTTTGCGATGATTTCAGCCAGTGCGTTGGCCGGATTTTCTACTGCCCCGCCAAACACACCGGAGTGAAGATCGCGGTTTGGTCCTGTAACATGAACTTCCATGTACGCCAACCCTCGCAGTCCGTATGTGATAGACGGTTGATCTTCACCGAACATGGCGGTATCGGAAATCAAAACCATATCACATTCCAGTAACTCTTTATTGGCTTGAATAAATGGGATCAAGTTTGGTGACCCGATCTCTTCTTCACCTTCAAGAATAAACTTTACATTCACGGGAAGATCGGTTCCGGTTTTCATGTAGGCTTCAATCGCTTTTACATGGGTAAAAGATTGCCCCTTGTCATCACTTGCGCCACGGGCATACACACGACCTTCTTTAACGGTTGGTTCAAAAGGAGGTGTTTTCCACAATTCATCGGGGTCGGAAGGTTGTACATCGTAGTGGCCATAAATCAGAACCGTGGGCCGATCCTCATGCGGACACTTTTCGGCTGTGATAATCGGATGTCCATCTGTCTCATGTAAAGTCACTTTGTTCAGGCCGATGTCATTCAGCTGATCAATTAAAAACTGCGCTGCTTTTTTAACGTCCCCTTTATGCTTGGAGTCCGTACTCACGCTTGGAATACGGAGAAAATGAAATAGTTGTTCTTCAAAGTTTTTAGCGTTTTCCTGAATATAATTTTCTACAGAACTCATAATAAATTTTTGTCAGTTAGATTCTTAAAAAGATACGTTTTTAACGGCTGAATGTCATTTGGGATTGGGATGATTAAAACTGTGGAATGATGCTGTTACAATGTTTTCACGGCTTGATTCTCAATCCAGCCTTTCATCCCGTTTTCCAGACGGATATAGATCCAATTTTGATGTTTTTCGCTTTCTTGATAATCAACTCGTACGGTATACCCTTCATAAGCGGTACTTATTTCACCGGAAGCTGTATCGGGTGATTGGTAGACAACGGACTGTCTATCAGTTACAACTCCTGTTCCATATCTGTTGTCGAAATACTGGATGTAAAACGCAGTAATAAAAAGAAGCAGTGACATGACCAAGGCACTCATACCGCTGTAATAAGAGTAAGTACGATATTTATTGTAGAACCAGAAAATCAAAATACCGGCTATACCCAGATAAAGAAATAAAAGCGCCATTATATAAAGAGAAGATATTCCTACCTGATTATTGAGATAGTTGGAGAAGCGTTCCCAAGGCAATGGCGGAAGGGTTGCTGATCGACGGTTGAAACGTTCGTTTACATATTCAACAGCGCTTTGAGCATCCATTTTTGTTTCCGGATAACCAGAAGATTTTAGAAAGTAATATTTTGCGAGCCCAAGTGAATCGAGTTGTGTGTAGGCGATTCCGAGGTTGAACCACAATGCACCTGAATGATACCCCTCGTCGGCAATTTGATGGTATTGGGATATAGCTTCCCGGTAGTTTTGCTCTTCCAGCTGTTCGGTGGCTAACTCAAAGTTTGATTGTTGAGCAAACGTAAACCATGGGGTAAACAGGGTTATCACAAAAAGCAGGAGTGCTGTGGAAAATGTTTTCAAAACAACTTTTTTAACTCTTTGATTAAACGTTCTGTCTTTTCGATATCAGCCTGCTGATCAGCCATGGATCCCGCAGGAGCGTAGCTAATGGTTGCGCATTTATCCAGCAGCTGTTTCAGAAGTTTTACTGTTTCAGAATCAGCATTTTCTTTTTTTACTTCTTCTATGAGTTCAGAGTCTGAAATACCGGCTTCCGGAAGACCGGTTTTGTCGCTGATAAAACCGGTCAAGGCTTTATGAAGTTGGTTATAGAGCTCTTTCGATTTCTGACTCACATGAGCCTGTTTCGCCTGTTCGAGTCTGGCTTGAGCTTTTTCTAAGGCGTTGTAGTTACGGGAATAGTTTCGATCGAATTTCAGACGATTGAGCTGATTTTTCTTTACATAACCGGCTATAAGAACTAAGATTGGAACTCCCAATAAAATCCAAAAAATAGAAGTTTGATACACGGGAGTACTTTCCCGGCTGTTCCATACGGCTAGCCCAGTAATGGGGCCGGGCATGTCTTGATTTGAACCGGATGCGGCAGCTACGTTACTCCTTGGCGAGGCACTTGCCGTAAAGGAGAGTGCAGGAAGAGTAATGTATTTGTAGCGATTATTCGGGGCATCAAAAACAGCAACCTGCTGTTCGGGGATGGAGTATCGACCCGGAGCGCGAGGAACAAGAAGTTCAGTAAAGTTTTTATCTCCTCGTATACTCAATCCTCTACGTTCAACATTGCTGCTCTCCTCCGGAGTATAGAGATCCAAGCCGTCAGGCAGATCATAAACAGGACGTCGCACCAGCGGTACATTGCCTGTACCCCTGATGGTTGTGGTAAGCTCTACAGTTTCACCTGTAACCACACTGTTTTGATTCAAACTTCGCTCAATGTCCAGATCTCCAACGGCATTGATGGTTACGGCGCCTTCATCTGCTTCCGGTAACGGCTTTACCTCCATTTCCAACGGCTCAGATTCAAGGCTTACCCTGCGTTGGTTAACGCCTCCTCCAAAAAAGCTGCCAAACGGATCATTTCTTGCAGGCCGGGTTCGAACTCCTACACTCATCGGGTATTCTGCCAGGGTAAGTGTGCCGCTCCGGCTGGGGAAAAGTGCGTAACGAAGCAGGGTGGCCGTTCGATAGCGCACACCGTTCAAAATAACAGACTCCGGTTCCGGCTGACGTATATTCTCAAGCTCTTCTTTCCAAAATCCATCCGTTCTCCATCCTGCCGTAGGTTGGAAGGATGTAATTTCAATGCCTTGTTTAAAATAGAGTACAACACTTGCAACAATCTGTTGCCCGGTAACGGGATTTTCGTCGTCCAATTCTATTTCAAGAAAAATTTCAGGGAGTTGCTGACTTCCGTCTGTGGAGAGATTACCTTTTTCAATAATCTCAATTTGGATGGGATTGGTTGTTCTGGTTTCGCCATCAATTTGAATAGAAACAGGAGGAATTGTGTGAACTCCGGTATCTCTGGCGATTAATGAGAAACTATAGGTAGTACTGGTGGTGGTTCTGCCGTTTATTATGGAGATGCTTGTACTTCTCGAGGGTGTAGAAGATAGCACACGTACACCCGATAACTGTGGCAGTGTAGGAAGTGAAACATCCCTCATGGATGAACCGGAAACCTCAATGTTTAGATTGAACTGCTCACCAACAAAGATGGTATTTTCTGAAACAGTGGCTTCCAGGGTAAAATCCTGAGCTAAAAGGTCAAGAGGAAGAGACAGAACAGTAAAGAGCCCCAGAAGGGATAAGATTAAGAATTTACCAGTCTTTATCATTTTGCTGTCTTCTGACATTTGCTTCCTTTTCACGATTTTCCAGAAGTTCTCTTTCCAGCTGTTCCAACGCATCCAGAATATTTTCTGCTTCTTCTTCACTCATATTGGCAGGTTCAGGACGCTGTTCCTGATTTTGTGGCTGATCCTGATTCTGAGGCTGCTGGTTTGGATTTTGTTGCTGATTCTCATCCTGATTTTGGTCATTTTCTTGCTCTTGTTCACCTTCAGAATCGTCCTGATCTGATTGGGAATCCTGCTGCTGATCTTGTTGCTGTTGCTCTTGCTGCTGTTTCATTCGCTGAGCCAGCTCATAATTAAAGCGCGCGTCCTCATCATTTGGATTTTTTCGCAGTGCTTCGCGAAAGTGAGAAATGGCTTCATCAAAATTTTCCTGTTCAGAGAGCAGTTTGCCTTTGTTGTAATCAGCCAGCGCTTGCTGATCATTAACTTCAGTCATGCTCTTGTACTGTTCATAAAGCTCCATTGCTTCCTCTGTATTTCCGGCCTTGGCCAAAGCATTTCCGAGATTAAAATAGAGGCGTGGGTTGTCAGGGTTTTGATCAATAGCTTGTCTGTAAAGTTGTACAGCAAGCTCGTAGTCTCCGTTTTTGAAGGCCTCATTTGCTTTCCGGGCATCATTCAAAGATGAAGCTACAAACAAGAAGCCGATAATAAGTAGTACAAACTTATTCATGTGAGTGTTTTCATTTTATAAACCGCTGCTGATTTAACGGTTCAAACAGGGATGAAGTATTAAAGAGTTCAATCAGGAGTCTTCGTCAAGAAGAGCGAGTGTCTCCTCATCCAATTTCAGATTGGTGAAAATGTTAGAAACATCATCATTGTCATCAAACTTGTCCATCATTTTTAAATTCTTTCGGGCAGTATCGGGGTCAGCAGATACTTCAGTCATTGGAATTCGGATCAGCTCGGCACTCTCTACGTTTATGTCATGCTCTTCCAGGTTCTCACGTACATCAAAAAGCTGCTCCCTGGAGGTAATAACTTCAAAAAAATCATCTTCAATGTTTACATCTTCCGCGCCGGCATCGATGGCTGTAAGCATAAATTCATCCTCATCAAGTCCCTCCGCATTTACTTTTATGGAACCTTTCTGTTCAAATAAATAAGCGACGGAGCCATCTGTTCCCAGATTCCCGCCCGATTTTGTAAAGATATGGCGAATCTCTCCTACCGTGCGATTCAGGTTATTACTTGTTGCCTCCACAAAATAGGCAATTCCACCCGGTCCGTATCCTTCGTAGGTTACCTCTTCATAGTTTCCGGATCCATCATCCAGTTCGCCTGTTCCCTTTTTGATGGCGCGCTCAATATTATCCTTGGGCAGGTTTACAGCTTTTGCATTTTCAATAGCCAGGGATAATCTTGGGTTTGCATCGGGGTCACCCCCGCCTTCACGAGCCGCTACAGTCAGTTCGCGAATATGTTTTGTGAAAACTTTTGCTCTTTTGGCGTCTTCTTTAGCTTTTTTATGCTTGATGTTCGCCCACTTGGAATGTCCTGCCATGAGTATATAATCAATGTTTAAAGGGGAAATTGAGGTTAGAAATATAATGGAAATGTCAAATTTCACCTAATGTGTTCTGTTCGATCCACAAATAATGAAAACGAATATGAAGTACGGTTTGTTTCTAAAGTTCTATTTAGAGCAGTGTGAGTATATTGGTACATTCTCAGCAAAGAAATAGTCACATTTTTATAATCATATAAACAGTAGAAGATGAACATAGGTATTGTCTGTTACCCAACGTACGGAGGCAGCGGAGTTGTTGCCACAGAGCTTGCCAAAGGTCTTGCAAACCGGGGCCACAATCTTCACATATTGAGTTACGCGCGTCCGGCAAGGCTTGACTCACTGCGTACAGATATTACATTTCACGAGGTAGATCTCAGCAGCTATCCGCTTTTTGAATATCCGCCCTACGATCTTGCTCTTGCAAATAAGATGGTTGAGCTGATTGAGTATGCTAATCTGGATATTTTGCACGTACACTATGCAATTCCTCACGCCACCAGTGCTTATTTGGCGCGACAGATAGTGAATGAAAATGCATGCAAAGTTCCCGTAATAACTACGCTTCATGGAACAGATATCACACTTGTTGGAAGTAATCCCACCTACAAAAAGGTTGTTGATTTCTCGATCAACCAGAGTGATGGAGTGACAGCCGTTTCCGAATATCTGAAAGAGGAGACGTACAAACTGTTTGATATCAAAAAAGAGATCAAAGTCATTCCTAACTTTATTGACCTGGATCGATTCAAACGATCCAAAAAAGAGCATTTTAAAAAGGCGATCTGTCCGGAAGGTGAGAAGGTAATCACTCACGTATCGAACTTCCGTGAAGTTAAAAGAGTATCGGATGTAGTGGAAGCTTTTGCCCAGGTATTAAAAAATGGAGTTCCTGCAAAACTTCTGATGGTAGGAGACGGCCCCGACCGATCAAAAGCCGAGCAAAAATGCCGTGACCTGAAAGTTTGTGAGCACGTCAGGTTTTTAGGCAAGCAGGAGCAGGTAGAAGAGGTTCTCTCCATTGCCGATCTGTTTATGATTCCATCGGGAAGTGAAACATTTGGGCTTGCAGCACTTGAGGCGATGAGCTGTAGTGTGCCGGTTATTAGCTCTAATGTTGGCGGACTCCCGGAAGTGAATATTGACGGTGAAACCGGCTTTGTATGTGAGCTGGCTGACGTAGAATGTATGGGCCGATGTGCTACAAAGATTCTAAAAGACGAAAAGCTTCACAAGAAAATGTCGAAAGCCGCACGAAAGAGGGCTGAAAATTTTGAAATAGATAAAATCGTATCCATCTATGAAGAGTACTACATGGAAGTAAAGTCAAAAATGTAGATGGAGAAATTAATAAACGCATTGAAATTCAATACGGTTATTGGGTGCATTTTCCTCTTCCTTGTGGGGGTGTCTTGCGGAAATGAAGAGGTTCAGGAATCAACATACAGGCATTCTGCTGAAATTGACGAAACGATCGAGAAAGGATTGAGTGAATCGAGTTTTACAGGTGCCGTGGTTCTTGTGGGTACCGGAGATGAGATACTCTATCAAAAAGCGTATGGTTACGCTACTCTTTATGATCAAGAGTTAAAAGTTGTGGATAGTCCGGACAGCACTACAATTGACCATCTGTTTGACATTGCATCTCTGACAAAAATTTTCGCTACAACATATGCTGTAATGGCACTTCACAGTGACGGACTTATTCAGCTTGACGACCCCGTTGCTGACTATATTGATGCGTTTGCTAAACCATCGCATTCGGAAATTACAATTCGTCACCTTCTTACACACACGTCCGGCTTACGCCAGTGGTATCCCACCTACTACGCTATCGACAATGCTGCGGAATTTACGAACTGGGTTGTTGATTTGGATATGATAGAAACTCCCGGAGAAAACCGCCGGTATAGCGATCTGGGTTTTATGGTTTTGGGTGAAATCGTCGAAAGAGTAACAGGCCAAACCTTTGAGACCTACCTACAGGAACGCATTTATGAGCCTCTTGAATTGACAAATATTGGTTTTAATCCGAATACCGAAGTTGTCGATAAAATAGTTTCGACATCTCATGGAAATCCATTTGAAAGAAGAATGATTTCAGATGACAATTTTGGATACAGCATAGATATTGATCCGGATATGTGGAATGAATGGAGAGATAAAACCCTGAAGGGAGAGGTGAATGATGGAAATGCTTTTTATACGTTTGATGGTATAGCCGGTCATGCAGGACTTTTTGCCACAGCCGATGAGCTTTCAATCTTGCTGCAGCTTATTTCGAACGGAGGTTATTGGAATGGTGAAGAGATTATTTCAAGTTCAACTATTAGAGAGTTTACAACAAAGGATCAATTTAGAAATGGACTGGGCTGGGCTATGGACCTCGGATTTTTACATGCAAAATCTTTACCTGAGGGCAGTGTAGGTCATACAGGATTTACGGGTGTTAATTTTGTACTGAGTCCAAAAGAGGATTTGTACTACATATTTCTGACAAACCGACAACACGTTGGCGTAGATGAGAGTGGTAATTATCCCAATTTAAGAAATATCAGAGAAGAATTGAGCGGCATCATTTTTAAAGATTTATAGGATTTGAAACTGATGCATGTTAATGAGTTGTTCGTTTGAGATGACGTAAATCATTGCGCAGGATGAATCTTTCAATATGGGAAACTGCAACTTATGAATAGACAATTTCATTAATTGTTGTATTTTTATTGTGCCAATTCTCTAAACCATTTTATGTGCAGACTGTTAAAGCCTACAATGAAGCGTGAGTAGCATTCTTAAACCGGGAAATAGTCTAAGCACATATTTCACAAAGTATCATGTAGACAGGCGTTTTGTTTAATTCAAAAAATAAAATAACAGCAGGGCTGGTTATTGCTTTTCTTCTGTTAGCAGGCAGCCTATATACGGTAAATTACTATAGCAGTGGACTGCAGATTGGGATGAGGTCTTTCAATTTTGGAAGCAGTCAGTTTATGAAGTCCCAGCAATATGCTGTAAATGAGTTGATTCGGTTTATCCATACCGAAGACCCTCAACATATGGAAGCTTTTAACAACCATATGAAAGTTGTAGAGCGACTTAAACAGGGTAGGGATCTTCTTGTCTCAGAAAGCGGCAATCGTGAAGAGGTCATCGAATATCTTCATTTGGGTGACATGGAACCTTATGGCGTGAAGGAACTGGTAAGACTGTACGATTTTTTTTCACATACGGAAATTGTTCAGCAATTAATATCAGTTTGGCAACAGACAGATCAAAAAGTGGTTGATATACAGCTTCTTGCAAACCAGGTATCCCACATTTCCGGTAATGAAGAGTTAAGTCAGGAATCAAGACAGGAGTATATCAACCGGATTTATACGCTCACCAATGAGATATCTGACCTCGATCAACGATTTTTTTCGAACCTGAATCGTGCAGGTATATTGGTTGACCGAATAGTGAATCGAATCAATTTGGCTGCCATAGTCATTCTTGTCCTGTTACTGGGTCTATTTACCTGGCTCCAGCTGAGAACGTTTAGAAAGTGGAATGAGAAAGTTTCCGAATCGGAGAAGAAATTTAAAGTAGTTTTGAATAATTCTCAGGACGTAATTTATCAAATGGATCTTGAAACCGGTAAGTATGTGTATATGAGCCCCTCCGCAGAAAAAATGCTCGGCTACGATATTGAAAGATTGAAAGAGGGTGGAGCTGAATTTATGCTTAAAATTACTCATCCCGAAGATCTGAAAAGAATGGAGGAACAGGTTGAAAGTTTCAATTCAGACGATCTTGAAAACCGCCTCACTGACGACAATCAATTCCGGGTGAAAAAGAAAAACGGGGAGTATATCTGGGCAAATAACAAGCGAACCTTGTTGAAAGATCTGGATGGAAAACCCAAATATATAATTGGTAACGTTAGGGATATTTCGGAACGGAAGAGATATGTTGATGCACTGGATCAGTCCTTAAAAGACAAAGAGATGCTGTTGTCGGAAATCCATCATCGGGTTAAGAATAACCTTTCAATTGTGTCGAGCCTGATTGAGCTTCAAAAAGGGACCCGAGAAGAAATTACGGAAGCGGACCTGAAAGAAATCCAGGATCGCATCAGATCCATTGCGCTGGTCCATGAAAAACTCTATCAGGCAGAAACCCTGGCTGATGTTGATCTCTCCATATATATAGAAGATTTACTTGAGATGATTAAGTCGTCAATAGGCTCGAAGCAGAAAGATGTGAAGATCGTGAGTGATTTGGATGCAGTCTTGATCGATAACAAAAAAGCAGTGCCTGTTGGTCTGCTTATAAACGAGCTGGTAAATAACTGCTACAAATATGCATTTTTGGATAAAGAGAGTGGCGAGATAAATATATCGCTGAAGAAAAAGAATCAGACAATAATACTGAAAGTTGAAGATAACGGAGCCGGTTTACCTGAAAATTTCGAAGAAAAATCGAAGGCATCGCTGGGAATGACTCTGGTTCGGGCTTTTACTCGCCAACTAAATGGAGATCTTGACTTTACGTCTGATAAGGGGGCAAAGTTTACAATTCAATTTGAGGTTCCGGCTAAAAATGGAGAGAAATAAAAAACCCCAATCTCAAAAGAGAAAGGGGCTTTGTGACGGAGAATCTTGAGTATTCGATATTAAAAAAAACGAATAGCTCTGAATCCAAACTTTATTAAGCAGCCAACACTTTGGATACCTCTTCAGCTGCTTCTTTCAGAAGCACTGCAGAAATTACATTCAGATCACTGTTGTCAATGATCTCTTTGGCTTCCTCAGCATTGGTTCCCTGAAGACGTACAATAATCGGTACGTTTTTCACCTTGTCGGCAATTTCAGGATCTTTAACGGCCTCAATCACACCGTTGGCAACACGGTCGCAGCGTACAATTCCGCCAAATATGTTGATGAGTATTGCTTTCACATTCTTGTCATCAAGAATGATTCGGAATCCGTTTTTCACAGTTTCAACATTTGCACCGCCGCCCACATCAAGGAAGTTGGCAGGCTCACCGCCTGAAAGTTTAATGATATCCATGGTTGCCATCGCAAGTCCGGCGCCGTTTACCATACAGCCAACGTTTCCGTCCAATTTAATGTAGTTCAGGTCATACTTGGAAGCTTCCAGTTCAATCGGATTCTCTTCAGCGGTATCGCGCAGTTCAACAATATCTTTGTGACGATAAAGCGCATTCCCATCGAACGTTACTTTTGCATCGAGGGCCATTACTTCGTCGTCGGTTGTAAGCACCAGCGGATTGATTTCCACCATGTTGGCATCTTTCTCAACGTAAAAGTTGTAAAGCGCCATAATGAACTTGACCGCTTTTTTGAAGGCGGCTCCCTCGAAGCCCAGAGCAAAAGCAAGGCGCCGTGCCTGTGCAGGAAACAGTTCCATTCCGGGCTCAACCCACTCTTTTACAATTTTTTCGGGAGTTTCTTCGGCAACTTTTTCAATTTCAACTCCACCTTCAGTTGAAACCATGATGACGTTTTGGCTTTTGCCACGGTCGAGCAGTATTCCAAGATAGAACTCTTGCTCGATGTCTACACCGTCGGTAACATAAATGGTTTTTACTTCCTGCCCTTCTTCTCCGGTTTGAATGGTGACCAGAGTGTCGCCCAGAAGTGACTCGGCAGCTTCCCGAACTTCATCGATTGACCGACAGAGAATCACACCTTTTGCATTGTTCTTTTTAGTGCGCCCTTTACCGCGGCCCCCGGCATGAATTTGTGCTTTTACTACAAACAGCTCAGTTCCGTTGGCCTTCATCTCTTCAGCAGCTTTTACCGCTTCATCAACTGAAGATGTGGCAACACCTTTCGGAACAGCAATGCCTGCTTCTTCAAATAACTCCTTAGCTTGATACTCGTGAATTTTCATGATTCAATTGGTTAATCAGTCAGCTTTTTGGTTTTAAAATTTCGGTTGAATAATACCCAAATAGATGAGCAAATAAAAGTGAGTGAGCTGTTTTGGTGTAAGGGTTTGCAAATTTTTGCCTCTTATAGAAAAGGAGACTGAAATTAAATTTTGAATGATGAGCAGAAGATCAAGAAACAGAACAAAAGAGCTTTATTATGTGGAGCTAAAAGTAAGGGGTGAAATTCCTCTGTTTTTAAGAAAATCCGTTTCAAATAAGGTGACAGAGGGGCTGAAATGGTGTTGTGAAAAGAGAGGGCTCCGGATTTATGACTACAGCATACTGCCGGATAGAATAATCTTTGTTGCAGACACAGCATGGGGCTCACTTTACGAGGTTTTAGATTCATTACAGGGCTTTTCATCCAAAGCTGTGAAAAAGATTTTGCAATCTGAAAGGCAATCAAGTCAAGCGGATTGGATGCTTAATTTAATCGATAAATATGGAAGCGTGGACGAAGCAGGTGATCGCAACATATGGGATACTTCACCAAGAGTAGAAAAATTGATTAAACAGGAGCAGCACGATAAACATGCAGAGATAATATCTAATCGGATGGTCAAACAGGGATGGGTTCATAAACCGGAGCACTACGTTTTATGTAGCTCATCACCACGGCATCCATTAAACGGATGGATTGTGGAGGGTATTGATCCCTGGAGTTAATTGAGGATCAAGGTTGCCTCTTCAATAGAATTGGCGATTAACTTTCGAATCTCTTTCGGAAAATGATTTTTCCGGTTGAGAAATCGTTGGTTGACTTCCAGTTCAATTCCAAGGTATTTGGTCTCGTCTATTTGATGGCGCAAATAGGTCGTC
Source organism: uncultured Rhodohalobacter sp. (assembly GCA_964401805.1). Taxonomy (GTDB): domain Bacteria; phylum Bacteroidota; class Rhodothermia; order Balneolales; family Balneolaceae; genus Rhodohalobacter. The sequence goes on from CAYNZY010000008.1 coordinate 37,232, forward strand.
AATCCGTCGTCAACTCCTTTGTAGGGTTGGTTGCTTAGAATCTTAAAATTCGGAAGCTTCTGTTTTAAAACTTTCTTCAAATGAGAACAATATTGTTTCTCATAAACCCGGGAAGGATCGTAAAGAAGGCCAATATCACAGCTTCTGGTTTTAGATTTAAAAACAGGTGTAAAGGTATGAATTCCGAGGTGCAGGACTCTTTTGCCTGAGCTATTCAGTTCTTCAATTTTATCTTCAATAGATCTTCTGTAAGGTGAATAGAAGGAGTTGACAATGTGGTTTTTCTCACTCTCGGCCAGCCTCAAACTAAACTCTGAAAATAAACGCCGGTGGCCTATCGAGCGATTTATTTCAATAAGAAGCCGTGAAATTTCAAACGCGAAGAGTGGAGAGTTCAAGTGGCCTGCAATTTCGTTTGCCAGCCTTAAAGATCCCGGATCCCAGCCACGATGAGATGCCAAAACATCATCCATATTCAAGAATAGATGTGAATATTTTGCCGGTATTCTATTCCCGGCATGTTCACAGCTGATGATGATTTCAGGGGAGAAATGGTTTTCCATATTTCAGGCAGTCACATAATTGGTGATAAGTGTTTACCAAATCTTGCTTTCCAAATGGATGAGGCAGTGATTTTAAAATTCTTCTGGCAAGCGGGCCTTCATCAAAAATCAGGTTCAGTATATCTGAAGTATCGGCTGAAAATCTGTCCGCAGAGATAAACTTTCGAAATATGTGTTGGCAAAGTTCACCTGCAGTCACCGACGGGGATGAGAGGTCAAATATTTCTAAGTATCTCCGGTCAGTGATTAAAGCTTTTTCACCGTCCTGGATGGTTGACAGGAGTATGGGATAGAGTTCTTTTTCATGCCAGCTCTTTTGAAGATTAAGGGGATATAGATCTCCGGCAACAAACAGTTTAGCTATGGCTACGACCCACTCGAGGATTGCCAGGTCCATTTTTGGGCACTCCTGAACATCCATCACTCTTACCTCGATAGAATTCCGATCCCAGCGGGGCATTAGGCCGCGAGAATTAAGCCACTCTTCCTGCAAAATTGTATCCGTATCGTAAGGAGCTATGTCCGCATACATTTTATTCAAAACTTCATTTTGATATTGCTCGCGACTAAAAATCGCCTCGGGGACAATAAGTCCGGTAATGGATGGAATCTTGATGGAATTGACCCGATACATCTCCATTCTGAAATCCAGAAATGGTTTAAGCTCTGAATCTGCAATAGGCGAGCTTGCTGCCATTGCCGGAATCAGTGGGAGGACTAAGCGCAGGGCAGCATGTAATTTTTCAAACTCTTCATCTCCGTAAAAGGGAAGATTCAGATGAGTACTTTGAACGTTAGACCAGCCATGACCTGAACAGTTAAAAATTCGGTTATAAGCTTCATATATCGGATTGTAATCGTGCGGCCATAATTCAATGTTCTTGTGGGGATCCATCCATGGGTGAGCGGCACCGGGCATCAGGCGAGCTCCAAAGGGATCAAGAAGCTTGTCAATTTTTTCGGTATGCTTTTGCAGTTCCTTATCAACTTCAGACAGATTGTTGGCAGGCCCTGCGGTTTTAATTTCGATAACATGCAGCGCCAATTCATTACTCCAGGCGATGCCATCCCACTCCAATTCATTGACAATTTCATCGGACTCATTTTTTAGGATGCGGTCAGAGATCGGCATAATGTCAAAGCTGTCCCGGTTTACAATCATGTATTCCAGCTCTACTCCAAATCCTTCAAAAAGATGAAGCGGTCTCTGTTGATTGATTAAAAGACTCATTTGGTTCGGACTCCTTTGCTTTCTTCGATTCGTCGCATGATATCATTCATGATCAGGTCATAGAGCTGATCCTTCAACAATGTGTCTTCAAAGCCTGAATCAATACTTGGATTGTCGTTAATTTCGATCACATAAACCTCGCCGCCGGTCTCCTTAAGATCCACTCCATATAATCCATTTCCTATCAGAGAGGCGGCCTTTAGCGCAACCTCCAACACATTTTTCGGGACGTCGTTAAGCGGGATCGTATCCGAATTTCCTGCCTGGGTTTTGCCATCTCCGGTTCGTTTATAGATTTGCCAATGCTTCCTGGCCATATGATACCGGCAAGCATAAATCGGTTTGTTATTTAACACACCTATTCGCCAATCGAACTCTGTTGGGATAAATGATTGGACAATCAATAGATCGGATTTCAGTAACAGCTGTTTTGTCAACCGTTCGTAACTCTCCTGATTATCAGCTTTTACCACACCTTGAGAAAATGAGCTGTCGGGTTGTTTAAGGATACACGGAAAACCAAGTTTTTCTGCAGCAGCTGGAGCATTCTCGCTGCTTATGATCAATGTTTCAGGTGCAGGAATTTGATGCCGGCTTAATAGTTCAGCCAGATAGACTTTATTGGTGCATTTTAGAATCGATTCCGGATCATCAATCACTACAAGCCCTTCCGCCATCGCGCGCCGTGCAAACCGGTAGGTGTGATGATTCACACCGGTTGTCTCTCTGATAAAGAGTGCGTCAAACTCATTAAGCCGGGAGAAATCTTCACGTGTGATAAGTTCTGTATAAAATCCCAGGGACTCCGCACTTCTTATAAACCGTTGGATGGCTTTTGTATCAGATGGCGGAAACTCTTCCTTGGGATTTACTAAGATAGCCAGATCATATGCGTACTGCTTTTTTGATACGGATCGGCTTCTTTTTTTGAAATACTCCTGAGCCACGGTAATGATAAAATCTCTGTGCCCTTCAGGTATATCGCTTGAAGAGATCGGATGTATGGTCCGAAGGATCCACTCGCCATCTTTTTTTAGAAATTCTGCCCGGAGAAACGGTGCCTGAAATTGATTAAAAAGCCGTGCTGCTAATTTATCATATCGCTTGGCCAGATTTTTCCCAAAGTAGATACTCAGGGTAAATGAGTCAGACAGTAGGCCGGAAAAGTTTTTTTGGAACAGTTCCTGAAGCTCTTCAGATACAACCCGAATGATTGTTTGAGATTTAAAATCCTGAATGGTTAAAATGTTGGGAATAGGAGTATGCCCTCTTGCTGCAGCAAGGAGTGAAACATAGTAACCGGTGGTCTGATATCTGTAACTTTTGCAGAGATTGTAAACCTTGGCACGTTTCAGCTTGCTGTACATGTCGTCCATCAAGTATGTTTTCGCAGCTACAACATCTACACCGGGAATATCAAAGTCCCAGCTTTTAGGGTTATCAACGATGATGAGTTGTCGCATGATCTCCGGGGCCTTTTTTGGGTGTTATAATGATAAGGTTTGCATCGTAGGTGATAATTCCCAGCAAAATTGCATTGATAACCCTGTCGATTTTCATTCTGTAAACCATGCCTTCCCCCAGCGGGTTTTGACTAATCGGATCAGCGATCTGTACTTCCCTGGTTTCAGGATCATATCCGCTCAATAGCACAAAATGCCCCGCAGGACCACCACGAACATCATCGTAATCGGAGTTTGGGCCAAACTCCCTTTTGGATTTATAGAGATAAGTTGCGCTTAATCCTGCGATAATGGGATGATTTTTCTTTAGATATTTTCTGAGAAGTCCCGACCTCAGATCCTCAAACTGTATTTTTCCGCCCAAATTTAGAAAACTTATGTAGGCCTCAGTTACCATTGTAAGCTTCTCATCATTTTTGAAAGTTTGCTGTTCGTTGAGCTTGTCGATGAGTTGATCTTTTTTTAGGGAAAACCATGTTGGATCAAATACCTGGAGGTTGTAGGTGTAAATCTTGGCGTTGTATCCCCGCAAGAGAGCATGGACTCCCAATAAAGCACCAACCGTACCTCCTTCTTCAAATTGTAAAACTTGATTGATGACCGTATCCAGGCTGATAGGATCTTTATAGTATTCGTATAGAGAGTGCAGTGATGTAGGCCCGCAAGTGGTTTCGTCGGGCTGTTTTTTGATGGGAATCTTGATCATGTATCATCCTGAAGGAATGCTCTCGTTGGTTTACGGCCGGAATAGTTCGGAGCCAACTATAATGATACGCAGAAA
>CAYNZY010000008.1:41369-93767 GCA_964401805.1 uncultured Rhodohalobacter sp.
GGTTTAGATTGATTGAACGGCTTCGTAAAGAGTGTCAAATGATTGAATATTTTGTTTTTTCAGCCACTTTTTATCTTGATTTGGTTCGTGCCTGGAGCGTATGAAAAATGGTTTGATTCCCAACTCTACTGCCGGTTTCAGGTCTGTGATCTTATCTCCGGCCATATATGACTGTTTGGGTTCAATCCCGTGTTTATCGATTGCCTTAAGAAACATGCCGGTTCCGGGCTTTCGGTCGGTTGGATCAAAATCGAGTGGTTTTTTATCAAACTTTGGGTGGTGAGGTGCTATGTACCAGTCATCAATATGCAGTCCTTCTTTTTCAAGCTGTTGGTCCACCCAATTGTGCAGCTGAATAACATCGTCTGTTGTATATCGTCCGCGGGCAATTCCGGACTGATTGGTAACAACGATGACTTTAAACCCATTTTCATTCATCCATCGAATAGCTTTCAGAGCGTCTTTGCACCACGTCCACTCCTGCGGTTTATGAACGAAATTGTAATCCACATTTAACGTGCCGTCACGATCAAGAAAAAATGCCTTCATTACAATGATAAATTATCTTAAATGTTTTCAGACCGGCCGCTAATCCATCCGGTCCAGAATTTTAGAATGGAAATCAACAGAAGGAAAATAAGCGGTGTAGTCCAGTTGCCTACGTAATCGTGAAAAGCACCAAAAAGGGCAGGACCTACAGCGGCAAGTGTATACCCCACAGATTGGGCCATTCCTGATAGTTCATTAGCAGTTTGAGTATCCGCTGTGCGGAGAACGATGAAAAGAAGTGCCATGCCAAAACTGCCTCCAAGGCTGATTCCCAAAATCGATGCCCAAAATTCGGTATAAGTTGTATCTGTGATGAAAATGAGTCCCAGCAGGCTGACAACTTCAAACCCAATGAGTATTGCCACAGGCAGTCTTTGTCGCTGCCGCCTGGAAGCCCATGCCGGCATCAGAAATGTGCCTAATACACCGGATCCCTGTACAATGGCGAGCATCAATCCGGCTCTTGCGCTGTCCATTCCGCGTTCAATTAAAACTTCGGGAAGCCATGCAACAATGATGAAGAATGTGAAAGACTGTAAGCCCATAAATAGAGCTACATTCAGAGCTATGCCGGAGTTTGTAAGATGCTTTAGTGCATTTTTGAAACTCCTGCTTGCCACTACAGGCATATTTTTTCTCATTTGAGGTAGCCAGACCAAAAGTGCAATAAAAGAGAAAAATGCCCAGATGCCTAAAGCCCATCTCCACCCTAAATCAAGCCCTTCTGAAACGGGCACGCTTATTCCTGACGAAACAGCCGCTCCGGTTCCAAGCATTGCTGAATAGATTCCGGTTACGAGTCCGTACCGGTTTGGGAAGCTCTTTTTTACGATTCCGGGTAGTAAAACATTACCAAGCGCGATGCCAACACCAAGAACAGCGGTTCCTGCAAAAAGAGCAGCGTGAGCGGGGTAAACCCTGATCAGCAGCCCCGCCGTTAAGAGTAGAAGGGCCAGCGTCATCGTGCCTTCCGTGCCCAGTTTTTTTGTAAAAAAGGGTGTGAGAATAGAAAACAGGCCGAATGCCAAAACCGGAAGTGTTGTGAGCATTCCCAAAAGCGTGTTGGAAAGACCGGTGTCGAGCCTGATTTCGTAGATTAATGGACCAACTGCTGAAATTGCAGGCCTGAGATTAAACGCAATGACTGCAATCGCTACAATTAGTAAAACTTTCTTATTCTGTTCAGGAGACATTGTGTGATTTTATAAAACGCTAAAGGTAAGGATTGTAACATCAAACTGTGAGGTATGATTTGCCTCAATTCAAAATTGTTTACCACATCGACATTGACTAATTTTGAAGCAAAAATCCCATAGAGGTAACTTTTTGGAACAAGCGAAAATCATGACGGAAGAGGACGTAAAGCGCACTTATTTGCGTTTTGCCTATCAGTTTCTCGAACCGTACGAAGATCCTTCCCACCCAGCCATAATTGGCATGCAAACACGGGGAGTGTACATGGGAAGGCGAATTATGCAGATCATTGAAAGTGAAACAGGTGCTAAGCCGGACTTTGGTGTGCTGGATGTTACATTTTACCGTGACGATTTCAGGTCGAAACTTAAAATGCCGGAGGTTAAAGTCACAGAGATTCCTTTTGATCTTTACAACCGGGACGTGATTTTAGTTGACGATGTGCTCTATACGGGGAGGACGGTTCGATCAGCCATGGATGCGCTGATGGCATACGGACGGCCGAGAAGTATTCGGTTTTGCTGTATGATAGATCGCGGTCACAGGGAGTTGCCAGTGTCTGCTGACTATGTAGGCTTGACTGTTCCAACGCACGAGGACGAAGAGGTAAGGGTAAAAGTAAAAGAACTGGATGGCGAGGATGCGGTCTTTGTTGTGAAGGGAGGCGCGGATGAGTAAAGAGAATCAGATGGATTACAATTTCAAGCAAAAGCATCTGCTGGGGCTTACAGACTACAGCGCGGATGATTTGAGATATGTATTGGAGCAGGCTAAAACGTTCCGTGAAGTGCTGGACCGTCCGGTTCCAAAAGTGCCAACCCTCCGTGATAAAACTATTGTAAATCTTTTTTATGAAAACAGCACCCGAACAAGGCTCTCTTTTGAGCTGGCCCAGAAAAGGATGGGAGCTGACGTAGTTAATTTTTCTGCCGGAACCTCAAGTGCAAAAAAAGGTGAGTCTCTGAAAGATACCATCCAGAATATCAGTTCTATGAAAATTGATATGGTGGTGAGTCGGCATGAAAGTCCCGGAGTTCCTCACTTTTTAACTCGCTGTGTAGACGCTGCAATCATCAATGCCGGAGATGGCGCTCACGAACATCCAACTCAGGCACTGCTTGATATCTTTACGATGCAACAGATCTATCCTGAAATGAAGGGTAAAAAAGTGGCGATTATCGGGGATATCTCACATAGCCGTGTCGTTCGGTCAAATATTATCGGCCTTAAAAAATTGGGTGCGGACGTTGTTGTTTGCGGCCCCAAATCATTGATGCCGGTTTTTGTAGAGACGATGGATGTAGATGTATCGTATAGTATCGAAGAGACACTTGCATGGTGTGATATTGCAATGGCGCTGAGAATACAAATGGAGCGTATTACCGGAGGTACCGATCTTTTCCCATCCCTTCGGGAATACCATGAGACATTTGGTATTAAAATGAGTCATCTTGAAAAATATCCGAATTTTACCGTGATGCATCCGGGGCCGATCAATCGCGGTGTAGAGATGGAGAGCCTTGTGGCAGACAGCGATCGGGCTGTTATTTTAAATCAGGTTACCAATGGTGTTGCGGTGCGGATGGCAATTCTTTATCTGCTGAGTGGCGGTAGCCGGATGTCATGAAATTCGTCCCCCGTGGCGTGTAATTAAAATTCCGGCAATTACGATTGCGGCTCCTACATATTGCAGTAATTCCAGGTTCTCGCCTAAAATCACTACACCAGAAATGAGACCGATAACAGGGACCAGATTTTGATAGGTGGAGGATCGCACTGCCCCCACAACTTTAATTCCGTTGTTCCATATCAGGTAGGCTAGGCCTATGGCCAGCAAACCACTGAAAAAAGCACCGCCAAATGCAGCCAAAGAAACCGCCTCCCAATCTGTTTCACCAAAATGGGGTATAGCCAGCAACGTTAACGATATGGCTCCAACTGAGGTCATCATGGCCGAGTATTGGACAGGTGTATATCGCGTGAGGTGCTTTTTTGAAAAAATAGTATAGAGTGCCCAAACAACTGCGGCAAATATGATGGTAATATCACCAGTAAAGTTGTCGGAACCGAAAGAGACAGGATTTTTTCCATAAAAAATGATAATTGCTACTCCCGCAAAACCAAGAAATACACCGATCGTTTTCAGTCGGTTCAGCATTTCAAGTGAAAACAGGTGAGAACTTATTGCCACCCATATTGGAATTGTACCCAGCATCACGGCCGCATTGGCCGCATACGTCAGGTTTATACCAATAATGAACAGCCATTGATAAAAGAGATTGCCGATCAAACCTAAAGTGATAAGCGGTATGATATCTTTCTTGTCGATTGTAAACCATGACTTGCGCTTTATGATAATGGCCCACATGAAAAGAGAGGCAAGCACAAAACGGATTGAATTGAAACTATAGGGATCGATTTCAGCCAGGCTGGCTTTGATGACTGTAAAATTTAATCCCCAAATGATTGCCAGGAAAAGCAGAGAAAGGTCGGTAAGTAGAGATTTTTTGAGCGTTGCCATGATTGTATCTGTTGAGCAGGCAAAGATAGATATAATCTCAAAGAAAAAACTTTTGAAAGTAGTTGGAACGGAATAGTAAAAGTGATAGTTTTGTGACTTCGGTTCAAAAAATGACTGACAGTCAAATACATGAAAGAGTTATCCAGAAAAGAGCGAGAAAAACTTAGAAGGCGCGAAGCGATTATTGATGCTGCTGAGCAGATAATTGGGGAGCACGGTTTTAACAGTGCAACCATGGAAGAGATTGCCGAAAAAGCTGAGCTTGGCAAAGGGACTCTCTATCTGCACTTTAAAAGTAAAGTGTCCATTTATCTTGCTATTTGTGAGCGAGGCTCAAGGCTGTTAAATCAGGATATGAGCAAGGTATTGACCAAAGATTTAAGCGGGTTGCAAATGGTTGAGAATATTGGCCAGGTATATCTTAAATTTATTCAGAAGAACCCACTCTATTTCAGTGCTTTCAATTATTATGAAAGTATTTTGGACATGGAGGAGTATTCGAGTAGTTCAATTGTGGAAAAATGTGAAGAGAACGCTTCGGAAGCTATGACATATATTGTCAGATCGCTTCAGGTTGGGATGCAGGACGGTTCAATTAAGGATTCAATTGACCCAAAGGAATTGGGCCTGATTATATGGGCTGCATCGAAAGGTGTAATGCACATGGCATTTATGAAACACAAAGTTAAATACCATAAATTTATGGATGAAATTGAATTTAGCTTTGAATCGCTAATACAGAATTTTATTCGCCTGATTGGAAGTGGAATAGAAAAATGACCGGCAGTCAGAAAAGATGTAACAAGTATCCGGATATATCGTAGGAACGACTCAAAATAGTTTGCGGAAAAAGAATCGCACAAAAACAAATATGAAAGTGACAAAAAAGATACTACTGGGGATATTCATTTTTTGGATTTTTTCCGGCTATACTAATCAATTGAATGCGCAGGATGTAGAAGATCTTACATCCGGGGAAACTGTGACAATAACGCTGGATGAAGCGATTCAGATTGCGCTTGTTAATAATCACCTGCTTCGTAAAGGTCTGCTCGATTTAGACCGGGCGGAAGCACAAATCCGCGAAGCATGGGGGTCTGTTTATCCTCAAATTAATGCGTCGGGGAGTTACACCAGAAACTTGCGCACACCCAATCCTTTTGCGGGTTCTGATGCCGGAGGGCTTTTTGAGTCGTTTGGGGCAATTGATTGGCTCGCGTTTAATGAACAAGCCAGAACGGATGGAGATGCGGGCACTAATCCAATCTCCTTTGATGAATACCTCGACCGTCAACGGCAGGGTTATGAAGATGCCGGGATAACACCTCCCGGAATGGATGGGGGAAATCCTTTTGCAGTGGAAAACCAGTTTGAGTTTGGGTTATCTGTTTCTCAGGCTATCTATAATGGAGCTGCATTTTCTGCGATTAAAGCCGCACAGCAGTTCAGGGAGTTTAGCCAGGATCAAGTGCAGGCAGATCGCCAGCAGGTTGTTCAGGAAGTGAAGAATTCATTTCATTCAGCCCTTTTAGCCAAAGAGCAGGTAGAAGTGCTCCGCTCCAGTGTAGAAAGGCTACGGGTTACAGTTGAAGAAACACGACGGTCGGTGGAGGCCGGGGTTCTATCAAAATATGACCGGGTTAGTGCAGAAGTTGAACTCGTTAACCTGGAAACCAACTTAATTGAAGCAGAGAATCAAGCGGAACTGGCTGCCAAAAATCTGGCGCTTCAACTTGGAATTCCAACACAAAAGGAGATCAACCTCAGGGGGTCCCTGGAGTTCGATGAATCCATGCAGCCGGAAATTGCCGATCGAGAAATCGCTTATGAAATTGCTTTACAACAGCGTCCCGATGTTCGGCAAACGGCAAGTTTGCTCGAGTTGAGGGCTATTGAAAGAGATGTAACACGCTCACGTTATTTCCCAACCGTAAATGCATTTGCAAATTTAGCCTACATCGGTTCCGTACCGTCAAACCGTACAATGATTTCGCCGGTTGAGGGACAGGAATTTGAATTTACAGCATCCGACAGAAGCTTTTTTGATGATTCCTATTGGAATGAGGCGGTATCAGTCGGGTTGAGGATGAACTGGAATATTTTTAACGGATTTCAGACTCGAATGCAGGTGCAGCAAAATAAAATAGATATTAAACAGGCCGAAATAGACAGGGAATTTCAGATGAACGCAGTTTATCTGGAAATTGATCAGACCTTGAAAAACCTGGAAACAGCGTTGAAGAGGATCAGAAGTCAGGAAAGAAATCTGGAGCAGGCCGAGCTCAATTATGAGTTTGCACTGAAGCGGTTGCAGGAAGGTGCCGGAACGGCATTGCAGGAGCGCCAGGCCTCATCTCTGCTGGATCAAAGCAAACTTAATTATCTCTCGGCTGTATATGATTATTTGATCGCACTCAGTCAGTACGAAAAATCAATTGGTAAACCCGTATTAGATTCACAATAAAATGTTGAAAAAAGAAATGATGAAAAAAGTATTTAAACAAACAGGACTACTGCTGTTGGCAATTGCCTTTGTATCGTGTGGTGAAGGGGAAGAGAATGGGGACGAAAACGGTGTCAATGGTGCCAGGCTAATGCCGGTAGAAACCGTGATCATTGAAACGGATAGTTTTGAAGATTTTGTCCGGACTACAGGAACCGTTGAAGCCATTGAAGATGCTATGATATCTTCTGAAACCTCTGGCCGAATTCTCTCGATTAAAGACAGAGGAGAAAGAGTGGATAAAGGCGAAGTTATCGCACAAATCGATGATCGGCTTATTCAGGCTCAGTACGAAGCCGCGAAAACCGGTTTTGAACTCGCTGAGGATACCTTCAACCGCTTTGAGACACTGCACGCCGATTCGATCATTAGTACTCAAGACTATAATAGTGCCAAAGCACAGCGAGATCAGGCTCAGGCACAGCTCAATCAAGTGGAAAAACAGCTTCAGGATGCAAAAATTGAAGCCCCTTTTTCAGGCAGAATTGAGGAGAGATATATTCGTACAGGTGAGCTTATAAATCCCGGATTACCGGTAGTTCGATTGGTGAATACTGATCAGATTCGGGTGTTGGCCGGTGTGCCGGAGCGATATTCAGGGGAAATTCAGGAGGGTTCCGATGTTCAGATTAGCTTCAGAACAGTTAATAATGATAGCCTTGAAAGCCAGATTACCTATGCCAGTAATGTTCTGGATCCGGAAACAAGGACGTATGCCATAGAGATTGAAATGGAGAATTCCGGCCAGCTCATTAAACCGGAAATGGTTGTAGATTTGATGCTGAAACGGAGAACACTTCAGGATGTGATTATTGTACCGAGAACCTCTGTTTTGAGAGATGAAAATGGGCAGTCAGTTTTTATAGCCCGAGAAGAGAACGGACGAAAATTTGCACGTTTGGTTAATGTGGAGACAGGTTCTGCATCAGGTCCTTTGATTCAAATTACCAGTGGACTGTCTGCGGGGGATGAACTGGTAGTGACAGGTGTGCGAAATTTAAATGAAGGGGATGCTCTAAACATATTAACAACAGAGACCAGTGTTGAGAGAGCAGAGCGACTAAAAACCGCCGAAAAACCTGTTGTGACGTTTTAAAACGGATACTTTAAAAATTTTTGATCTGATACGCTTCTAATATGAAATTAACAGAGCTTACACTTAAAAACAGAACGGTAGTTGTCGTTCTTACGGGAATACTCATTTTAGCAGGGGCATTTAGCTATAGTTCTATTCCTAAAGAGTCGAACCCTTCAATTGAGATTCCAATTTTTATTGTCAATACAATCTATCCCGGTATATCGCCTACCGATATGGAATCTCTCATCACTCAGCCGATTGAAAGAGAGCTGCAGGGAATCAATGGAGTGAAAGAGATTCGCTCAAATACACTTGAGAGCTTTAGCAGTATTGTGGTTGAATTTGAGTTGGATGTGCCTATTAATGAAGCCAGCCAGCGAGTTAGGGAACGGGTAGACCTTGCTCGAACCGAACTTCCTCCTGATGCAGAAGAGCCAACCATTGTTGAAATCGATCTGGATGATTTCCCGATTATGACGGTAAACCTGGCAGCAGATTACCCGCTTTCCAGATTAACGGAAGTTGCAGAGCAAATGGAAGATGCAATCGAAACAGGATCGGGTGTTCGTGAAGTGGAAATGGTCGGGGAAATTGAGCGGGAGGTTCAGGTTAATGTCGATCTGGGTGCATTGAACGGTTATGGCCTGAGCTTTGGTCAGCTGGTTAATGCCATTCAGGGGCAAAATTTAACCATTCCCGGCGGTACGTTAGATGTGGATATGATGAGCTATCTGCTGAGGGTGAGCGGAGAGTTTGATGATCCGGCCGAAATTGAAAACCTGGTTGTTGCAAGGCCAATGGGAGAACAATCTCAAAGTGAAGGCCTGGTGTACATGAGAGACGTTGCGGATGTCGTTTTCGGCTTTAAAGACAGGGAGAGTTATGCTCGCCTCAGAGCCTATAAAATTGATAATAATGGTAATCAGGTTGAGCTTGATGATTCAGAAATAGAAGATAATCAGGTTATTAGTTTAAATATTAAAAAACGGCCCGGGGCCAATATCCTGGAGACCGTAGATGAGGTTATTCAAATTGTTGATAGCTATCCGATACCATCCGGAACTAATGTTGTTGTTACAGGGGATCAGAGTGAAAACGTCAATGATTTAATATCAGATTTAGAAAACAGCATCATCAGCGGAATGCTGTTTGTTGTACTGGTTTTGGTCTTCTTCCTGGGGGTTAGAAATGCCCTTTTGGTTGGAACGGCTGTTCCTTTATCCATTCTTGTAGGATTTATTGTACTCTATTCAATTGGCTACTCGGCGAACTTTATCATCCTATTTAGTTTAATTATTGCGCTGGGGCTTCTTGTAGATAATTCCATTGTGGTGGTGGAAAATATTTATCGTTACCGAGAACTGGGGTATGAACGTTTTGAAGCTGCAAAGTTGGCTACAGACGAGGTTGGATACGCACTGATTGCGGCCACATCAACCCTGCTTGCTGCATTTATACCTATGACGTTCTGGCCGGGAATTATTGGTCAGTTTATGGGCTATCTGCCATTAACTCTCATCATAGTTTTACTCTGTTCACTCTTTGTGGCATTGGTCCTTTATCCCGTACTCACAGCATATCTGGTACGTCTTGATGATGAGGAGAAAAAACCGATGTCAATCTATGTGAAAGGGGCAGTTATCGGGGTGCTACTGTTCTTGGCTGTTGCAATCGGAATGGCGAACTTTACAACGCTTGTCGTTACTCTGTTAACGGTAGTTTTCTTTTTTCTATCCTACAGATATGTGATCAAGCCACTGTCTGCTATTTTTACAGAGAAAACACTTCCAAGGGTGTTGAAGTACTACAAGGTAATGCTTCGTACTTTTTTAAAGAGAGATTATTCACGGAAGCATGCGCTGCTTCGAAATACCCTCTCATTGGCAAGTTTAACCCTGGCGCTTCTGTTTGGGGTTTTGGGAGCATTAGTAGGACTGTTTTCTCCAGCGTCAACAGCCCTTTTTATTATTGCCGGAGTATTTGGAGCTGTCGGTTTGATATTGGTTGTAATACACTCACTGGAAGCTATTTTTATTGGCGGTAAAATATCCATTGTGTCAGGCGTGTTGCTGGGGCTTTTGAATGCATCCATTTTACTGATTGTATCGATAACCGGCACTGTTAGCTTTACGGTTTGGCTGGCACTGATGTCGGTGCCTCTGCTTCTGGTCGTAGGTGGTGCTTTGGGTATGTTACGAAAATCAACTAAACCGTTGATTCTTACCGATAACCGATCTCTTCTTTTAAATTCAGTAATGGGTGCATTGGTGGCCATTTTTGGACTCTTTGCATTAGCTCCAACCGGAGTTGAGTTCTTCCCGGAAACAGATCCGAGCCGAATAATCGTAGAGCTGGAAGGCCCAATTGGAATGAATGTTGAAGCCAGCAATGAGATAGCTAAAGAAGTTCAGGACAGAATTTACAACCTGATTGATGAAGATCCGCTTGTAAAAGCGAATATTGAAAATATTCAGACCAACGTAGGAGTTTCCGGCGACCCGTTTTTTGGTGGCGGAGGGCAGAGTCCTGAGCTTTCGCGCTTGACTGTGAATCTTGTAGATTATGGTGATAGACCGGAACCGTCCGCAAATACTCTGACTAAACTGCGAGATGTTGTTAAAGACATTCCCGATATCAATGTAAAAATCGAGGGAGAGGAGCAGGGACCGCCAACCGGCGCACCTGTTAATATTGAAGTATCAGGTGAAAATTTTGATGAGATCGTGCGAATTACTGAGGAGATTACGGAGATACTTATCGATGCATCGGTTTCTCAAAGCGTTCCAGGGCTCGTGGACGTTAGAAATAATGTAAGCGGCGGTATACCTGAGTATCAAATTTTAGTTGATTATGAAAAAGCCAGCCGGTTTGGGTTGAGCATGGCGGATATCGCTCAGACCATCCGTATAGCGAACAACGGGCTGGAAACCACAAAGTGGAGAGACGGTGAAGACGAGTACGATATTATGGTAAGGCTCAGACCTGAAGATCGACAGGATCTGGAAAATCTTCGCAATCTTAATATTGTAACACAAACCGGAGTTTCTATTCCACTGGTATCTGTTGCATCATTTGAGGAGGGAACCGGACTGGGCTCTATTACACGGTTAAACTTACAGAGAACGGCAACAATTGAAGGTCAGGCAGCTCCCGGCTTTAGCGGCCCTGAAGTGCTATCGAATGCTCAGGAGATTCTGAGTGACTATCGGGAAAACTTACCTACGGGCTACTCTATGGAGTATACCGGTGAAAATGAAGACCAGGAGGAGGCATTTGGGTTTTTAACCACCGCGCTCCTTGTTGGTTTTGCTCTGATATTCCTTGTAATGCTGGCAAAGTTTAACAGTGTTGTCTCTCCTTTCATTATTATGGTTGCCGTTGGATTGAGTCTGATTGGCGTACTGCTCGGCTTAATACTGACTCGTACTCCGTTTGGTTTGATGACGTTTATCGGAATTATCTCACTTGCGGGGATTGTCTGCGTAAACAACATTGTTCTGCTGGATTATGTGAAACAGCTCACCGAACAGGGTTTGCAGAAAAAGAATGCGATTATCGAAGCCGGTTTGATTCGTTTTCGACCTGTAATTTTAACAGCTCTGACGACTATACTGGGACTTGTGCCACTTACCTTTGGTATCAACATAGATTTTGTGAATCTATTTGTGAACTTCGATCCCAATTTTCAATTTGGATCAGAGAGTACCGGCTTCTGGGGTCCTATGGGTATTGCGATCATAAGTGGTTTGACTTTCGCCACCTTCCTTACCTTGGTTGTTGTACCGGTTCTGTACTCAGCTTTTGATTCTCTTTCACAGCGTATTTCGGCGGTAAAAGCTTAAGAAATTCAGACAGGTTTTATTTTTAAACATGAGATCTGTCTGATTATTCTTATTTTTGGTTGATAATCGAATAAAATAAAGCTAATCGTGATTCAAAGACCACAAACTGTATTTTTAGTACTCACTGTAATTTTAAATCTGGCTGTTTTTTTTACTCCGATTTATAGTCATGCCGTAAATGATCCTGCCGCCTGGTTCGGCATGGGTATGGCAATATCATTAACCATGCCGATGCTCATTGCTGTGGTTTCAATTTTTTTATATAAAAACAGGCCAACTCAGCTTAAATGGGTGAAAATTGCAACTTATGTACAAATAGTTGCTTTGGGTTTCGCGTTGGGAGTGCTTTTCTCGCTTGGAGGATTCGGTAAATTTTTATGGAAAGAGGTTGTCAGCTCAGGCATTATTATTCTTTCTCTGGCTTCATTATGGCAGGCAGGCCGTTTAATCAAAAAAGATGAAGAGCTGGTTAAGTCGATGAATCGCATAAGGTAATTCATTTGAATAACTCGCAGCAAAACGAAGTGCCTTTAACAAAAGTAGTCACGCTGCTTGTTGTGGGATTGCTTACATTCGGTTTTGCTCCAATTCTGGTTCGATTTGCTACAGATGTCGAACCTCTGGCTTTAGCTGCAATGAGAACCGGATTTTCGGCGTTGATGCTTCTGCCTTTCTGGTTCCCTAAACGAATGAGGCTAAAAGAAATAAAGGCAGCAGGAATAAGCAATTTTCTTTTAATTGCAGCAGGAGTAAGTCTGGGTCTGCACTTTACGCTTTGGATTGCCTCTCTTCATTACACATCCGTTGCCTCTGCCTCTGTGCTGGTTACCATTCACCCGGTGATGTTAATTGTTGCCGAAAGCTTACTGTTTAAAACTAAATTCAGGCCTGTAGTCTGGATTGGAGTTACAATAGCCTTTACCGGGTCGGTACTTTTGGGTTTAGCGGATGATACACAGATGGATCAGTTTCCGGATGCGATATTTGGGAATACTCTTGCTTTCATGTCTGCCGTGGTTTTTGTGGCATATTTTATGTTAGGGCGAAAGATAAGGCAGCAAACAGAATGGATAGACTACGTGTTTTATGTCTACACGTATGCTACAATAACGTGCCTTGTGCTTACACTCTTATGGGTGGGTGGAGTGCCGGTTATTACAACAACATCTGTTCTGGTTGGAATAGGACTGGCAGCCGGTCCAACTGTTTTGGGCCATGGGTCAATGAATTACGCCGTAAAATACATTTCGCCAACTCTTCTTTCTACGTTGGTTTTGTCTGAAGCTGTTGTTGCAGCAACTGCCGCCTTTTTTATTTTTGGGGAAGTACCATCCGGTTTTTCTTTAGTAGCGATGCTTGTGATCGTTTTTGGTGTTACATTAACCTGGGTAAAGAGAATGAATCGCCCTCGCAGATAAAACAATAAAGAATGATTAATTAAGTAGATACGCCTCGTTCCTGCCTTAGATAATCTTAACGGAAGGCCGAATCTTTGTTCCTCTGAAATAAATGAGGTAATTTTCAATCAACAGATAATTAGCAATTGACAAACGATAACTAAAACATCGTGCAATAGTAGCAGTCAAGGGTTTATGAAGTATTAAATTTGCTCTTAAAAACGGATTTTCATTGAATTTCGTTATAAAAGCAAGTTTACAGTGACAGTTTTTTTAAATAAGCAGAGATAAATAAACGGTCGCTCTTAAACAGGAACGAACCTGTAATTAATGAATATATATTTAGATAAAACTTTTAACAGATATCAACAGAGGTCATTTCTGATCCTGTTTATATTTGCTGTAATGGTATTTTCTGCATGCAAATCTGATAATGCCATTGATTCTACAAAAGATTCAGAAACAGAGCAGTCACTGCCGGTATCTGTTCTTGAGCCGGTTCAAAGAGACTTGGCTGAAATTAAAAGAAGCGGCGTGCTCAGAATGATCACGTACTATAGTTCGAATACTTATTTTCTCAATCAGGGGATAGAAGTTGGTTTTGAGTACGAAATGGTAAAAGAATTCGCCCGGGAAAATGATCTGGCTCTCGAAGTTGTGATCGTCGGTGCAGATGAAAACCCATTTGACCTGCTAAACAGTGGTGAAGGTGACCTGATTGCCGCAAATTACACGATTACACCGGAACGCCGGGAAATTGTTAATTTTACCCGTCCCTACAACTTAGTTAATCAATTGTTGGTTTTTTCTTCCGAGGCGCCTGCACAACCTCAAACATTGGAAGAGCTTGCTGAAACAGATATTCCCATCTCTGTCAGAAGAAACAGTTCATACTACTCCAGATTACAGGACTTAATCGACAGCGGATACGATATCAATATAAATATTATGCCGGATGCTGTTGATACGGAAGCCGCACTCATGCAGGTTGCCGAAGGTGAATTGATGGCTACTGTGGCGGATGATAATATGTTTGACGCGGCCAACCGTTACATGGATGGACTTTTCCCCGGACCAACGATTGCTGAAAACGATACGATTGCCTGGGCCATCCGGGATAATGCTCCCGATTTAGAATCTGCTATGAATCGGTTTTTGTATAAGCATTTCAGATTCACTGAAGATCGGGAACGTCCAAGACGCTCAACTTTTCTAAATGTGCTAAGGCAAAGATATTTTGAGGAAAGCCGGCAAATTGCGGAGTTTTATAATCCGGAATGGCAATACCAGACAATCGGCATAATCTCTCCATATGATGATATTGTAAAGTCAGTAGCTGATTCGCTAAACCTTGATTGGTTAATGCTAACTGCCATGATCGCCCAGGAGTCGAGTTTTAACCCTAACAGTAAAAGCTGGGCGGGTGCCGTTGGGTTGATGCAGGTAATTCCCCGTTTTGTAGAAACAGAATATGAGCAGCTCTACGATCCGGTTACGAACATTCAGGAAGGTGCCAGAATTATTAAAGAGCATCTTTCCCATTACTCTTACATGGATAGTACCAATCAGTGGCAAATGGCTTTGGCAACATATAATGTTGGGCTGGGGCACATGGCCGACGCAAGGCGACTTGTAATCGACCAGAATAAAAATCCAAATGAATGGGAAAACGTATCAAATGCTCTCTTGATGCTTATGCAAAGGCGCTACTATCAGGATGCAAGATATGGATTTGCCAGGGGAATTGAGCCGGTTCAGTATGTAAAAGAGATTATGAACCGGTACAGAACGTATGAGGCTATTATTGCTTTAGCTGAGAATCAGCGCCAAGGAAGCATATCCAACGCAATGATTGGTAGAAGTCTTTCTAATTGACTTTAAAGATCAATAGAGTCAAATCATCGCCGAGCTTGTCATTTGCAAAAGCACGTACTTCAGATAAGATTTTCTGCATGAGATCATTTGAGTTGAGATCCCTGTTTTGCAGGATAAGCTGATATAGGCGCTCTTCACCAAACTCTTCCTGCTTTTTATTCATCGCTTCATTTACTCCGTCTGTATAACAAACCACCAAATCACCGCTTTTCAATGAAACATCTTCTTGTTCGTATGGGCTCAAGGTTTCCATAGCTCCTAAGAGTAAACCGCCTTTCGATAATTCTTCAAGATTTGATGAACCATTGCGAAGTAGCAGTGGAGGATTGTGACCGGCATTGACATATCGAAAAACGTTATTGTCAGGAAAATACTTGCCCCAGAAAAAAGTAATGAACTTGTCGCTGGGTGTATTTTTATGAATCAGATCATTGATTCGCTCTGTTGCTTCACCTAACTCTATATCTACCGGCAAAAGCACGTGCAACATCGACTGTAGGTTCGCCATTAACAAAGCGGCCGGGACTCCTTTTCCGGTAACATCGCCAATGGCAAATATTGAATTCCCATCTGGGGTAGGAGCAATATCGAAATAATCCCCACCTACTTCTCTGGATGAAAGTGTACTGGCGGCCAAATCAACTCCTTCTACTTTAGGGATTGGGTCGGGTAACAATCCACGCTGAATAGATTTTGCAATTGCCAGCTCCTCTTCCATTCTTTCCTTATCAATTCTCTCTTCAAGGAAATAGGTTTTTTGAATAGAGACTACGGCAAGGTTGGAAAGAGATTTCAGAAAGTTAAAATCGGTCTCCGAATAAGTTTCTTTATTAAGACGGTCTCCAACACCAATTACCGCTACTTTTTCACCCTGAATTGAAATTCCAATAATGTTGGTAATTTGATTGGGTTCTAATGAAGGCACTTTTCCGCAACAGTGGTCATCTACAGCTCGAACTTCTGTAGGGCAAAGGTTGAAGAGAGTTTCAATCTCTTTTTGACTGAATGGTTTATTCAATCCACTGGAGGTTAAAATCTTAACCTTGTCGGGAGTTTTGTAAATCAGAAAAAAAGTTCGAATAAAAAGCTGGCCAAGGAGAGCGAATTTGAAGATGTTGGAAATTTTTTCTCGATCCGTAAGCAGGTTAAATTCTTTCGATAGATCAAAAAGAGTGTTTAGTTCATGAATCCGGCGGTCAAGCTTTCTATTGGTGTTCTTTAACTGATCAAAGAGAAGTGAATTTGATAATGCTACTGAAGAAATAATGCATAGACTCTCAGCAAACTCTAACTCTCTGGAAGAAAATGATTTTCCTGTAGCTTTCCTTCCAAGAAACAGAAATCCGATGTGCTGATTGCTGGTCCGAAGAGGAAAAAAGACGGAATTGTCCATATCATCGGCCAAAACGGGCAGTTTATCGGAAAATGAATTGTAGTCTATATGAGAGCAGGATTTTTCTGATTCACTGAGATTAATTTCAATTGTATCACCTTCAGAAATACTTTTTAAACCTTTTGTTTTTTCTACTCTGTAAGTTTTCTTTGCCTGATCAAAGAATAGTATGGCGGCTTTGCCAGAAAGCAGCTTGCCCATAATGATGAGCAATAAATTATTAAGCACAAAATCACTGCTTCGCGATTCGATAAGCATTCGGCTTGTCTCGAGTACGGTTTTCATCTCAAACCGATTTTGGAGCTCTTTTTCTGAAGGGGCCATAATCTCTATTAATTCCTATTTTTACAGAGACGAATTTCATTTTTGTCAGCCCTGGCGTGGTACGAAACACTATCCATGAGCCGGTGAATTAGATAAACTCCCATGCCTCCTCTCTTACGCTCTTCAATTTTTTTCTGAATATCCGGGAGGTTATAATTTTTGGGGCTAAAACTGTTTCCACTGTCGAAAAGGCTAATGCACAGCTTATCAGAGTCAAAGGAAAGGGTTATATCAACGTGCTTGTTTTTATTATTCTGATAAGCGTGTTTAATAATATTTGTATACGCTTCGTCTACAGCCAGCTGTAGGTCTGATATTTGTTCTAACGTAAACCCCTGACGTTTTGCGTGAAGCGCAACAAACTCACGCACTTCTGCAAGGTTTTCAGTAGAAGCATTTACTGTAATTTGGTATTTGGCCGTCTTATTCAACAGCTTCTAATTTTCTTTAGAAAATTGTTCAATAGCATCCCGCTCATCTTCGAGAATATCGTATAGTGTTGGAAAGCCAAGCAGATCAAAGACGTTATACACACGCTCATTCATATTGGTCAGTTTGATATCTCCGCCGGTTGACCGTACATCTTCTATATAGGCCATAAATACACCAAGACCGGCACTGGCTATGTAATCAAGTTCACTGCAGTTAACTATAATACTCGACTTATTGCTGTCTATAAGTAACTTCAGTGATTCTTCAAGTTGAGAAGCGGTATGCGCATCTAATTCTCCATGGAGATCCAACACGTCTAATCCCGAAGATTCCCGATGGTTAATTTTAAAATTCTTCATCACGATGGTGCTTTCATTTATTGGGTTCCTCAAAGATAGAAGTTAGACGGGGTTGTACAAATATTGATTACGAAAAATTGAAAGGCAGGTTGCAAAAAAATAAGGCATCACACGTATCCGGTGTGATGCCCTGACTATTCATCAAGAGAGACGCTACTTGAGCGCATAAGAATATTAGTAAAAATGATCGAAAAAGCACAACTAATATTGAAAAGTGCTATAAATAATCGTGAAAAAGGCCTAAAAATCAATTTTAACAGTTTGTTAGAGTGGGAATATGTGCCTAAGTTTTGAGCAGGCTTTTCACGAATGAAACATTTATATTCCGATTGCCTATATGATTGAGAGAATTAAAGTTATCACAGAATCAATTCTAACATTTTAAATTATATCACTATGAAAAAGCTACTATTTGCAATACTTACTGTCGGTTTTCTGTTTACTTTCACAAGCCAGGCGAGTGCTCAGTGGTCGATAGGTGCAAGCTATGAAACCCGAAATGAAGATCCTACAAACGGATTTGGTGTACGTGTTGAGAGAAGTGTTTTATCTGCAGTTCCCGTCGTTGATTTTAACATGAGGGCCCATTTTAGTTTTTTTAATGATGAAGCCCAAGTAACCCCGGATGAGCAATCTTTCAGCGGCGATATTGAAGCGTACGATTACGGCTTAGCCTTGACAGCAGGCGTTGGAATAGCAATAGTGAAGCCTTACGTAGGATTAGGTATTGGTGCAGAGAATTATGATTTCCAGGGAGATCAGGGTTTGAGTTTCGACGAGAGTAATTTTTTCTGGAACGGTTTCGGAGGATTGGAGCTCTCTATTCTTCCTATGGTAAAACCGTTTGTTGAGTACAGAATAAGCCAGATTTCAGGATCAGAACAAATTAATTTTGATAACGTAAGCCGGATTGCATTTGGCGTTTCTCTGAGATTCTGATGACTTATCGTTTACGGGAAGAAAAGAAAAAAGGCTCCTTATAGGGAGCCTTTTGTTTTTTAAAAAAGAAATTTAATTCAAACGGGAAATCCAGGATTGAGCATCATAATCGTTTGAGAGTTTATCCTGTAAATTTTCAGCCATTTCTTCGGATTCAACACGTCCGATTCGAACACGATACCAAACATCACCTGTTTCTTCGTTTCCATACATCACTACGAAAGCGTTTTCGAAACCGCGGTTTTTCCACATTTCCAGTTCCTGATTGGCTTTTTCTTCAGATCTCCATGATTGAACCTGGACAGCAAAATTACCATCACTGCTGTACTGAATCTGATTTCGACGCTCTGCTTCGGCAATACTGTCTTGTCGTGCCTGGGCAATACTGTCTTGAATCATTTGCTGCATTTGCGCTTCATAGACCTGCTCTAAAGAGTCTTGTTGAGCTTGTTGCCGTTCAAGCTCCTGCTGGCGAAGCTCTTCTTCACTGGGTCCGCAACCGGCGATAAGGGTAACTGCTAAAATTGAAGCTCCCAAAAAGGATAATAGTGTTTTCATAATGATTGAACTGTATTTAAAAAAACCTTGAAGATTTATCTGTAGTATAAAGTTATCAAAAAACTTAATTCATTCGTTGATCTTAAACAACAGTATGGGAAATTTCTGAAGGATAACTCTTTAAAGCTTCCTTAAAAATGCTTAATTTAAATAGACTGAATTTAAATAAGGTCAAAATTGGCCGTTTATAGTCTCTCATTAAGGTTTAAGCATGTTATTAGAAGTAGAAAATATTGAGAAATCTTTTGAAAAAGGGAATCCGGTTGTTAACAACGTCTCTTTTTCAGTTGGTGAGAATGAAATTTTCGCACTGCTTGGACCCAGTGGATGTGGTAAAACTACAACCTTGCGCATGATTTCCGGTTTTGAACGTTCTGATAAAGGAACAATTAAACTGGAAGAGAAAGTAATTACATCAGACAAAATCCACACAGCTCCTCAAAAAAGAGGAATAGGTTTTGTTTTTCAGGACTATGCTTTGTTTCCACATATGTCTGCTCTGGACAATGTGGCTTTTGGACTTACAGAATTGCCTAAGTTTAAACGAAAAGTTTTTGCTGAAGAAGTTCTGTGCAGAACCGGAATGGGAGATTATAAACATAGAAGCCCGGCAGAACTGTCCGGTGGTCAGCAGCAAAGGGTTGCATTGGCACGAGCAATTGCTCCGGAGCCAAAATTGGTTTTATTGGATGAACCATTTTCAAATTTGGATGCGATGCTTCGGGATACAACAAGGAAAGAGGTTCGTTCCATCATCAAAAAAGCGGGAATGAGTGCGATTTTAGTTACTCACGATCAGGAGGAGGCTCTCTCATTTGCCGATAGAATAGCAGTTATGAATGATGGTAAAATTGAGCAGATTGGCACACCTGAAGAGGTTTACTACAAGCCGAAAACAAAATTTGTGGCTCAGTTTTTAGGACGAACAAATCTATTTGAGGGAGACGTCAACGATATTGATCGCATCGAAACCAACCTTGGATCGATTCAGCTAAATTGTAAAGCAAAGGGAAGGGTTACCTGTTCCATACGCCCGGAACATTTGACAATTGAACGTCCAAACGGTGAAACAAACGGCTGTAGTCGCGGGGTGGTTATCGGGCGTGAATTCAAAGGGCACGATATTACATACCATGTGGAGTGCGGCGGAGAGAGATATATCGTACACACAGATAACAGAGTATTATTTGAAACGGATGATGAAGTATTAGTAAGACCTCTTGAGCCTGCTGTGGTTTTAACCAATTCATAGGTTGAATCACTTCCTGGTCAATTTTTATCCGAATTCCGTCTGTCTATTCAGCACTCCTTTCTAATGCAATTGATTTCAGTAAATTGGCTTTTTTTGAAACGAAGTGCCTGACTTCCTCGTATTGAGTTTAAAACTCTATTAATCCGGAAGTTGATGTTATACCATACTTTTAGAATTGCTCTACTGCTACTCCTGATTCCAATCCAAACTTATGCCCAAGTTGAGTTAACAGGAATCGTAATGGACGCCGAAACCGGCGATTCTCTTCCGGCTGCAACTATTGTTATTGAGAACACACTGAAAGGTACAATCACCAACTCTGAAGGGCATTTTTCAATATCGGTACCTGAACTACCCGCAACGTTACTGATATCCTACATAGGGTACGAGCGTGCTTCGGTAACAATTGATGATATTCAGAATAGTAATATCATCGTTCGGTTATCACCTTCTGTAACAGAACTTGACGAATTAGTTGTTACTGACAGAGATCCCGGGTTAACAATTATGGAAAAGGTAATTGAAAGAAAGAAACTGTGGCGGGCAGATTTAGAGTCATATCAAGCTGAGGCTTACACGCGTCAGGTTCTTCAGAATGATACATCTATTGTGTCAATATCTGAAAGCAGTTCTGTACTCTATTGGAATAAAAACGAAGGTCACAGGGAAGTTCAGAAATCTGTACGCCAGACCTCCAACCTTTCCGCAGAGCAAAATTTTGCCGGAGTTCGAAATTTGCCAAATTTTTATGACGACAATATTGATATAGCCGGATACGAAGTTGTAGGAATTACGCATCCGGATGCACTGTCCTACTACCATTTTTCGCTACTTGAAATATTGCAAATGGATGGGGTTCCGGTTTATAAAATTGAAGTGATGCCGCGCCGTGATCTTCAACCGACTTTTGAAGGTGTGGCCTACGTACTTGGCAGAGACTACGCGCTAATTGATGTAGATTTGAAACCGAATGATGTAGTCAGTTTCCCACCTCCTGTTCAGGATTTTGACCTGTCCTACAAGCAGCAATTTAGCAGTTACGGAAGTGATTTCTGGTTTCCTGTAGATATGCGGATTGAAGGAAGAGTCCGTATTGGTATGGTTGGTCTGCAATTTCCGACGATTCAATTTAGCCAGGTTTCAAAAATATCAGACTATCAAGTAAATATCTCGCTATCCGACTCCATTTTTCAGAGAGAGGCTCTTCTTACTCAGGCTGATACGATCTCAACTGCCGACATTCCAACAAACGAAATTCCTCTTACTGATGAGGAAAAACTGGCCTATGAGACAATTGACAGTACGAAAACAATTGAAGATGCATTCAAGCCGGAAGGTTTTCTGGCCAGAATGGTTGAGGATAGTGATGGGAGTGAAAGCTCCGGTCTTTTTGCAAGATTCGGTAATCGGCTGCCGGACGGGGTAGGAGTTCGTGGGCGTTATAACCGCGTTGAAGGAGTTCATTTGGGATTAAAATTTGAGGAAAGAAATACGGATATAGGCCTGAATACAGAGTTTTTTGGCGGATATAGTTTTAATACTAAGCATTGGGATTATGGCGCTGAATTTGGGAAAAGAGTATTGAAACTGGGTGAAAGGGAAATTTTTGCGCAAATATCATATCAAAATAGCACGGATACACAATACAAATCCGCGATCTATACTTCCGGGATGAACAGTATTACAACACTGCTTGGCGGGGAAGACTATTTTAATTACTTCAGAAACGAAATGGTATCGGCCGGTTTTAAACTTTCGAATATCATAAACAGAGTTGATATTGAGTTTTCAGGAAATCACGAAGTACATCGCTCTTTTAATGCAGGGAATGAAATTAATTTTAAACTGTTCAACTGGGAAAACAACCGAAGAGTTAATCCGGAGATTGAAGACGGCACAGTTCGTTCATTAGGAGTAAATATCGGCTACA
This sequence comes from uncultured Rhodohalobacter sp., assembly GCA_964401805.1. Taxonomy (GTDB): domain Bacteria; phylum Bacteroidota; class Rhodothermia; order Balneolales; family Balneolaceae; genus Rhodohalobacter. The sequence continues at coordinate 63,516 of CAYNZY010000008.1, forward strand.
ATGTTCAGGGGCGAAATTTTGGATTTGCGGGTTCAAGACAAATTCAGTTGGCTGCTGAAATAAGCAGGCCGGGTTTAGGTAGTGATTTCGACTACTCATCAATGCAGATGAGCATCGACTGGAACTTTGAAACGTTCTACAAGCGAAGGCTATTTGCAAATACTCTCGATTTGCACCTTTCAGGAGGGTTCGTGGAGAGTTCAGCGCCTGTTCAAAAGTTGGGTGCAGTGGATGGCTCTCTATCCAGGTTTACTCCTTTTTCTGTTTTAAAAACAAGAACATCTCTTCCATATGTAGGAAATAAGTATGGTGTAATTGCGGTTGAGCATAACTTCAGAACCATTCCGTTTGAACTTCTTGGGTTAAACTATTTTGTGGAAAATGGCTGGGGAATTATTCTATTTGGCGGTGCAGGTATTGCTGAACTACACGACCGGTCGACCTTTCTAATGATGGATTCGGATGGAATTCATACTGAAGCGGGAATCAGCTTAAACAGTATTTTTGGAATATTGAGGATAGATTTTGCAAAACGACTGGATTCACCGGGACATTTTATTGGTTTTAGCGTGCCTCGCTATTTTTAAATAAAACCGGGAAGTATATAGATCTTGAACTTGATAGGGATATAAAAAAAGCGGACTGAGTGAATCAGTCCGCTTTTTGATTGTAGAAACGAAAGTTAATTAGTTTCCTGGAGAAAATGGATATGGATTCAGAGGATGAGACTCTGCTCGTCGGTTCTTCTCACAACCGGGAGTATTTGCATCCATTTCAGCTTCAGCACATCGAACCGGGGCTTTACCTAGTCCTCTGTATTCGATACGATCTTCAGCTATGCCATTGTCTGTGTAGAAATCTACAACAGAATTAGCTCTTCTCAAGCTAAGTCTCAAGTTGTACTGATCGCCACCAACATGGTCAGTGTAAGCATCAACTCGAACTCTGAATGCTTCAACGTCCATCAGCATCTCAACGTTTTCAGCCAAAAGTCTGGCATCGGCGTCACGAATATCAGATCGGTCAAAGTCAAAGTTGATGGTATTCAGTTCGTTAATGAAAGGTGGATCGTTTGAGTCAGTTGGGTCAGTTCCCATTTCAATCTCTTGTCCATCCGTAAATCCGTCACCGTCTGAATCTGGTGAGAGTGGATCTGTATCGTATACGTTCACTTCGTCGCCATCAGATAGTCCGTCACCATCACTGTCCGGATCAAGCGGATCAGTTCCGTATTCATCAACTTCATCGCCATCAGAAAGTCCATCTCCGTCAGTATCCGGATTTAATGGATCTGTTCCGTAAGCGTTCACTTCATCTCCATCAGAGAGTCCATCATCGTCGCTGTCCATGTTCAACGGGTCGGTTCCGTAAGTATTTACTTCATCGTTGTCGGTAAGTCCGTCATCGTCAGTGTCTGCGTTGAGCGGATCTGTTCCGTAAACGTAAATTTCATCGTAGTCGGATAGGCCGTCTCCATCACTGTCACGCTCCATAAGCTCTTCGTCAGAGAGACTCATTAAGTATTCGAGTGTTAATGGATCTGGATCCCCTTCAGGTTCTCCTGTACCGCAGGCTTGAAAAACGAGCACTGAGGCAAGTAACCCAATAATTAAGTAAGTAGGTGATTTAAACATTGTTATTCTCCTGTACAGTTAGTGTGAGGTTTTAAGTTAGATATTATTCACTTTAACAAAAAATACATAACCAACAATCGCAAACAAAAATGTTTTTTGACAAATGCTTGTGAAAGGTGATATATTCTGCCTCGACGGGGCTATAGCTCAGCTGGCTAGAGCGTCGCGCTGGCAGCGCGAAGGTCCGGGGTTCGAATCCCCGTAGCTCCACTTTGGTTGATGATTAATTATGTCCATTTGTCTTGTGAATGAATGCATATTCAATTGTTTTCAAACTTTGGACTGGTGTAGGTTATCCCCATAAACGTTATTTGTTTTGCATAATATCGATTAATAAATAGTGCACTTCTTTTTTTGAGTTAAAGGCATTTTGAATCGACTAATGTGAAGCATTGTTATATACGTATTTCTGCTACTCTTGTTCCTGTATGCTCACCATTTTTAAAAAATTTGATGTTGTATAGCACTCTCAAGGAAAATTAATCAACAGTCTATAATTTATTTAGCACCTGCCCAATGAATTGATCACCCTTCAGAATTTTTTAGGTTAGGGAAAGTCACTCGTTTTTCTATTCTGATTGGATTACATGCCGAAAAAGTCGAAATGACAGGCAAGAAGTCTGTATATTTTTTTAAGGCTTTGCGGAGTCTGTATTAATTTTCTTAGATCTCGATAGATAAGGATCTGATTTTGCAGCATTGCCAAATGGTCGTATAATGCAGGTAATTTTCATCCACAGACTATTAAACTACCAATGAGTAAAACGATTTCATCAGTTCTGACCCTAATTCTGGCGGCTCTGCTGGTGCTTTTTATTTTCTTTTTACCTCCAATAAAAACGGCAGATCTAAACTCCAGAGACCTACTATTTGAACTCAGAGGGCCGATTGATGTTACAGAAAGTGATATTGTAATCGTTGAGATAAGCTCAAGGGCGGATGATGAAATTCCGTATAAATATCCTTGGCCAACCTATGTTTACGCAAATCTGATTGAAAATTTGAACCGGGCCGGCGCCAAAGTTATTGCGTTTGATATTCTTTTCGACCAACCTGACCTATATGATCTGAATAATGATACACTTTTTGCCAACGCCGTTGAAGAGGCAGGAAATGTAATTTTTTCAGGACGGGTGAGACAAGAACCGGAACGTCGATTTCTGGGAGGTGTGGTTGCAGACCAGCGAACACCATCCTTTCCAAGGCAAATGTTTCTAAATGCCACCCCGTGGGGAATCGGGTTTGTTGATATGAGACCCGACCTGGATGGATTTATTCGAAGCTATCCATTTCAGTACAACTATTTGAATGAGATTTACTACTCATTTTCAGTTCAGATTCTACCGTTGATATTCGGGGAAGATGTTACGCTGGAGAACAGGGAGGACGTGTATGTAGCTGCGAATAAATTGATACCCAAAACAGAAAAGAATCGTATGCTTATCAATTATCACGGTGGGTATCGTTCATTCGAATATGTGGGATTCGAGTCGGTTATCGATGACGCAGATTTTGAAACCAGAACCGAAATGCAGGCTTTTGAAATCAACGAGTTCGATGACCCGGATTACGGTCTGCTTTATAAAGATATTTTGAAAGATAAGATTGTATTGGTTGGAACCACTATGCCCGAACTGCAAGATTTCCATTCAGTGCCTTATCCCGATCGAAGCGGTGAATATTCAATGGCAGGGGTTGAGATCCATGCACACGCGCTGCAAACGATACTGAGCGGAAACTTTCTTGAAGAAGTTGGCCAGTTGAAAAGCCTGCTTATCACCATAATTTTACTGGTGGTTAGCTACCTGTTAACATCCAGATTTGTGGGGTGGTCGGGTTTGTTTATGGCGCTCACTATTGGCTTTGTCTGGGTAATTACGGCTGCACTGTTTTTCATATATGGAAGTCTGTTTATCCCAATTGTGCCTGTTCTGCTGGCTGTTGTGGTCGGATATACTGGCTCGGTAACACATAACGTGATTTACGAAGAGCGAGAGAAGAAAAAAATTAAGTCGATGTTCTCCTCTTATGTATCTCCTGAGCTTGTGGATAAAATGATTTCCGATGAAATTGAGTATACATTGGGCGGAAGGGAGGATGAGTTGACGGTCATGTTTTCAGATATCGAAAATTTTACAACCCTTTCAGAGTCTCTCGCACCGACTGAGCTGGTCTCGATGATCAATAATTACTTGAACACTTTTACAGAAGTAATTAACGAAGAAAAAGGTACACTGGATAAGTTTATTGGGGATGCGGTCATGGCTTTTTACGGTGCACCGGTTCCAATTGAAAATCAGGCTGCATGTGCTTGCAGAACCGTTTTGAAAGTTGAAAAGCGATGGGAGAACGTATCGAACGGGGTAGACGGTGTACAGTTCAAAACAAGATATGGAATTAACACCGGGCTCATGCTGGTGGGGAATATGGGATCAGAGAGGCGTTTTAATTATACCGTGATGGGTGATCATGTAAACCTGGCCGCGCGATGCGAATCGGCTTGTAAGATTTTTGGTGTGTACGCTATTGTATCAGAAAGTACGAAACAACAGGCAGAATCGAGCGGCGAGTTCGTGTTCAGGCAGCTTGGTAAAGTTCGTGTAAAAGGCCGGAATAAGTCAGCAGAATTATACCAGCTCATAGGATTTTCCGACCAAGTTGACCAATCTGCCTTAAGCTTGATTAAACAATTTGAAACAGGATTGCACTTTTACTTCGAGAGGAAGTTTAAAGAGGCGCTCGCTATTTTTGAAAAATTGAGCAAAATGGAACCCGCGAACTTTCATGTCAGTGAATATCTCAATCCTTCTCTTTTTTACGCAGAGATGTGCCGCGATTTAATAGAAAACCCTCCTGAAACCGATTGGAATGGTATTATTGAACGATAAATTTCTTACGATTTACCATTTATATTTAGTGTGAAAGACCTTATATTTATTGCTCGGGGCAAGTCTCATACAGCCAGCTCCCTATGAACTCCGTCAGGGTCGGAAGGCAGCAGCGGTAGTAGGTCGTAGCGGCGTGATATGAGTAGCTTGCCCTCTTTTTTTATATGCTCTTCTCAATGTGACCGGCAATTTGTTCAGCATGAATTCTGCTGTTCTCAATAAACAGGCTGCTTGTGTCCATTCCGCCACATACCACACCTGCCACATACAACCCTTCCCGGTTGGTTTCTAATGTCTTTTCATCGTAAACAGGCATCTTTTTTTCATCTGTGGTCAATTCAATACCCATACTTTTCATGAGGTCAAAGTGTGGCCGATAGCCGGTCATCGCAAGAACGAAATCGTTAGGAATCGTTTTTTTCCCATCCGGAGTCTGAATGTCAACCTCTTTTTCACGTATTTCTAAAACTTCGGAGTTGAAATATCCGGTAATTGATCCCTCTTTAATTCGATTATCAATGTCAGGTTTTACCCAATATTTAATGGTGGGTTTTAACGTATCATGTTTTACCAAAACGGAAACATTGGCATTGCAACGATAGGTTTCAAGAGCTGCATCGGCGGCCGAATTACCACCACCAACAACCAGGACATTTTGCCAAGCATATCGGTGAGGGTCATCATAATAGTGAAGTACTTTGGACAGTTCTTCACCGGGCACATCCATCATATTTGGTTTGCCGTAAAATCCTGTTGCCAATACAACTTTTTTTGCTGCGTATGTATCTTTTGTGGTGACAACTTCAAAGCTTCCATCCTTGCCATTTACACTTTTCACCTCTTCAAAAAGATTAACATTCAATTCATAATGTTCAGCTGTACGCCTGTAGTACTCAAGAGCTTCCTTTCGAGTAGGCTTAGATCCGTGAGAAATAAAGGGAATATTTCCAATCTCCAGTTTATCCGACGTTGAAAAGAAAGTCATGTTAGTGGGATAGTTGTAGATTGAATTCACCAAACAACCCCGTTCAATGATCAGAGATTGAATACCTTTTTGTTTTAATGCAATTGCTGTGGCAAGTCCGATAGGACCTGAACCGATTATAATAACCATGAATTCGTACTAATGTGAAAATGTGTTTATTTGCAGATTGTAAAAAATGGCGGTTTCTAATGAGGAGACAGTGCAAAATAGTCGCCAATGGTTCGATTGATCCAACCCGATGGAACACTCCAGAAACCAACATGTCCACCCTCTTTAGGGTAGCTTGCTGATAAAACTGAATTTTTTTGAATATCGTTGACCGGAGTCCATTCAAACGGGCAAAGAGGATCGTCCTGGCTGTGAACAAGTAAGGTTTTTGTTTTAATATTATCCATAAAGAAAGCACTTGAACAGCTGCCGTAGTAGTGATCAGCGTTCTCAAAGCCATGAATAGGAGCCGTTACTTGGTCATCAAACTCATACAACGTACTCCCTGTGAAGGTAGGAAGGTCTGAGAACATCTCTTTTTTTATTTTCAGTTTCTTTTCAAGAGTAACAAGAAAGCTTTTTGAGTAGAGTCTGTTGAACCCTTTTTCGAGATTCAAAGATCCCTTTTTTAGTTCAAAGGGCGTGGAAATTGCAGCTACCTTATCAAGAAGATGATGCTTACCGTGTTTGTTCAGATAATTCAACAGCGTACTGGCCCCAAGTGAAAAGCCGGCTGCTGCATAAAATTCTGCATTCGGGAAGTGTTGCTCAACCCATTCAAAAACAGTGTGGGGATCTTCCGTTTCTCCGGAATGATAAAATCGTTTTTTTCGATTCATGATGCCGCCGCAGCTTCTGAAGTTTACGGCAACCACGCTGAAGTTTCTTTCAAGCAGGTGTTCAGTAAGTCGTTTTATGTAATATCTCCTTGCATGGCCTTCCAGTCCGTGAAACAATATCGCAACAGGTGATGTCTCACTGAGTTCGGTTACATCCAAATCCAGAAAGTCTCCATCAGGTGTGTCAATTCGAACTTCTTCTGCCCGAATGGGAGGCGCCTGAAAAAATAGTGAGCAGAGTATGGTATGAACATGACCGTTAACACACCAAGGCGCGGATTGAAATCCGTTCGCAAGAATTTGTTGATCAGATTGTAAGAAGTCCGTCATTGAGTTGAATCCCAGTTTTTAAAGAAATTGCTGTACACTTTCTGTATCATTTCTTAACAAAACATAAGATAAGGAAAGTAAACAGACGATGAATCAATCATTTCCGCGACGCCCTGTAAAAAGAATTGCTGCCATAGACCTTGGAACAAATTCATTTCATGCCTTGATTGTTGAGATCTTTTCGGATGGTAGTTTCTATACGGTCGACAAATTAAAAGAGATGGTTTTGCTTGCTGAGAAGGGATTGGGAGATAAACTCTCTGATCAGGCAATGGATCGGGGAATTGAAGCATTAAAAAAGATAAAATTACTTGCTGATAATCAGCAGGCTGAAACCATTCTGGCTTATGCAACAAGTGCAATTCGGGAGGCAGAAAATGGTGGAGATTTTATTCAGCGAGCTATTGATGAGGTAGGGGTGAAAATAAATGCCATACCCGGCCGAATTGAAGCGGAACTGATAGGTCTTGCGGTTCAGCACGGAATTCGAATGCCGAAAAATCCTGCTGTTATTATGGATATTGGCGGTGGCAGTGTTGAGTTTATATTGGCTGACCAGGAGAAATTTCATCATCTGAGCAGCAAAAAATTAGGTGTGGCACGCATGACAGCTCAATTTATAGATCATGACCCCATTACACAGAAAGAAATTGATTCCCTCAAAAATTACTTTGATAATCAGCTCGCTGATGTAGCAGAAGCATTTGCCATGCATCGCTCATCTATGTTGGTTGGATCTTCCGGTACGATGGAAAATATCGGCTTGATGATTGCGCATCGAAATAATAAAACACCAAATTTAACAGTCAATGAACTCGAATTTACAGCGAAAGAGTTTTTTGAGTTTTATGATGAAGTAATCGGACTGGATGAAAAAAAACGAGCAAAACTAAAAGGGCTGGACGAAAAACGTATCAAACTTCTGCCGGCAGGGTTGGTTCTCGTTTACTATATCCTGGAAAAGTTTGGAATTAAACGCGTAAAAATATCATCCCAAGCCCTTAGAGAGGGAATTGTACTTCGTTACATCAAAAAAGAGATGAGCGATGGAGTTCGGGTGCATCTGGATGAAAGTCCACGCAGGAGAAGCGTGCTGGAACTTGTACATAAATGTGACTGGCATGAAGAACACTCCATACATGTTGCAAAAATTGCTTTAAAGCTATTCGATGAGCTGTCTGATGAAATGAATCTAGAACTTCAAGACCGTGAGCTTCTCGAATATGCCTCTTTTATGCATGATATTGGTTATCACATCTCACATCGGAAACATCACAAACATGCGCTTTATATTATCAACAATGCAGACCTGAAAGGGTTTAAAGAAGAGGAGATCGACGTTATGGCAAATGTTGCCCGTTACCACCGGAGATCAACTCCAAAGTCGAGGCATTCCCACTTTAAAAAGCTCGATAAAAACGTCAAAGCAAGAGTTGAAAAACTGAGCGCAATACTCCGGGTTGCAGACGGACTGGATCGCAGCCACTTTCAAAATGTGAGAGAATTAGAGGTCAAAAAAAATTCAGACAAGATTAAGCTGAAAATAGAAACGGAGACCGATCCAAATCTTGAAATCTGGGGCGCTATGAGAAAACGTTTTTTGTTTGAGAAAGTAACCGGAAAAGAGTTGGAGATTATTCACTCGTAGAAAACTAAATATAAATAAGTGTAAATCGGGAAAAGCTTAAATATATTTCGCAAAAACAGGGTTTAATCAGGTTATTTCTTTAATCCTTTTTCATATTTATCCGATTTAGCTTAATTGATTAATAAAGGTCTGTTTACTTTTTTACTCTCCTCCGTAAGATGGATTTACTTTCTATGTATCGGATAAATTCATTTCTGAAAGTGAAACCTTCCATACCTTTAATTCGTTATACCCTCCACAATTGCAGGCCGGTCAAAATAAACAAAATCAACTGGTGAAAAACCCGGCATAAGAGATAATAAATCAGGACTAACTTAAAGTAATAATTAGAAGAAAAATGAAGTGCATAAGTACATCAATATTGAGCTTGGTACTGCTTTTAACACTGGTTGCAGGAACCGCTCAGGCCGACACAACAGATGTTGTGAAGGATAACATATTAGAAGCCATTCAAAACATTGATATCGTGAGTCTAAACGTTCTGCTTGCAGAAGGTGCGGATATAAACGCTGTTGATGAAAAGGGGAACACAGCCTTGATGCTGGCTTCAAAAATTGGAAATCCAAGAATGGTGAAAATTATTCTTGCACACAACCCAAATTTAAATCGACAGAATAACAAGGGTTACACAGCGCTGATGATTGCATCGGAGCAGGGACAAACTCACATTGTTGAAGAGCTGTTAAAGCAAGGAGTTGATACCACGTTAAAAAATATGGACGGTTTTACTGCTGCTGAGTTGGCAATCCGAAATGGACAACCAAACACTGCCGACTTGCTGCAGGGTAGAACCCAAAAAGTGATTACGCGATAATTTTTGATCTGACCGATTAAACGAAAAGCCCCGGATTGCCTAGCAGTTTGGGGCTTTTTTATTCGGATGTGTTGAAGATGAGCATTTATTCACAATCTTTTCCCTGTCACGCATCAAATCTCAATATTTCTATTTGATGCGAGTTGGAAATGTTAATTTTATAGTTTGTCTCCTCCTCCAATTATCTCATCTTACGGTTATTGTGAAACTGCAAAACTCAGGCTCCTTTTCAGATAGAAAGCGTAATAATAAAGGGTTATGAGTTCAGTGAGCGCGATAATTTTGTATAATTCTATTTACGATTTTTTGTTTTCAGTAAACATTAGTTAGAAACATTCTTTTCTATGCTCTGAACATTTCGTTTCTTCAATGGAACCTCTAACGAATTGTTACTGAATGAAAAGAATACTGTTACTGTCTCTGTTTGCTCTTCTGCTGCCCGCCATCGCTGTTGCCCAGGTATCGATCTCTGAAAAAACCTCGGGAATGGAGAAATATGAGGGTTTCTTCGACTACTGGTGGGATGAGGACACCGGCAAAATCTGGCTGGAAGTCGACAAGCTTGACCAGGAATTTATTTATGTCAACTCCATGGCAGCAGGTGTCGGCTCCAACGACATCGGCTTAGACCGGAGTCAGCTCGGAAATACCCGCATTGTAAAGTTTGAAAAGGTTGGACCGAAAGTATTGATGGTTCAGCCTAACTACGACTATCGTGCATCCTCAGAAAACCGGCTTGAGAAGAAATCGATCGAAGAGGCTTTTGCACAGTCGGTTCTGTTTGGGTTTGAAGTTGCCGCTACAGAAGGTGATCGGATTCTGATTGACCTTACCGAGTTTTTGATGCAGGATGCTCACGGAGTTTCCAATACGCTTAGCCGAAGCAACCAGGGGAACTTTTCTGTAGACCAATCCCGATCTGCGATTCACCTGCCGGGGACGTTTAATTTCCCAAAAAATTCAGAGTTTGAGACCATGCTGACTTTTACAGGTTCAGGTGCCGGTGGATATCTGCGCTCGGTTACTCCCAGCGCAGACGCGGTAACGGTTCGGCTGCATCACTCATTTGTTGAACTGCCGGATGATGGGTACAAACCTCGGAAACTGGATCCTCGCTCCGGTTTTTTTGGAGTCAGCTATCAGGATTACAGTACACCGATTGGTGAGGATATGACAAAACGCTATGCCGTTCGCCATCGATTGGAGAAGAAAGATCCCAGTGCAGAGTTGAGTGAACCGGTAGAGCCAATTGTATTTTATCTGGATAACGGAACTCCGGAACCGGTCCGTACAGCCTTGCTCGAAGGCGGACGCTGGTGGAATGAGGCGTTTGAGGCCGCCGGATATAAGGATGCGTTTCAGGTAAAAGTGCTGCCCGATGATGCACATCCTCTGGACATTCGCTATAACGTTATTAACTGGGTGCATCGCTCCACGCGTGGTTGGTCGTACGGTTCATCGGTTGTAGATCCGCGAACCGGCGAGATCATCAAAGGAAATGTGCTGCTTGGCTCACTGCGGGTTCGTCAGGATTATATGATCGCCGAAGGACTCCTCGCCCCGTATGAAGAGGGCGTGGAGCCGGACCCTGAAATGCTGGAGATGGCTTTGAACCGAATTCGCCAGCTCTCAGCTCACGAAATTGGTCACACACTGGGAATTGCACATAACTTTGCAGCGAGTGTAAATGACCTGGCTTCCGTTATGGATTACCCTCACCCAATGGTTACAGTGGAGGATGGTGAATCTCTCAGCCTGGCAAATGCATACGATATCGGTATCGGTGAATGGGACAAACGCGCCGTGATCTGGGGCTACCAGGATTTTCCGGAAGGAGTAGATGAGGAAGAGGCTTTGGATGAAATTATTATGGAAACCATCGATCAGGGCCATCTCTATTTGTCGGATGAAGTAGCTCGTCCGCAAAGTGGTTCGCATCCAGATGCGCATCTTTGGGAGTACGGTTCTGATGTTGTTGATCAACTGGATCACATTCTTGAAGTGCGAAAGGTTGCTCTGGATAATTTTGGAGAAGAAAATATCCGAATGGGGCGTCCATTGGGAAATTTGCAGGATGTTTTGGTACCAATTTATCTTTTCCATCGCTATCAAACAGAGGCCACAGTAAAGCTCATAGGAGGATTGGATTTTGCATATCAAATGCGTGGAGACGGTCAGCCGGGGCCGGCTGTTGTGGATGCTGATGTTCAGCGAGCCGCACTTGAAAAAATGTTAAAAACACTACAGGCCGAAACGTTGGCACTTCCTGAACATTTATTGGATTTGATACCACCAAAACCGACCGGAATTTCGACCACCCGTGAGAATTTCAGGGGGTACACAACTCCCGCAATAGATCCCGTTGCAATGGCGGAGGTTGCCTCCGATCATTCCGCATCATTAATATTTAATCCGGAACGAGCGGCGAGATTATCCCTTCAATCTGCCCGTAATAGCGAACTTCCCGATCTGCATGAAGTTATCATGGAAGTAGTTCACAACACTATTCTGGATGATGAAAAGGAAGGATATCTTGGATCTGTTCAGAGAGCCATTAACGTTTCTGTACTGCGCAATTTTATAGATCTGGCCGGAAATCGAAATGCATCTCCGGATGTGCAAGCGCTGACAAGGATGATGCTTAGCCATGTTCAGGGACACCTGTCAGAAAAAGCAGAAGGCGACAGTGCCATGATCTGGAAGGCTCACTACAGCGAAACTTCAAATATGATTGATCGCTTTTTAAGTAATGCTGAGTCCTTCTCTGTTCCGCCAGCGCCGTACACCCCGCCGGGCTCGCCAATCGGCAGCGGGTTGATGAACGGAGATCTGCTGATGTGTGAGTTTTAATTTCAATAACGGATGACTTTGGTTATAAGCTCCCTTCCGTGAAAAGCAGGGGAATGTTCTTTCGGAGAACTTTTAGTCGTATAAGCTCTTAAAACAGAATTTTTGATTGGTTGGTGTGGATATGTTAGACGATTTTACTTTCAAGAAAAATGATCGTGGTTTTTCAGAAAAGTCGTTCGCATTTATGCGCAAAACGATTATTCCAACCACGAAATACCTATTCAGTCCGCGAATTACAAATCCTGAAAATTTACCTCAAACAGGCCCGTGTTTTATTTATGGAAATCATTCCAACTATTTTGATCCCTTCCTGATTAATGTTGGAATGGAGCAGGAGCCTACTGCAGGAGTGATGACGAGGGATCAGTTTCATAAGCAGATTCCCAGAATTTTTATGGACAGTATCGGGATTGTTCCAACCAGTAAATATGTGCCGGAGCCGGGTATCATCCGAAGCGTGATGAAGATGATCGATCAAAATCGAATGATTGTCATTTTTCCTGAAGGCGGCCGGCGATGGGACGGTAAACCGAAATCGTTGATTGAAACCACATTGAAGCTGTTCTGGAAGATGGGTATTCCGGTACATCCGGTACAAATTCACGGTTCATACCTCGGGTGGCCCCGCTGGGCAGACCGCTTTCGAAAGTGCAGTATGGAGCTCCGATTCATGAAACCGCTGCATGCTTCTGACTTTGACAATTATGATGAATTTGCACAAACGTGTCGTGATCAGATTGATTTTGATGAGTATCATGCTCCTTTAGAAGTACATCCACCGTTTTCAAAAAAACCGGCCGCCGGTGTTGAAAGATTTCTATACAGGTGCCCGGATACAGGTAAGAACGGGGCTATTTTTTCTCCCGACGGAGAGCATATCTACAGCCGGTTCTCATCAATGCACTACCGAATGAATGCTTCATCCAGGCTAATTGACAACCATGGTGAAGAGCATTCATTGATTGACCTGTTTGAAAAAATAAATAGCATGCCCATGACTTTTTTAAGGGAAAAGCTGATACTTGAAAAACAGGGGGCGGACCTATTTAAAATTGACGAAAATCATGAATTACTTACTTTGGGACGATCATTGACTCAACTGTACGATGATCGTCTGGATATACATTGTGGCTCCGATTCTTATAGCCTGCCGATTAGCGACATTCGCTATACCTCTATCGAGCAAAATCACAAGCTTACGGTAACAACCACAAACGTAACTCTTCAAATTGATCTTGAAGGGCAGAGTGCTCTTCAGTGGCAGCGCTATATCAGCAGGCTGCAGACGGGAGAAAAACCTGTAAAAAAACTGTAGTATGGAATCTTGGATTTTAGAATTTACGGCCGGCCAATTTTTTATGGATTTTGCCTGGCTTGGAGCACTTCTTATAGCAGGAACTCTTTTGAGAAAGAAAATTCCGATTTTACAGAAGTATCTTATTCCGGCAAATCTTTTAGGCGGTACAGTTGGGTTGTTGGTTGGAATGAATGGACTTGGATGGATTGAGTTAACGTCTGATCGTTTGGGAGTTTATGTCTATCATTTGCTTGCACTTCTGTTTATCGCATTAGGATTGCGAGCTCCCAAAAAAAGATTGGGATTGTCTTCGGTCAAATTTGGCCTGATTTTCATTGCATCCTACCTGGTTCAGGCAATTATCGGGTTAGTTATTGCTTTTACTTTGATTTACACGCTCATGCCTGAGTTGTTTGCAGGTATTGGACTTCTTGCTCCCCTATCATTTGGAATGAATCCCGGTATTGCATTTTCCATCGGGCAAAACTGGGAGCAGTTTGGGTTTCAGTCAGGAGGAATTGTTGGATTAACTTTTGCTGCTTTTGGGTTTTTGGCAGCTTATACCATTGGAATTTGGCTTGTAAGGGCTGGGATAAAAAATGGTGAGGCTAAGTATGTGAAGTCCGAAGATGGGCTCTCAGATGATGTATTAACGGGTCTTGTAGAAAATCCTAAAGCAAACTCAGATGAAAAAATTACTACGTCACCCGAATCCATTGAATCATTTACATTTCATATTGGGCTGATAGGGTTCACATACATACTTACATATGGATCCTTAAAGATTTTAGAGCTCGGACTTATTTGGATCGGCTCAGAGCAGGAGATAACAACGTTATGGTCATTTCATTTTATAGCCGCCGCTATTTTGGCTATTGGGATCCGTAAAATTTTTGACTCTACACGGGTGAGTGCCTATATCGATGATACGACTATGACACGGTGCTCAAACCTGTTTATGGATTTTATGATTGTTGCTTCAGTTGCCGCTATCAGCTTTGCTGTAGTAGCAGCATATTGGCTGCCGCTGTTGAGCATTTCTGTTTTTGCGATTCTTGCAACTTGGGCTGTTGTTCAGATGATGACAAAAAGCGCGTTCAGGCAGTTCAGGCTTGAAAGGTTCGCCGCCATATTCGGCAATATGACAGGTACACTTCAGTCTGGTCTGGTTCTGCTTCGGATACTCGACCCAACGATGAGATCACCGGTAAGTTTTAATTTAGTTTATGGAAGTGGGCTGGCGTTGGTTTTTGGATTCCCGCTTCTGATATTAATTAACGCTCCTGTACACTATTTTTCTGACGTAAATCAGGGGTTTTTGGCAGTACTTTTTACATTGATCATCTACCTGATGCTGATCACTTTTTTCTGGCAGTACCTTAGTAAACCTAAAAAGTCGAAAAATTAAATTCTTTAACCTCGCAAGTGATGAATCTAAGAACCGGGTTTATTTTAACGCTATGTCTAATCGCCATTTCGTGCCAAAATAATGACTATAAAAGGAGCGACCTGCCGGCACAGGAGATTCAAGAGCTGATCCAAAATTTCGGAGGAGACATCGGGATTTACGTGAAAGATTTGGAAACCGGAGCTGAGCTTGAGGTGAACGCCGATACGATATTTCCAACGGCGAGTCTTGTAAAAATTCCGATTTTGATAAAGATCTTCGACAAAATTGAGCAAGGAGAGTTGGATTACCAGATGGAACTGAAGTATGGACCGGAACCGGACTATGAATATTCAGGTGACATCATCAGTAACTTAACGCCCGGAACAGAGGTGGCACTTTCAGAATTAATTCACCTGATGATGACGACCTCAAATAATACAGCCAGTCTCTGGAACCAATATTTGGCAGGTACAGGTACAGAAATAAATCGGTGGCTGGCAGAAAATGGTTTTGATTCAACGCGAGTTAATTCACGCACGGAAGGGAGGAGCGAAGATTTCCAGGCCTATGGATGGGGACAGACAACACCCCGGGAAATGGCAGGAATGGTGGAGGGAATTTTCAAGGGGGAAGTGGTTAGCGAAACAGCATCTGAACAAATGTACAGAATTATGAGCCGTAATTACTGGGATGGAGAAGCACTATCTCAAATACCGCCAACGGTAAATGTTGCATCAAAGAATGGTGCTGTGAGAGCTTCAAGATCTGAAGTGTTATTGGTTAATGCTCCGTCAGGTAATTACCTGTTCTCCGTCATCACAAAAAACCAGGAAGATACCAGCTACGAATATGATAACGAGGGTTGGGGTATCATTCGAAATTTGTCGTCCCTTCTTTATCATCACTTTGAGCCGAATTCAGACTGGACGCCTGATGCGGGTTTAAAAAAGTATCATCAATAAAAAAAGCTGTGACTCTTACGAATCACAGCTTTTAAAACTACGGAACTTTATTAATTACTGAACGATCAGTTTACCAACCATTCCACCTGCGTAGTGTCCCGGGAACGTGCAGATAAATGTGTATTCACCCGGCTCGTCCGGTACAGTAAACGTTACGGTATCAGATTCTCCATTACCTAACATCGCTGTTGAAGCAATTATATTATCTTCAAAGTTTGGTGATATGTAGTCGTTATCACGTGCTGAGAGTGATTCTCTTGCAAATGCATCTACATCTGTTCCCATCTCAACTAAAACAAAGTTGTGAGACATCGCTGTTGGAGGCATCGCACTAATTGTTCTCAGATTAACTCTGATCTCTTCTCCGGGTGCAGCTTCAATCGCTTCAAGGATAGCAAACTCTCCGGTTGTTCCATTGGTAACAATTCCTTCTTCTTCAGCCTCTTCAACGGCGAATTTAAGGTCGTCAGTACCAATGATATTGATGGTTCTAACACCATCATCTACAACTGCTTCTTCTTCGGCAGGCGCCTGTTCGGTAGATTCTCCTCCACCGCATGCTGCGAAAGCAACAACGAATAGTAGTAAAAATGAATGAATAAGTACTTTTTTCATCTGAATATTTTGTCTTTTATTGATTATTTGTTGATTAGATCTTAGTTAAAAACAATAATAAAATATATAGCATTCGCAGGTTAACTACGAATCCTGTAACAATCTTAAAATGTCGTTCTTGACCTCATCGGCATTAAACTCACTGCCTGAATAATGTTTCCTCACATTTCCGTCTCTGTCAAGTAAAGTAACCCGAT
This sequence comes from uncultured Rhodohalobacter sp., assembly GCA_964401805.1. Taxonomy (GTDB): domain Bacteria; phylum Bacteroidota; class Rhodothermia; order Balneolales; family Balneolaceae; genus Rhodohalobacter. The sequence goes on from CAYNZY010000008.1 coordinate 79,953, forward strand.
CAGTGTGGTCTATAAAGTAAATGGGTTTATTCTCTTCGGTGAAACGAGTTGGTGTTTTTACCGTGATAATACTCAACGTTTCCAGTAGAGATTCCACCTCGGTTTTATCACCGGTAAGAAGTTTCCAGTTACTCTGGTCCAAACGATAGTTTTCTGCATAATCTTTTAGAATTGCTGGTGAATCTCTTTCCGGATCAAACGAAACGCTGACCAGCATAAAATCTTCCTGGTCGGGGAGCGCCCGTTGAACATCCCGCATGTTGTATGTAATCATGGGGCAAATATCAGGGCAATGAGTGTATACATATCCAACCAGCATTACATTTCCGCTATATGCTTCGGGAAAAGATACGGAGCTGCTATCCTGATCAACCAGAATAAACTCATCTTCACTTAGCGATTGTTTAACGGCTAAACTATCGCAACCGGAGAATGTGCTAAGCACAACTCCAGTTGTAATAGTAAAGATTATGTAGAATAGAGTACTTCTTGTGAACATTGTTCAACTACCTCAGTGGTACCGGGCTGTTTGGTGAAAATGGCAATGATGTGTCGTACGTAGTTGTAATAACATCATAAAGTACCGGTGTGTACGAGAGTACAATCAGTATGATAACCATAATAATAAATGGCGTAAAGTTTCTTAGCCACGTTGAAGGTTCATCATGCAGCGGTTCTGAAATTGGGAATGTAACCAAAGCACCTTCTTCCGTTGAATCGCTCTTTGAAAATACGGTTGAGAAGAATGATACAAGGTATATGACAATACCAATGAACATGATTGATCCGCCAACTACACTCATGTCGATATATGGAACCCAATCCGGTTGAAAAAGAACACTGTCCGGATTAGCATAAGACGCTCCTGTATTGGTTCTGCGAGGCATACCTTTAAGCCCACCAATTTTAAGTCCATACGACATGATCAGCAGACCAATTGTGTAGACATATGGTGAGATCATGGCCCAGCCTTTCAGCCTGATCTGTTTTCCAAGAAACTGTCCTACCAGGTATAAACTACCACCGAGGAAAGCCAGAAGTACAGGTCCGGCAACTGTGAGGTGGAAGTGACCCGGTATCCAGGCGGTATTATGAACAACTGTATTCATTGAATAAGAAGCATTTATGATACCTCCGATACCTCCAAAGATGAAAATGATCAATCCTGTAATCAGGAATGAAAAGAACCACCTCTCTTTTTCGAAATAGGGGAGTTTCCAAATCCAGCCAAATAATCCCTTGCTGCCGCGCTGTTTTCCTGCATGTTCAAGTGAAGCAGCAAGCGTAAATGCAGTAATTAAACTTGGAAGCGCAACTGCAAAAGTGAAAATTCCGTGCAGCAACTTCCATTGTGAGCTAATGGCAGGATCCATGTACTGGTGGTGCGTACCAACCGGTACAGAGAAAACGATGAATAACATAAAGACCAATCGTCCGGCCATATCGGAGTATAGTTTCCCACCGGCCAGTTTAGGCATAAATACATAGTACATTACATATGCAGGCAACAGCCAAAAATAGACAAGAGGGTGACCGAAAAACCAGAATAGTGTTCTGGCCAACATGATGTTGATTTCATCAACCAGGCCTAATGACCACGGTAAAAGCATGAACAATATTTCTATAGCGACTGCGAGTGTTGCAATAAACCAAATAATAAATGTGGTAAACATCCCAACAACGGCAAGAGGAGTTTTTTTGCCTTTATTTTCGTGTCGCCACTCGAGGTACATTGGTACCCAGTTGAAGAATGCAACCCAGGAGCCAACTACCAACAACGTAAGCCCAATGTAAAACAGAGGGTGTGCTTTGAGTGGGGGGTAGAAAGTGTAAAGAACGGTAGCTTCGCCTATTAAAATAATTATTGCGGCTACTACAGATCCCACAAGCATCATAATACCCGATGCCCACGCAATTTTTGTGTTCAGTTGTTTTCTAAGGGAGTAAGATACAAGTGCATTACCGAGCGCAACCGCAAAAAATGTAGTGAAGACAATTGCGTTTAAAACACCGTGAAACGTTAGTCCTTTATAGTAATCACCGCCAACGAAAGGATCACTTTGAATGATTCCTGCCCTAAAAAGAGTCTGCATCAGTCCGCCATAAACCCCAATAAACAGCAGGACCATAGGGATGATAATAAGCGTGGCGTTCAGGTACTTGGATGATTTGGTAAATCTGAATGAGTAATCGCTCATTATAATCTACCTCCTATCGGTTCGGTTGCATCATCGTTTTCTTCAATAATAAAGCGACCCGCCATCGTGTGATGAGCGGCCCCGCAAAATTCGTGACAGGCAAAAAAGTACTCACCGGGTTCATCAAATTTAACCCGAATATAGTTGATAGCACCCGGCACAGCCATAAGATTAACATTCTTGTTTTCAACTTTGAAACCATGAATGATGTCCTGTGATGTTACATAAAGATCTACGGTTGAACCTGCAGGAAGCCGAATTGTAGAAGGCTGAAATGCCCACATTCTGGCGACCATATGAAGTTCGTATACGTCATCACTCGTCTGGAAAAGTGTATCGGTTGTAAATGGATCCATATCCGTAATACAGGTAGGTACATCTACGTCTTCGGCAACAGCCGCATACATGATTGCTCCGAAGAACACAATCAGTAAGAGTCCGCTAAGCGAGAGTGCTAATTTTTCTGATTTATCCATTATTTATATCCTCCCCATCAGTTCAAAGTAAAGTGAAAACCATACCACTGAGAAAAATACTATCAAAACTATGAAAAATGCTAAAGCTCCTTTTGGAGTGAACTCCTCATCATGTTCTGTCTCTTCTTTCCCCATTTTGTCTCCGTGTTAGATGTTAAAAATTACAAAATTGAAAGTAAGAGAATTAAAGTGTCAAAGTAAAAAGACAAGCATGTCCATTTATAAAAAAAGGTGAAATTTATTTAAATAAAAAAGTCTCTCAAGGTTAATTGAGAGACTTAAGGTAAATCACTTTTTTAATTAAGGTTGTAAACGATCAGTACTCGAGTGATACACTTCCACCTGAAGTACGGGCTACCAATAGTGGGCCACCGTTACCAATACGACCGTTTATAGAGTTGCGTTCGGATTGACCGGTAAAGTTGCGAAGCTCAGTATTGACCCGAAAACCCCGCAGTTCCAGGTTGAAATGGTCGGTTCTGGGAAGTGTGATATTAATATTGCCACCGCTTGTTCGCAATTCAACGTCATCTGAAAATTCATTCAAATTAGCTCTGATTGAGCCTCCGCTTGTACGTGCCGATAGTTTACCACCACTGTCACTGATCCGGATGGATCCACCGGAAGTCGAGAGATCGGCCGTACCATAAACTTCATCTATGTTTAAGTTTCCGCCACTGGTTCTTGCTGATGTATTCCCATTCAGATTTTGAAGCGAAATATTGCCACCCGATGTACGGAGTGCAATATTGCCGGAGAGGTCTTTTGCATTCACATTTCCACCGCTTGTCCGCATATTTACATTATTTTGAATGTTTTCGACCGAAAGGTTACCTCCGCTGGTACTTCCTTCAACGATGGAGTTTACCGGAGTATACACCTCAAATGAAATGGAGATATTGTTATTTCTGAATAAACCGCTAAGGCCACTTCTGCGTTTAGCTGAAGCGGTAACGCGATTTCCGGATTGGGAAATATCGATTTCATAGTCTGAAAGATCATGATCTGAGTCGAGTAGATAGTTCCCTCCACGCCTGACATACATTACGACTTTCACTTCATCTTTGTCATGTCCTAATACGGATATGAAACCTCCTGCAGTGGAAATGTCAAGTTCAGCTTGGTCATTTGAACTGAAAACTTCAACGCGGTATGCGTCTTGCTCGCTCTGTGCAAAAACTGAAGAGAGCGAGCATAGCAGCAGCGTTACAAGAGTTATAAAAAAACAGGTGATTTTCTTAGTCATTTGATTGTCCGTTTAAAATATTCCGAGAATAAGTAAGAGTAATAAAATGGAACTGATTATAAGTTTAGTTAAATAGAGCTGCTTTTGATCGAGAGTTATTATGTTTTTCATCTTTTCTTGATTTATGTTCAATGTTAATTTTTGTTACGGAAACGGAATTAATGATGTTTCAAAATCGTAGAAAAAGATTGACGAATCAGAGAATTCCTGATGTTTGTGAATATTCATTTCGTTATAATAGAACCGATTTTCTACCATAATAAAAAGACATGAAATTACCTTTTGTATTTGCAAAGCGATTTGTTGCCGGAGAGACGTTCGAGTCGACCGTTCCCAAAATTAAGGCACTTAATAAGAAAGGAATTAAGGTAACGCTCGATCTACTCGGGGAAAACGTAAAGAAGAAAACAACAGCAGACGATACCGTTAAGGAGTACATCAGGCTGTTAAATGATATTCATGAGGCGGGTCTTAAAAGTACCATATCAATAAAACTGACCATGCTTGGTTTGGATATTGACAGTGAATACTGCAGAGATAATCTCTACATGTTGCTTGATGAAGCCAAGAGACTTGACTCGTTTGTGCGGATCGATATGGAGGGGTCCGACTATACCCAGCAGACGATTGATATCTTTAAAGAGGCGTTTAAAAAATATGGAAAACATGTTGGTATTGTTATTCAGGCCTACCTCCATAGAACAAAAGAGGATATTAAAGATTTAGCCGAATTGGGTGCTGATGTGCGACTATGTAAAGGAGCTTATGGTGAACCGGAGAGAGTAGCACTTCAAAACATGCCGGCTATCCGTGAGGCTTTCAAAGATTATGCTAAAATCCTCTTAGAGAAAACTACTTATCCGCGAATTGCCACCCATGATGATGAATTGATAAAATGGGTTCAGCAGTACACAGAAGAGAAAAAGATAGGCAAAGCGCGATATGAATTTCAGATGCTTTACGGTCTTCGTGAAGAGACCATGGAACAGCTCACCAAAGATGGATATTGTACGCGGGTATATGTGCCCTACGGTACGATGTGGTTCCCTTACTTTAAACGTCGCTTGTTAGAGAGAAAAGAGAATATCTTTTTTGTTTTTAGCACGATGTTTAAGAAGTGATAAAATGACTTCCAAAATTCGTGGCACGCCTCCAAATCGTGCCACGAGTGTTTCGCATAATTTTGATGAAATAAAAAAGGCAGAGCTCTAAACTCTGCCATTTTTGTATTCTAAATTTAGAAAAGCGGGATGCTAATCAATTTCTGCTGTTTTCCGAACAGCCTCGGCAACAGCTTCTGCAATTCCTTCGTCAAACGGGCCAGGAATTATTTTATCTTCATTTGGCTCCTTAACGACCTCAGCAATCGCATATGCTGCGGCGATATACATTTTGTTGGTCAGCTTTGATGCACGTGCATCCAGCAACCCTCTAAAGATCCCCGGGAAGGCCAATACATTATTGATCTGATTAGGAAAATCTGAACGTCCGGTGGCCACAATTCTGGCTCCGGCTTGAACCGCTTCTGCAGGCATGATTTCCGGAATGGGATTAGCCATCGCAAAAATAATCGGATCGTTATTCATCGTCCGAACCATATCGGCCGAGAGAACTCCGGGCACAGATACTCCAATAAATACATCCGTACCTTTTACAGCATCACTTAAATCACCCTGAACTTGTTTTTCGTTGGTGATTTTTGCCGCTTCCTCTTTCACACTCGTCAAACTTCCCCGGTCTTTATAAATGATCCCGCGGCTGTCGCACATGATAATCTGTTTTACACCTACTTCTTTCAGTAGATATATAATAGCCATGCCCGCTGCACCTGCACCGTTGATCACCACTTTCAGGTCTTCAAATTTTTTGCCCGTCACTTTAAGCGAGTTGATGATTCCGGCGAGAGTTACGACCGCTGTTCCATGCTGATCATCGTGCATAACAGGAATACTCAGCTCTTCTTTCAGCCGCTTTTCTATTTCGAAGCAGCGCGGAGCCGAGATGTCTTCGAGATTGATTCCGCCAAAGGTCGGTGCAATCATTTTTACCGCCTTAATAATCTCTTCTGTGTTTTGGGAGGAGAGAACAATCGGTACAGCATCAACATCAGCAAACTTTTTAAATAGAACGGCCTTTCCTTCCATTACCGGCATAGACGCTTCCGGACCAATATTTCCAAGGCCTAAAACTGCTGATCCGTCACTTACTACAGCTACAGTATTTTGTTTAGAAGTGTAATCATATGCCAGTTCAGCATTTTCTGAAATATCGAGGCAAGGCTGTGCTACCCCGGGGGTGTAGGCAATACTTAAATCTTCCTGTGTATCGAGCGGCATTTTGGAATGTATGGCAACTTTTCCGCCATACTTTTTATGGGCTTCAACTGATTTTTTCCCGTAGTCTTTGGTTTTATATGTCATAATATTTCTGCCCGAATAGGACAGCGAAAGTCTGTTACTTTAAATTTTAGCGGTTAAGTGATTATTGAAGTCAGTTTGGGATTAATTAATTTCTATAGAAAAGGCCTCCCTTTGGCTATAGATCACCAGTCAAAGGGAGGTCGCCTCTTTTATTCGTTACTGCTGCTCATTTCCCAAACATTGTTTGACCGTTCAACATCGGCCATTTTACCGGAAGGATCGATTTCGACTCTGGCGATCTCGTCTGCCGGTCTGTCAATAGACAGTTCGTAATCTGGAAACACCCACGGCCAATCTTCTGCCACTTCACGTTCAACGTCAGGGTATGGATTGTCTTTGTGCCCCCACATGATTCTCAATGGAATGTAGTAGTGTTTGATGGATCCGTCGGTAAATTCAACTTCCACATCCAGCGGCATCGGCATAACACCGTTTTTGACCAGTGTAATATTGGCGCTACCGTTGTTATCGTCCACAGAATTTACGGAGTAATCGATGGTGTGGGTTGTTTCTACCCAATATTCATAATACCAATCCAGAACCATATCGCTTTCTCTCTCAGCAATTCGAATGAAGTCGTAACCTGTTGGGTGCTTGAACTTCCACTCTTCGTAAAATCGGTTGAGAGAGCGTTTCAGTACATCTTCACCAATCACGTATCCAAGCTGATGCAGAAAAATGGCGCCTTTGGTATAACTGGCCAATCCATAAGCTGTGTTTGTAACGTAATGATCGGCGTGAATGTGCATAGGTTCTTCCATTCCGGATTGCGCCATTCGAACGTAACCATTATACCTTGAGAGCATCGGGTCTGCTTCTCCATCATTGAACACGTGGTTCGTAATAAATGAAGAGGCGTAGCTTGTAAACCCTTCATCAATCCATTGATCCCGGGTTTCGTTATTTCCAACTGCGCCCTCATACCATGCATGCACAAATTCGTGAACGGTTACGCCAAGCAAGCTTCTCAGGCTTCTGTTTCCGGTAATCAGCGTGCCCATGGTGTACTCCATACCGCCGTCGCCTCCTTGTACGACCACGTATTCATCATAGGCGTAATCACCGTAGTTTTCGCTCATATACTGAAAAGCTTTAACCGTAAGTTCAGGCAGAGCCTCCCAATTGGCACGGAGTTCACTTTGACGTTCTTCGGGTGCATTTTCAGCAACCGGATCTGTTTGATAGAAAAATCTCAATAAGGGGCCATCGGGTACCTGAGCTGTAGTGTGAGTATAGTCTGGGTCGGCCGCCCACATCACATCATGTACATTATCGGCTTTGAAGTGCCACGTTAATTTATCGCCATCCGGCCGGTTAACCTGCATGTCTGCAGCTTCATATCCATGTCCAACCTCTTCGGGGTTTTGTAAAATGGATCCGGAAGCAACAACATAATCACGATCTATATGAATTTTGATGTCGAATGTGCCGAAAGGGGCGTAAAACTCTCTTCCAACGTATGGGTTTGGGTGCCACCCCATCTCGTCATAAGCGGCAATTTTTGGATACCACTGCGACATCGAATAGCGAACTCCTTCAGTGTTGTCGCGACCTGAACGGCGGGTCTGGAGTGGAACCTGTGCCTCATGCTTCATCTCAAAAACTACGCTTTCACCCGGTGCAATTGGCTCATTGAGGTGAACTTCCATGATGGTTCCTTCCACGGTAAAATCGACGTCTTCTCCGTTTTGTTTGATCCAGTCAATTTTTTGATAACCAATTTCGGTTTCGTCATAACTGAAAATTCTATCGCGTACTCGACGATCCGGATCCGCAATGGTTCTGGATCTTTTGTCCATCATACTGTTCGGCTGAAATGCGTTAAAGAAAAGATGGTAAAAAACGCGATCAAGCGAATCGGGAGAGTTATTGTGATAGGTCAGTTTTTGATGCCCCTGATAGCGATTGGTTTCTACATCAAAATCGATGTCCATTTCATATTCTACGGCTTGTTGCCAATAGCCTGCGTCTTGCGCTGTACTGTCGGTTGTCAGAAAAATGGAAAGCAGCAGAGAAGCTGCAATAAAAAATAAGAGTTTGATTTTTAACATGATCGGATCAGTTTATGTGATAGGATAGACGATTAATTTACATTGCAGTAACTTAAAATTTTGTACGACTCGCAAAAGCGCGGCTAAGAGTGGCTTCATCAATAAACTCAAGCTCCGTACCCATTGGAATGCCGTAAGCAATCCGGGTTACATTAACGTCGTAGTTGAGCAGTAGTTTATTGATATAGTAGGATGTGGCTTCGCCTTCAGCGTCGGGATTAAGAGCGAGTATCACTTCATCAACCGGTTCATTTTCATCGGCAAGCCGGTCCAGCAGTTCTTTGATTCGGATGTCATCCGGCCCGATGTTATCCAGTGGCGAGATGGTTCCGCCAAGCACATGATACCGGCCCCGGAACTCATTCGTTTTTTCAATGATATAAACATCCTGAAATTCCTCAACAACACAGATCACCCCTGTTTTTCGCTTTTGGTTGCTGCAAATTGAGCAGGGATCTTCGTCAGTGATCGTACCGCAAACTGAGCAGCGTTTTACAGATTTTTTAAGCTGTACCAAAGAGTCGGCAAGAGTTAGAACACGCTCGTCAGATTGTTTGAGAAGATGGATTGCAATTCGCTGAGCAGATTTCCTGCCGGTGCCCGGTAATTTGGCAAGCTCTTCAATTGCTCGTTCTAATACTTCAGAGGTTATTTGCATCTGATAATAGTAAGTGTGACAGATGAGCCAGTAGTAAAGTAGCTCAGTCTAAACTGATTTTATAGGCCTAATTTACTCATGTCCATTCCGGGTATGCCGCCACCGGGCATCATGTCTTTGTAAACGTCCTGCATTTTTTGTTTTCCGGCTTCCTCAGCTTTTTCCAGGGCTTTGTTTACACCTGCGACTACCAAATCCTCAAGCATTTCCTTGTCTTCGGGATCAATCACATCCTTGTCGATATCGATGCTGAGTAATTCTCGTTTTCCGTTGGCTTTTACTTTTACCATTCCGCCACCGGCATCAGCTTCTACGGTAACTTCGCCAAGTTTTTCCTGGGCTTCTTTTACTTTTGCCTGCATGTCGTTCAATTTTCCAAACATATCGGCCATATTAAAATCACTCATATTCAAATTGGTTTATAGTTGTTTAGGGTTGTCTGATTGGTAACAAAAAAAGAAGTATAAATGTTTTCAGATCATTAGCGGCTGCTCAATGATATCAGTATTCTAGTTCAGCTCCGAACAAGTTTACAATCTTTTTAAGATTTGGATCTTCTTTTTGAATCTCTTTAAAACGCTCGTATGGACTGATAGACTCCTTCTTTTTGTCTTTAGCCCGCTCTACCATACAAGAGAAACGGATATGAGTTCCGCTTGTTCTCTTAAAAATAGAAGATAACAGCTGCTGGTTCTCTTCCACCAGGTTAGTTGCAAACTCATTGTCTACAGAAACAATCAGTGTGGTTCCTTTCAATTCTTTTAATTTAAAACGCAGAATCTGAAAGTAGAGCATTTGAGGGGCGTTCTCTTTCACATTGTTCAAAAACTCTTTCCAGCAGCTCTCAATGTCATCCAGTGTTTGAATGCGTTGATCGCGATCAGCAGCTTCAGGCCTATGTTCATTGTGGCGGTCATTTTCACTCTTTTTTTGACCATTTGAGGAGCTGATGCCTTTTACAAATCCGAGCGAAGGTTTTATAGTCAGAAAATCATCGTCCGGATCGTCCGATTCAACTTCCTCGGGTTTTTCTTCAACCATGGTCGAGGTTTCTGTACCGGCAGGGTGTGGAGCTTGCTCAAAACCCGGCATACTGTTTGAGCTCTCAGAAGGTTGAGAGGGCTGAACATTTTTTTTCTTCGGAGTTGACGAGCTCTGCTTATTTTCTTTTTCTGAAACGCCGTTTAAATCTGTATCGGGAGTTGTCTCTGATTTATTTTGAGGTTCAGAATCAGTGCTGTTTTGAACCGAAGGATCACTTTTTACTTGGTTATTGCCGTTTTTTTTTAACTGCTCTAATCCACTGATCAGTTGGCTGATCTCTTTGGTTCGACCCATGTGAATCAGTTTCAACATCAGGATTTCAAAGTGAATACGTGGCTGCTGAACATCTTTAATCTTGACCTGAGCTTCACTTACAAGGTGCAGCATCCGGATTAACTCTTCGTCAGAAAATTGCTTTGCCGACTCCCTGTACTTTTCTTTAGTCTCTTCAGTTGCCTCAACCAAATACATTTTATCTGACTGGTGCGCCACATAAAGATTACGGAGGTGTTCAGTTAGTGATACCAAAAATTCCTGGATGTCTACTCCGTTTTTGATAAGTCGGTCAATTAGATCAAGCCCGGTATTCGAATCCTGTTTTTGAATGGCATCGGTGTACTCAAAAAGCTGATCGTGGCCAACCACGTTTAATGCCTGAAGCAGTTCTTCGTGCTTAATGGTTGTGCCACAAAACGCAATTGCCTGATCCATCAAGCCAAGAGCATCACGAAGTGCTCCATCAGCTTTTTTTGCAATTACATGGAGCGACTCATCATCTATGGTTATATCCTCATCAATACAGATATTTTTTAACCGCTGTACAATTTCATCAACACTGATTCTTTTAAAATCAAATCGTTGAACCCGGGATAAAATGGTTGGCAATACTTTGTGCGGCTCGGTTGTGGCGAAAATAAAGATGGCGTACGACGGGGGTTCTTCCAGGGTTTTGAGCAGGGCATTAAAAGCTTGCTTACTCAGCATATGAACCTCATCAATAATGAACACCTTGTAGCGCCCGTTTTGAGGGGGTATGCGAACAGTCTCTCTTAATTGATGCACATCTTCAACCTTATTGTTGGAAGCGGCATCAATTTCTACAATATTCAGCGTTTGATTGAGTGACTCTCCGTCAACGGAATTGTCTATCTGGTTGATTGTGCGGGCAAGTACCCTGGCCATCGTGGTTTTACCGACTCCGCGCGGTCCGCTAAACATATAAGCATGAGAAATCCGATTTTGCTTTATCGCATTTTTCAGCGTACTGCTTACATGATCCTGCGATACAATGTCATCGAAAGATTGCGGTCTGTATTTTCGAGTAAGGGCGCGGTAATTTTCAGCCATAAACAGTCGTTTTTGATTTGAAATAAAGGTACAAAATTTGATCCTTTTGTCGGAATAATATCCTTTAAAACTCGATAAGAGATTGATTACTGATGCAGCATTGGAATTAAATGTGGCGGCAGGGATAAACGAAGACCTAAATTTTTCAACAAATGCCGATGCAAGGTGAAATTCTGAGTCATTAAGAGTGGTATTTTGAGTAAAATCCATTAATTTGTGCAGCCTTATGCGACGAACTTCTTTATACAAACTTATATCAACTGCAACGATCTGCTTGCTGTTTCTTGCGGATCTTTCTCATGCTCAGCATCAAAGGGCCTACGAACGAGGTTTAGAAGAGCTCTATAGAGATAATATCACGAGAGCACTGGATATTTGGTATCAGGCTTATGAAGAACCGGGAGGCGTGGATGCCCGGATTGGAATAGAGTATATCAAAACAGTTACCCAAAGAGGATTACAGGAGTATTTCGATCAGGCCACAGAAGTTTATTATCGTGCGATGACTGATGGAGCAGGAATGGATAGCCGGGTTGTAATCCGTCGTGAAATAGATCGCATGAGACCGATTATCGGGGAGGGAATTTATCGGCAGTGGACAAATTGGTGGAGTGATGAAAGTGACCGGCTGAGTACTGATATGCGGGGATTTTGGGTTCAGGCAGATCCAACACCGGCCCGTGTTTCGAACGAGCGTTTAATTGAACACTGGCAGAGAATTGGTGAGGCTCAGCAACGTTTCACCAAAAATAGCAATACGGTTTACAATACGGATGACAGAGCATTGGTTTACATTCGATATGGAGAACCGGACCGAACCAAGAGTGGAATTTTAACACTTCAAAGCCTGAATATTCGGAATTGGCTTCAAAACCAGGTAAATCCATACAGCAGGAGCGAACGAGCCGAAATGTCGGGTGAAGATGAGCACGAACGAGAGTTTGCTTTAGATATACAAATCAATCGTTTACAGGATGCTATCTACGAATTTCACAGATATCCTGAATATGAGATTTGGTTTTATGAAGACGTCTCAACCGACCAGGCAGAACCGTTAATTTACGTTTTTGGCACGGATGTGAATAGCGACGAATTTGTTATGCAGCAAGGAATAAATAGTTTTATTCCTGAACGCGCATTTAATCCTGAGCGAGACAGGCAGGGCGACGAATTGGAGTTTACCCGTGCAGGGATTACGCCGGCACTAATGCTGCAGCTACTCTATTACGAACAGCTTGCACAGGTTGATAACTACTTTCAGGCTCGATTGAATAGTCTTCAGGAACAGGTGCTGGAGCAGGGTGGTCAAGCGTTTAGGGGTCTGGATATGGAGTTCAGGGCTCAAAGTGTTGATATGCTGAACCGCAGAGCTGCGAATGCACCGGTAGAACAATCAACTTATTCAAACCAAATTCCTGAGATCCCTTTAGATATTTATCAATATCGATTTTTGGACGAAGAGTCGAATCCGAAAATCATGACGTTTATAGAAAGTTCTGCGCGCGAGGCCTTTCTTATAGACTACCATAGAAATCGTGGGCGATATGAGGTGGAGGAGTCTGAATTAACAAATGGTAAAGATATCAGTGAGATCTTTAATTACTATGAGTTGAGGCATGTAATTCAATCTTATGATAACTCATGGAATGTTAGCGGTACGGAAAGTCATAATCCGCCGTTAATTTTAGACAGAGGCGATAACAGAAGTCAATCGCGGACTATTGTGGAGAAAGATCATAATGGCAGGGCGTACCAAGCGGCGTCAGTGGAACTTTTAAATTACAACCCTGAAACCAAAGCCGTTTACGAAACTCCATTCAATCCGGCTTTGCGGGGATTAGGCAAAACTCAATTTCGTCAGCCTGCTCCATTGGTTTCACATCCCGACTCTTTGGAAATGGCCGATTTGATTCTGGGGTATCAAAAAAATGAACAGTTTACCGAGCCATTCTCATTTATCGTTGCCAATGATGGAGTTATTCCATTTGAGGAGACATTGGTACTTCACTTTGAGGTCTATAACCTTGAGCCTCGGGATGATGATTTCACACAATTTGAACTGACATACCGTATACACCCTGTTGATGAAGCCGGCAATGTGCTAACGGATCAAAGTGAATTTGTGCTCACTCTTAATTTTGTGAATGAGTACTCAAGAGTTGTGGAAGATCTGGAAATTGAAACCGCAGAGCTTTCACCTGGATTATACGATCTTCGTGTAAGTATTGAAGATGTAGTAACAGGTCAGCAAAAAAATAGGATGGTGCGCTTCGAAGTGGTTGAGACAGAATGAGTTATTAACCAACTTTGATTAGGCTATGTTATTTGTGAAACTGAGACTTATCATCCTTCAACAGCTTGGAGTCGCACTCCAA
>CAYNZY010000009.1:0-89609 GCA_964401805.1 uncultured Rhodohalobacter sp.
CTTTTTTGCGAAAAGATCTTCGGCCCGGTTAAAGATTATGAATGTCACTGTGGAAAATATAAGCGCATCCGTTACAAAGGAATTATTTGTGACCGTTGCGGTGTAGAAGTGACCCGGAAAGCCGTTCGTAGAGAACGCATGGGACACATTACTCTCACAGTGCCTGTAGTACACATTTGGTACTTCAAATCTTTGCCAAGCAAGATTGCATATCTGCTGGGATACTCTTCCAAAAACCTTGAAAGAATTGTTTACTACGAAACTTTTGTAGTAATCAATCCGGGGCTTGCCCGTGATCTTGGGTACAAGCGAGGAGACTTGATTTCAGAAGAAGAGAAGTTCGATATTCTGGATCAGCTTCCGGAAGATCACTATGAGCTTGACGATGAGGATGAAGATAAGTTCATCGTAAATGATGGTGCAGAAGCCGTTCAAGCACTTCTAACAGATATGGACTTGGATGGACTTGCCTATCAGCTTCGTTACGAAGTGAAGAATGAAACTTCACAAATGCGTAAGAAGAAGAAACTGAAAAGACTTCAGGTTATTGAGTCTTTCAGAGCTGCAAATCAACACACGCAGAACAATCCGGAGTGGATGGTTCAAAGTGTGATTCCTGTAATTCCACCGGAATTGCGTCCATTGGTTCCGCTTGAAGGTGGTCGTTTTGCAACATCTGACCTGAATGATCTCTATCGACGGGTTATCATTCGTAATAATCGCTTGAAACGACTTATTGACATTAAAGCTCCTGACGTAATTCTCAGAAATGAGAAACGAATGCTTCAGGAAGCTGTTGATTCACTGTATGACAACTCAAGAAAATCGAATGCGGTTCGTAACAACAATCGTCCTCTGAAATCTCTCAGTGATATGCTGAAAGGTAAGAGTGGTCGATTCCGTCAGAACCTCCTCGGTAAGCGTGTTGACTACTCCGGTCGTTCTGTGATTGTAGTTGGTGCCGACCTGAAGATGCATGAATGTGGTCTTCCTAAAGAGATGGCTGTTGAACTGTATAAGCCATTTGTAATTCGTCGCCTTATTGAACGAGGTTATGTCAAAACGGTTAAAAGTGCGAAAAAAGTAGTTGATCGCCGCGATCAGGTAGTTTGGGAAGTACTTGAAAATGTAATTGATGGTCACCCTGTAATGTTGAACCGTGCACCAACACTGCACAGGTTGGGTATTCAGGCCTATCAGCCGGTACTGATTGAGGACAAGGCGATTCGACTCCATCCGCTTTCATGTACTGCGTTCAACGCTGACTTTGATGGTGACCAGATGGCTGTTCACCTTCCTTTAAGTCATGATGCCGTACTTGAAGCGTCTATTTTGATGCTTGGTTCACATAATATTTTGAGTCCTGCAAACGGAGGCCCGATTGCAGTACCGTCTCAGGATATGATTTTGGGTATCTACTATACCACTAAGATGGGTAGCGGTAAGAAAGGTGAAGGAAAAACTTTTGCCAGCACTGATGAAGTGGTGATTGCTTACGACCAGGGTAAGATTGAAACCCATGCCAAGATCAACGTTCGAGTTCCTAAAGTGAATGAGAATGGTGAAGTTGAGCATGAGATTATTAAAACTACAACCGGCCGGGTTCTTTTCAACAAGATCGTCCCTGAAGAGGTTGAGTTTATTAATAAGACTCTTGGTAAAAAAGAACTTCGCGTATTGATTGGAGAAATACACAGTGAAGTTGGTACAGTTAAAACCGCTGAGTTCCTCGATAAGATGAAACAGATGGGTTTTGAGCGTGCAACAACCGGTGGACTCTCTTTCAGTCTTGAGGATATTATTATTCCGGATGAGAAGTTCAAATTGATCCAGAAAGCTCAGGACGAAGTTTCTGAAATCCAGGATCGTTATGAGATGGGTTTCATTACCGATAATGAGCGTTACAACCAGGTAATTGACAAATGGACAGGAACGACTAACCGTGTTTCCGAAACACTGTTCAAGAGTTTGGCTGAAGATAAAGACGGATTTAACTCTATCTTTATGATGGCTGATTCCGGAGCCCGTGGTTCCAAAGAGCAGATTCGTCAGCTTGGCGGTATGCGTGGATTGATGGCTAAGCCGCAAAAAAGTTCAATGCAGCAAGGCAACGAGGTTATTGAAAACCCAATTCTTTCTTCATTCCGTGAAGGCCTTACCGTACTTGAGTACTTTATTTCTACTCACGGTGCTCGTAAGGGTCTTGCCGATACAGCTTTGAAAACTGCTGATGCGGGTTATCTAACAAGAAGGCTTGTTGACGTTTCTCAGGATATTATTATCAACGAGCAAGATTGTGGTACTCTGCGAGGTATTAAAATGCAGGCACTCAAGGATAATGAAGATGTTATTGAAAGTCTTGAGGATCGAATTATTGGACGTGTATCTATGCACGAAATCAGAGATCCGATTACAGACGAAGTGCTCTGCGAATCAAATGAATTGATTACGGAAAAAATTGCGAAGAAAATCGCTGAAACTTCAATTGAAGAAGTTGAAATCCGATCAGTACTGACTTGCGAAACTGAAAGAGGTGTTTGTGCAAAATGTTACGGTCGTGACATGGCGCGAAACAGCATTGTTCAAGTTGGTGAAGCGGTTGGTGTTATTGCAGCTCAATCAATTGGTGAGCCGGGTACACAGCTTACACTTCGAACATTCCACGTGGGAGGTACTGCTTCTCGTATGGAGGCTGACTCACAACACAAAGCGAAATTCGATGGTAAGATTGAATTTGAAAATGTACGAGTCGTTGAATATGACGACGGTGAAGAGATTCACAATGTTGTATTGAGTCGTGCAGGTGAGATGAAAATTGTAGGTGAAGACGGAAAAATCCTGAACACCTATAATGTTCCTTACGGATCTGAAATGATGGTTGAAGAGGGAGAAAAAGTATTGAAAGGAATGCCACTTTGTAAGTGGGACCCTTACAACGCTTTGATCTTTAGTGAACTCGACGGTAAAGTAGAGTACAAAGACATCATTGAAGAGATTACATACACCGCGGATACTGATGCACAAACCGGTCACCGTGAGAAGGTAATCATCGATTCTAAAGACAGATCTTTAATTCCAACGTTGGTAATTAAAGGGAAGGATGATAGAATTCGTGAAAACACACTGCCTGTAGAAACTCACATTGTAGTTGAAGACGGTGAGAAAGTTCAGGCCGGCCAGATTCTGGCGAAAATTCCACGATCTGCGTCCAAGTCTAAAGATATTACCGCGGGTCTGCCACGTATTACCGAACTCTTTGAAGCCAGATCACCAAGTGATCCGGCAGCCGTTACAGAAATTGACGGTATTGTAAGAATGGGTGGACGTAAGCGAGGTTCTCAGGAAGTTATTGTTGAGAGTAAAGACGGAACAGATGAGAAGAAATATCTCATCTCGCTGTCTAAGCATATTCTTGTTCAGGAAAATGATTTTGTAAAAGCCGGTCAGGCTCTGTCTGACGGTACCATTCCTGCACAGGAAATCTTAAACATTCTGGGCCCATTTGCGGTACAATCTTACCTGGTGAATGAAATTCAGGAAGTTTACCGTCTGCAAGGTGTTAAAATCAATGACAAGCACGTTGAAGTGATCGTTCGTACCATGATGCAGAAGGTTGAAGTTCTTGATCCGGGTGACACAATGTATCTGGAAGGCGACAAAGTTGACCGATTTGAGCTTAACAATCGAAATGATGAGCTGATTGGTAAATATGTTGTTACGGATCAGGGCGGAAGTGAACTGAAGAAAGGAGCAATTCTTGATCGACGTCAGGTTCGTGAAGTAAATAATGAACTGATTAAAGACGGTAAGGACGAACTCCAAACCAGAGAAGCTGAACCGGCGATTTCCAAGCCAATTCTCTTGGGAATTACCCGTGCTTCACTTTCAACTGAAAGCTGGTTGTCAGCCGCTTCATTCCAGGAAACAACGAAAGTTCTTACACAGGCTTCCATCGAGGCGAAAAAAGATATGCTTCGTGGTCTGAAAGAGAATGTTATTGTTGGACATAAAGTACCTGCCGGTACCGGACTTCTCAAATACGATGAACTCATTGTTGGTTCAAAAGCCGACTATGATGAAGGCGATGAGGAGGTGCAAAAAGTGTTTGAAACACTGGGTGCCGACAATCCTGAAGAGGACGAAGACTAAAAGAAATAAAAAAGCCCTGACGAAAGTCAGGGCTTTTTTAGTTTAAAAATAAAATTAAAAGGTGCTTACTTCTTTTCGATATTGTCGAGAAGTGATTCAGCTTCTTTGATTAAATCATCTGCACGTTTTTTGGCGTCAGAAACTACATCATCTCCTTTTTGTTTTGCATCGGAGGCTATCTTTTCCCGTTCACTTTTAAGCTCACTGATTAACTTGTTCAGTTCATCAGCATAGTTGCTGACCTGATACGAAATTTTCCCTCGTGTGTTTGAACCGGAATCGGGAGCATATAACAATGCCACTGCAGATCCAACCAATGCACCGGTTATTAAACCAAGGGTAAAACCTTTTCCTGAATTACTCATAATTTTTCAAATTCTGTTAATATTTCTATTAAAATAGTAAAATGTTGATGTTCTATAAACTGTTTAACTGTACGATTTTATAACATTCTTTATATTAATTAAAACAATTATCCTTTAACAAAATTCCCCTATGAAATTTTTTATAGACACAGCCGACCTCGATGAAATCAAGGAAGCCAACGATTTAGGTGTACTTGATGGTGTAACTACAAATCCAAGTCTATGTGCAAAAATTGGTGTGAGCGACTTTGAAGGACACATAGCCAAAATTTGCGATATCGTTGAGGGTGATGTTTCCGCTGAAGTTATTTCTACAGAATATGACGAAATCATGAAAGAGGGACGAAATATTGCTTCTATTGCAGATAACGTGGTTGTTAAAGTACCGCTGATTAAAGAAGGGATCAAAGCGATTAAGTCATTCAGTGAAGAAGGAATCAAGACAAATTGCACACTCTGTTTTTCGGCTTCTCAGGCTCTCATAGCAGCGAAGGCAGGGGCTACGTACATCTCACCATTTATAGGCCGCCTGGATGATATCTCGAGTGAAGGGATGGATCTGATAGCGGATATCCGACTGGTTTACGATAACTATGGCTTTGATACCGAAATATTGGCTGCAAGTATTCGACATCCGATGCACCTGCTGGAATCAGCCAGACTTGGCGCAGATGTTGCTACCATGCCACTCAAAGTGATTGATCAACTCTTGAAGCATCCATTAACAGACATTGGTTTGGAGCGTTTTCTTGCCGACTGGGATGACCTTCAAAAATCACTAAAGTAACACCTTTTTAAAATACCTTAAAAGTCTCCCCTCGGAAGGGGAGATTTAGAGGGGTGTTAAATTGATCAAAGAGTCCTTTCTCGGCCTTAAACCTCCTCAATAAGATCTTCGGCAATTTTAGCGGAGGAGAGTACACCGGGTAATCCTGCTCCTGGATGTGTGCCGGCCCCTACAAAGTAGAGATCTTCTACGTCCTCACTTCGGTTATGAGGCCTGAACCATGCCGACTGTGTTAGAATCGGTTCAACAGAGAAGGCGGAGCCTTTAAAGCTGTTCAGGTCATTTTGAAAATGTAGCGGATCGATGTAGTGCTCAGCGACAACATTTTCTTGAAGATCCGGCAGATAGTTATCCTCCAAAAACTGCATAATAGCATCACGATATTTTGGTGCCATCTCATTCCAATCTACATCGCCGTCTAAATGAGGGACAGGTGAAAGCACGTAGAACGCTTCATGACCTTCCGGAGCCATGGATGGATCTGTTTTTGTGGGCATATGCAGATAGAGTGAAAAATCATCAGAAAGTTTTTTCTTACTGAAGATATCTTCTAACAGCCCCTTATACCGTTCGCTTAATATAATATTATGGTGTTCGAGGTTGGTGTCGTTGTAGCGTTTTTTTGTACCAAAGTAGATAACAAATAACGACATGCTGTACTTGGTACGCTCAATTTTTCGATCGGTGTATTTTTTCCGATGTTTTTTGTCAATAAGGTTCTTGTATGTGAAAGCAACATCTGCATTGCTAACCACTATATCGGCGTTGTGGATCTTTCCATCTTTTAATCGAATTCCTTTTGCCTCTCCATTTTCCACCAATATTTCATCGATTTCCGAGTTGAGATGAATTTCGCCTCCTTGCTCTTCAATCAATTTTACCAATCCGTTTACGATGGATCCTGTTCCGCCCATAGCGTAATGAACTCCCCATTCACGCTCCAGATAGTGAATCATTGAGTAAATAGAAGTGGTGTCGAAAGGATTTCCGCCTACTAAAAGCGGATGAAATGAAAATGCCCGTCTTAAAAAATCATCCTCGATAAATTGTGAGACATATTTATAAACTGATTTATGTGACTGTAGCTTGATGAGGTCCGGAGCTACTTTCAGCATGTCAGTAAATTTCAGAAATGGCTTATCTGCGAGTTCAATAAACCCTTTTTCAAAAATGGGTTTTGTTGTTTTAATGAACTCCTCATAGCCTTTTTTGTCAGATGGGTTTCTCTTATCGATTTCTGACAAAATAAATTCGTGGTCGTTATTATAATCGAAAGGGACACCGTGATGATCAAATATTCTGTAGAAAGGATCACATGGAACGAGTTCAAAATAGTCTTCGCGCTTTTTTCCAGCTGCGGCATAAATGTCATCAAACATAAATGGTGCGGTAATTACAGTAGGTCCGCCATCAAACTTGAATCCATTTATTTCATAAACGTACGCTCGCCCTCCCGGTTTATCTCTTTTTTCAAAAACTTGAACGTTATGTCCTTTTGATAATAGCCTGGAAGCTGTGGCAAGCCCGCCAAATCCACTCCCAATAACGATGATATCTTTTTTCATATAAATTGGTTTTGAGTTATGGCATCTTAACCCATATAGAGTAAAAATCAATCCATGGGATTGACAAAAATTTAATTTTGTGTCTGTTTTACAAAACCATCAAATCCTTGTCTTCTCAATCTTTGCATGACGGAACGTGCTTCGTCCGGTTCATCATAAGTACCATAGTAAATTCTGTATACAGTATTTCCTGCTACAGGCACAGTCTCGATTCTTGCACCGGATATTTGAGTTAGAAAGTTTTCTGCTTCGCTACGGGTCTGAAAGGCTGCCAGCTGAACCGTAAAGGTTTCAATACTCCCCATATTTTGATCAGATAGCGGTCGGTCTCCTTCTTCAACCAGAAAAATTTCCACATTTGCCGTTCCAGCATCGATCATTTCGATTTCTCGAGCAGCTTTACGGGATAGATCAATAATTCGGTTTTTAGCATAAGGCCCTCTGTCATTAATTCTGACAATGACAGTTTTACCATTGCTTTTATTATGAACCTGAACAACTGTGTTAAACGGAAGACTACGGTGAGCAGCAGTCAAACCATCCATGTTGTACGTTTCACCGTTAGCAGTAAGTTTTCCATGAAAATTGGGTCCATACCAGCTGGCCACACCGGATTCAATTACAGCACCGGGGGAGAAGTCAGAGTAATCGATTCGATCGGGCAGAGAGCTCTTTCGGGAAATTCCACAAGAAGAAATGAATAAAACTGCCAAAGAGAGAAGCAGGAACTGTTTAATAACCCGGTACATGCTGTAGTTCATTTGTTAAGAGTACGAGATGAAAGAAATTAGCAATTTAAACGATGAAGAAAAATTCGGTTTGGTAAAGTTCATGCTTGAAAGAAACAGTGTTTTGTTATATTCATTGTTTGTTTCAAAATTGAAATTTATATGACTGTTACTCTAACACTTATTGCTATTACAGGTTTCATCTCCATTATTGCCTTGTACGTGAATCCCAAAATATTGGATTTAGGAATGCTCCGGCCTTACAGAACCGTAAGGGAAGGTACCTGGTATGAAGTCATTACCTCAGGTTTCTTACATGCCGGGTTTGGGCATCTGTTGGTAAACATGTTTGTCCTGTTCTTTTTCGGGGTTGTTATAGAACAGACACTTGGCATGAATCACTACCTGTCTCTCTATTTTTCCGGGTTGGCATTTTCTGCAATTCCATCTTTAATACGCCATCGGGAAAATCCAAACTATGCTACACTTGGTGCTTCGGGTGCAGTTGAAAGTATTTTGTTCGGTTTTATCTTTCTCTACCCCACAGAAAAAATTGTCTTAATTTTATTACCTATTCCAATACCGGCCTGGATTTTTGGAATTATGTTTTTACTGTACAGCGTTTTTGAGAGTAAACGGGAAGGAGGAAATGTGAATCACGAAGCACATATTGCAGGGGCCATCTGGGGTATTCTGTATATGATTTTCTTTATTCCCAATAGTGTAGACCACATTCTCACACTTTTTGGACTGATTTAAAAGCAGTAAAAGAACAACGGATGACAAGGTGATAGATGTCATCCGTTGTGTATGATCGTCTGCCTATCCATTCTTTACTCTAAAATCACGCATGAAATCAACGAGTGCTTTCACACTTTCCATTTCACATGCATTGTAAATACTTGCACGAACTCCACCTACGCTTCTATGCCCTTTGAGGTTCATAAGATTATTAGAGGCTGCTTCAGTGATAAATTGCTTCTCAAGTTCTTCTGATGGGAGTCTGAAGGTGGCATTCATTTTGGAACGAGCTTGCTTCTCTACAGTTCCTCTGTAAAATTCATCCTGATCAATTTCTGTATAGATCAGGTCGGATTTTTCTTTGCTAAATTTTTCAAAGTAAGAAAGTCCGCCCTTCTCTTGAATCCATTCCAGGACATAATTCACCATATAAACTGCAAAAACAGGTGGCGTATTGAAGAGTTTTTCCACATGGGTTTTGTAGTTCAGTATGGTTGGAATAGCTTCAGGGCGCTGTTTTTCCAGAAATGATTTTCGAATCATTACAATTGTTACGCCAGCAGGCCCTACATTTTTTTGTGCACCTGCGTAGATTATTCCATATTTATCCAGGTCAAGAGGTCGAGATAAAAAATCGGATGAAGCATCACACACCAGAGGAGAACTACTTATTGGCTCTGACGGAAACTGTGTCCCTGCTACGGTATTGTTGCTTGTAAAATGGGTGTAGATGGCATCATCGGCAAAACTGAGCTCGTCGTTGGTTGGAATATGACTGTATGCTCCATCTTTACCTGAGAACGAAGTGTGAACTTTCCCGTACAGTTTAGCCTCTTTAATGGCCTTCGCAGACCATGTCCCTGTATCAATATAATTTGCAGTACGCTCTGCATTCAGGAAATTATGGGCCGCCATCATAAATTGGCTGCTTGCTCCGCCTTGAAGAAACAGAACTTCCCAGTCATCATCAGCACCGGTAATTTCTTTCAATCTCTCTACCGCCTGACGGTTTACCTCGGTATATTCCGGGCTTCGATGACTCATCTCAATAATTGAGGCTCCTTTCCCTTTATAGTCGATCAGTTCACTTTGAACCTTTTCCAGTACGGATATAGGAAGTGTAGCCGGACCAGCGCTAAAATTGTGTACTCTTTTCATAATGATATTTGTTTAAAATGTGTGTACGATTAAACCGGATTTAATTTTTGGTTCAAACCAGGTAGATTTTGGCGGCATAAGTTCACCGGCGTCAGAAACATCTAAAAGTTCCTGTATATCTGTAGGATACATACTTATTGCCAAATCATACTTACCTGCGTCAACAAGTTTTTCGAGTTCAGCAGTGCCCCTGATTCCACCTACAAAACTGATGTTTTTATCAGTTCTTGGGTTTTCAATACCAAATTCACTGTTTAAAAAACCATCCTGCAGGCGAGCTACATCGAGTGATGATGAGATGCTTTTTGAAGAAGGTTCAGGCAGCACCATACTCCACCATTTACCGGAATAGTAAATAGAGATATGGCCTTTCTTGGCGGGTGATTTTTGATCAGTTTGAGTAAGGTTAAATTTCTTTTCAATTTCGTTGAACTTCTTTTCAGAAACAGATTTAATTACCCTGTTGTAGGGTAGTATTTTCATCTGAGACATGGGGAAAAGCACAACAGGAAAATATTCAAATTCAGCTTCGCCCGGGAATACGTTCCGCTCATTCCGAAGCTGTTCCGCTGCTCTGGATGCACTTTTACATCTGTGATGACCGTCCGCAATATATAAATGTGCTATTTCAGAGAACCCTTTTACAAAATCCGCGGTGGTAAAGGTCTTCCAAATTCTGTGTACTACGCCTCCTTCACCTTCATGTTCGATATAGGGAGGGTTTGTAAGCGTTATTTTCTCGATTTGGAATGAGACATCTTCAGAATCACGGTAGGTAAGCATAACCGGTTCAGCATGAGCCTCTTGAGTGAGAATGTGTTTTGTTCTGTCGTCTTCTTTATCGGGACGGGTTAACTCATGTTTTAGAATAGTATCATCATCGTAGTCCTGCACAGAGGCACACGTAAACACACCTGTTTGAGTGTGATTTTCAGTCTCCATTTGATAGATATATACAGCAGGTTTTTCATCCTGTTCAAAAAGACTGGATTGTAAAAGTTTTTTTAAATTCTCAGACCCTTTTTTGTAGACACGATCATCGTTGAAAGGTGTACCTTCGGGCAGATCGATTTCGGGTCGGATGACGTGTAAATAACTGTTTGGTTTTCCTTTGGCAAGCTCATTAGCTTCTTCAGTATTTATGACATCGTAGGGGACACATGCAATCTCGTCAGCATGCTCCGGCTTGGGAAGCCATCCCTTGAATGGTTGAATGGTAGCCATTTAGTCTTTTGTTTTTGTATTTTCAGGTTCGTATAAGTATACAAACTCTTTACGTTTTCATCGCATTGAATTGTAAATAAGAACGAAACAATAATCATGAGTAAAGAAAATCAAAAAACACCGGAAAATCTAAGTCCGGAACAGCAACAACAACTCCTTTTTGTGATGCTTATTCAACAGCATCAACAGATTGCTATGATGGGTATGGGCAAGATTCAAAACCCTCAAACCGAAAAAATTGAAAGGGACCTTAGTTCTGCAAAATTCGCGATAGACACTCTTAATATGCTTCAACAATTCACGAAAGGTAATCTGCCTAAGGAAGTGAGTGAATATTTGGAACAAACACTTACCAATCTTCGCTTAAATTACGCAGACGAGAAGAAGAAAGGTAAAGGAGAAGAGGAAAAGGAATCAAAAGAGTAGCATTTTGAAGATCATTAAAGCTGCCGGGGGCGTGCTCTACAGCAAGGGAAAGTCGCCCCAAACTATTCTACTAATAAAAAGAAACGGTGTCTGGGATCTTCCCAAAGGAAAACTGGAAGAAGGTGAGTCTATTGAGGAGTGTTCCGCTCGGGAAGTAGCAGAAGAGGTAGGTGTACCACTACCACGTATTATAAAATTTATTGGTGAGACCTATCACGAATATGAAATGAATGGAGAGAAAATGGGTAAGAAAACCTATTGGTTCTCTATGGAAACCGATCAGCCTGAAAACTTAGTACCTCAAAAAGAAGAAGGGATTACAGATTTGGAATGGGTTAAAACTTCAGAAGCATTAAAAATGGTGGGCTATCAGAACCTAGTGGATATAATAAAAAAGTATATGCAGAAGTAAGTTGATGGAAATAAAAAAAGCGTTTTAGAAATTAATCTAAAACGCTTTTAAAAATATTGTCAGTGTGGGTGGCTAGTTTTGCAGCCTAAAGAAAATAGGTAAGCTATACTGGACTCTAACCGGACGTCCTCGCTGCATACCTGGCTTAAACTCTGCCTGGCTTACAACTCTTAATGCTTCTTCATCGGCGCCACCGCCAATTCCTCGAATAACTCGTGGATTTTCAACTTGTCCCTGTTCGTTCACAATGAACTGAATGTAAACACGTCCTTCGATACCCGCACGACGAGCCATTTCCGGATAGTTTATTTTACTCTGAAGCTCACCAAGGCCTCCAATCAGTTCAGGCATCTCCTCAACTACAACGAAGAAATCTTCTTCTTCATCATCTTCAGCCGGTGGAGGTGGTGGTGGAGCACTTAGAGCTCCTCCTAAGTCAAGATCAGCAGAGATGTCGATGTCAACGTCTTCGATGATCTCGTCGTTAGGAACTTCAACAGGTACCGGCGGTCTTGGTGGTGGTGGAGGGGTTTCAATTTGACGTGTTTGAATAATTTCTTCCATCTCCACGACTTCCTGTTCGTCCATAGTGTACTCCTCAGGAGCCTCACTTGTTAAATCAATTCGCACAGCAATAATAAAAATTACGAGTGCAGCCAATAGACCTAACTCCCAAAATACTGTATAGTAATTTCGTAAGTCAGCATCCGGTTTTTTTCGTTCAGTCATTGTTTAAGGGATTTTTAAAGGGATTAAATACGCTTACGTCAAGTATAAACGATTTGAAGGTAATTATCCAACGTTTCGTTAGGGTTTGATATTATAATTCAGTTCCTAGAAAGTTACAAACCTTTATCCGGTGGATAAGTCGGTTTGGTAAAAAAGAGCAGAAACGTTGCAGTTAAGGTTCCGAATATATCAGCGATTGCATCATAAAGATCAATGGAACGACCGAATGACATGATACCCTGAAGAATTTCTATGCCGATACCGAATAGGGCTCCTGCGAAGAAGATAAATATTAAATTACTGTTTTCTCTTTTACGGGAAATGTGCAAAAGCCCAAATACAAAAGTCCAGGAAAAAAACATCATAAAATGCCCCAGCTTGTCATATTGGAAAAGTCGGCTGCTTCCCAATTTGTTTGCGGGCAGAAGTGTAAGGGCAAAAATTGCTGCTGTTATTAATATGAACAGTGCGTATATGACCTTTCGATTATTGGTCAAAAAGCTAAAGAATTTATTCAACATAAGAGATGCTCAGGGCCAAATGGAGATGAGTTTGATTTTTTATAGGTGTTGTATCCGCTAAGAAGTCCTAAAATAGGAGACCATCGGATACTTCCGGTTATTCCCCATTTGGTTGCTATTGTTCCTGCAAGAACGTCTCCAAATCCGGCACGTGAAAATGGGGTAGTGTCGTAGCCCGATATAAAGGAATGTTTTTCAGAGTGGTAATAGACCGGATTTCCCTTCATTAATAAGGATAACTGATGATTTATTGAAAACTCTTTCGATTGAATAAAACGTTCATAATCATCATTGAATGATATATTCAAGTAGTTGCGTGCTTCACCAGGGTGAGGTGTTAAAATCCAGTTCTTTTTTTGATTAGCTGGGAATTCTTTTAGTTGGTTCCATACTGAAAGTGCATCTGCGTCGATAATTGCAGGGCCTTGGAAAGCTTTCAAAAGACTGATTGTCAGTTGCTGCGAATCAGGAGTCAAACCAATACCCGGCCCAATCAAGAGAACACCGGGTTTATCTGAGATTTTATTCAGTATAATTTGAGAATGATCAGGACTGTAATTTTCTGAATCGGGCAGTACTACTTTTATGATGTTTGGTAAACTCGATTCATATATCGGGAGTAGGCTCTCAGGTGTATACAATATCACGGAACCGGCACCCTGTTTCCAGGCACTTTTAGCCGCCATAATGGCCGCTCCGGTTAATCCTTTTGATCCGGCTACCAGATGAACCACTCCGGATTCATACTTGTGGCTGGCTTGTCGTACTACTTCAGGCAGGGATGAATGGAGCTGATCGTCAAACTTAACGACAAAATCTTTTCTTAGATAGGATGGAAAGGGTAATTCAATGAACGAGATTTTGCCCGATAATTCCGGTCCATCATTCAAATAGAGCCCCATCTTCTGAGTGCCAAATGTACATGTATAATCTGCAGAAACTGCTACGCCCTGAATTTTACCATTTTTGGAGTTAAGTCCGGAAGGGACATCCATGGAAATAACTTTTTTTCCTGACTCGTTTATTTTCTGAATAATTTCATCGATTGGAGATCGGACATCGCTTTTTAACCCTGTTCCAAATATCCCGTCTGTGATATAGTCACTTGAATTTATGTTTTCTAGGGTGAGTTCATCAATAAAGGTGATGGGTAGCCCTTTATATTCCAGTTTTTGTAGCAGCTCCCAATTTTTTTGAGTGTCCGGGCTGAGGTTGTCTGAGCCAAATGCAAAATAAACTGTAGCTCTGTGATTGAAACTGTCAACCAAATAACGAGCTGCGGCAAGGGCATCACCGGCATTATTTCCTTTACCGCATACGAAAAGCCCGTTTTTATTTTGGCCTGACACATTCACAATAGTTTCTGTGGCACCTTTGGCAGCAATTTCCATCAGAGTAAACCCATCAATGCCAAACTCTTCAATCGTCTTTTTGTCGATCTCCTGAGATTGTTCAGCCGTAAAGAGTTGATGACTATGTGGTATGTCAGGGTTTATGGCCATTGGAGCGTTTTAGTAAGATCTGGCGAAAAGAACACGCTGTTTCGAAGGGTTGCCGGTAACCATACACTCTCCGGGAATTGGATCGTCTTCATCTATCGGGATAAGACGGATAGTGGCTTTTGTTTCTTCTTTGATTTTCTCTTCAGTTTCCGGTGTGCCATCCCAATGAGCCCAAATAAACCCTCCGTTTTCAATTTCCTTTTTAAATTCGTCGTAATTTTCAACTTTGCGGGTCTCATCATCCATTCTCTTCCTGGCCTTATTGTATAGGTCGTCCTGAATGGTTTTCAAAAGTCCTTCTACATGATCTGCAATTCCGGCAAGCGGAACGATGTTTTTTTCCAACGTATCACGGCGAGCGAGCTCAAGGTTATTGTTTTCAACATCTCGTGGACCAACTGCTATTCTAAGCGGCACACCTTCTGCTTCGTGTTGGGCAAACTTCCAGCCCGGCTTGAAGTTGTCCCGGTTATCCAGTTTTACAGAAATTCCTTTTTCACGGAGTTCATCAATTATTGGCTGAGCGTAATTTAAAACAGTTTCCCGCTGTTCATCCCCTCGGTAAATTGGGACTACGACTACTTGGTTTGGTGCGAGTTTTGGAGGTAAAACCAATCCGTTGTCGTCAGAATGAGTCATAATTAACCCACCGATCAATCGTGTTGAAACACCCCAGCTTGTAGCCCATACATATTTGTGTTCTCCATCATCGTCCTGGAATTTAACATCAAAAGCTTTTGCAAAATTTTGCCCCAAAAAGTGAGAGGTGCCAGCCTGCAGAGCTTTTCCATCCTGCATCAGAGCTTCAATGCAGTAAGTATCAACGGCTCCGGCAAAACGTTCAGATTCAGTTTTTACCCCTGTGATAACCGGCATAGCCATAAACTCTTCGGCAAAAGTTTTGTAAACATTAAGCATTCTCCGCGTCTCTTCAACTGCTTCCTCTTCAGTAGCGTGAGCGGTGTGGCCTTCCTGCCATAAAAATTCCATGGTGCGGAGAAACAAGCGTGTTCTCATCTCCCATCGCACCACGTTGGCCCATTGGTTGATGAGTATTGGGAGATCACGATAGGACTGAATCCACTTGCCATATGCATCCCAAATGATGGTCTCGGATGTGGGCCTGACAATCAGCTCTTCGTCGAGCTTAGAATCGGGATCGACCTCAACTCCGCCATCCACGCTTTTCAAGCGGCTGTGAGTTACAACAGCGCACTCCTTTGCAAAGCCTTCCACATGCTGAGCCTCTTTAGATAGAAATGATTTGGGAATAAAAAGTGGGAAATAGGCATTTTCGTGTCCGGTATCTTTAAACATCTGATCCAGCGCCTGTTTCATGTTTTCCCAAAGAGCAAATCCGTTCGGTCGAATGATCATCGATCCGCGAACGGGGGAGTGATCGGCCAATTTGGCTTCTTTTACCACATCCAGGTACCATTGAGAGTAGTCGTCTTTTCTATCTGTAATTTTTTTAGCCATCAGTAAAGCGTGGTTTCCAAATTTTAAAGCCCTGCTCAATTTATATTGACACAGCAGGGCGGTGCTTATTTTATATTTATTTATGCCATATAAAATACCTTGATATGCGCTTAAGATAAAGTAACTTTTTCTCACCTTAATAGGTCTCAACTCTTTCAGGGCGAAAAAATCAAAAAAGTGAGGGTTTCGGTTTAAACTTTGTATAAAAAAAGTCATATATTTGATGCTCTCTTGAATATGCTATGCAAGAGGTATTTACATGATTTGTCGTGGTAGCTTCCCGAGTACTCGGGATTAGAGCGTCGGATTCATATCCCGAAAGCCTTCGGGACGTCGATTCAAGTCTGCCTCGAATCATTGTTTTATAATGAATATTGAAATTGTGGATGTTATGTCGTGGTAGCTCAGGTGGTTAGAGCGTCGGATTCATAACCCGGAGGTCGGCGGTTCAAGTCCGCCCCACGATACATAAAGCCTGATCCAGTTTTTTGGGTCGGGCTTTTTTTGTGATCAGAAAAAACCCAATAGAGAGTTAAGGAGAGATAGAAATGTTTAAGTCACGTATCTATAAAAAAAATTAGCAGCCCTCCGATCAAAGAGAGCTGCTAAATATCATCTACAGACGGCTATTACCCCATTTGCACTTTTAACTTACTTTTATCAAGACGTTCGTGCAATAAGTAGAAGGTAGTAATTTTATCTACGTACTTTTACGTACTTGAAAGGGTTAGCCAATTTCAGTTTTTTCAAGAGCATACCGAACGAGTGCTGCGGTATTTTTAATTTTCAATTTGTTCATCAAATTTGACCGGTGCGTTTCCACAGTTCTCGGGCTAATAAAAAGCATTTTGGCAATTTCCGGACTGGTGTAACCTTCAACTATTAGTTTTAAAACTTCTGTTTCCCGTTTCGTTAGCTTATTCCCGTTGGAAGGTTTTTTGGCCTCGTCGGCATATCTATTGGCCATAATTTGAGAAATAGACTTGCTGAATGATTTTTCCCCTTTGGCAACTTCCGAAATAGCCAGTTGCAGTTCCTTGGCCGAGCAGTTTTTCATCAAATACCCCTTTACACCGGCTTTCAATGATTGGTTTAAGTGATTTACATCAGTTGAGTAGGTTAGGATCACTACTTTTGGGGAGGGAGAAATTTTTTCAAGGCGCTGCATCAAGTCGTGAATATTGGATCCTTCAAGATTTGATGAAATAATACAGACTGAACAGGGATGATTCTTGTATTCTTTGACCAGCTCTTTTGCAGATTTCACCTCTATCACATCCGAGATTGATGCTGAATCAGACAATATACTACTCAAACCATGTCTGTAGATGTCAAAATTTTCTGCAATTAAAACCTTGATTTTATTCATGGTCCAAAGCCAACTTGCGTGGAAAAGGACTTTGAATATACTTTTTTATTTGAAAAAGTAAAGTATGTTAGTCGAAAAATTATTCGTTTCTAACTAATTACAACTAATAAAGCTCTACAACTTACAATGTTATTAAGTTTTTCAGCAGCCAAATTCCGATCAGGGCTTTAGCTGACCAGAGAGTGGTTCGAATCCAATTTGAACGAACCAATTTGTTGATGACTTTGGCGTCGGAACTTACAGTAAGTTTACTGTGAAGGGGAACCTGGGTAGTAAAAGTTACTCCCCAAATAAGCAGTACAACTACAAAGCCGCTGATGTGATAAATAGTATATGTGCTAGAAAAGAGTGAAAGCCAAAAAGAGCTCAACAGCTCTGCAAACATTGCCGGAACAACAATCAAAGAGATCTTCTTCCTGTGAAAGCCCATGGCTATTTCAAATGTTTCGCTGGAAGCGTATTTAAAAAACGGATAGTGAACAAGCTGAACTACCCAGATGAGTCCACAGAGAAAAAATGAGGTGAAAAGGTTAATAATTACGATATGTTCCATGAAAAACTTCTAAATGGGTATAAGCGAATGGTTACAATATTGTTTATTTTAGCAAACTTAAATAGAAAATGATTTTAAAACATTAAACAGGATTTTATGAGTTGGTTACGCACCCATACCTGCGGTGAGCTTACAATTGATGATAAGAAAAAAGAAGTGGTTTTAAACGGATGGGTATCAAAACGCCGTGATTTGGGCGGAGTGATTTTTATCGACTTGAGAGACCGTTACGGAATTACACAGATTGTATTTGATGAGGAAAACAGTGAACTGCACTCCTTGGCAGAAGATTTAAGATCTGAGTATGTAATTGGTGTAAAGGGAGTTGTGCTGAACAGAAGTGATGAGACGATCAATCCGGAAATGAAAACCGGTGAGATTGAAGTTGAAGTGAATGAGCTGAAAATTTATTCAAAAGCTGAGACTCCTCCATTTGAAATCAAGGATGATTTAAAAACAAACGAAGAGACTCGATTGAAGCATCGCTACCTCGACCTCAGAAGAGCGGAGCTGCAAAAGAATTTAATTTTACGATCAAAAGTTTACCACACGATCCGGAATTTTTACCACAATCGTGATTTCTCAGAAGTTGAGACTCCCGTACTGATGAAGTCCACGCCGGAAGGTGCCCGCGACTACCTGGTACCAAGCCGGGTTAATCCGGGTAAGTTTTTCGCACTGCCCCAGAGTCCGCAAACATACAAACAGTTGCTGATGGTGTCGGGATTTGACCGGTACTTTCAAATTGTGAAGTGTTTCCGGGATGAGGATTTACGAGCCGATCGTCAGCCTGAGTTCACACAGGTGGATGTTGAGATGTCTTTTGTGGATGAAGAGGTGATTTATCAGGAGCATGAAAAGTTGATGGCTCAGATTTGGAAGGATCATCTTGACGTGGAACTAAAAACTCCGTTCCCCCGCATGTCGTATCAGAATGCGTTGAAAACCTATGGGTCTGATAAGCCCGATCTACGCTTTGGCGTGAAGATTCACGATATCTCGGAGGACGTTGCTGAGTCTGGGTTTAAAATATTTAAATCAACTGTTGATAAAGGTGGACACGTTCTCTCCATTACGGTTCCCGGAGAAGGAACTATGGGGCGTGGGGCATTGGATCGACTTACAGATAAAGTAACGTCAGAAACCGGTGCGGCCGGGATGATTTTTATGAAACTGAACGAGGGGGAGATTACCTGCAGTGTTGGGAAGTTTCTTGACGAAGAGACCATGCAGAATATGGCTAAAACTTCAGAAGCAGAGGATGGCGATCTGGTTCTGATTCTGGCCGGGCCTTCACCGGATGTGTATAAGCAAATGGGTGGATTGCGACTCATTATAGGAAACCAGTTTGATTTGATTGATAAAGATCAGACCAAATTTTTATGGGTTACCGACTTTCCGCTGGTTGAGTGGTCGAAGGAAGATTTGCGATACCACGCCCTTCACCATCCTTTTACATCACCTAAAGAGGAAGATATTGACAAACTTGAGTCAGATCCGAAATCAGTTAAAGCAAGAGCCTACGACCTTGTACTGAACGGAAATGAGATCGGTGGCGGATCCATTCGTATACATACGCGGGAACTTCAGCAGCGTATGTTTGCGTTATTAGGCATCGATGAGCAAGAAGCTGAAGAGAAATTCGGATTCTTGTTAGATGCGTTTAAATATGGAGCGCCACCTCATGGAGGAATTGCATTAGGACTCGACCGAATTGTGATGTTAATGGCCGGTGCTAAGAGCTTACGGGACGTTATTGCGTTTCCTAAAAACCAACGAGCCCAAAGCCCGATGGACAACAGCCCGAGTGAAGTGGATGAAGAGCAGTTGAAAGAGCTACATATATCATTACGAAAAACAGTAAATAACTAATCCAGGAAAATTTGAAAACTGCAGGAATAGACGGGTGTAAGGCTGGGTGGATACTTACAACTTTTGATGAAAATCCGGAATACCGCATAATTGAAAGTGACGAAGTTTTTATCAGCGCTCTCCAGGAGTTCGATCGTGTTTTTATTGACATGCCAATCGGACTTGAAGACGAAAACTATACCCGGGAGTGTGACAGAGAGTTAAGGAAAGTGTTAGGTGCAGAGTATGCACCCAGTGTTTTCAGCCCTCCAATACGTCCGGCTCTGCATGCTCCCTCATATGTTGAGGCCAATATGCAAAGTTACGAATACACCGAAAAGAAACTGACGGTTCAGGCCTGGAATATTACTCCAAAAATCAGATTGCTGGATCAGGTACTATCCGATCATCAACAGCTGAGAGAATCAGTGTTTGAAAGTCACCCCGAATTGATTTTCATGAATTTGAACGGCGGGATGATCTATCAAAAAAAGAATACGAAAAAAGGCCTGAGACATCGTCTTGGACTCATTGTGGATCGTGAAGAGGTTGCCGACGATTTCTTTCGGGACATCAAAGAGGAGTTTCGCAGAAATCAGGTTGATGAAGACGACATCGTTGACTCGATGGCGCTGGCACTTGCTGCAAAACGATCTGTTGAGAAGGGGATCAAAACAATTCCAAAGAATCCACCCGTCGATTCAGAAGGGCTTAAAATGGCCATTCATTATGTATGATAGATCTTAGATTTTGGCATAAAAAAACCGCAGAGAGTAAATTTCTGCGGTTTTTTTATTTAAGAAGTGCAGAGAAGTTATTTTTTTAAAATGTTTTTGTACTTAACGCCCGCCTTATACACCCTATTCACACCATTAAAAGCGGCAATTCTGTAAGCTTCTGAGTAGGTAGGATAATTTAGCACATGCTCTATAAAGTATTTGATGGTTCCATCCTGAGCCATAATACTCTGACCAAGATGGATGAGGTCTGTTGCCTGATCGCCAAAAATATGCACGCCAAGAAGCTTCAGGTTGTCTGTACGGAATACCAGTTTCAGCAAGCCGTCTGTTTTATGATTAATATCGGCGTACGTTAGATTTTTGTAGTAGGCTCGGCCAACGGTAACTTCAATTCCCATTTCTTCAGCTTGTTGTTCCGTCAAACCTATGCCTGATATTTCCGGAATTGAGTAAATGCCATAGGGTATGTCACCTGATGGAGCTTTAGATGGGATATCAAACATACTGCAAGCTGCCAGTCTTCCCTGTACGAATGATGTGGATGCCGATGTTGGATTTCCGGTCACATCACCGGCTGCGTAGATATTTTCCACACCCGTACTAAAGTTTTCATCCGTATTTATGTAACCTTCATTATCCAGTTTAATGTTGAGTGATTTGTCAAAAAGATTTTCAGTATTCGGAGATTTACCGCCAACGTATAAAACCTGGTCTGTTTCCAGTACCTGTAAGCGGTCTTCTTTCGGAGTTTTAAACATAACCTCCATGCAGGTTCTCAACGGATTGCGTTTCACCCCTTTGATGGTTGCCATAGAGTGGACCAAAATTCCTTTCTTTTTTAAAACTTTTGAGACATCCTCTTTGATTTCATGGTCTAAAAAGGGCAAAAACTCGTCTGTATCGTTTAATATGGTAATAGTGGTGCCAAGTGAAGAGAAGATGGTGGCATATTCAAAACTGATCACTCCGGACCCGACGATGACCAGTCGTCTCGGGATGTGGGTGATATTTAATATGGAGTTATAGTCCAGAACATTTTTATGATCGATATCGAAACTCTTTGGTGGTTCGGGACTGCTTCCAACAGCAATTAAAATATTTTCGGTTGTATAGGTAACAGATTGGTTCAGGCTTGTTTTTACTTTGACTGTGTGTTCATCAACTATTTCTCCCCATCCTCTTGCTGTCTCTACCTCATTTTTAATAAGGTCGGTTTTTACTTTTTTGTTTTTACTTTCCAAAGCTACTTTTTTGTAACTCAGTAAATCATCCATTTTGAATCGTTCGTAGGGTTTTCTCCCTTTTTCATCTCCAAACTGAGAATGAAAATCCTGAATCAGGTCTGCGGCCTCTCTTAACGCTTTGCTGGGAACAGTTCCTTTATTTAGCCACGAACCGCCAAGGTGATTATCGTCCGCTTCAACGATCAATACTTTCTTGTCAAATTTGGTGCTTTGCATGGCACAGGAGAATCCGGCCGGGCCACTTCCAATAATAATTACGTCGTAGTCAAAACTCATAGTAGGTACATGATTATTTAAAACTGCAATATGGCTGAAGGTAGCTATCAAAGGCTGCCAACATCAAACAAAATACCAAATAAGATTTAAATTTTGTTGGAACGTTTTCTGTCTGTAATTTTTTGTCTGAGTAGGATAAGATATAACGCCATGTGATTAAGGGTGTTAACAAAACAGAAACTCAAAATCTAAAAGAGAAAATTTATGTCATTCGAACTACCGGATTTACCATATGATTATGATGCGCTTGAACCGCATATAGATGAGAAAACCATGAAAATCCATCATGGAAAGCACCACCAGGGATATACAAACAAATTAAACGCAGCTCTTGAAGGACACGATTTTGCGAATCTTGATATTGAAGAAGTGCTCAAACGAATTGACGAAGTTCCTGCCGATAAAAAACAGGCAGTAATCAATAGCGGAGGCGGCTTTGCAAATCACAACTTGTTTTGGAATGTAATGTCTCCAAACGGTGGTGGGAATCCATCAGGAGATTTAGCAAAAGCTATCAACGAAAAGTTTGGAAGCTTTGACAAGTTTAAAGAGAAATTTTCTTCAACTGCAGCATCTCAGTTTGGATCAGGCTGGGGATGGTTGTGCGTGAATGATTCCGGTGAGTTGGTAGTTGCTTCTACCGCGAACCAAGACAGTCCTTACATGGATGGCCTAACTCCAATTCTTGGAGTGGATGTTTGGGAGCACGCCTACTACTTGAACTATCAAAATAGAAGACCTGATTACCTGAATGCATTTTGGAATGTGGTGAATTGGGATCAGGTTGAGAAAAACTATCAGGATGCTAAATAAGTTTTCCTGAATAGGTGAATGAAGTAAAAAGGCGTCTGAATTCAGACGCCTTTTTTTTATCTAAAATTTTGAATTGAACTAGTAGATTACCGGTTCACTTATATAATTTCCACCTACAACGACATATAGAGAATCGCCCTCTGTTTCAGAATTGCCAAGCGCCGTGGGATTTAATTCGAAACTTTCATAAAACTGGCAGCCGAAGCATCCGTCCAATGGATTGTAATTGCCGGTATTTATTTGAAAGTTCACGCTCCATTGCCAGTCTTCTCTGAGTTCTATTTCAAATTCTCCTTCAGATAATTCACTGTTTCCATTTAAAAACGAAAACATAACCGTCATCATCCCGTCATTATCAGTGCTGAAACTTTCGGTTGATCCGGGTAATTGGTTAGCTGCGAAATCACTTTTCGAAAGGGTCAGGTCAGACTCAGTACCTGTTGTAGTAATAGATAGTTCATCCGAGGAAAAGTTTTGAACGGTGAACATAATCTCCGCCGGTTCTTCATTACTGCCAAACAGTGAACAACCGGAGATGAGCAGTGAAATGAGTAGAATCGGAAAAAATGATTTCATCTTTTTTTAGTTTGAGTGCAGAAGGTTTACGAAGCACGATTTCAAACTAAAAAAATTTCAATCTTCATCAAATTGAATGATATGCCATCTTTCCATTTCTCCTAAATTACGGGATATGTCAGCATTTGATGTACGGCGCGGTCGCTGACGATTACCATATTGACCTCTGGTACCAACATTTGATGCTGAGTAATCGGAACTACCCTGAATACGAAATTCAGGCGGTTCAATCGCAAACCCTAGCCAAACTTTATCACTGCTAAATCCGTAAATAGACGAGCCATCCCGAGGGATTTTCATTTCAAGCCCAATGGTACGGCTGTCCGTATTAACCGCAATTTCCATACCGTCCACTTCCAGTTGTGAAGCATCGATAAAACCGTAAGATGCCTCCCCATCACTATTGGTTCTTTGAACAATCATTACTCGGTCAAATAGCTCTTCATTTAAATTCTCCATCAACTCTTGATTTTCCGGCTTGTTCAACCAATCGCCTTCCCGGGTAAATGAATCAAAAGCACCCGGAAATTCCCGAAGAAGATTAAAGGTTCCCGGTGGAAAGCTTACTCCAACACTTTTTCGTGTTTCCTCGTCATCACTAATGTAAACCGTAAATCCAGACCTTTTGATCGACATATCTTTCATGGCTCCCCGAATATCAACAAACAGATAGAGAAAGTTTTGATCATAGGCTGAGTAGTAGTTTGCCTGGTCACGATCGTCGAATAAAGTTTGGGTGGTATTCCAGTCTGATAAGTTTCCATCAACAGAAATTGTTGAGTTTAACTGGGCAGCATTAAATTGATGGGTACTTCCACAAGAAACCACAAATAGCAGGAATGGAATAATAAGAAGGTTATGAAAACGGAAAATCATAAAACTTGGTTATTGGAATTTAGGTATAAATTTAAGCGATGTGGCAATAGACTATCGCTTCTGCAGTTTAAAATATTGTAGAGAAATATCGTTATATTCAGACAAATAAAATTTAGCATTTAAAAATCATACAGATATGCAATTTGGATTTGGAGTAGGTCCCGATACTTCGTGGATGCGCGAAGAACTTACGGATTTAGGCGTAGAAGAACTAAAAACACCTGAAGATGTTGACCGCATTATGAAGGAGTATAATCAAGGAACCATGTTGATGGTGATCAATTCAGTATGCGGTTGTGCAGCAGGTAATGCAAGGCCGGCAGTAAGTCTGTCATTGGAAAAAGCAGATCATAAACCGGACCACCTGGTAACCGTGTTTGCAGGTCAGGATAAAGAAGCGACTGCACGAGCCAGAGAATATTTCAGTGAATATCCTCCTTCCTCACCGGCATTTGCATTCTTTGTAGATGGAGAAATTAAAGCCATGGTTCCCCGACACAGAATTGAAGGAAGAACCAAGGAAGAAGTAGCTCAAGACTTGCTGATGGTTTACAACGCTTTTTCCGGCGAGGAAAATGAATAGTTAACATCTTATTTAAAACAAAAAACCTCATCCGATGTTAAATCAGATGAGGTTTTTTTATGCCTTTAAATGGGAGTTTAGATCAAAAGTCGATTCCGATTGAAAAGTAGTGAATTGGGCTACCGCCAAAACCGTCTCTCTCATAAGGCCAGCCTACGTCGTACCTAAATGGAAGCCCCAACAAGATTGTACGCAATCCAAATCCGGCACCAATCAGAATATCGCCGTCCACAAAGCTTGCCGGGATATCACCTTGCTGAGGTTCACCTTCTCTTAACTGGCCCGTTTGCGGATTGATAAACTCATTTCTTTTTTCGCTGACTTTCCAGTCTAAGCTAGAAGAATTTTCGAAGTAAACGATCGGTTCACCATTTTGATTTACAAAACGCGAGTAGGGTACTTCAAATCCCCAAGCTGCACCTGCATCCACAAATGCTACGGCCGTAATATTCCAGAGTGGAAGTATTGGCACGGGGCCCGGTAGCACGGCTGCAAATAACGGGAATCGAAACTCCGCATTGATCAGACTGAATTTATCACCAAATATTGTGTTGAATTCGTGACCACGAAGTGGCGTTGCAGGAAGCGTGAAAAATGTATCTGCAAGGCGTTCAAATGGAATTTCAGCATCTGACCATCTCTG
Source organism: uncultured Rhodohalobacter sp. (assembly GCA_964401805.1). Classification (GTDB taxonomy): domain Bacteria; phylum Bacteroidota; class Rhodothermia; order Balneolales; family Balneolaceae; genus Rhodohalobacter. The sequence continues at coordinate 25,311 of CAYNZY010000009.1, forward strand.
ATTAATCCAGCCCAGCATACCTCCCATAAAGAAGGTTTGTGAATCACGTCCGTATGAAACTGCCCCGGCACCGCGAAGCGCAATAGAATATCTCGAGCCCAAATCGAAGTATTGTCTGTAATCACCTAAAAGTGTTGCAAACTGAGGTGTTGAAGAAGAAAGTGGGGGACTTGCAGAGAATCTGATCGAGTAACGGTTTCCGGCCCGCGGAGTAATAAATCCGGGTATGGTATAGTCTCCGGTAAACGTAACTTGCGGGTATAGGAAGTAACTTCTCTCGTTACTTAAATTTCTAGCACCCACACCCGAAACAGAACTAAAGTCTCTCGCCAACCCAATACCGGATACTCCATAATCAACTCTTTGGTATCGGTTCAGGGGATATTGAAAATCCACCGAAGCTCCGAATGTTCTAAAACGAAGCAGTTCTCCACTGAACGTTTGAAAGTTTCGGGATTGATGAAAAAAGGAGGTGTAGAAATTTGTTCGATTTTTCAGGTACCCATATTGGAACGTGTAGTCACTATTTCTGAGGTCAAATTCAAGATTTGATCCAAATGAAATTTCATGATCCCCAAACAGGTCCGTGAGTGTTACAAATGCAAATGCCGATGTGCCGTAATAAGTACTGATTTGTCCGGCAGCGTAGCTAAAGTCGGGGGTAAAGCTAAGACGATACTCCTTCGGTTGAAAGAGTCCATCTTCTGTTGTATTTGCTGCAGGATCGAACTTACTGGGATCGTCTCGAAGCTCAATTGTTGTATCCTGCACTACCGCTTCACCGAATTGATAATTTCTAAAATCAATTCGATCCGTTTGTGCCGTAGTGTCTTGACCGCTGGTATCCCGGCGCGAATCAATCATTCTTTCATGTCCGGTAACGGGTGCATTTTGCAACATCCTGGTAGAAACAACATTCCCTTGCGTTCTTGTTTGAATCATTTCCTGAGCATAGCTGATGGCAGGTACTCGTTCTCCGGGAGTGGTTGCCGCTCTTTCCTGAGCCCATGTATTGGGCGTTAGCTGCCGGTTCATCCGTCTTTCGAATGGAGAACGAAGCATAAAAATATCAGGAAAACCTTCGTTAAGTGAATTGAAGGCGACCCTTGTACCGTCATCTGAGACGGATATTTGCATAATGCCGGACTGCAAATCAGTAATTGGATATACAGTTCTGCTGTTTAAGTCGTACTCATAAATGTTTGGAATACCGTTTTGATCGGAAACATAAAGCATGCGATCGTCACCGGTTAGTGTAGGTTGTCTTTCCGACCATTTAGGTGTACTTGTAAGTCTTTCAACTCGGCTATCTCCCAATCGTATTCTATAGAGGTCGGTCTCATAAAATGAATAGTCCTTCATGATTGAGTAACCGGCTTTGGCTGCATTCGGCTCTAACATATCCCCTCTGTTGGATACAAAGTAGATAGTCTCGGAGTCTGAACCCCAGGCGGGCTCAACATCCGTAAAAACATCGTTTGTAACGGTTTGAAAATCGCCGGTCTGTAGGTTGTATACAAAAATGTCCTGGTAAGGCCCCCTGTTACCATCAAAAGCGATTTTGTTTCCGTCGGGGGACCATGCTACAGAGTTGATACCGTCCAAACTTGGAAACCGGATAGTTTCGCTGTTTAGTGTTTCGTAGTCAACAATAGCCAAATTGTACGAGCCATCTGATTTACTTGAAAGTGTTATTTTGCTGCCATCAGGAGACCAACTCAGATTCGGATTTAAAATGTTCAACTCCTCAAACATTGGGTTATCCGCACCACTTACTATTGTTTTGATACGCTCACCGCTTGTGCCATCAACTACTACAACATCAAATACACCACGCCGGTTAGTAATCATGGCAATACGATCGCCTCGTGGTGAGATGGCAGGACTTGTATTGTAAGAACCTGATCGGGCTCTGGTAGTAATTTGTGTCGCTACGCTGTTCAATGATTGACGTTCGGCTACCTCGGGGAAGTATCTTTGCCTCCAGTACTCTTGCCACCGTTCGGAAAGTTCATCAATTTCGAGTCCTAGCGACTGTACCAGAGAAAGCCTGATGTTTCGGGTTGTTTTAATGCGCTGTAAAATTTCAGTGATTTTTGGTCTTCCGTACTGATCTTCGATATAGTACCAGAATGCCTGACCGCCACGATAGGCAAAAAATCCACCGAGTTGCTGGATGGGAGGGAGGTAATTATTTAAAATTGCATCCCGAATATACATGTCGGTTTGAGTATCCCATTTGAGAGCTAAATATTCAGCCAAACCTTCCTCAAACCAGAGAGGAAATTGGAGCTGAATGTTGTTGCTAACGATGGATTGTACATTACCGCCATAGTACACATCATTGATATAAGCATGAAGAAGTTCATGCTGTAACGTTCGCCTGAAATCGGCATAATCGCCCATAAAGGGCTGAGTCATTCTGTTTTTGAACTTATCGGTTACACCACCGATTCCCTGAGCATCTACGGGGAGGCGCACTACATTTGTTTGTGAGAAATCACTGTGAGAATCGTAAATAATTACGGGAATGCGATCCGTAAGCTGATCGTCAAAATCTTGATTTAACTGTTTCAGAGAAGATTCTACCGTTTCTGCTGTAAATTGAGCCAAATGATAGTTTCTGGAGTCGTAGTAGTAGATATCGAAATGATCGGTTTCAATGAATCGCCAATCAAACGAATCGTACTGAACGCGATTTTTTCCAAAAAAGAAATATTGAGCAAAAAGCTGTTCAGTTACTGCTGTACCAAGAAATAATGTGAGCAGAAAAATCAGGAAAAATTTGTATCGGGTCTGCATATTCGCACAGTTTTTTAAAAATTAGTTACCACTCAGTGTAAGGTCGATCTGTCTTTTTTCAAGATCTGTTTTTACAACTTTTACGTTAATCGTATCGCCAAGACGATATTTTTTACCTTTTGATCTACCGACCAAACAGTGCAGTTTTGGGTGAAATACATAAAAGTCATCCTTCAGATCGCTAACGCGTACCATTCCTTCGCAGTATATATCATTTATTTGAACGTAAAGACCATTTTCGGTTACTCCGCTTATGGTACCTTCAAAATTTTCGCCAAGTCTATCGGAGAGAAACTCAACTTGTTTTAGTTTAACAGAATCGCGTTCTGCTTCTACTGCATAACGCTCTTTCTCGCTGCAATGTTCACCAAGTTCTACCAGCTGATCGTAAGTGTATTCGCTGGATCCGGCATTGTAGCGTTTCAACAGTCGATGAACAATCACATCAGGATAACGACGTATCGGGCTGGTAAAGTGTGCATAGTGTTTAAAACCGAGTCCAAAATGTCCGATATTTTTTGGAGAGTATTCAGCTTTGGCCATTGAACGCAACATCAACCCGTTTATAATATTTTCGAGTGAGGTATCCTCAACCTGTTTGAGTAGATCATTGATTTTCTTCGAAGATATACCACCTTTCAGATCAAAGTGTATTCCAAGAGGTTTTGCTGTTTCCTTGATGTTGTTCAGTTTTTCTAAATCCGGTTCACCGTGAACTCGGTATAGAAACGGATGGTCACTTTTGGCAGTTTTTTCACCCCGCACTTTTTTGCGCAACGAATCGGTATGAAGTGCCACCGTTTTATTGGCCATTAGCATGCACTCTTCAATTAAACGATGAGCAAAAATGCGTTCTTTCACTACAACATCAACCGGCTTTCCATCCTCGTCCAGAACAAATTTTGGTTCCGGCGTTTCGAAATTGATGGAACCTTTTTTGAAACGCTTATCCATTAATATGTTCGCGAGTTTCTCAAGAATTTTGAGCTCAGTTTTAAATGGGTGGTCAGCTTTTCCATCCAAAATCTTCTGCACCTCTTCATAAACAAAGCGCTGTTTGGAGTGAATGACTGTTTCTTCAATAGAGTAATCAACCAGCTTACCGTTAGGGGCTATTTCCATAAAGCAGCTGTACGCAAGTTTGTCTTCGTGTGGGCGAAGGCTGCAAACACCGTTACTCAGATATTCGGGAAGCATGGGGATAACCCGATCCACGAGATAGACGCTGGTTCCTCTCTCAATAGCTTCATCATCCAATACCGTACTTCTTGGCATGTAGTGCGAGACATCTGCAATATGCACACCAAGATAGTAGTTCCCGTTGTTGAGTATTTCTATACTAAGGCCATCGTCAAAATCTTTCGCATCGGCGGGGTCAATTGTCAGAACCACTTCCTCACGCATGTCCCGACGACGTTTAATTTCGTCTTCCGGAATTTTTTCAGGAATCTCTTCGGCGAATTTCTCTACCTCGGGTGGGAATGAAGATTCGAACTGTTTTTCGGCCAGGATCGACAATACGTTCGCTTCATTGCTGCCTGCGGGGCCAAATGATTTTTGAATTTTTGCCTGCGGATAACCACGTACATCTTCCCACTGTATAAGTCTGAAGGTGACTTTATCACCGGGCTTGGCATCATTCATGTCTTTAGGGTCCACGAAAAAATCGACCCGTGAAGACTGATGATCTGTTTCTATCAGGTAAGTGTTTTTGGCGACCTCTTTGAGAGTACCTACAAGAAGAGAATCAGCTCTTTCTTCAACTTCTTCAATTTTGCCCATGGGCTTATTGCTCTTCTTGTGATAGCCGGTAAGCTTTACCCGTACCGTATCACCGTTTAGGGCTGTACCCATAAACCGCTGAGAGATTTTGATATCCTGATCTCTGCCTTCCACAATAACATAACCGTCTCCGTGACTGGTAACATCGAGGGTTCCGATGTAAACGTTATCGTCCTCTTCGGCTGCCTCATTTAGTCTCACTAAATTTCCTTTGGTAACAAATACGTGGTCAAGCTGTTTTAACCGGTTTACAGCTTTCTTTATTTTTTTCTCTCCTTTTTTAGGTAATGATAAAGCATCCATTAATAATGGGATTGGAATGGATGCATCCGGATAGGATTTTAAAATTTCTATAACTCTTTTTTCTAAAGAACTTAATCTGTCTTTTTTACTCATTCTGTATTTTTTATTAACTAATTATTTTCTGCAATTGAATCGTCTGCATCATCATCTTCTGATCTGCCCGATTCGTCATCCCTTTTATTTAAACCGAATAAACCTCTGAAAGCGTTCGATATACGCCGTTTGAATTGTTGCCAGGTATTAAACTGAACCTGAGCTTCGAGACCAACTCCGTTCATTTCCTGCGTCTGCCGTGTTTCAACGCTGCTTGTATAACTTAATGTAGGATCTTGCCTGTGAAAAGCTGTAAGGGAGAAGGTACGGTTTATTCTGTACGTTGCACCCAAATCCCCAATATCGCTCTGTTCACCGGTTATTTGTCCTTCACGCCGTAAAATCACACGATCGTCGAACAAACGCAAAGCTACTCCTAAATCCACTTCATTAAAAGCGGTGAGGTTCAAATCAATATCGAAAGTAATGTCACTTCTGAGAAGGGAATTTATCTGATTTGACAGAAGTGGATTGATAACCTGACTCGAAAGCAATGGATTAACAACGGCTGCTGTTCCGGAAAATCCTTCACCCAAACTTAGTCCCTGTGCCTGGCTCGACGGAATAAAGTTTCCGCTTAAAAGTATACTGGTAGCCTGAATTAATTTTTCCTCTTCGTTTTGATTCAGATTATTGATCTGAGTTGCCAGCGTAGGATCTATGGTTCCTTCTATACCGGTTGGAGCCCTGAAGAAAAATTCATTTTGAACCTGGGTAATGGTTCCGCCAATCTGCAGAACCAGTTCAATAGGAATTCTTTGACCACTTTCCGGGGTGGCAGAAGCTGCGTTGGATGAGAGGAGCGTAGAGATGACAGGCCGAGCACGGTAAATTGCTGTTACATCCAGTCCGGCATCTATCAAGTCTCCCTGCCAACTTATGGATCCGCCTTCTTCAAGTGTAAATCTTCTTGTAAAAATATCTCCACTAACAAATTGATAATCTCCTCCCTGAATATTGAATCGGCCAAACATACTCACGTCCTGATCTTCGAGCAGAATACGAACCTGTCCGGTGCCATTTGCATTTAGAATATCGTTCGTAACAGGGTCGAAAATCAACTGAACATTTATTGGATTGTCAGCGGTAAACTGCATATCCATGGTGAAAAGCTCAATAAAAGTCAGTTCTTCTGCGGAAGAACCATTTTCAGCATCTTGTTCTGCCTGTTGCCGTAATCTCTCTTCTAATATGGATAGATCAAATGTATCCACAAACTGGATGAATCTTCTGTCCTGTTCAAATTCTGTCTCTTCCTGAAGGGGAACAGATATTCTGGAGTCGGGAGAGATGGAAACCGCGCCGTTTGTTCTAAGGAACGGACTGGTATTCGACCCCGTGATCTGAGCCTGACCGGTTCCGTACATACTTCCATAAAAAGGTACGTCGGGGTCGTAAGAGTTGTTCATGAACTGCAGGTTGTTCAGATCAATGGTTAAGTCCATGGTGGTACCGGGTTGAAAATTATTTAGATCAACTATGCCGGTTAATCTTCCAGTCCCACCACGATGATCTGTTAATCGAACTTCGGTGAAAGTAAGTCCATCACTCTTATTGAAATTCATTTCTCCCCCAAGTTGGTATTCCACATTTGTAAAAAAGGGTGTGCCCACCGCTTCTTCCACAGTGAAATCCGAATTAAAGTCGAAATCTGTTCTGCTGCCTGATATAAATCCTGTTCCTTCACCACGTCCCTGCATAGACGTAATGATATTGGGTACAATGAACTCTACAATCCAGAGATCAATTTCACGTAAATCGGCATCAAAATAGAAGAGTTCGTCTTCAGGACCTGTTTGTTCATCCGGAATTTTAATATAACCGTTTAGCCTGAGATCCTGGCCAATTCCGTCGTTTGTCTCAATATAATCAGAGTATTTCTGCGGGTCAGTGAAAACACGGACGTTTGTGTCGAATCTATTTTCATCAGAATTAAAATCACTATTTAAGTCTACATCACCGATTAACCTGCCATTAATTCTTCCTTCTTCAACATTAACGTTACCCTGTATGCTGGGTATTTGTGTTAAAGAGCGGGTAATAAACTCACCGTTCAGAATACCTGAAAAAGAGATTCGCCCACCTATCAGGTCAGAAATTCGGGACAGGTCAAAATTATCAATTCTAATGTCGACTGAATCCTCGAAAGCATCGCTAAATGTTCCGTCTATTTCAAGCAACCCTTGGTCGCTTGTTAGACGTACGTCGTTAAATGTGAGTTTATTGTTACCTGTGTATATAAACTGAGAAGTCCCATCAGAACGCCAGTTGTATTGAGGTGTTCCAACAAGTAGATCGTTTATGGTAACTTCGAATTGCCCCGGGCTCAACGCGCCGTTTAAGGTCGACTGAAGCTCAATATTATCATCCCGAACAAATTGCTGCTGCAACTGAAGTGAATCATTTCTCATCGAAAAATTGAGATAGCTATCCAGAAAAGTCATCTCGTTCACAGTGATCTCACCGCTGTTAATTTGGAGATCCAGATTTCCAAAATCCCGAATCGATTCACCATAATTAAACTCAGCTGAGAGGGATGTATTCAAATTTCTGGCACCAACCTCACCCGACTGAAAATTTTCTTCAAAAAGTGTTCCGGACATGAGCAGTGAACTATCAGAGGCATTAACCGAAGCAGTGAGCCTTGCACGGCTTTGCATTTCGGGGAGATCCGGCAGGTAGTGCCTTAAAAGGTTCAGGTCTTTTACAGATACCTGAAGTGAAAGATCGATCTCCGGGTACTCAAATGATTCCTCTGTAAGCTCTAAATCCGCCAATACAAAATCCCGGTCGAAGAGTACTTCTCTTCTGATCCGTTCCTGAAGATAGTTGTTCCAGTAGGCTGCAAAACCCTGAATGGTTGTTGGCGCGATTGTCCCCTCAATTTCTCCGTCAAAAAAAGAACTGGTAAACCGCAAAACCCTGGGCTGCTGGTTTGGAGGGCTGAGATCGGCGTATAACTGGTGTGAACGAAGTGTATCAGAACCGGAGATAAAACGATCTACTTCTACACTGATTCGCCCATGTGCACTATCTAAATTATCTCCCCTAAGTGTGCCGGAAAAGGTAGCATTAAAATCCGTTTCTTCAGTTTGAAAATAGTTTGTGTACGTGGCAAAATTCAAGCGTTGAACAGAACCTTCTACACTAAATTCCGGATAAGTCCCTCCCTCCAGATACCGACCGGTGGCTTGAAGAGAACCGAACTCATCTCCAAGTTGAACTGAATAGTTGAGTTGCTCATTGGAGTAATCAGCTTCTGCGATAATTTGTTGAAAATCAAAATCGCGAATGGTACTTCCTGAAAAATCAACCGAGGCATTGACTGCTGCATTTTTATTAAATCCTGAACCTGCCAGAGCAATTCGTCCGTTTAGCCGGGTTGTAAAAACAGAGTCCTTCAGGATTGGTGAGATATTTAATGAATCAAGTTCGGCCAGCAATTCATACCCCGATTCTTCTCTGTGATTTATGAAAAAATCCATCATCAGTGATCCGGCTTCTGTTTCTATATTTAGATCGCCACCTGTTTCTTGAAAATTGCCGGACAAATCACCCCGAATGATTGCGTTTTGATAGAGCTCGGTGTCAAATTGATTTAAATAGTTGTCAGAAATCCATTGGAACTGGTCGGGCTGCAGGACGATATTTTCGATCTGTGCGTCATAATTGATTTCGTCTGAAAACATGTTTTCGACCGTGGCTGTAGCAATCACGGCAGACTCACCGAAAATGGCCTGAAAACGGTCAATGAAAAAGTTTTGTGCCGTTCCTTCGGCCTGTGCTTCAAAACTTAAATTCTCGTCAAGGTTTGGAAACTGAGGCAAAAAGAGTCTCACAAAAGTGTTGGAGAAATTTGCAGTGTTAATGGTGGTGCGATATTCTGCGTCTATAAACTGATCTTTAAGTGAACTATTTTGACTGAACAGAGAGACGGGTTGTGCTTCAAAACTGAGATCAAGTTCATTTTCTGCAGTGCTTATATTCAGGCCGTTTACTTCAAAGAACCTATCGTCATTGTAGAACTGTCCTGCAATTCTTACATATTGATAGGGGGTATCGGGCAGAGTGGCACTAAAATTTGAGATATCTGCGAAAAGTTGAGAATCTGTGATTTCAAGAAAAAGCTCTGCATTCAGGTTTGATATATTCAGCGTAGTGGGAAGATGTAAATTTTCGGGAAGTGCAACATCAGGAGCTGTCAGTATAGATCCATTTACAATCGATAAGCGAGGAGCATAAAGATTAATTTCATCAAAAATTCTGATACCGTCATCTAATTCAGGTTCCTCACTTGATACAGCAGAAGAATCCTCGCTTGTTCGCTGAATGAAAACTTGTGCTAGGTTCAAACCATCTTCATTTCGGGAAATATGAATTGCCGGTTCCTGAATTTCAAATGAATCAATCGTCAGATTCTTCTGAAGAAGGTCCCACCAGTCAACCGCTACATTGGCTTTTTCGAAAGAGATTACCGGGTGTGACAGATCACCGCCGGCATATAATTGTCCGCCGGTAAAATTGATTTGAAACGGCAAAAATCCCTCTACAGAGTTGATAGAAAGGGAGCCCTCAAACTGCTCATTAAATGTGCTCTCAATTTGAGTTTTTAAATAATCTTTGGACTGTGGTAGTTGAACCACTCCTATTACAATGATCAATAGAGAAAGGGCAATACCCACTGTTATGGAAACAGAGATTAATAAAAATCTCCAAATATTATATATCCATCGGTAAATCAAAGAAGTATTGAGAGTTTAAAAAGTAAAAGTTCAGATTTCTTGTAAAGCAGTTTTCCAGGCCTGATGAATATGTTTTTCTGAGGCCACCTCTTTAAGAACAGGTGACTGCCACTCTTTGAGCAGAACGAACCGAATGTGTTGATTGGTACGTTTTTTATCGAATTTCATGTGATTCATCAATTCCTCTAAAGATAACTGATCTTTTGATACTCTGTAACGATATAATGATCGGTACTTTAGAAGTTTATCGGGTTTTAAATTTGCGCCCAGTTGATTTGAAAGATCGATAGCGGCTAACATTCCCAGATAAACGGCCTCTCCATGACTGATAGATTGATAACCGCAAGCCTTTTCGAGTGCATGTGCAAAGGTATGTCCGAAGTTTAGAAAAGCTCGAATGTTCCCTTCAAATTCATCTTTTTCTACAATATCCGCTTTAATTTGAATACAGTCTGCAATGAGATTTGTGAGTTTCTCATGGGAAATTTTGGATATGTCGTCTTCCGTAAAAAAAGCTGCTCTATCAAAAATATCACTCCTTTCAATAGCTCCATACTTTAATATCTCACTGAGACCGTTTGTCCACTCATTCCGAGGCAGTGAATTTAAAAAAGCGATGTCGGCAACTACCCTTTGGGGTTGGTAAAATGCCCCAATCAAATTTTTCCCGGTTGAATGATTGACCCCGGTTTTTCCTCCAATTGAACTGTCTACCATCGCCAAAACAGTGGTTGGAATATGAATGAGAGGTACTCCTCGAAGGGCAGAAGCGGCTGCAAAACCGCCGACGTCCCCGGTTACTCCGCCACCCATCACAAAAACGGGAGTATTCCGCCGAACACCGTTCTCCAGAAGGAATTCAACACAGGTATTCCAGAAGGAGATCGATTTACTTTGTTCTCCCTCGGGAACTGTCATCATAAATAGTTTTTTCCCAGTAGCCTCAAAAGCTTTCTCGATAACACTGGAGTGGTTTTTTTCAACATTCTCGTCTACAAGGAGAAAATTTATATCTCCTTCAAAGGAGTCAGAGATTTCCTCAATCTGCTTCTTGAAAATTCCTTCTCCAACAACGGCACTGTATGAATGTTGAGAGGTTTTAACCCGTATATTTTTGCTCATAAAATTTTAGTTTTTGAATGAGTTCTTCCAAAATGGTGTCAACATCTTTGTCGTCGCACTCTACGCTGAAGTGGGCCTGCTCATAAAACTTCAAGCGATGCTTAAGTAATGTTGTAATTTTTAATTTTAAATTTTCTTCACTTAAGCTTGAAATCATAGGCCGGTTTGAACTTTCTTTTAACCGATTGAAAAGAGTATCGGGTTTGCAATCCAGAAATACGAGCCAGCCATTCAGTTTAACGTGGTCTGTAATCTGTTGATTCTGCAGTGTGCCACCCCCGAGAGCAATAATTCCTTCAGCCGTCTGAGCAAGCTGTACAATTAGGTTTCTTTCAATTTCTCTGAAACGATCTTCGCCCTCGCTTTCAAAAATTTCCGGGATACTCTTACCGCTTTTTCTCTCAATCAGATTGTCCAGGTCTTGAAAGGGTACAGAGAGTTTTTCCGAAAGAGATTTTCCAATGGTAGATTTTCCTGAACCCATCATTCCACACAGGAAAAGAGGTTGAGTCAGTAAATTTTCAATCATTTAAAATCCTTTTGTGGAGTTACCATTTCAACTTCCTCACGCTGTACCCTTACTGCACCTGTAGCGGCGCCTTTCGGTTTTGTAACATATTTTCGTTTCGTAACAATTACCGGAGCCAATTTGCTCCCCTTAGCTTTAGAGTGCCATGCCGCAACTGAAGCCGCCTTTAGAATGACATGTTTAGGTGGCATCTCTTTTTGATTATTCATTCGAATAACCACATGTGATCCGGCAACACCGCGAGCGTGGAGCCAGATATCCTCTTTATGAGCGTCGGTGGTAAGACGATCGTTACTTTTTGCATTTTTTCCGATCCAAACTTCATATCCATCAATTGAAGTTCTCTTATATGGAAGTGATGTAACCTGTTTAGCCTTTGACAGTACACCAAGTCGCTTTAACTCTTCTTCATTTTCTTTATACCAGTCATCAAACTCATAAATTTTTTCAATCTCATTAAATGATCGAATGATTGACTTTAAGCTTTTCGTCTCTTTTTTAAGTTTTTTAAGCCTGTTTTTTGATTCTTCAACACTTCGAACTGCTTTAGCCGACTTATCATAGTATCGCTGGGCATTCTCTGCAATACTAAGATTTGGTTTAAGAGGAATTTCAACGGGCTCATTGTCATCGTAAAAGTTTTGAACTGTGATAGACTCCGTTCCCGGGTTAATTTCTTCGTGAGCGTGAGACATCAAAAGGTGACCATATTCTTCATACTTTTCGGCTCTTTCCAAACCTTTTTCGGCATTTTCCAACTGCTCAATTGTTGCGGTATTCCGTTTTAAGGTTTCATCCAGTTTAGGTTTAAAGGTTTGAATACGGGATGAAAGCCGACGCTCCCGGGATGTTTTGTAGTAAGCAAAACGAATGGCGTCGTTCACGTTGTCGAACGTTTCCATATTTTCAAGCGGCAATAAATCTTCCGGGATCAGACAGAGATTTCCATCCTGTAAAACTCTAAATTCAGCTCGATTCAACATGGCGTCAACCAAGAGATCTGCAGTCTTCTTAGCGGCTTCCATCGATTTATTCTCTAAATCGTAGTGCTCAATAATAGGTTGCACCAAGTGCCTTGGAAAAGCCGGATAAAAATGGAGGATTGTTCGTTTGGCCGACAGCTCTTTTTCCGGAAAAGATTTCTTTTTTGCAGGACGAGGGGTCGGTTCAGATTTGCCCAGTAGTTCATCATTGCCCTTAAAAGATTCAGTAATGATACCGTCTTCCACTAAATATACATTTGGCTTGTTGCCAAATATTTGAAATACCAGTTTACCACCACCGTCAAATACGATTGAAATAATTCGGTCATTATCGGCCAGTTCAATCGTTAAAATTTTCTGATCTTTTATACGGCCAAAAAACTCGGTTACGTTCGATTTTTTTGCACCACGGAATTTATCAGCAAAAATAGCCGTCTCAGATGGATGAGAGCTAAAAATGAGCCGGTCCGTTCTGTTTTCTGAACTGAAGTAACCTTCCCAGACATCCTTATGTGGAGAGTAGCTAAATTCAAATTTACGTCCTGTAAATTTGGGATTTAACTCCTTTGATAGATATATTAAAACGTAAAAGTTATTCATTCGAGCAAGAGAAATAGTTGACTAAACCTGAAAGAGTACGATTATGCAATATCCTATTTTTCAATCGGTAGTGAACAAAATAAATAGCCTGCTGAACAAGAGAAATATTAACGTCGTTAAATTCAAAACCTGGGAAGAATCCAAGATTAATGCTGCGGGACTGGAGATCGTTATTGATCTGAAAGACTCTACTAATCATCTCAAAAAACTCGACATTAATTTTGATTGGGACAGCTTTCGTGAAGCAAATCTTGCGAATCAGCTGAACGGTACGGATAAACATCCAATGCTGAAAGAAAAACATCTCACCGAGGTGAATATATCACCGTCCATTGATGTTGAGCTGGTTTGGCATTTTGATGAACGGAAAAGCCAGCCAAATCAAACCAATGGAGACACAAATTATCGCATTGAAAAAGCCAGTGAGTGGATGGACCGTGTAAGCAAAGAAGTTAATGAACTGCTTATCAGTGATGATATTATCACACGGTGGCATCTTGAAATCGACGGAGATTCGTATGGTAAATATCTGACCGCGATCAACCTGATCTCATATTTTCAATTTACAATGACTGATCTTGAAAGTTTGAATGAGGTGAATGAATTTGTAAGCCGAAAATTGACTCACCTGTTATATAAGGCCAATCGAATTATAAAAATTGCGGACAGCAGTGTATCCGTCGCAGCTGCCTAAAATAAAAAAGGGCACTTCAATGAGTGCCCATAATTTCTACTGAAAGCAATTATCTTACTTTTTCTTCTTATGACGGTTTTTGCGTAGACGCTTTTTCCGTTTGTGCTTAGCAATTTTAGATCGTTTTCTTTTCTTTCCGCTTGGCATGAATTATCACCCGGTTGATTTAATTAAACTTCTTGTTCCAAGAGCGATATATAATAACACCGCCATCTTTCTAAGTCGATCAAAATACAAAATCTTTTATTCAAATCTATAGTTTTGAGTAGAAGAGTTTTGTGTGAGGGGACATAACAACTGTGATTGCCGGAACATTTCAATACTGAAATTGTTCTGAAAGTAGAATGCCGTATAAATACGGTGAATTAGGAGTTCCAAATTGCTATATTCGCACCCATAAAAATTGAAAGTTAATAAATGCCAGACTTGATTAAAGTTGCAAAATTTGGTGGCACCAGTATGGCCAGTTACGAAGCCATGAACCGTTGTGCCAACATCGTGAAATCGGACAGTGATAAAAAAATTATTGTAGTCAGTGCAACTTCAGGCACAACCAACCTTCTTACAACTCTCATTGGCTGCAAAAATCGCGAAGATAAAGATGAGATATTAAATCAGATCAGAGTGAAACACCATGAAATATGTAGTCATCTGAAGTTTGAGAAAGAAGCTAAAAAACAGGTTGACCTGCTGATCAATGACCTTGAAGAAAAAGTTATTTCATCTAAAACAGCAACGCCACAATATGGCGACGAAGTACTTTCTTTTGGCGAGCTTATTTCTTCAACAATTTTCTCTTTTGTGCTGAGAGAGTTGGTCGGTGAAAACGTGACGTGGCTGGATGCCCGGCAGATCATTCAAACGGATCACAATCACGGTTCTGCAGAACCTGATATAGAAACCATTGAGAAAAATGCCGAAGCTGGAATTATGCCGCACCTGAAGAGTCGTTGTTTTGTAACTCAAGGATTTATCGGGCGAACAAAAAGAGGAATAACAACTACACTCGGGCGAGGTGGAAGTGACTATTCAGCTGCACTCTTTGCGGAAGCCGTCAACGCAGATGTGCTGGAAATCTGGACAGACGTGACTGCTGTCTATACAACGGATCCCAGAATTGTAAAAAATGCAAAACCAATTACGGAAATTAGTTTTGATGAGGCTGCCGAGCTTTCCGTTTTTGGTGCAAAAGTGCTGCACCCGGCAACAATGGTTCCGGCAATCCGGAAAAATATCCGGGTGTATGTCGGTTCGAGCATGGAGCCACATCTTCCGGGAACATGGATTATGAAAAACACGAAAGAGCACCCACCTATTCGTGCAATCAGTTTAAGAAGAAATCAAACCTTGCTTACGGTTCACAGCCTTGATATGCTGCACAGGCATGGCTTTTTAGCACGCCTGTTTCAAGTTTTGTCGAATCACAAAATTAGTGTGGACCTTGTAACTACCAGTGAAGTAAGTGTCTCACTTACACTGGATACAAATGCTGCAACCCCGGGCAAAGACTTCCTGCCCGAAACTGCAATTAGGGAATTAAAAACATTCTGTGAAGTTGAAATTGAAGAGAATCTCTCACTGATTGCATTAATTGGGAATAACCTGCATACTACTTCCGGACTGAGCGGACCGGTATTTAGTACATTGGAAGGGATAAACGTTCGGTTAATATGCCATGGTGCCAGTTCTCATAATCTCTGCTTTCTGGTAGACCAGCAAAGTGCTGAGAAAGTGGTTCAAAAATTACATGAAAGATTTATTAAATAAGCAATCATGAAGGTATCCGTAATAGGTACAGGTAAAACGGGAAGTGCGGTAGCTGAACTTTTGGGCGATCAAGCTGTATGTTATGACTCAAAAAGCAATATCACAGCCGAGAAATTAAAGGAGACTGATATTGCAATTATTTTTGTCCCCGGTGAGGCCGCCGAAGAGGTGAGTAAAGTAGTTTTAAAATCCGGGATTCATGCTGTTTGGGGCACTACAGGTTATGCATGGCCCGAAAATTTACCAAATCAAGTAAAAGAAGTGAACGCGAAATGGATAATAGGATCCAATTTCAGTTTAGGCATGAACCTAATTCGAAAAGCGTTGAATATTTTAGGGAAGGGTGGAGATTTTCTGCAAGATCCCGAATATCATATTCATGAGGTACACCACGTTCATAAAAAAGATGCTCCAAGCGGCACGGCGCTTTCCTGGCAGGAGTGGCTGGGTCGTGATGCCTCAATATCTTCCGACAGACAGGGAGATGTAAAAGGTATTCATAACCTGCATCTTCAAACCAATAATGAGTCAATCTACCTGAAACACGAAGCCCACAGCAGAAAACTTTTTGCTGAGGGAGCTATTTGGACAGCAGAGTACCTGCTGAAAAATCCACAAATTAAACCGGGTATTTATCCGTTTTCGTCAATTTTTGACCAAGCATTTTCCAAATTATTATGACCAATACCAAGCTTTGGACAGCACTAATTACTCCAATGCATCAGTCAGGTGAAATCCATTTTGGTGACCTGGAAAAGCTGATCAGAAGGCAAGAGTTAGCCGGTAACGGTATTCTCCTGATTGGAAGTACGGGGGAGGGGCTTGCGCTTAATGATGATGAAAAAAAAGAGATTATCAATTTTTCTGCTAAACTGGATGTTTCAGTTCCAATAATGGCTGGAGTGGGCGGTTTTCAAATTGAGAATCAGAAAGCTTGGATTCAATACTGTAATGATAAAGTAGATGCATTCTTGCTCGTTGCGCCATTGTATTCAAAGCCCGGCCCTGTAGGTTTAAAAAAATGGTTCACGGAATTGATGGATGTGGCTGATAAACCGTGCATGATCTATAATATTCCATCCCGTACAGGCGTGAAGATTCCTCCAACAGTTATAAAAGAGTTGTCCGGTCATTCAAGGTTTTGGTCGATCAAAGAGGCGAGTGGCAGCATAGCTGACTATCAGGGATTTAGTGAAATGGTGCCTAAAGTATCTATGTTTAGCGGAGATGATGGATTATTGCCATTTTTTGCAGAGTCAGGATGCTCAGGTTTGGTTTCAGTTTCTTCAAACGTATGGCCAAAAGAAACGGCTAAATATGTTGAGCTCTGTTTGTCAGGAAAAACGGACTCATTATTTCCGACATGGAAGCGTACTATTGAGGCTCTGTTCTCCGCACCAAACCCTGTTCCGGTAAAAGTTTTACTGCATCAAAAAGGAATTATAGAAAACTCGACGCTAAGATTGCCACTGACTGAAAAAGAGTTAAAAAGTATCGAACAGCTATCACAGGTTGACGAAGAAATTATAAACTGGTATCAAAAAATCAATAATTGAAATGAATTGGGAAGAAGTTTTAGATCAACTTGAAGAAGGAACAGTAAGAGCCGCTGAAAAGGATGGCGAGACCTGGAGTGCTAATATTGAAGTGAAAGAAGCCATCTTGGCCGCTTTTAAAGAAGGAAATAATGTCAACTATGGCGGCATTTATGATGGATTTGTGGATAAACACAATATTCCGCCACGAATGTTTGAAGCAGAGGATGGAGTTCGCTTGGTTCCCGGAGGCTCTTCAGTACGGCGCGGTGCATATGTAGCTAAAGGCGTGATTATCATGCCGCCCGCGTATGTAAATATTGGCGCCTATGTTGATGAAGGAACTATGATTGACAGCCATGCACTTGTTGGATCATGCGCTCAGATTGGTAAAAACGTACATCTTTCTGCAGGTGTTCAAATTGGTGGAGTGCTTGAACCTGTGGGACTAAGTCCGGTTGTGATTGAGGATGACTGCTTTATAGGTGCAGGTTCTGTAATTGTTGAGGGAATTTTAGTTAAAAAAGGAGCGGTCATTGCTCCGGGTGTAACTTTGTCGAAATCTGTTCCCGTTTACGATTGCGTCAACGAAAAACTGCTGGGTAAAGGATCACCTATACCGGAAAACGCAGTTGTGATACCGGGCTCAAGACCCATTAAAAATGAGTGGGCGCGTCGGCAGGAACTGTCGGCTTACTGTCCTGTTATTATTAAATATAGAGATGAGGGAAGCGATGCTTCGTTGGAATTGGAAAGTGCATTGAGATAAATTTTTTAAAGAAATTCTGTAAGGGACGCAAAAAATTCTGTTCTTATAGATAGAACGTTAACAAAAAATGATTGACTAATTATGAGTTCATTAAATAAAGTTATGATAATCGGACGATTGGGAGCTGATCCTGATGTGAGATATACTCAATCCAACGCAGCTGTTGCGAACATGAGTGTGGCAACCACCGACAGGTACAAAGACAGAAATGGAGAACTTCAGGAGAAGACTGAATGGCATCGTGTTGTAGTTTGGAACCGACTCGCGGAGATATGTCAGGAGTACCTAAAAAAAGGATCGCTGGTCTATTTTGAAGGTAAACTTGAAACACGCGACTGGGAAGATAAAGAAGGTCAGAAAAGATATACCACAGAGATAAAAGCGTTTAACATGCAGATGTTAGATAGCCGTGGTGACCAGGGTGGAGGAGGCGCTCCACAGAATTCAGGTGGAAGCAAGCCGGCAAAAGCTTCTGTAGATCTGGACGACTCTTTTGATGATATGGATGATGATCTGCCGTTTTAATTACGGTCGGGTTAATTGATCCAACATTTCGTACTTTCAGGGTGACGATCTTTTTGATCGTCACCTTTTTTTATTCATATTGTTTTTATTGATATCAACTAATCATTAATTAAGTACTGTTTTTTGGATACGATCGACGAACCTCCCAGTCATCCGATGCAATTTATTTCCAATCAGATTATACTTAATGCAGGGCCACAATTGGAGTATCTGAGCTTTACTGAAATTTCTATCGAGTTTACCCTGATGCTTGTCGGGTTACTGCTTAGTGCTCTTTATTCAGGCTCTGAAGTCGCGTTTTTCTCTTTGGTTAATCAGATAGATCAACTGAGGCCCGGTGGGGGTGAATACGGTTCAAAAGACTCAAAAATTTTAAAAATGTTGCAGAAACCGCGCAGGCTTCTCGCAACGATACTTATCGGAAATACTTTTGCCAACATCGTCAGTTCAGTTATGGCAGCTGTTATTACTGGAAAAATTGCGGCTTACTACGGTTTTTCCGAGGTCATTGTCTATTCAGTTGAGATCATTGTGCTAACCTTTATGATTTTGATTTTGAGTGAGATTACGCCGAAAGTTATTGCGATTAATAATCCCCTGAAGGTGAGTCGAAGAATGGTAGGATTCGTATATGTTCACTTTATCCTATTTATGCCTGTTTCTAAAATTATTGCTGAAAGCACAATGAGCCTGGAAAAAACTCTGCCAAAGCCGAATAACAAAATGACGGCTCAGGATTTAAAAACAATGGCAGAGATGAGTGAACAAGAGGGGTCTTTGAAAGGGGATGAGCGAGAGATCATCGAAAATGTTATTGAATTTGGAAATATTACCGTTCGCGAAATTATGACTTCCCGAGTCAATATTGTTGCGGTGCCGGTTAATGCCACTTTGGAAGAAGTAATTCAGCTTATACAGGAGAAAGGGTTATCCCGCATGCCTCTTTTTGAAAATGACCTGGACAATATTTCAGGTGTCATCTACTCCAAAGATGTGCTTCCGTATATTAATTCGGATATGGGTGAACAGTTGATTAACTGGAAAACAATAGCTCGAAAAGCCCTGTTTATACCGGCTACAAAAAAGCTGGATGATTTACTGAGAGATTTTCAACATGAAAAGACGCATATCGCAATTGTTGTTGATGAATATGGAGGTACGGAAGGGCTTGTAACCCTCGATGATATTCTTGAGGAGATTGTCGGAGATATTGGGGATGAATATGATGACCAGGAAGAGAAACTTTACACAAGATTTAAAAATGGAGTTTACATTTTTGATGCCAAAATTGACCTTGACGATCTTGATGAAATTCTAAACACATCTATTTCATCTGATGATGATGAATTTGAAACGTTAGGAGGTTTGGTGTATCACCTGACGGAGCGAATACCAAACGTAGGTGAAAGAATGATATATAAAAACCTGGAAATGACGGTTCATTCGGTTAAAAATAACAGAGTGAAAAAGCTTCGAATTAAATTAATGCCGTCTGAAAAGACAAAAACTGAAGCATAACAAAATACCAATTGAATATTTCGATATCTAAACCATCGATTCAGAAAAATATTAACCTGGCTCCATTTAATACTCTTGGTGTAGAGGCCACTGCTGATCAGTTTATATCTATTACTCAGTCACAACAACTTTCAGCACTTTTTAAAGAGGGCTTTTTTGAAAAATATGATCCTGTCATATTAGGCGGAGGCAGCAATGTGTTGATAAAGTCAGATCTTCTCCAGCCGGTGCTAAAAATATCCATTCAGGGTATTGAAGTGGTTCATGAGAGTGAAGATGAAGTATTGGTAAAGTCAGGAGCGGGCGTTAGCTGGCATGAACTGGTTACATACTGCGTTAGCAAAAATCTTGGCGGTATCGAAAATTTAGCACTCATACCCGGGACGGTGGGAGCGGCACCCATTCAAAATATTGGTGCTTATGGAGTTGAATTAAAAGACTCATTCCACAGCTTAAAGGCTTTTATACCTGATGAAGGTTATGAAAAAGAGTTTACGATAAAAGAGTGCAAGTTTGGTTACAGAGATAGCATTTTTAAACATACCCTGAAGGATAATGTGATCATTACCGAAGTGACCCTTCGTCTTCAAAAACCTCCTCATAGAATTGAGGATTCATATTATGCGCTTCAGGAGTATTTTGATGCCAATGAGATTACAGAGCCTTCCATTGAGGATGTGTATGATGCCGTGGTTGCCATTAGGGAATCAAAACTTCCCAACCCTGAACTTATCGGGAATGCAGGCAGCTTTTTTAAAAACCCAATTGTGAAAAATTCAATCTATCAAAAGCTTAAAGAGG
This sequence comes from uncultured Rhodohalobacter sp., assembly GCA_964401805.1. GTDB lineage: Bacteria > Bacteroidota > Rhodothermia > Balneolales > Balneolaceae > Rhodohalobacter. Next base: position 45,876 of record CAYNZY010000009.1, read on the forward strand.
AATATCCTGGCATGCCCTCTTTTGAGGCCGGCAAGGGTAAAATGAAAATTCCCGCAGGCTGGCTAATAGAGCAGACCGGATGGAAAGGAAAAAAAGTTGGAAATGTTGGGACCTATAAAAATCAGGCTTTAGTTCTGGTTAATCACGGGGGAGCAACAGGGGAGGAGATATATCAGCATGCGATGAATATACGTGAATCTGTGAAAAAGAAATTTAGCATAGAGTTGGCACCGGAAGTAAATGTTATACCGTAATGTCCGGAGAAAAAGAGATTAACGACTCACTTTTTTTGAAAGCTATTTCATGCCCACTCAAACTCTACCACCATAGTAAGAGCGGTAGCATGCGCTCTCCTTATCTGCCATTCAAACAGCGCAATAAGTTACAGCTTAGAAATGCTGTAGCCTTTCAATTTTCAAATCTTAAGTTCACATCCGACTCGACATCGTCGGCGGAAAAAGAGACTAAGGAGTGGCTTAAAGAGGAGAATGTAGCAATTTGCGGCGCTGTGCTGCGGAGTAAAAACTTTATTACCAGAATCCCAATTTTGGTTAAGCAGGGCTCGAGCTATTCAATTGTTCAGATACACGGAAAGTTAAAAAAACGTCTTCATAACGGGATTGTACCTGTTCCAATTCTCAGCAGAACTACGAATGGATATTTAGTAAAAGCCGCCTACAGAAGAGAGGTATTGAAAAGAGCTGTTGGCAGTTCAGAAATTAGTGTGGCCCTCTACTTTCCTGACAAACGATATAACGCTTCATTTGATGGAGTAATGCAGATTATTTCTGAAGTTGCAAAGGATGAAATACCGAAGAGAGTCAGAGAAGAGTTTCAGGCACTTTTCACCAAAATGGATGCAACTGAGGCTACGCAACATATCAGTAATAGCTTACCCGATTCTATTGCACATTCTTTTTATGCGAATAAAAGTGTGACGGATGCTTTAAAAGATATTGATGAAGAATCGTGGGAAAATACGGATCGTTTTGGTGTGGAAATTCATCACGAATGCAGTTACTGTGAATTTAGAAAGCCAGAGGATGATGGAATTTCAAATTGTTGGAAAGATCATTTTAGCGGAGATAAAAAAAGCTACCCTGCGGCCCATGTATTTGACCTGATTGGTCACGGAAATAATGAGCTTATTGATAAAAATATCTATTATCAGGAAGACTGTTCATTGAAGACTGGCTCTGGTAGCTTTGAGGAGATTAGAGAAAAGAATCCATACTCTATTTCGATTCAACAGAGAAGAGAGCTGCAAATTTTGAAAGCCAAAAATAAGTTCGTGCCGGACGTTTGGGTAAAAGAATCGAAACTGGCACTCGAAAATTTAGATTATCCACTTCATTTTATTGATTTTGAAGCAGCAACATATGCGCTGCCCATGCATAGAAATGGAGGCGCATATCATCCTGTATATTTTCAATTCTCATGTCACACTCTCCGAAAAAATGGAGAGATTACACATAGTGAATGGTTAGATGACCGTAAAGAGAGCGGCTATCCTCACGTTGATTTCCTGCACCATTTAGCCGGTGTTGAAGATATTTTTAGTGGAAGTTTGATTCAATATTCACCGTTTGAATCGCAAGCACTGCGATATCTGCTTCAGGAGATGAATAGGAATTCCATGCTCTATAAGCAAGAAATAGAAGATTTAAAAAATCTGCTCTATGTGGACGGGAATACCAATAATCACAGAATATTTGATTTAAGTAAATCCGTTAGGGAAGGGTATTACAACCGTTTTATGAGCGGAAGCATTGGATTGAAACAGGTGTTAAACAGTATCTTTCAGTTAAAAAGCCATTTAAATATCCCCATAAAGAATAAGGTTAAAATTTATGACACGAATATAGATTTTGAAAAGATGTCGGCAGACAGATCCGGTTATAATCCGTATGGTGAGTTACAAGATCCGATTTATAGCGTTGATGATGGCGAATCTGCCATGAACGCATATATATCTTTGAAAAGTGGCCTGTTATCAAACGAAGAGAAGGAAATTATTCCCAATTTATTAAGGCGATACTGTGCGATGGATTCTTATGCTTTATTCATAATTTATAGCCACTTGAAAAACCTGGTTTCCATCGACCAAAGCTCAGGTGAGGTAGTTATTGATCGGTAGTTTGCAATCACTAAATCTAAGAAAGGTGAAGAAAATGAAACGTTTACATTTACATTTAATCATATTGGTGGCGGCGCTTATTTTTGCTTCTTCCTGTGTGGTGCAGAAAAATCCAATATCTGGAAACAAGAGAGCCTATGCCTACTCGTGGCAACAGGAGGTGCAAATTGGTCAGGAAGTAGATCAGGAGATCGTTGCGCAGTACGGTCTGTATAATGACGACCAGCTGGACGAATATGTTGTTAATTTGGGCCAAGAGCTTTTAGAAGTAAGCCACATGAGGAGGGAAGGTACTGATGAACAATTTAAAAATACGGAATTTACATTCCGAGTATTGGATAGCCCGGTTGTAAATGCTTTCGCTCTGCCGGGTGGATATGTATATGTCACCAGAGGTTTGATGGCTCACCTGAATAACGAAGCACAGTTAGCTGTTGTAGTAGGGCATGAAATTGGACACGTGGCAGGCCGCCATGCTTCACAGAGGGCGCTGACTCAAACAATTGGGCAAGTAGCCGTAATTGGGGGGTCAATATTGGGTCAAGAGCTTTTAGGGCTGCCCGGTGAATCTCTTATGAATTTGAGCAGTCAGGCTGCGCAGCTTTTATTTATGAGCTACAGCCGTGATCATGAAAGGGAATCGGATCGGCTTGGTGTTGAATACTCGGCAATGAAAAATTATGTAGCGGCTGAAGGGTCTGAGTTTTTCACGAGTCTGAGAAGAATCTCAGAAAAGGAGGGACAGAATATTCCAAATATGCTTTCAACTCACCCTAACCCGGGTGAAAGGGAGCAGACAATTCCAAGATTAGCTAATGAGTGGCGTGAAAGAGGATATGAGCAAACCATTTATGGAACTGAGCGCTATATGGAGATGCTCAATGGGATGATTTTCGGGGACAATCCAAGAAGCGGATTTGTTTCTGAAGGGCGATTTGTGCACCCCGACCTGGAGTTCTTTTATCCTGTTCCGGAACAGTGGAGGGTTTTAAATCAACCTTCCCAAGTTGTATTAGTGAAGGGTGAAGGAGAGGCTGTGATGATTATGAGAATAGACTCCGAAAATACATCACCCTCCGAGTCGGTATCACAGTTTGTAAACCAGGAAGGATTTACTCTCAGAGAAAGGGGAGACACTCAGAGTGCAGGTCGCTGGGCAGCACATCAGGCCGAAGGGACCATTCAACAGGAAAACAATCTTCTTGGCGTTCACGTGTATGCTGTAGAATTTCAAAACAGAATTTACAGATTTATAAACTACAGCCCGGAATCTTCTTTCGGAGAGCATATTGAAGATTTCAGATTTGTAACATCACGGTTCGATCAACTTACTGACGAATCCATTCTTAATATCGAGCCGGTACGATTGCAGATTGTAGAGGCTGATCAAAGAAAGCCATTCAGTCAATACCTGCCGGATCAACTGCCCATGGATATGGAGCACGAAGATATTGCCATCATTAACCAGGTTAACCTGGATACCACTATTGAACCCGGAACCTTACTTAAAATACCAGTACAGTAAAGATTAATTATGATTGAACGATATTCCAGAAAGGAGATGTCCGACATCTGGTCGGAACAAAATCAATTTCAGGCATGGTTAGATGTAGAACTTGCAGCATGCAGGGCCTGGAGCAAGATTGACAAGATACCTTCAGAAGATGTAGATAAGCTTTATGAGAATGCATCTTTTGATATTGATCGAATTAAGGAGATAGAAAAACAGACCCGCCACGATGTGGTTGCGTTTACCCGAACGGTGTCGGAATCATTGGGGGATGAGAAAAAATGGGTTCATTACGGATTAACATCTACTGATGTAGTTGACACTGCGAACGGATATCGGCTCAAACAAGCAAATGAATTGCTGAAAGAGGGGCTGAATCGCTTTGTAAATGCTCTTGCTGAAAAAGCCCATGAACACAAACTTACTGTTATGATGGGGCGGACCCATGGCGTTCATGCAGAGCCCACAACATTCGGGTTGAAATGCGCGCTATGGTATGCCGAAATGAACCGGAATATTGAACGCTTTGAGAGAGCTGCAAAGGATGTGGAATTTGGGAAAATTTCAGGAGCAGTGGGTACTTTTGCACATATTCCGCCTGAGGTGGAGAAATATACGTGTGAAATATTGGGGATTTCTCCGGCGCCCGTTTCTACACAGACGCTGCAGAGAGACCGACATGCTTACTATATGGCCACACTTGCAGTAATTGGGGGAACACTGGAAAAGATCGCAGTCGAAATCCGACATCTTCAGCGTACTGAGCTCAGGGAAGCCGAGGAGTTTTTTAGGAAAGGTCAAAAAGGGTCATCGGCTATGCCGCATAAAAGGAATCCTGTCAGTTCAGAAAATATAACCGGTTGTGCCCGTGTGCTGCGTGGCTACATGATATCCGCTTATGAAAATATGCCGCTGTGGCACGAACGGGATATCTCTCATTCGTCTGTTGAGCGCATTATTCTGCCGGATGCAACAATCTTACTGGATTACATGCTTCACCGTTTTTCAGGGGTTATTGAAAAATTGATGGTCTACCCCGAGAATATGCTGGAGAACATGGAGAAAACCCACGGTCTCGTATTTTCACAGCGTCTTTTACTAATGCTTATTGATAAGGGGCTGAATCGTGAAAATGCCTATGACACCGTTCAACCTTTGGCAATGAAGGCTTGGGAAGAGAAACGTGATTTTCAAGAACTTGTTAAGTCCGACCAGACTATACGGGAAAATCTCTCTGAGAGTGAAATTAAACAGGCTTTTGATTTAGCCCATCATACTCGGAGAGTGGACGAAATATTCTCCAGAGCGGGGTTATAAAAAATTGCAGAAGGGGGTGACATATTGATGTCACCCTTGTGGTTTAAGTTGTGTGTAAATCATAATTAAACCACACACAGCCATGCAAGCAGCAATAAAAAAATCAAAAGTAAGCGTCCAAAATGCAGTTCTGAATTCAATATTTCATAAGGCGGAGGCTGAATTTCGAGCAACCGAGGAGATGTTTGAACTTTTAGGTTGGGGAGAACTGCCCGGAGAGTTAAAAATGGTGATCGAAGAGGATGTCAAGGGATATATTGATGAACTTAGAGGGCAGTATTGTACAAACTCGGAATGGGTACAACGCAGGAGAGAGAGTGTAGATTTTTGGGTAAACAGCTATTTAGACGGAATCTGTGATGAAGCGACAGCTACAGATTCACTTCGAATAAAAAAGCTGTGATACCAAATCTGAGCTCTATTTAGGAAGGAGGTTAGTTTTCGCGGAATTTGGTAAAGAAGTTCGATAGGATTTCTTATCTTTGCCAAAATGTAAACAAAGCGAAAATTATTTCATGGATAACTCCTCTCCCTTCTCAAAAGTTACGCGCCAAGGACTAACTTACGACGATGTTTTGTTAGTTCCCAATCACTCTATAGTACTGCCCAGAGATGTAGATATCTCCGTCCAGTTAACCCCATCTTTAAGGCTCAACACCCCGATATTTAGTGCTGCAATGGATACGGTTTCTGAATATCGTATGGCTATAGCCCTCGCCCGAGAAGGTGGAATAGCTATGCTGCACAAAAATATGTCAATCAAAGATCAGGCAGAGCAAGTAAGGCTTGTAAAAAGAAGTGAAAGTGGAATGATTGTGGATCCGGTAACGCTGCCGGCAGATGCAACTGTGAAAGACGCACGAGCGCTGATGAGAAAGCACAAAATTGGTGGTATTCCTATCGTTGAAGCAAACAACTTATTGGTTGGAATTGTAACGAACCGAGATTTGCGCTTCGAACACTATGTTGATAAAAAGCTGGGTGAGATCATGACCAGCGAAAATCTTGTAACAGCCAAGCAGGGAACGACTCTTGATGAAGCGGAGCAGATACTACAGGAGTACAAAGTAGAAAAGCTGCCGATTGTAGATAGCAACAATATTTTGGTTGGTTTGATAACGTTCAAGGATATTGAAAAGAAAATGAACTTCCCGAATGCGTGTAAAGACGACATGGGGAGATTGCGTGTTGGCGCTGCAGTAGGAGTGACACCCGATACGATGGATCGGATAGACGCCCTGGTAGAGTCTGGTGTTGATATTGTAACCGTTGACACTGCTCATGGCCATTCAGAGGGAGTATTAAGAACGGTTGGAGAAATAAAGAGCAAATATAAGGATCTAAATGTAGTAGGTGGGAATATTGCTACACGGGCTGCTGCAGAGGCATTGGTTGAGGCAGGTGCAGACGTTGTGAAAGTTGGTGTGGGTCCGGGCTCGATCTGTACAACTCGCGTGGTAACCGGTGTTGGTGTGCCTCAGCTTTCGGCAATAATGGAAATCGCTGAATTCACTTCCAAGAATCAAATCGGGCTAATTGCTGATGGGGGTATTAAACAAACCGGGGATATTCCAAAAGCATTGGCCGGTGGAGCAGATGCAGTAATGATGGGTTCTATGTTTGCGGGAGTAGATGAAAGCCCGGGTGAAACGATTATTTATGAGTCCAGAAAATATAAATCCTATAGAGGCATGGGAAGTGTAAGTGCCATGAGAAAAGGATCGAAAGACAGATATTTCCAGGATGTGGAAGATGATTTAAAGTTAGTACCTGAAGGAATTGAAGGCCGGGTACCTTACAAAGGGTACCTGAGTGAAGTGGTTCACCAAATGGTCGGTGGTATACGAGCTGCGATGGGTTATGTTGGCGCTAAAACGGTTGAGGAACTTAAAGAGGCGGAATTTGTACAAATTTCTTCGGCAAGCTATAAAGAAAGTCATCCGCATTCTGTTCAGATTACAAAAGAAGCGCCAAATTATTCGGTATCCTGATTTTTAATGCTAAAATAAACTAGAAACTGTACTAACTCATGTGGGAATTTATTAAACGAATTTTTTCGGAACGTGAGGGCGATGTTACAGTTGTAGTATTGGATGAGCACGACCCGGATGGGTCCAGTTCATTTAAATTGAGGGCCCGGGATATTATCAAGATGGTTGTAGTGGTGATTTTACTCTCTGTATTGTTCACAACTATCCTGTTTTTTGCCACGCCTATTGGTTCACTCTATCAATTCAAAGAGGATTACGCTTTGAGACAAAACGTTGTAGAAATTTCTGAACGGGTTATGTCTCTGCAGGACTCTTTAGTTGCCCGAGACACACAATTAAATGATATGAAAGAAATTCTAAGGACGGCTGCAGATACTACTTTACCTGTTGAGGAAGCACCCGGTGCTTTGTTATCTGGTGATAATTATCCACTCGGAGTGTCGGCCCCGAATGTTCAAACATTTGAAATGCTTTCTCAGAATGAGATTATTTTTTCCGGTTCATTGAATAAAACTCCAGATTTTCCATCTGATTTTCCTGTTGAGGGAAGTTTGACGCAAGGATATGATACGGCTGATGGTCATTTCGGTATTGATATTGCAGCCAGTACCGGTACGATTTTTAAAGCAGTTGCAGATGGTACAGTAATGAATGCAGGGTGGACGATTAATTATGGCTATGTTATCTACCTTCAGCATGCAGGCGGTGTGGTAAGTGTATACAAACACGGAGCAAGCCTTGCAAGGTCTAAAGGAGATTTTGTTTTAAAAGGGGACATTTTGGGTGAAATCGGGGATCGAGGTGTGCTGAGCACAGGATCCCATTTACATCTTGAAATTTGGAAAAACGGCGTACCTCAGAATCCCTTAATGTATTTAAACAACTGAATCTGAATTATTATGTTCAACAGTAAAAAAAACAATAAAACCGTGAGTAAGACAACAAATACACAATCTCCGACGCTGAACATGATCAGTGAAGGAACCACTTTAGAAGGGACGCTGAACTCTCAAAACGATATCCGTGTAGCGGGTAAATTAAAGGGTGAGGGTATCACCAAAGGTAAACTGATTGTCACCTCCTCAGGCATTGTGCAGGGTGATGTAAAAGTTGCCGACGCGGATATTGCCGGTAAAATTGAAGGAACCATCCGGGTGACAAATAAATTAAATCTTCGCGATTCTGCCGTAATCGACGGTGATATTTATACCAAATCATTGCTGGTTGAAGAGGGTGCTCAAATTAATGGGGCATGTAGAATGGGAAGTGATTCAGCGAAACTGGAGTCAACAAAAGACACAGACTATGCCAAAGAGACTGAAGTAAAAAAAGAGAAAGAGAAATAATTGTTTGAAGATCCGAAATTCAAAAAATATCTCGAGTACTTATCTCTCGGCGGAGAAATAGCCATTGCTTTAGCAGCTCCTATCTTAGCGGGCTACTTTGTGGATCTGAAATTTGAAATTTCTCCCTGGGGTGTACTTTCAGGAGTATTGGTGGGGATTCTATTAATGATCAGTATGTTTGTTCGGCTCATAAAAAACTTTAGTGATAACTAGACGTGAATTGAGAGAGGAGATGTCGTTGCTTGATAGAAAAATAGTTATATCCACTGCAGTGATAGGACTATTATTTCTCATTGTGGGTATAATTATTCCAAATAAATCCGCTTCGGGGTGGTTTACCGGGTACCTGATCGGGATGGTTACTGTTTTGCTGCATCTGGGGGCATCCATGTTTTCAAAAAAAACGGTGCTAAGGGATTTTATTTCCAGTTATTTTTTCGGACTCCTCTTAAGATTTGTTCTTGTACTGACTCTATTCGTTTTAATATTAATTCTCACAAAAATTGATGAATTGAGCTTTACTGTTAGTTTTATAATTTCGTATATTTTGCATTCTGTAAACGAAGTGATACTACTTAACCAAAAACTCTCAGATTAGTCGGGTAAATTGATATTTAAGATGAGCCGATACTTGCGCCGATTATCCGTAACCATTCTCTTATTATTTGCTATTAACCCAGGTTTGCTAGCTGCTGATACTGAAGAGAGCAGCGAGGGATCATTCGATATTATGGGGAAAGTGCTTGACCACGACTATGTTGAGGTTGTTGGGATGAAAGTATATTTACCAAGGATATTATTGGTTGACGGAGAGTGGTATTTTTATGCGAATACAAAATCCGCACTGGAGTCTGGTGAATTTATGCAGACAGAAGAGGCCGGATTGGTTCGCTCTGACGGTGCTCAGATAGCTCTTGACATGTCTATTACCTCCCATCTTATATATGTCTGGCTCGGTATTATTTTAACCTTATTAGTTACGATATGGGCTGCAAGCCGATACAGGCGTGGAGTTGGTGCCGAAAGTGAGCCTAAAGGCGCAATGCAAAATATATTTGAAGTAATTTTTGTATTCATCAGGGATGATATTGCAAAGGAGTTTATTTCTCCCGAGAAATATCGCAGATATGTTCCCTATCTATTTTCTGTTTTCATGGCAATCATGTTTATGAACCTGTTCGGTTTGTTGCCATGGGCGGCATCAGCTACTGCAGATTTAACCGTAACAGCAACATTGGCGGGAATAACATTTTTTGTAACACAGTTTAGCGGTACAAAAGATCATTGGAAACATGTTTTTGCATTTCCCGGAGTGCCCGGTTGGTCGAGAGCCATTTTGACTCCGGTCGAAATATTGGGACTTTTTACAAAACCATTTGCACTTGCTATTCGTCTTTTTGCAAATATGCTGTCCGGTAAAATCATGATTGTCAGTATTCTTGGATTGATCTTTATCTTTACTGATATGTTTGGTGCATATGTTGGGGTTGGTTCAAGCGTATTTTGGGTGTTACTTACTGCAGCGCTTTATTTTCTGAAGGCGCTGGTAGCCCTTATTCAAGCTTATGTATTTACACTTTTGTCAGCTGTATTTATTGGTATGGCTGCGGAAGAACATCATCATCACGAAGAAGACGATACAGCTGTTGCACATGCGCAGTCTGTTGAAGTCTAAATTAAACACTAATAACAAAACATATATTTAATTATGGGTTTTTTAGCAGCAGGCCTTGGAGCCGGAATCATTGCACTTGGAGCCGGATTTGGAATCGGAATTATCGGTAAAAGTGCCACAGAAAGTATTGCAAGACAACCAGAAGCAGCCGGTGATATTCGCGGTGCCATGCTTTTGACAGCCGTATTTATTGAGGGTGTTGCCCTGATTGGTGCAATTGTATGTATCATTCTCGCACTCGGTCTTGGCCAATAATTTTTAAAGGACAAGCATTATGCACTATTTCTTAGCGGGTGGGGGAGGACTCCTTTCATTCAATACAGGTTTTGGCATTTGGGTACTTATCTCAACTGTGGTATTTCTGATTGCAATGCAAAAATACTTGGTTCCCCCCATCATGAAAGCATTGGATGAGCGGGAGAATCGTATAAAGGATTCTCTGGAATCGGCTGAGAAGGCAATAGCTAAAGCTGAACAGATCTCGAAAGACAACGAGAAAGCTTTAAAGGAAGCTGAAGTTCAGGCTCAAAAAATACGTAAAGAAGCAATTGAAGACGCAGAGCTTTTACGTTCCGAGAAGATCGAGAATTCCAGAAAAGAAGCTGAAAAAATAATTCAAGACGCGCGGGCTGCTATTGAGCAGGAGAAAAAGAACGCGATGGTTGAATTAAGAAAAGAAGTTTCAAGCCTGGCAATAGAAGCAGCAACAATGATTATTGAAGCTGAACTCGATGAGAAGAAAAATAAGAAGCTTGTAGAATCATTCATCAATGATCTCAATAAGAAAAATTAACCGATGATATCTAAAGCGGCAAAGCGCTATGCCAATGCATTAATTGACGTTGGCATAGAATCAAAAAAACTTGATGAAATAAAAGAAGATATGATTCTTCTGGATCAATCGATCGAGGAGTCCAGGGATCTGAAATTATTTCTTAAAAGTCCTTTGATTAAAAAAGCCATTAAAAGCAGTGCGCTGAAAGAGATATTTGAAGGGAAAGTTCATCAAATGACAATGAATTTGATTGAACTTTTGGTGGAAAAAAATCGTGAACAACTACTTCATGATATTACTGCCTCATATGTCTCACTCTATAAGAAACATCACGGAATTATTGATGTTGAGATTCAAACAGCATTTGAGCTGAGTGATCAAGAAGTGAATAAGCTTAAAAAAATATTAGAGTCGTACACCGGTAAAACAGTTCAAATGGATTTATCTATTCATAAAGAACTATTGGGTGGGCTCACAGTACGAATCGATGATACTATTTTTGACGGTTCGGTGAAGCATAAATTAAGTCAGCTGGAAAAATCTTTTGCAGCTGCTTCAGTAGAATAAAAAATTATTTAGGATAACAAATGAGTCAAGTCAAACCTGACGAAGTTTCGGCTATTTTAAAAAAACAACTTACAGGTTTCAGTAATGATACTGATACCTATGATGTAGGTACTGTATTGGAAGTGGGTGATGGTATTGCCCGCGCATACGGACTTTCCAAAATTCAGGCCGGTGAATTGGTGGAGTTACCTGATTCAAAAGACAGAGATGGTAATCCTGTCCGAGGTATGGTACTTAACCTGGAGGAAGATAATGTAGGTATTGTACTCTTTGGAGCATCTGATTCTGTTGAAGAGGGGCATACGGTAAAGAGGACAAAAAATATTGCATCTCTTTCAGTCGGTGACGGTCTTTTGGGACGCGTTATAGATCCTCTTGGTCGTCCGCTTGATGGGAATGGAGCAATTGCAGGGGACACCATGAATCTACCCTTGGAAAGAAAAGCTCCGGGTGTAATCTATCGTGAGCCAGTTACTGAACCACTGCAGACAGGGATTAAAGCGATTGACTCTTTGATACCCATTGGCCGTGGGCAGCGTGAATTGATTATTGGTGACAGACAAACCGGTAAGACCGCTGTTGCTCTGGATACAATTATCAACCAAAAGTATACACAAGATACTGACAAACCGGTTTATTGTATCTACGTTGCTGTGGGTCAAAAAGGCTCTACTGTTGCTTCTATTGTTAATACATTGAAGGAAAATGGAGCGCTTGATTATACAGTTGTTGTTTCAGCTCCGGCCAGTTCATCTGCACCAATGAGATACATCGCTCCTTTTGCGGGTGCAGCCATTGGCGAGTATTTCCGGGATACCGGTCGTCACGCGTTGGTTATTTACGATGATTTATCAAAACAAGCTGTGGCTTATCGTGAACTGTCGCTACTGTTAAGGAGACCACCGGGACGTGAAGCTTATCCGGGAGATGTATTCTATCTGCATAGTCGTTTGCTGGAGCGTGCTGCAAAAATCATTGACAACGATGATGTTGCCAAATTGATGAATAATGTGCCGGAAACTTTAAGGCCTAAATTGAAAGGTGGTGGTTCGTTAACAGCTCTGCCTGTTATTGAAACACAAGCAGGTGATGTATCAGCATACATTCCAACAAACGTAATTTCTATTACCGATGGTCAGATCTTCCTCGATACGGATCTGTTTAACTCCGGTGTACGTCCTGCTATCGATGTTGGTATTTCGGTATCACGTGTGGGTGGATCTGCTCAGGTTAAATCAATGAAGAAATTATCCGGTACACTGAAACTGGATCTTGCGCAATACAGAGAGCTTGAAGCATTTGCTAAGTTTGGATCGGATCTGGACGCTACCACACAAAGACAGCTGAAACGTGGAGAACGTACAGTTGAGCTGATGAAACAGGGAGAGTACAAGCCACTGCCTGTTGAGCAACAAATTATTTTGCTCAAGGTGAACAGTGAAGGACTGCTTGATAAGCTCAAAGTTGAACAAATTCGAAAATTTGAGAATATGTTCATTGAAACCATGGCGGCCAAGTATTCTGCTCAAATGAAGACATTGGCCGATTCCGGTGTATTGAATGATACATTTGGAGCTGAAGTCATTAAAACCGCCGAAAGTACTATTGATCAACTTTTAGCAGCTTCTGAGGAGTAATTCATGGCTAATCTGCGCGATATACGAAACCGGATTTCATCTATTGAGAATACTCAGCAGATAACTAAAGCTATGAAAATGGTAGCTGCTGCTAAGCTGAGAAAAGCTCAACAGCGTATCATTGCGACCAGACCTTATGCGAAAAAAATGCGCAGTGTGGTTTCAAGATTGATTAATGGGGTTGAAAGTGATAATCCAATTCTTCGTAATCCCGAAGATGTAGATTCCATATTGATTATAATCGTTGGATCAGACCGTGGTCTCTGCGGTGGTTTTAATAATAATCTGTTCAAAATGGTTGAGCAGAGAATTAGTGATGACTTTTCTGACTATTATGACCAGAATAAATTGGATCTCATAACGATTGGCCGAAAAGCTGATGGGTTCTTCAAAAAGAGAAAATATAATGTAGTCGATTCGTATGTGGGTTTCTTTGATGATCTAAACTACGAAACCACGTCGTCTATCATGAGTGAAACGACGGAAAAATTCGTAAAAGGCGAATATGACAAAGTTCTGGTTGCCTTTAACGAATTCAAATCTGTAATTTCTCAAAACCGATTGATCGATGAAATTTTACCTCTGAAAACAGATCAATTTGAGGAAGAAAGTTCTTCAAATCTTAATGAAATTGACTATATTTACGAGCCTGATGACAAAGCAATTCTGGATGAATTGCTACCTGTACATCTAAACATGCAGTTGTGGCGAGCCGTACTGGAATCCAATGCTTCTGAGCAGGGAGCGCGAATGACAGCGATGGATAGCGCTACTGAAAATGCTAAAGAGATTAAGGATGAGCTGAAGTTGAAGTATAACCAAGCTCGACAAAGTGCAATTACGACCGAAATTTCCGAGATTGTTTCTGGTGCTGCGGCACTTGAAGACGCATAAACGGAGGGATGGCAGAGTGGTCGAATGCGGCGGTCTTGAAAACCGTTGAGGCGCAAGTCTCCGGGGGTTCGAATCCCTCTCCCTCCGCTTTATTTTCAAGCCTCTTTAATTTAGATTAAAGAGGCTTTTTTTGTTTTAAAACCTTTATTTATAGGGATCTGTTTTACATTTCGGGTGGAGTAAATAAATTGGTTTTTAATTCGTTGATTACTCTGCTTAAATAAAAAGGAATAGAATAAATTTATCGTGCATCGAATTTTATATATCAGTTTTCTGCTTTTCATCTTCTTAAATGCGTCTGCTCAGGGCCAGGATACATTAAAAGTAAATCTACAGGAATTTATAGAGCGCGGACTTGAAAGATCGGGTCAGGTATCTTATGAAAGGCATTCAGTCAGTATGTCTGAGAACCGGGTTCAACAAGCTCGGAACCAAAGAATTTTGCCCAGAATTCAATTTGACTCTCAACATGGAGTCGTTCCCGGTGTAAAAAGTGAAGTTGAAGGGCTCTCTGAAGGGGAATACTATTTAGATCCGAACCTTGAAAATGACTGGGAAGACTGGGCAATATTTACTCGAGCAGAGATTAGTGCCATTCAACCAATTTACAGTTGGGGAGCCATAGATAATGCTATTGCTGCCGCTGAAGCCGGCGCGCGGGCTGCAGAATTTCAGTTTAGTGCGGTTACTGCAGAAGCTGAGGTTCAGCTATTTGAGCTGTACTACAGTTACCTGTTGGCTTACGAAGTAAATAGGATATTAGCTGATGCAGAAGAGCAGGTTGACCGAGTAGAGAATCAGATTGAGCAAATGCGGGAGGAAGGGAATCCTGATCTTAAGGAAGCTGACGTTTTTCGGTTCGAAATATTTAAAACCGAATTTGAAACGCAAAAATCCGAAGTGAAAGAGAGCTTGGCTTCCATTACCCGGATATGGGATTATGTGATGGGAGGCAATGAAGATGTTATATATGAGCCTCAAGAAAACTTTCTTGACCCGGTAGCATTTGATCTTAGACCCTACGATTTTTACCAACAGACAGCTGTTCAGAATAGACCGGAACTAAAAGGTGTGGATGCTGGAATTGAAGCTTTATCCAAAGGAAAAGAAGCTGTGAAAGCACAGCAATTCCCGGCTCTGTTCCTTGGTTTATCCGGAAGTTATGCCAATACGCCGAATCGACCCAGACAGACAAATCCATTTATCATAAACAATACAAACTATTCTTCTGCTGCAGTGGGTTTTGGTATCCGGCAAAACTTGAATTTCAGATCTATTAAAAATCAGATGGAACGGGCCGATATCGAATACAATCGTGTACGTGACCTGAAAGACGCACTGATGGATGGTATATATCTTGAATTAAATGAAACCTATAGACAAGCCTCGGTTGCTGAGGTTCGGGCTAATCAAACAGATGAGGCCCTAAGTACGGCCCGAAATTGGGTTCGCCATGAACAGCTCAACTATGATATTGGTTTTGGTGATGTGGAAGAACTACTGAACGCAATGCAGAAAGAGTTAGAATTACGAGTAGAATTGAAACAAAATGTATTCGATTTGAATAAAAAAGTAGCGGAACTTTACAGGGCTTCCGGGATTACAGTAAAACAATTGAGTGTAAACTAAGACAGGCTTAAGAATGAAAACTATCATCACAATTTTATTTTCAATGGTTCTTTTTCTGAATGTAGGTAATGCACAGAATGGAACCGATCAGATTCAGCAGATGTTGAACGAGCGCGATTCAGAGATAAAAGAATTATTGGGCCCGAAAGGTAATGACTATACCCAGGAACAACGCGACCGATTGAAAAATATCATCAACGACGTGATTGACTTTAGATCGATGTCGGAAACGGCACTTGGGGAAACATATACAGAAATATCTGAGGAAAAACGTGAAGAGTTTGTCTCTCTTTTCTCCACAATTATTCGTGATAATTCTCTGAACAGATTGGATATTTATCGTGCAGAAGTAACTTACAATGACATCACAGTAAACAATGGAACTGCAAAGGTTAAAACCATGGCACAGATGGATAATGTTAGAACATCCGTGGACTACGACATGGAGCTTCAAGATGGGGAGTGGCAAATAACTGATATGAGTATTGACGACGTATCCACGGCTGAATCTTATCGCAGACAGTTTCAAAGTATCATCCGGCAGCGTGGATTTGATGCTCTTCTCGAAAGCTTGAGACGCAGGGCAGCTCGAGCGTAATCAGATTTTTTTAATTCTCAGTTAAAGCACTTAATGTTTTCATTAAGTGCTTTTTTTGTTTTTGCTTAATTAACTCCATACCCTGAATACAGAGAAAATCAACCTCTCCTTTTTCAATAGAATGTAATTTTTTGGTAAGCGCAGGAGAAAAATCTATTTCACCATTGATCATCATTACCCTCTCCGGAGTCAACAGTTCCGCCCTGTTGTTTGTTATCTCCAGATGATATGACAAAAATATAGCTGAAAATTGATTTGTATCTCTGAACTTATATTTAATATTACCATCAATTAGCTGAGGGTTAAATAAGAAAAAATTTTCAAGTGTTGATTTCTGAACAGGATGAGGTACATGAGGAACATAGTAATATTTTTTATTTAACCCGGCTAGTTGAGCAGATTTTATTTGAAGCAAAAGATGCATAGAGTGCGTTACACCAAACAGTTTCTTGACGATTTTACTATATGTCTTCTGAAATTGCATTCGCAATTTGCCATAGTTTGTAATTCTTCTCCATCGGCCTCTTACCACAACTTTCCCGTTGATAAAGAATTGCTCCTTTTTTAAAGGAGATGTAATGACAAAATCGTCATTAAAATAGATGAACTTTTCCGAAAGACCGGGAATTCTCCAGAGGACCGACTCAATCGAACGTGTATTGAATGTAGGCAGAGCCCACTCATAATTTCTGAATACTTCTGTGTGGTCAATAATCGTTACTCCATACTTTGTGCGGTTTTGATCATTTAAGAAGTCTGGTATTTGATGATCTGTAACCAAATAGATATTCTGTACCCAAGGGGCAAACTTTCGAATTGATTTTACACACCACTCAAGTTCACCGTTGTAAATAAAACGCGTTTTATGATGTCCTGTAATTAGTTGGCTGGATGATATTTTTCCTACATCCTGCAATGCCGCTGTACGTTTTTTTATATGTGCCGGATCGTTTCCATTAACCCAGGTAATTACCACGTCAATATTGTCAGAAAGGTTATGATTCATGATTTGTGCAAACAGTTTTTCACATGTGCTATGTTCATTTCCAATTTTGCTTCATCAAGAAATGCATAAATAACTAATTGGTAAATTTTACTACTTAATGGGTGGTATCATTTGGTTAAAAAGTTCGCGAATATTTTTTTGTGACTGTTCTCCTAAAGATTCAAAACCCTGAAGGGATAAGAACTTTATCTCTCCATTTTTAATACGTTCAACTTTTTTGTTTACCGTGAATTTGATATCTGTCTCTCCATTAATCATAAGTGCATCATCGGGAGGAATTACATTTGCTGACTCTTTCTTTATCTCCAGATGATTGGCCAGATACTGTATTGTATGCTGATCTGTACTTCGAAATGGGTAACTAATATTCTCCTCAAAAATCTTAGAATTATGTTTATAAAAGTCCTCAATCGTTTTTAATTGAATGGGATGAGGAACATGCGGGCTGTAAAAATATCTCTTTTTAAAATTCGCTAACTTTGCCGACCTGATTTGAGTTAACAGGTTAAGCGATCGTGTAATACCCAAAAATTTTTTAACAAACCGGCTGAACAGATTATTTAATTTAATTCTGAGTGGACTGTAAGAGATCATAGACCGCCACTCTCCGCGAAGAACCACATTGCCATTCTGGAAAAAATCATTCCTATCTACAGGTGAACAAAGGATGAAATCATCATTCAAATAGATAAATCTTTCAGATAGATCAGGAATTCTCCAAATTGCGGTTTCAATGGACATACTGTTGAAAGTTGGCAACGCCCATTCGTAGGATTTAAAAATCTCTTTGTGATCTACAATGTGAATGTGGTACTTTTTTTGAATCTCGGGAGTTAAAAAGTCGGGAACCTGATTATCGGTAACGATATATATATTACGGATCCACGGGGCATACTTACGCAGAGAAGCCACACAGTAGTAAAGCTCACCATTATCGAGGAATCGAGTTTTAAGGTGACCGGTTGATAATTTGTTTGAAATTTTGTCATTTGAGCTATTGAGAGCATTTGCTCGCTTAGCTTCATGAGCCGGATCATTTCCATCAACCCATGTGATAACGGCGTCTACATCAAATAATGAATGATTATTGTTACTCATTTAAAAAATTAAAAAACCCGTTATTTTAGAAGTGTAGAATTCAGTATTAATGATTTCATAATATAAAGATCTTTCAGAAGATAATTTCGATGCAGACCTTTATCACCTATTATTGAATCGGAAGATGAGAATTAATTAAATCATACAATTTCCCTGTATAAGTGCCAGACCGAAAATTGGGATATACTTTTTAAATACCAAATGGCTGAAATAAAGAAAAAGAAAGAAGGATATGTATACACTTCCTATGGACATCAAAAATATCTGCGTCATGTATTAGCCAGTATTAGTACGCTTAGGCGGTATGATCAAAGCAGGCCGATTACAGTTTACTGTTCGGATGAGCATGTCCAAATTTTAAAGAAGAGTGGCTTGTCTGATTTATTTGACAGAGTTGAAGTTCTCCCTTCAGATAACCGGTCCATAACAGGTTTTAAACACAACGTTCACCAATTCATGCCCTATGAAAAAAACCTGTATTTAGACAGTGATATTGTATGGTGCAAAAATCCGGATTTTTTATGGAAAAAGCTCGGAGCCTATACGTTCACGATTTCAGGAAACCATATAGCAGACGGTTTTTTTGGTGGACCGAAGGGAATTGGAATTGTAGCCGATATCGTTTTGCGGAGAAGAAAAAAAACCCTGGAAAGGTTTGGTTTAACCTACCTGAATAGGGTTCAGACCGGATTGATGTACTCTTCTGATAGAGGAACTGCAGAGAAAGTTTGTAAGGCTGCATCTGAATTTCTATCCCAAAGAGATGAGACTCACTTCAGAAGCCGTAAATGTGAGACGGGCCGAACACAGGAGACCTGCGAGTGGAGTCTTGGCATGGCACTGTCAAAACTTAAAATTCCGATCCTACCCTGGTTAAATGGTTATGAAAGCCCACAATTAGATTATATTGAAGATTATACGGAACATGACCGGGATTTTACTGCCATTGAATGTATTCTTTATAACGACCGCTTTGTATATGATTTTAAAGCGATTCAACTTAAATGGCTTCGAAAATTTTTGATTTCCTTTTTTTCACTGGTTCCCGGAAAAGGCGACTACATGAAAGTGACTCCCTACTGCCTTCACTTTGGATGGCATCATCAAAAACAGCCGTTTTATGACTTCGCCGATCGGATCTGGGATGAGATGACGTCTGAAAAGGTTAAAGATTAAAATCAATATTAGAGCCGGCACCCTCTTTTTTCGATTTCCTTTCAACCGTGGAGTTATAATTTTGACTGGAATCGCGCGATTTGATTTTGTCAGATTTCAATAACTCTTCGAGTGAAAATTTAGGTTTTGGTTCATCATCGGTCCTCTCTTTTGACTTTTTGTACAGGTCAAGCCGCTTCTTCCGGTAGAGGAGAGCAGGAATTTTAGAAATGCGTGTTATTCTGCTTATTAAAAACACAATCTATAAGAGTTAACTAAGGAACAACAATTTCAGTAAGCATTCTGCTTTTCAGTTGAATCAAAATTTTACCGATAAGCTGTGAAATTCGGGCCTCAGATAGCTCCAGAAGAAGAGCAATTTCACTCATTGTCATATCTTCAAAATAATAGAGTGAAAGAATAAGTCGATCACGTTCACGAAGCTGGCCGATTTTCTTTTTTAGTTCCTGAATTATTTCGTTCCGTTCGAGCTGTTCGATTGGAGATTTACTATCCGGGTTTTCTTTGGTTTCATATAGAGAATTATCGTCTCCATAAAAGCTGTCAAGTGAAAGAGCGTTTCTTTGTTGCACATTTGAAAGCAGATAGTGATAGTCTTTCAACTCCATATTCATTTCATTGGCAACTTCATCATCTGATGGCTCTCTCCCGAGCTTTTGTGAAAGTTGAACAATTACTTCCTGCACTTCTCCGTAACTTTTTCTCTGTTGTTTTGGGAGATAATCAATAGACCTTAAGTAATCAATTATACTTCCACGGATTCGGTAGTATGAAAAAGTATTGAACTGTACATTTTTTGAACAATCATAATTATTCAATGCTTGAATGAGCCCTGTAATTGCGGCACTTTCAAGATCTTCTCGATGTGTTAAAGGGTGATCCGGCCGGTTAATTTTGCCGATAATACTGCGAATTAAAGGCATAGACTTACTGATGATTGAATTTCTCAGGCCATCACATGGATTAATACAGTAAGCTTCTACGAGTTCTTGAAGTGTTTTATTAGACATATTCGTTACTCTCCTTTTTCACCTGTAAAGATTTTATTAGCTCCAGACTTTACTTCCGGTTTAACAGATTCTGAATCGTCTTTAATAACGTTCAGAAAAAATATGGTTAAGTAAACACCTGAAAACAGGATCATAAATGAGATGATACCCCGATATAGCGCAACTTCTGTTTGAGCACCGGAAATCATCAGCAAGAGGAATATAAAAAGTGATATTACGGTAATTATTCTAAGTAACATGCTTTCAATGATTTACTCAATTGCTGTTTGTAGTTGATTTGAAACTGACTTAGCCAGTCCTATCAGATGTTGTGTGATATACACCAGTTCATTTAATACTTGTTCATTCGTCTCTTTATTCTGAAGCAGGGTAGACTGATTGCTTACTGAATTTTTTACTTTTTCACTGTATGGAATGAACCCAAGATTTGGGAGCTCTTTATTCAGAAAATATTTTAGAATCGAGTTAAACCTTTGGTAAGTATCCTCTGCAGTTGACCCATTTTCCGCCTGGTTCACGATTGTCGCAAATGGATAATCGGGGTCAATACTATAGATATACTTACATAGTCGATATGCATCTGAAATAGAAGTTGGTTCATCTATTAATACCAATGCTCCAACTTCAGAACGGTCAAGCGCCCACAAGCTAATCTCACCTGCTCCGGCAGGAGTGTCAATAATTATAACATCGTGATTGTGACTGAGATGAAGAATTACCTGATCCATCGCATCCATCAGTGTTTCGATATCATAAGTTTGCGAAGGGGAGTCACATCCCGTTACCAAAGTTAAATGATCTGTAGTGTGAGGTAAGTCTTCCAGCATACATTCGCCGTTAACCCAGTTGGCTACACTGGCGTTAACATTTTCATTTAGAAGCATCGCGCAATTCGATAGACCGATATCAGCATCAAGTAGTGCTACTCTGTACCCTGATGAACCCAAGACTTCGGCCAGGTTTACACTGGTCATGCTTTTACCAACGCCACCTTTTCCACTCAACACGGAGAAGATAAATGGAGTGGGAAATTCTGCTTTTTTTGTGATCTCTTTATGCATCTTGTAGTACCCTTTTAGCAAAGTTTTCGGCTTTAAATGTATCCACGCTTTCGGGAATAGAAGGTCCGGAAGAGATGTATCTGGTACCGCAATTCATTTCCTGCAGAAACGGTATAATGCCACCCCATTTTGAAACCTGATCCAGATTTGAAATGGCCAGATAGTCGGGTTGGAGTGGATGATGTGACGCAGAAGCATCTTCAAAATAGTGTTGTCCATGAGATGCATTCACAACATAGTGAATCTCCATAGGGGTCAGAGAAGCTAAAATTTGTCGAATCTCCCAAAATTGGCGGAATGAGTTTTTCTGTTGCAAATGTATGGATGGCGTATCGATCAGCACATGATCGTACTGCTCCAATTTTTGCTGCAGCCCGGTTACTTCTCTTCCGGAAGAAACCTTATAAAATGGAATATCTTGATCGCTGCAAAACGGCTCCAGGATTGTATAATAACTTGATTCTTTTGGAATGACTGATATAACGGCCGTATGGTCTGTTTGAAAGAAACGGCTGTTAGTAATCAGTTTCATGATCAACGTTGATTTACCTGAACCTGCGGCCCCTACAAACATCAGATATTTTTTCGGGTCATTTTCTACAGGCTGGCTTAAGGTATTTTTCAGGATTAAACCAAGTTGATTGGCAAACTGCTCTGGCTGTATAAATGGATCTACTCCTTGCTCAATGATCTGACTGAACCATTTTGCTACAACACTTGTATTGATCCCGGTTTTGACCAACTGCTGAAAAACAGGGTGCGATGCGTACTCTAAATTGGTTGATATAAGAGCAGAGTCCAACAGAGCTTCAAGTTTATCAAATCGTTTGTGAAGTGCAGTCGTATCACGTTCGTTTCTTCGAGGGCTATTTACGGACGGAGTGGAAACAGAACTTTTGATTTTTGGCTTCGACTCGTCAAAACGACTATAAATTGAATTGTTGCTTGGCTGAAACTTTGTATTCTCTTTTTGATCTGTATTGGATTCTTCCTCTAACGGTTTAGCCTGGGGAGAGCCGGTTGCATTTTTTCTGATTGCAGATCTGCTGTATAAGCTGGTTTTTTTACTGTCAGATGAACTTTCCCCATTCAGTTTACTCGGTTCGAATGATGTACCGTTTGATTGACTGGATTTGGGTTCAGTTTTTTTATTAATGGATTGATCCTGTTGCTGAGCGATTTTTCTAAGCTTGTCTAAATTCCGTGTATGGCGTTGCGCTGGTTCAAAACGCACTCCTCCCGGATTATGAGTACCGTTTAGATTTGAAACATCATTTTCTGAAGAGTTCGCGACTTTTCTTTTATTTTTATCAATAGCCACCGTAATTCCTGCATCTTGATCTTCATCTGGCAGAAATGATTCAAGAATTACAAAGTCGTTGCCATACATTTGTTTGGCACTATCTTTTGCTGCTTCAAGTGTTTTTCCTATGAATTTTTTTAAGATCATGCAGGTACTTGTTCTTCAATTACTTTCTTCTCTATCCGGAGTCTGTCAAATGTTTTAAATTGTACCTCCGGGCTGATATCATTGTATGACAGTACATTTATATCACGCAAAATCGGTGCCAAAAACTCGAATAGCGTAAACCGCAGCACAGGAGAAGTCAACAATACGGGATCATAACCCTGTTTAATCATGCTGGTGAAAATCGATGATGCATTTTGGTAAAGCTGTTCAACGGTATTGGGTACTAAGCCAAGCGTATTGGAATTGAGGCTTCCTTGCTGGGCTTGTGAAAGCAGATGGCTTTCAAGGCTGGGATCGAGCATCACGACCACTATTTCATTCTTATCATGGACAAACTGCTGTGTGATTGTTTCTGAAAGCGAAGCACGGCAGTACTCAGTAAGTACATCTGTATTATTTGTTTGCGTACAGTAATCAGCCAGCGTTTCCAGGATTGTTACAAGATCCTTCACTGGAATTCGCTCCCTTAGAAGTCTCTTCAGTACCTTTTGAACTTCTCCGATTTTCATTCCGTCAGGTACAAGTTCATCTACCAAAGCAGGCGACTGCTCCTTCACATTATCAATCAATCTTTTCACCATCTGTCGGTCCACAAGTTTGTGTGCATTCTTCTTAAGAACTTCCATGAGATGAGTAGTGATGACAGCTCCGGCTTCAATAACAGAAAGACCATATTTTTCCGCCTGAGACTTATTTTTTCCGCTTACCCAGATAGCATCCATCCCAAAAGTCGGGTCCTTGGTTTCAATTCCCTGTATATCAGGTTTAAAATCGGCAGGAAGAAGTGTGAGATGATAGCCCGGCAGCAATTCACCATTCCCTTGTTCAATTCCGCGCATTTTAATGGAGTAGTGATTGGCGTCGAGCTGGACATTGTCACGAATTCTGATTGATGGAATGATTATTCCCAGTTCAGTGGCAAGCTGTTTTCTCAGTGACGTCATTCTATCTAGAAGATCTCCACCTTGGTGAGATTCAACCATTGGGATAAGACTATAGCCGATTTCGAGTTCCAGAGTATCCAAAAGCAAATAGTCTTCGACACGCTCTTCAGTTTCGGCCTTATTATCTCTTCCATCGGCCAGTTTTTGCTGTTCCTCCTCTTCATCTTCAGCCTGCGATTTTTTATAAGCGAGAAACAGAAATAGACCTGAAATAGACCAGAATGGAATGATTGGAAGACCCGGCAGCAAACCAATAAAGAAAATGAAGACAGCTCCAATAGTCACTGTTTTTGGATTCCCAAGTAGCTGAGTGGTAAGCTCCTGACTCAGATTACCCTCTGATGCAGCTCTGGAAACGATAATACCGGCTGCCGTTGATATTAACAGGGCGGGAATTTGAGATACCAATCCGTCACCAATGGTAAGTAGTGTATATACTTCTGCAGCCTCTCCGATCGCCATACCCTGTTGCATGGTTCCAATAATGAGGCCGCCAATGATATTTATAAATGTAATTAGAAGACCCGCAATTACATCCCCTCGAACAAACTTACTTGCACCATCCATAGCGCCATAAAAGTCTGCTTCGTTGGAAATCTCTTCACGCCTGTTTTTCGCTTCCTGATCTGTAATAAGACCGGCACTCAGGTCGGCATCGATGGCCATCTGCTTACCGGGCATGGCATCGAGTGTAAAACGTGCAGCTACCTCTGCAATTCGAGTCGCCCCCTTGGTAATTACTACAAAGTTGATAATCACCAAAACCGAGAATATAATAATCCCGATCACAAAATTTCCCTGGACAATGAAGCCTCCAAAGGTCTCAATAATAGACCCTGCATAGCCTTCACTTAGGATTAACCTTGTGGTACCCACGTTCAGCGAGAGCCGGAAGAGTGTCAGAATAAGAAGCATGCCGGGGAAAACAGCAAACTGAAGCGGCTTTAAGGTATAGAAAGCAACCAAAAGCACTATCAACGACAGCGAGACGTTGATGGCCAGGAAAAAATCCATCAGTGTAGGCGGGAATGGAACGATCATTATCAACAGAATGACGATGATACTGGATGATATCAGAACATCCGTTTGAAAGAACATATTCTTTAACTTCCCGGTATTCAGTCCTTTCGAAGCCATGAATTAAATATTGTGTTTGTTTTTAAGTTTATAGACATATGCAAGAATTTCTGCGACTGCTTTGAACATGTCGTCAGGTATATGTTCATCTTCTTCGGCTGTTGCAAAGAGAGCTCTCGCTACAGGTTTATTCTCTACAATAGGTATGCCATTCTCACGGGCGAGCTCTTTTATTTTTAAAGCTTTCAGTCGTTGCCCCTTCGCCATCACTATGGGAGCATTATTTTCTTCAGGATCATATTTTAATGCTACAGCGTAATGGGTAGGGTTGGTGACCACCACGTCAGAACTTAGTACGGCATGATCGAGGCGTTTACGCTGCCTTAGAGACATTCCCAATTTTCTTCGCTGTCCTTTAACATGTGGATCACCCTCCATCTGCTTGTGTTCATCCTTGATCTCCTGTTTTGACATGCGCAAATCCTTTCTGTGTTGAAAATTCTGATAGATTGCGTCTGCTATTGACAGTATGAAAAGTGCCGCCAAAATCCGGTTTACAAACATGAGGACATAAAGTCCGGATTCTTGAATATTGTATTCAATCGGCATAATGGTGAAGGAGAGAAAGTGCTCAATATCATTTCTAACCGTGTAATAAACGATGATTGTCACGATGATCAATTTGCTGAAACCCTTCAACAGTTCCACAAATCCTTTCATGGAGAAAATGCGCTTTATCCCACTTGCAGGATTGATTTTATCTCCTTTTGGCTGGATAGCTTTGATTGAAAATACCCATCCGGTCTGTACGCCATTGACCACAACCGCGGTTACCATCAGGAGAATCAGGAGAGGAGTCATTAATTCGAAACCGTCTCTTAAGGCCATTACCAGATAATCGATGGCGTGATCAGCATCGGCAAAATCTACACCTGCGTTCATGAAAAACGTCTCAAAGATATGCTCCAGCTTTCCGTACATGAATGCTCCTGTACTTGTAAACATCACCACGGATACCACCATTAGCATAACGGAAGCAATCTCTTTACTTACGCTTACATTTCCCTCTTCGCGAGCTTTTTCAAGCTTGCGCTGCGTGGGTTCCTCCGTTTTTTCCTGATCGCTCTTTTGGTCTGACATAACACTGATAGTTATATCAAATGGAATACCATTTTTTTAATGAGTTGTTATAAATCTGAGAGACGGCTTTTAAAAACACTTCAGGACAAAAGCTCCACTTCTCAGGAAAACATTTCCGCAATCTCTGTTCATCAGTGTTGGTGGAAGTTTCCGTTGCGAGGAAAAACTTTCTGAATAGTCTTCCAGGGAATATTCATCAGTTGATGAAGGGTCAGGCAGTACTAAATCGGGGATTTAACCTGCAAAGACGTTCCTTGAGATGCAGTTAAATAGAGTTTAATGGAGGATGATTTGGAGATGGCACAAATTTTGAAGCTATGAGAATGACTTAAAACGAATAAACCAATTTCATTTTCATGATTGATCGATTTCAGGCACAGATGCAGGCTCTTCAAATGCTGTCGAAAGCGCAGGAGGCTACTGCTGATAACCTGGCGAACATGAATACGCCCGGATTCAAAGGGAACAAACTCTTTCACCGTCTTATTACCGAACAGCTTAATGGTGAGCAAGTAACACGAACTGTAGCCATGCAGCAGGTGAATATGGAACAGGGAGTGCTGGAGCCAACAGGGAACCTGCTTGACTTTGGCATTGATGGTGAGGGCTTTTTTGTAGTGGAAGATGAAGGGGAGTCGTTTTTAAGCCGTGACGGACGCTTTCAGTTCGATTCGGATGGATACCTTAGAAATAGTCAAGGTGGCTATGTTCAGGGCGAAGGAGGTGCAATTCATATTCCGGAATATTTTATGACCATGGATGGAACAGGCAGCAGTCCGAAACTTGAGGTTGGGAAAGATGGTACGATCCGGCTGAACGATGAGGCGTATGATAAAATAAAATTGGTAGAGGTGGAAGATCCGGCTCAGTTGGAGCGCAGGGGAACCTCATATTTCTCAGTAGAGGAGCCCGGTTCATTGACAGATTCGGAAAAGAGTGTTGTGATGCAGGGATATTTTGAAAAAGGAAATGTACAGGCCCTGCACGAAATGGTAGATATGATGAGAAACATGCAGATGTTTGAATCTCAACAGAAAGCATTGCGAACTACAGATGAGATGCTATCTCAGGTAACAACTAATTTAGGAAGATTTTAAAACTCAATAAAAACCATCAATTATGTTTAGAGCATTAAGCACGGGAGCTCTTGGAATGAGTGCCCAGCAACGATCCGTTGATAACATTGCAAATAACCTGGCAAACGTCAGTACTACCGGGTACAAAAGGACCACGATCGCTTTTCAGGATCTTTTCTATGAAAATATTGCAAATTCAAAACATGGAGCTGCAGCCGGTCGGGTTTCAAATGACAGTCCGGATCTGCAGATAGGTCATGGATCGCGTGCGGCAGCAACGATCAGGAATTTTATGCAGGGTTCAATTTCCGAAACAGCGAATCCACTGGATCTTGCGATTAGCGGTGATGGATTTTTTCAGGTTGAGATGCCGGATGGATCCGTTGCTTATACCCGAGATGGAAATTTTAACCTGGACTCAACCGGGCTGATGGTAAACAATTCAGGACTGCCTCTCGCAGACCAGATCGAGATACCTGAGGACGCTGTTGCAGTCGAGGTTTCTCAGGATGGGATTGTACGGGCCAGGATGGCCGGTGATAGCCGAGAAATTGAGCTGGGGCAAATTGAAATGGCCCGGTTTGTGAATAACGGTGGCTTAGAAGCCCTGGGAGATAACCTCTTTGCCGAGACAGAATCATCCGGAGTTCCATTTTACGGTGTTCCCGGAAATGATGGATTTGGTGTTCTTCGTCAGGGGTTCCTCGAAAATTCCAACGTGGATATAGTGAATGAAATGGTTCGGCTGATTGAAGCTCAAAGAGCCTACGAAACAAACTCAAAAATGGTGCAGACTGCAGAGGACATGATGTCAACTACAAATCAAATTAAGAGATAGGAAAAAGTGATCTTCATGCTTCTCATAATGTCACTTTTGTCTGCTGATCTGTCGACAGAAACAACGTGCGTTGTTGATTGGGAGAGAACTGTCGTTGAGGAAAATAGAAAGGTTACAGAAGCATCAGGAGATGCTACTCTGAGAGAAACAGAGATTCAAGAGAGAATTCTGGAAATTGCCAGAAAAACGCTTAACGAACAATATGATTCTGATCTGCACAGGTTTGAACTTAAACCCCGCTGGATACCTCAAACAATTTTGGAATTGGCTCCTGATAGAATTCAAGCAGTTAATCCCATAGAGAGAATTGGACGATATACCACTTTCGAAGTCAGGTATCAAATGAACGACAGGTTGGAGTCCTCACAAATACAGCTGGTCATAGAAATTGAAAAAAAACTTCCGGTGGCAAATCGGCGAATCCCCTCAGGTGAAACCATAACTGAGGAGATGCTGGGTGAACTGTGGGTGCCTGTTTCTACAAACAGAGGACAGCTTGTGGAAAATTTTGACGATCTGATTGGTTATAAAGTTCGAAGAACACTTGCACCCGGACAGCCGGTGCGCCATGCAGAAGTAACCAAAGGTTTTTTAATAATGTCCGGAGAAACTGCCCGCCTGATTTTTGACGAGATGGGAGTACGAATTGTAATTGAGGCTATAGCTCAAAGTTCAGGGGAGCAGGACGAAGAAATAATATTTATTAGCGAAGAAACAAATAACAGGTACCTGGGCCGAATTACTGCTCAGGGAGAGGCAATATGGAGAAAAACACTATGATTAAGAAGACTTTATTTTTTGTATTTGTGGCTGTCATTGGAGGATTATTGACCACAGCCGAAGCACAGCGTTCACTTTATCAGGATATTAAAGCTCATCAGATTGGTGATGTTATTACCATTATTTTGTCAGAAAACATATCGGGTACGTCATCATCCGACGCCCGTAATTTAGCAAATTCTGACGCCGGCGCTGCTGGTTCAGTATCCAGTAACTTTATTCCCTTCCAGCCTACTTTTGGTTCAGATGTAAATGTCAATTACGGTGAGGATCAGCGCAATTCATCAAGCCAAGGGCAATTGCTTAAAGGTTTGATGAGTGTGCAGATTAAAGATGTAACTGAATCAGGAGATTTACTTATTGAAGGAACCAGGCTCACGGAAATTAACGGTGAAAGACACGAAATGAATTTGGTCGGAACTGTGCGGCCTATGGACATTGACAGTCAGAACCGTGTGTATTCTTACAGAGTTGCCAATGCAGATATAGTTTATAAGCAACATGGCGGTCGGTTTTCAGGGGTCACCAAAAAGAGAGGTTTTCTTACAAGAGCAGTCTTGACAGGTGTGGGAGTTGTATTGGGCGCTGTGATTGTAAATGAATCGATGAATTGATGATGCGGAAGAATATGAACAAATACAGCTGGCTATTAAGGATAAAAAGGTTGAACCGATATTTTCTGCCGCTTCTTTTGCTGGTTATAAGCCTGGAAGTATTGATACCAAGTAAGGGTAATGCTCAGCAAACCCGGCTATCGGAATTGGTGGAAATAGAGAATGCTCATCGTAAAGAGTTAATCGGATACGGACTTGTAACGGGATTGGATAGATCCGGGGATCGAACAATTAGCAGTCGCGGAGCAATGTTCACCGTCCAGTCTATCACCAATATGCTTGAAAATTTTGGAATTACGGTGGATGCAGAACGCTTAAGAACCAGAAACGTTGCGGCTGTAATTGTAACAGCTTCGATAGGCCCCTATCACGCAACGGGCAGTGAAATCGACGTAACCGTTTCTTCATTGGGTGATGCAAGCAGTTTACAGGGTGGGGTTCTGTTACAGACTCCGCTGTTTGACCCGGATAACGAAGAGGTTTTTGCCAAGGCACAGGGCCCCTTAATTGTGGGAGGGATCAATGCGGAAATCCCCGGGTCGAGGGTTAGCAGAAATCAAACCCTGACAGCTACGATTCCGGGAGGTGGCATAGTAACAGGTAACACCGAATTTGAATTTGATACAGAGCGTCCCCTGGGATTGATATTAAGAGATCCAAACTACCGTAACGCACGCAGAATCGCGGAGGCGATTAATGGAGCATTCGATGAAGAGATTGCCTTTGTTCAGCATGCGGGAGTTGTGAGGGCAAGGTGGCCGGATGCGTTTCAGGAGCAGGGAAACAGGAATATTTTTACATCCATTATACTGGATCAGGAAATTGAAGTAGATACACCGGCGCGTGTTGTAATTAACGAACGAACGGGTACTATCGTAGCAGGAGGAAATGTTGTAATCGATGAGGTAATGGTTTCTCACGGCAGTATCCAAGTGCGAACACAGGTAACCCCATTTATAAGTCAGCCTCCACCGTTTAGCGGAGGTGAAACAACCGTTGTTCCTGTTCCGGAAGTTGGGATCAGTGAAGAGTCAGCACAGACCGTTGTTCTGGAACCGGAAACCACTGTTGCTCAGCTTGCTGTTTCTCTGAACTCCCTTGGGCTTAGCCCGCGGGATATCATATCCATTTTTCAGGCGATGGATCGGGCCGGTGCACTTCGTGGAAAGCTAATTGTGATGTAAATCAAAAAGTAAAAAACCAGTATGAATATAGAATCATATATCCATGTGGCTCGATCGCAAGTTGGTGATGAGCGATCAAGTGAACTGAAGAAAGAGCAGGCAGCCACCGATTTTGAAGAGCTTTTTGCAAAGCATCTTGTCAAAGAGATGACAAAAGGGTCATTTGAAATGACAGATGGAGTGAGCGGCATGGGTGGCAACAGTCTTTACAGAGAATTTATAACTGATGCACTTTCAAGTGAATTGGCAGCACAGAGAAAACTGGGCATGGCAGATTTGGTAATGGAGTATTGGGGACAAACGGCAGAAGAAGTAATCAATCAAAAATCTACAGATAAAAATGACAGCACTACCTGATTTAGTTGGAAAATACCCTGAGCATGTTCAAGAACTGGCAAATACTGTTGTACAACTTGATGTAATTCTGAATGAAATTCATCAGATTATCGAGAAACAGATAGAAGCTGTTGTGCAGTCAGATTCGGAAGAACTCTCTGTATTGACTGAAAAACATACAGAACTGCAACTTCGCTATGCAAGCAGTGAAAAGGAATTCATAAAAAAACTTAAGTATTGTGCCGAAAGTGCTGATAACAAAAGTGATAGTGTAAAGCTCGAGCATTTAAAAGATGCCTATCCTGTTTTAGAAGATTGGGTTGTAGGTGTTCGGAAGTTTTTGAACGAAAAAGTTCAAACGTTGTCTAAAAAACAGAGTCAACTGGTTAACCTTCTCGAGTTTGCTATTACGAGAAATAAAAATTTGATGCACTCTATTTACGACATGTATAACCATAAGAATAAGGTTTACAGCTCCAAAGGAAATAACGGACAAATTCCCTCAGGTGTGGCTATAAACCAGGAAATTTAGGCATGAAAACACTTTTCGAAATTTCTAGAAGCGGACTTAAAACTGCAGAACGCTCTCTTTCAACCACCTCTAATAACCTGATTAATGCAGATACACCCGGATATTCCAGACAGCGGGTGAACCAGGAACCGGCAGGCATGCGTTTTAGTGACCGCGCGGCCGGTCTGGGAGTGAATATGACGGGAATTACCAGGCTCCGTAATGAAATGGCCGATATTCAGCTGAACGACAAGCGGCAGAATATGGGGTATATGCAAGAGAAGGCTAAAGTGTTTGAGCAGATGGAAGCATTTATGGCAACTGACTCCGGCCACGACCTGGATCTTCAGATTAGCAGACTTTTTGATTCATTTTCTGAACTTTCATCAGATCCCCAGGATAACAGTGTAAGGAATAATCTTGTGGTTGAAGCAGAACAGCTTACGGACAAGTTCGGCGATATGAGCCGAAATCTTGACAAGACAAGTGATCTGGTACGTGAGTCAGTTCATACAAATGTTGAGAGAGTTAACAAACTTATCGATGAACTGGCATCTTTAAATAAGCCAATCATGCAAGGTGGTTCAGCCGGTAAACCGGACCATCACAGTCTGGATATTCGGGTAAAGAAACTGGAAGAGCTGTCAGAACTGATTAATTTTGAGTCGCAGGTTCAGGACAACGGAAAGCTTGAGTTGAGAGTGAACGGAATTCAGATTCTGGATGGTGAGAATGCCATGCATATCAAATCGGAAGTGGATGATGTGAGCAAGGTGTACCGTCTTCGACTCGAGAATGGAAAAATAGTGGAACCGAATGGTGGTAAACTGGGCGCAGATATTGAGATGTATGAAAATGAGGTTCCGGAAATGAAAGGGAGACTTGATGCCGTAGCTGAAGCTCTTGTCACAAGGTTTAATGAATTGCATTTACAAGGTTATGGTCTTGAAGACGGAACTCAGAGAAATTTCTTTAATCCTACCAATGTATCGGCATCCTCGATAGAATTGAATGATGTAATTAAAAATAATCATCAGCATATCGCCGCTTCGTCAGTAGATGGTGAAGCCGGCAACGGAGATATTGCGGCCGGCATAGCCAATGTTCGTAATGAAAATCTGATTTCAGGCAGAAAAGTGACGGATTATGCTGTAGATCTTATCAGCAAACCCGGAGAAAATCTAAGCAATGTAAGAGCTCAGATGGAAGCTCGTGATTCTGAGATTCAGATGTTGAAAACGCAGCAGGAGCGGGAGTCCGGAGTGAATATTGATGAAGAGCTCAGTTTGATGATCAAATATCAGAACGCCTATCAAGGAGCAGCTAAAGCGATGCAGGCGGCACAGCAAATGTACGACACACTTTTAAGTATTGTGAGGTAAACGATGCGAGTAACACAGAAAATACTGTTCAACAATTTTATGCGAGACGTAAATAAGAACCGTGGTGAGATGGGGCGCATTCAGTCTGATCTTTCCAGTGGTAAAGAGGTCAGGGTTGCTTCTCAGGATCCTGTCTCATTTCAGCGATCCCGCATAATCGAAGACAATATCAGGAAAGAAGAGCAGTACCAGAGCAACATCAGCAGCGGCCTGAGACAAGGAAGACTAGCCCAGGAATCTCTGGACGAAACGATCGACCGACTCGTAGATATTAAGCGTCTCATGGTACAGGGAGCATCAGACTCCTCTGATGCAAAAATACGAGCAAATATGGCTGACGAAATTGGTGAAATACGCGACAGCCTTGTACAGACATTAAATGTAAGCTATGGTGATCGATACCTTTTTGCAGGGACGAACAGCGGAGAACAACCGTTTAACTACGATGCAGGAGCACCGGGCGGAGTGGATAATACCAGTAACGGCACAGCTCCAAAAATTCTGGTAGCCGACGGGATGAGTCTTGACTTCTCGATATCGGGCGAAGAACTGACCGATACCGATTCAGGAGACCTTTTTGAGGTATTGGGTAATATTGAAGATGCACTGAGAAATAACGACTCAGGGGCGGTAAATACGATGCTGAGTGATATTGACGGAGTGATTGAGCATGTAACGGATAAGACCTCAAAACTGGGAAGTAACATTACTCGGTTAGAGCACATGTTTGAACAGTATGAATCTTCAAAGATTATACAGAAGGCAGATGTAAGTAATCTTGTAGATACTGATTTTGCACAAGCGTTTTCAGAACTGCAACGTACTCAGGTTGCTTACGAATCGGCGATGGCTGTTCACTCAAAAATGTTTAGCAACACTCTGTTAAATTATCTGTGAGACATTTTTTTGAGATTAAGGAAGTAAACCGTTCAAGACTGTAATTATTTGAGGGGTAATTTAAAAATCAGGGTAAATCATGGATTTAGTATCAGAAACACGGCAATCAAAGTGTGAGAATGAGAATCGAAATATCGAGCTGATTCTCTATGTATCAAAACCTTCAAATATTACAGAACAACGAATTGAGAATTTTAAAAAATATTTCAATTCAATTACAATTGCGGCTCCATTTGAAAAAAAGCTTCTTCTATCGGATAATATGCGGTGGTTCCGATTTACTGCTGATATGACCAAATCGGCGGTCTGGAATCGCCTGATTCAGGAAAGTAAGTCACAATCTCAGTTTATAATCGATGAAGATGAAGAGCTGACAGACGAGGCTTGTGACTTTCTCAGGTCTGATGATCAAAGGAAATGGGCTGCTGCCCTGATATCGGTTAAACATGGTGAAAACGTTACTGCCTATCATCAAATACGTTTAATCAGAGAGGCAAAAGGGGATATTTTTAAAGGCGGAGCTATTCCGGACGCTACTGAGTATATTTTGCAGAATGAGATTCTATTGGATGATAGCCCGATATTGATGTCTCGGTCTAGTTCGCCATTTTCCAAAATAGATTTATTAAAAGGGCAAGAACTTACCTCCCGTCGGGATCTGGTTGAAGGGTATGAAAAAATATTCAACAAAAAATACAGCGAAGCCGCGGCTTATTTCAGGAAAGTGCTTAAGCATGAAAAGCTGTTGCCTTTTGACCGCCTGGCTGCAGTAAATGGACTATCTACCTGTTTAACGGAGCAGTTCAAATGGGACCGGGCGCTCAAGCTGGCAGAGCAGTCGGCTGAAGCTGAACCTATTCAATATATTCCATACTTAATTCAATTCCGGATTTACGAACTGAAGAAAGATTGGAATCAAGCCTATTCAGCTTTGGAAAAATATTATAATAATATCGACAAACTGACAAGAGCCGGGTTTGATAAAGGAATGAGCAGAGAGGCCACATTGGGAAAAATGGGCGATCTCGCATTAAAGATTAAAGATCATCGTTTGGCTGGTGGGCATTTCGAAGAGCTGTACAATATTAAAGAAGGTGCAGTAGATCGGGGGTTTTTAAAACGTCTTTTTGTGATGGCATCAGAACGGGGAGATTTTACAAAATCTAAAGTCTTTTTTGAAAAACTTTTCGTTGACTACCTTCCCGACAAACTCAGCCGAAGAGCAACTGTGGAGTTGCAAGATTGCATGGAACAATTCATGAAAAACGGCTGGTACGATTACGCTTTAGACGTTTACGAAGATCTGGTCGAAGAGCATCCGTCAAACGGAGAATACAAAAGACGATATGTAGTTTTATTAACAAAACTGAATAGAATGGAGCGTGCTAAAAAACTGATTGCGGCAGGAATATAAATCAAACCTATTCGTCCAGGTTTTTTAGCTTGTTTCGTATGGTACGGTCAGAGATTCCGAGTATTTTGGACGCTTCCTTTTGGTTGCCTTGCGTATGCTCCAGTGCTTTCTTAATCAGATGCAGTTCCATATCCTCAATGGCCATCAGGGGTAAATCGGTCAATACTTCATTACTCAGATTTTCATCTACATTAGAAAATAGCTGATTTTCGATGTGTTCAGGCTTTATTTCAACGCTGTCCTGTGATAGAATAACCCCTCGGTGAATTTTATTATTCAGCTCTCTCACATTACCACGCCACTCCTGAGTCATTAAGTGATTGATCAACTCATTCGAAAGTTTCTTCTCTTCAAGACCGTATTTACGGGTATACTCTTGCACGAAATGATTCGCAAGCAGTGGAATGTCCTCTCGCCTGTGACGGAGCGGTGGTATAGTAATCGGGAAAACGTTTAAACGGTAGTATAGATCTTCCCTGAAAGTACCTTCTGAAATAGCTTGTCCAAGAATTCGGTTTGATGTAGCCAAAATACGCACATCCACTTTGATAGGTTTTTGGCTTCCAACTCTGTAGAACTCTTTCTCCTGTAAAACCCGCAGTAATTTTGCCTGAACATTGATATCGATTTCCGTGATTTCATCGAGCAGAAGAGTCCCGCCATCAGCCTCATCAAATGCTCCTTTACGATCTGCTACTGCTCCGGTAAAGGATCCTTTTAAATGACCGAAAAGTGTGCTCTCAACCAGTTCTGAGGGAAGGTTTGCGCAATTAATTTTTATGTAAGGTTTACCGGCACGATCACTGTTGACGTGAATTTGATGAGCAAAGACCTCTTTGCCTGTTCCGCTTTCACCCTGGATCATAACCGGTGCGTCGTTACGAGCTATTTGAGGAAGGAGCCGAAGCAGTTTTTTGATTTTGGGGTCGTTCCCGACAAATTGATTTTCTTCTCCATTTGAAGCCGGGTCTATCTTTTTAACATGAGTAGACTTTTCCCGTTCAATTTTTCTCGGTTTTGAGTCGGTACCACTCGGTTTTTTAGGCCCTACATCACTGGGATCCGATTCAAAATACCGGCTTACCCTGAATAGAAGTTCTTTTGCTTTGAATGGTTTAGTTATATAATCGTAGGCACCTTTTCGAAGGGCATTAACGGAGTGCTGAATATTGCCGAATCCGGTTATCATAATTACACCGGTTTCCGGGCAGTTCTTCTTAACAAAGGCAAGTATTTCATCACCGGTCATCTCATTCATTTTCACATCGGTGACGACAAGATCGGGCTTATTACTCTGTAAAAATTCGGTTGCTTTTACAGGGGATTCAAACGCATCAATTTTGAAGTCATTCATCGACAGGTGTTCCTCCATAAATTCAAGGAGGAGATTATCATCATCGATGATTACAATATGTCCCTTCATATACCTAAAACCTGATCATAGTTAATAAGATAAGACCAAGTATAAAAAAACTATATCACAGATGAGTAGTCCTAAACACAAAAAGAGCTGTGGAGTGTAATTATAACAGAAAATACCGATTGTTTTAACTGAACACGTAGACTGTTTAAGCTTAAAACAGGTAGGTTTAATCTACTATTTTTCCGGCGATCTCTTCCCAAACATCCGGGTTGTTCAGCATTTGCCCAATTTTGGTTTCTGATGCTTTTTCCGGAGAATCACTTTTGGCTGCTTCAAACTCATTCAGGTCAGCCTTCATCTGTTTTAGTTTGTCGAAAGACGAACTGTTTAATTTCTCCAGTTCAATTTTTGCAAAAATTTCTTCATTCTTTGAACCGGAGTACCCATTCAAAGAGATCTTGTCTGAATACCCGTTTTTATGAGGTGCAGCCTGATTGTCAGCTTTCCTGCTTTCATCAGATGAGCCGGATTTGTTGACTTGTCCGTTTGAGCTGCTTGTAATGTTATTAATATCCATAATCGTGTAATTTAACCTCTTGAAATATAAGAATTGTCGGGGCTATCTAAAACCTGATAGCCTTCTTCAGCTTTTCTTTGACGTGTTGCAGAAGCAAGTTTCGACTTTGATTCTAAAAGATTTTCAGATAACAATTTTTGTATTGAAATATTCAGATGCTCAAATTCATTAAAAAGCTCATCGAGCGTCATTTTTTCATCGCCAGACATTTCTGATCGATTTCGATCATTAAACAACGACTTTAACTCGGTTATGGTGGATTCCCTGTCGTCCAGAAATTTTAACAGTTCATCCGGCGATGAAATCTTTTCTTGATTCAGTTCACTGAGCAGAGATTCACTCTTTGCATTCAGCTTTTTGAAGGTATTTAAAAGGTTTTTATTCATTCCTTTAATTTCTTGAAAATAATAGACTAAAATCTTTGACGGAAGCTCATCACTTCCTGAAACTGAGCATCTCCACGTTGAATAACCAGCTGTAGCTTATTGAACATATCACGCTGTCTTTCTTCGTACTGTGCCAGATATTTATCCTGCTGTGCAATACGATTATCCAATCGGTCGATTTTTTGTTCTACACCACTTTCAAGTGAACTGATAATGCCGTTAGATTTTGTGTACGCTTCAGCCTGGCTCATCATTTTCTGCACAGCCGAATTTTCGTTCGTGAAAAGTTCAGCAATCTGTTCTGGTCGCTGTTCAAGAGCTTCATTCAAAAGCTCTTCATCATCCACAAACATGGTTCCATCGTTTTTGAAATCAATCCCTATTTCCGATAACCGTGAAAGCTGATCAGGATCGGCTCCATCCATAGGCAGCAGGGCCGTTTGGCGAAGATTGACGGTCAAATTCCGAATGGAGCGCATTCTTCTGAGGGGACCCTGAGAATTGTTCTCTCCATCAATGAACGTACGCTGCCGGATAGTTTTGTTCATATCATTAAATGATGAGATGAACTCGTCTACATTTGATTTGGCTTCTTCGAGGTCTCTTTGAGCCGAAATTTGAATAGCGTCCGGGCTCTCACCTTTAAGTGTGAACGACAATCCGTCAATGGCGTCGTCTACAAGATTCTGACTTCGGGTAAATGTAACTCCATCAATTGTAAACTCAGCATCCAGCAGATTTTGATCTCTGAGGTGAGTAATAGAACCCGTAATATCTGTACCTACTCCCGTTGCCCCGTCAAACTGAATACGGTTCTCAAAACCTGTTTCGAGGCTTTTAACAGAGAGTTGAATTTGGTCGTTATTGACGTTAAAGACAGTAGCATCAGCTTTATCTCCGAATAGGGTGTCAAGCTGTTCAGTAAAGGATTCGAATATTTCACGGTTGGTTTTATCAACCATTGTGCCGGTACCGTCGTCCTTTGTCGTCTCCAGCTGAATGGTTTCTGTTTGCTCTCCAATCGTAATTGTAACAGAGCCGTCCCCGCTTTGGGCCAGATCGTAATCATCCGCATTTAAGACACCTGTAAGTGCGGTATCGTTTGTAGCCATTCGTTCAACCTGAATGTTGAAATTGGAGGGCCGATCCATTCCGGTAGCGGAATTTACCTCAACGATAGATTCATCATTAGACGTTGTTACAAAAGGCTCAAAAGCGTTGTTCGTCGGGGTAGAAAGCTCTTTAATTTGATTTATGAAAGAGGTAATTGATGAACTAACATCACCTAAAGCTTTCTTCTGTTCCTGCTGATCTTTCTGTTGAGCTTCCAGCTTGAACTTGGTTTGACTTTCAAGCTGTACCAATTGCTGGACGAATTTTTCGTAAGGGTTTGTCTGGCGAAATATGTTATTAATAGAACTCATATCTGTAAATGATTATGATGCGGCTGCGGATTTATTTGCCACCTCATCCCATGTTTCACGGATGGGCTCCATAACTTCTCTAATCTGTTCAAACTCGTTTTTTCGAGCCAGATCCTGGCAATATCTATAAATAGCAAAAAGTTGATCTGCAGGTTCGTGATCAAAATTCAGTCCGGCAATCAGGGTTGATAGAATCTCCCTTACCTTTTGACCATCTTCTCTATAAGTGGCTTGAATAAGTAGATCGTACATTTTCACCACCAGTTGAAGTGGTGAGGCATTTTTTACTGCCTGCTGTTGATATACCAGTTGAGGATCACGCATGATAGTTAGATATCGGTTACATGTTTAAATCGTTCTATTGTACTTATCGGCCTCATTTAGGTTTTTGTTAAGTCCGTTTTTATGTATGAGAAACTTCTAACATAGGCCTGTTTAACGTAGGTGCAATCCTTATGCCAACTTTTGTGAATTGGAGAACCAAGAACAGTTAATAAGAAGGGTTCGGGAAATATAGAAGTGATTATTAATAAAGATTTCTCATAGCTCAATTTTATTCATTCACTGAGGGTTCTTACAAATTCATGTGAACCTAATCGCTATTATGCTGAAATAAACTTCAACAGCAATGAAATAGGGGTGCTGTTGAAGTTTCACAAATCTTGAGTGAAAATCTTTGCGAGCATTTATCCATTGGGACTAATCGTACAGCCTGTGCTTATGAATTTGAAAGCAACAGACTGATGAGGTACGGCAGACACCGGACGGATATTCCTATTTAACCATATACGCAGGAAAAAAATGTCGCGAGCAGGAAAATTTTGCAAACCAGCAGATTTTAGAGAAGGGCAACTTCAAAGCGATAGTATGAAGTAAGTGTAAAAATAACAGTTATTAAAGGTGTTATTATGCAGGTATGAAGAGGATGGCGGCACACCCTTTGCAAGAATATCAGTGTCTTTACTTATCTGAAATTCAAAGAGAATTGTTTTGAAACTACAACTTGCACGTGCCCAGGCCCTTTTAAATCAGCAGCGACCGAAAACTGATGAGGCCATGAAAATACTTCAGCCCCTGGTTAACAAAAAAAATGCACCGTGGCCGGTTTATCACTACGCCGGAATAGCATTTTTGCAGAAAGGAGAATACGGAACTGCACTTTCCTTTCTGATTGAGGCTGTAAGGCAGGGCGGAGATCAGCCCGAAACATTTCACTCAATCTCAATGTGCCATTTCAATTTGGGAGAGTATGCAAAGGCGGAAGAGTATTCGGATATCGCTCTGAAAAAAAATCCTGAATTTTTTAAGGCCTGGCTGCATCTTGGAGCGGTTTACAGAGCTCAGGCCAAACTGGATGAGGCACTCAAGTGTTTCCAGAAAGCGAATCAAATTGACCCTAAAAGCGCGGGCGTTGCATACCGCATCGGAGAGATCTACAACGATCAGGGTGATCTGAACAAGGCTCTTGAACTGTTTGATATTACAATTAAGGTAGATGAAGAGTATATCTCAGCTTACCTGGCAAAGGCGGAAATTTTGAAGAAGCAAAGAGAGTTTGAAGAGGCTGAAAAAGTCATTCAGACCGCTTTGGGAATAGAGCCCAGGAATGTAGGTGCTCAGGTTTCACTGGGCGAACTATATAAGCATGAAGGCCGATATGATGATGCAATTGAGCTCTACGAGAAACTGATTCAAAGCCATCCAAAAGTTGCCGGTATTCGGGTTAATTATGCTCTCTGTATGCAGGAACTGGGCCAGTTCGATGAATCAGAGAAAAACTATTTGAAGGCGTTTGAGGATCAACCTGATACATTTGAATCTCTTTCCAACTACCTGATGGGGTTACATTACAACCCGGTGAGGTCAAAAGAGGAGATTTTTGAAAAACACAAGCTTTGGGATCAAAACTTTGCTCCAAAGAAGAGACCCAATCGTCCGGTTCCGGTGAACACTGATATAGATAAAAAATTACGGATCGGATTTATTTCCGGAGGTTTCAGGACACACCCTGTGGGTTGGATGATCACCTCGGCACTGGAAAATTTGCCGAAGGATCAGTTTGAGATCTACTGCTATACGACGAATAATCGATATGACCGTATTACAAAACGAATTCATGCAGTGACGGACAAGTGGCAATCCGTTATCGGATATAATGATGAAATTATATCCAAAATGATCAAAGACGATGAGATCGATATCCTCATTGAACTTTCCGGCCACTCGGCTGATACGAGGCTTAAAACGGTTGCGATGGAGCCGGCTCCCGTAATTGTGAAATGGGTAGGCGGACTATTCAATACAACCGGTATGGCGTCGGTGGACTTTTTGATCAGTGACCATCAGGAGACGCCGAATGGAGAAGAGAAATACTATACAGAAAAACTGGTGCGGATGCCGGATGACTACATCTGTTTTTTACCGCCCGAATATGCACCTGATGTAGCAGAATTGCCAGCAAAAGAGAATGGATACATCACCTTCGGTTGCTTCAACAACCCGACAAAGGTGAACGACAGTATATTGGAGAAATGGGCTGAGGTGATGAATCGCGTATCTGAGAGTCGCCTCTTTTTAAAGAGTAAACAGTACGACACGCCGGCACTTCGAGAGAGAATAATCGATACCATGGAAAAGTGCGGTATTTCATCTGACAGGATTTTGTTTGAGGGTCAGTCACCACATGATGAACTTTTGGAGTGCTATAATCTGGTGGATATAGCGCTCGATCCGTGGCCCTACTCAGGAGGTCTCACAACCTGTGAGGCGCTTTGGATGGGTGTGCCCGTGGTTACCAAGCCGGGCCCAACATTTGCCGGACGCCACTCCACCACGCACCTCTACAATGCCGGTTTCCCGGATTGGATTACCGCAACTTGGGATGAGTATTCCGATAAGGTTGTGGAACTTGCGTCCGATATTGAAGCACTTGCAGAGATCAGAAGCGGAATCAGGAATAAAGTAGCGGCTTCACCGATTTGCGACGGTGAAAGATTTGGGATGCATCTCTCCAAAGCTTTTCGCGAAATGTGGAAGCAGCGCGTTGAAGGATATAATCAAAAGCTTCCGGAAGGAGAGTGGCAAGATCATATTGAGATAGAAGCTGTAGCTGAGGATGAAATTCAGCGCAAAGATACCAATCAAAAAACGGATAGAATAAACTCCGACTTTATGTCAAATGAAATTGGGGAAGCAGCAAAGCAAGCTAAAGTTGAAACCAACGGGAATGGGCATCACACAAATGGAAGTGTTAAAAAAGTTACCGGTGAGAAACCCAATGTTTATAAGATTGAAACGATGGATGGGGTAACGATCTGCACACCTGCAGATCTGACGATGATGACGCCATATGTACTGTTTGAGCAAAATACCTGGTATGAAAACGAAATGGATTTCATTCGTACCTATCTGAAAGCAGGAATGAATGTAGTAGATGTGGGAGCAGGATTCGGAGTTTATAGTTTACCGGCAACCAGACTGGTCGGAAATGAAGGAACCGTGTTCTCTTTTGAGCCGGGAAGCATCTCCAAGAAGCATCTGGAGATGAGTAAGCTTGAGAACGGTTTTGAAAACCTGGAAGTCATTGGAAAAGCTGTTACTGATTCACCAGGCAGACAGAGCTGGAAAGAGGCAGAGACTCCGGAGTTGAATAAACTGGACGAAAACAGCGATGAAAAAGTTGCCTGCGTTACGCTCGACAGCTGGTGGCAGTTTGAAGGTGAGCCGAATGTGGATCTGATCAAGATTGATATCAACGGGAATGAAGCTGAAGCATTGAGTGGTGCCAAAAATTTACTGGAAAGCGAGAATCCACTGATATTGATAGCGATTACTGAAAAGAAATCGGATATATTGAACAGTCAACTATCGGACTTGGGATACAAACTGTACGAATACATCCCGGGACCGGGAATTCTGGCGGAGCATGATGCTGAAGCCGGCGTCGATCCTTATTTTCAGAATCTGGTTGCAGTTCATGATAGTCAACTTAATGAGTTGAAAAAAGACGGTTGGCTGCATGATGAGTCAGTTACGCCACAAGAGGTATCATCGGGCCTCTGGAAAATAGAACTTGCCAGGCTTCCGTGGGTCTCAGATTTGATGGAGCAGTGGGAGAATCACGGAGACACCCAAGGAATCAATCTATATTTAATAGCACTCAACAACCTAATTGCCGCAGAGCAGATTGATATCCAAAATTCAGATTTGGAACAGCCTCGCAGTCAGAAAGCCAATCTTTTAATTCGTGCAGCCCAGATCTTGATCGATTTATATAATCAGGGTGCTAACAGCACGTCTGTTGTATTCACGCTCGTTCGTACGCTAAATGCTCTTGGTAAACGCGGCCAGGCGGTGGAGGTGATGCGACGACTGATCGAGACCACGAAACTTGGCCGGGAAAACATGAATGTGGATTTGCCTTTCATGCTGCCAATCCCTGAACAAGACAACGCTCCCATCAAAACCGACCTCAGTAAATGGCTGATGGTTCGCACTGTGGAGGCTTGGATTCTGCTGAAGGATGTGAGCAGCTATTTTAGTGGTGAGCAGGATCGGAAATTGATTGAGGTGTTAGAGGGGAATCCGGAAGTCTGTATAGATAGATTTCATCAGAATGGGCATAATAATCAAAAAATTACGTTCACTCAGGAATTAGAAAATAAACTCAATCTTCCATCAAAA
This sequence comes from uncultured Rhodohalobacter sp., assembly GCA_964401805.1. Classification (GTDB taxonomy): domain Bacteria; phylum Bacteroidota; class Rhodothermia; order Balneolales; family Balneolaceae; genus Rhodohalobacter. Next base: position 89,400 of record CAYNZY010000009.1, read on the forward strand.
GTTATAAATGCGAACGTTGATGATTTTTCAATTCTAATACCCAGGAATGAGCTATTTAGATTGAAGAATATCTTCTCAGAAAATGAATACAGTTTACCTTCAAATTATGACATAGATGAGGACTCTGTCATAGTGGACATTGGAGGTAATGTAGGAGCATTTTCATTATACGCTGCACGGTGGAGTCAAGAAGCAGAAATTTACAGCTTT